>JAJEIY010000005.1 GCA_022828085.1 Acidobacteriota bacterium | reverse complement strand
ACCCGCGGCATGGCTCTCTTCTTCGGAGCCGACCGGAACAGGGGCCACATCCTTGTCCCGGCGTCCCATCGGGGCAAACAGCGATACGTCGCCTGCGGCCCTTCGGGCCGCGTGCCGGTCGGAGACCGGCGTTCCAAGCCGTTTCCGCCATTTTCATGACGGGCGGGGTGCGCAGCAGGACGCGCACATGAGCGTTTCGCGGCCGGCGGCCGCGATGCCAGCCTGAAGACCTGGCGCTCCCTACGCCGCGTCCACCGCCAGGACCGCGCGCCGCAGCAGGTCCACCCCCCGGGCGCAGTCCGCCCAGGAGGTCCACTCCTCGGGCGAGTGGCTGATTCCGGCCCGGCTGGGGACGAAGATCATCGCCGTGGGGATGCCGTGGCGGGCGGTGTTCTGGGCGTCGTGGCCGGCCCGGCTCGGGAGCGACAGCGGCTCGTGCCCCGCCTCCCGCGCGACCTTGTAGAGGAGCGCGCGCAACCCGGGATCCATGTCGGCGGGCGGCTCGCGGAGCGTCCGGTGGATTCCGACGGTGCAGTCCGTTTCCGCCGCCAGCCGGTCTCCGCGCGCCCCGATTCGCTCGATGATGTCGTCCACCACCTTGTCCTTCAGGTCGCGCAGCTCGATCGGGAACCGCACGGCGCCCGGCACCACGTTGGCGGCGTCGGGCGAGACGGCGAGCTGGCCCACGTTGCCGACCTGATCCCCCGGCAGCGCCCGGATTTCCTCATGGACCGCCACGATCATGTGCGCCGCCGTCAGCATGGCGTCCTTCCGCTCGGCCATCGGGGTGGTGCCGGCGTGGTTCTGGAAGCCGCCGACGTTCACCTCGAAACGGTGGATCCCGACGATGCCTTCCACGACCGCGATCCTGCAGCCCTCCCGCTCCAGGTTCCCGCCCTGCTCGATGTGGAGTTCGAAGACGGCCCGCACCTTCCGGGGGTCGAGGACGGCGCGTTCCAGCGCCCCGGGGTCGAGCCCGTAGCGCTCGATCCACTCGTGGAGGCTGAGCCCGTCTTCGCCCAACCGGTCCAGCTCGCCGTCGTGGACGGCCCCGGTCGCCGCCCGGCTCCCGAAGAGGCCGTTCCCGAAGTGGGCGCCCTCCTCGTCGCACCAGACGACCATTTCCAGCGGGTGGCGGGTCTCGATCCGTTGCTCGCCGAGCGCCCGCAGCACCTCGAGCGCCCCCAGCACGCCGAGGGTGCCGTCGTAGTGGCCGCCCTGCGGGACGGTGTCGAGGTGGGACCCGAAGAGGATGGCGGGCAGGGGCTCCTTCCCCTCGCGCCGGCCGAAGAGGTTGCCGGCGGGATCGGTGCGCACCCTGAGTCCGGCGCCTTCCATCTCGCCGGTGATCCAGGCGCGGGCCGCGAGTTCTTCCTTCGAAAAGGCGAACCGGTGGGCGCCGCCGCCGGGATGCGCGCCGAAGCGGGAAAGCGCGACGAGCGAGTCGCGGAGGCGCCCGGCGTTGATGGCCAGGGGTGCTTCGCCGGATTCAGGCTCGTTCGGCTGGTTGGGAAACTTTCCGTCGCGGTCTACTGTTATAGGCATACAAGCGTCATTTTCTCGCGGAGCCTGATCAAACCTCCATGTTCTTCTTCGATCCCCTCTACTTCATCATGCTGGCCCCGGCCATCGCCCTCACCCTGTGGGCGACGTTCAAGGTCAAGCGCACCTTCGCCCGCTACAACCGGGTGCCGGTCTCGAGCGGGCGCAGCGGCCGCGAAACCGCCGAGCTGCTGCTTCGCCGGCAGGGAATCCACATCCCCGTGGAGCAGCATCCCGGGGCGCTCTCCGACCACTACGACCCGCGGGTCCGGGTGCTCAGGCTTTCGCCCGAGGTGTACAGCGGACGGACGGTCGGAGCGGTGGCCGTCGCCGCCCACGAGGTGGGGCACGCCCTGCAGCACCACAGCGGCTACCAGCCGCTGATGTTCCGACAGGTGCTCGCCCGGCCCGCGAGCTTCGCCTCGAGCGTCTCCTGGATCCTGCTGCTCGGCGGTTTCCTGCTGGGCGCCTTCGGGCTCATCCAGCTCGGGATCGCGCTCTTCTCGCTGGTGGTGCTGTTCCAGGTGGTGACGCTTCCCGTGGAACTGAACGCTTCGCGGCGGGCCAAGGCGCTCGTCTGGAACACCGGTCTGATCACCCCCGACGAACGCCGCGGGGTGTCCAGGGTCCTGAGCGCCGCCGCGATGACCTACGTGGCCGCCGCCCTCACCGGCGTCGTGACCCTTCTCTACTATCTGCTTCGTTCGGGCCTGTTGGGCGGCGACGAGTAGCCCAGGGTTGAGGACGGCCCCGGGTTCGGGGCCGTCCTCGGAAGGAGCGCTGCTCGACTAGTTCTCCTGCATGGTCGTGTCGCCGACCATCGCTTCCGCGTCCGCGAGACCGGGAAGATCCGGGCCCCGTTCCGGCGTCGCCAGGAGCTGCTCGTAGTAGTCGGCCGCCGCTTCCTCGTCACCGGCCGCCGCCGCGGCGCGCGCCGCGCCGTAGAGCGAGTGGGGCCGCTTGGCGGTCCGCTCGAGCGAGGTCTCGAAGACCGCGAGGGCTTCTTCGGCGTTGCCCGTGTCCAGCAGCATGTCACCCAGGAGTTCGTGGGCCGGCTGGATGGGCGCGTCGATCGGGGATTCGCCCGGAGGGCCGGAGGGCGGCTCCATGCTCTCCGCCACCATCACCGCCTTGCGGAAGGCGGCGATCGCTCCGTCCTTGTCGCCCTTCGCCTTGGCGATGAGGCCCGCCATCTCGTGCGCCATCACGAGCGCCTGTTCGGCGCCGCGCGGGTTCTCGTCGCTCGCGAGCATTTCGTGGATCTTGGTCAGTCCCTCGTGCGCCTTCACCGCGGTGTCCACGTCGCCGGTCTCGGCGGCGCTCGCTCCGCGCGCGTAGAGCATCGCTCCGGCGGTGCGATGACCGACCTGCGGCTCCTCGCTGTCCAGTTGCGCCACCAGGTCGTCCACCGGCTGGGGCTTCCAGCGGCGGGTCTCGACCGTGTTCAGCGCGTCCATGCGCATCCAGGTCTCCTTCATGCCGGAGGTCATCTCGTCGCGCTTGGTGAGTTCCTCGAACTCGTCGAGCAGGTTCTGGCCGTCTTCGTAGCGGCCTTCCTCGAGATAGGCGTAGAGGAGCCAGTAGAGCGCGTGGTAGGAGTAGCGCGCCGGGGAGAGTCCCTTGCGCTCGGCCCGGTCCACCGAAGCCTGGTAGGAGCGGTCGTTGAGGCTGCGCACCTGGTCCCACATCCCGTGCTGCACGAAGATGTGCGAGGGCATGTGGAGCGCGTGCACCGCCGCCGGGGCGATGTCCGCGTACTTCTCCGCGGCGTAGAGCGCCACCGGGGCCTGCACCGGGTTGTCGAAGGCGTGGATCACGTAGTGCGCCGCCCCCGGATGGTCGGGGTTCTCGCGGAACACCCGCTGGGCGATGGCGCCGGCGCGCATGTCCACGCGCAGGCTCTCCTTGCCCCGCACCTTGGTGCGCATCAGGGCCAGCGAGTGGAACGCCGCGGCTTCGAGGTCGTCGGGATAGTCGGCCGAGAGCTTGGCGAGCGCCTGCTCGTAGCCCTCGCTCCGTTCGAGGACGTCGCCGGGCCCGTAGAGGATGTGCACCGACTCCAGGTATTGCTTCTCGCGGTCGGTCGGCGCCTTCGCGACGCGCTCCGCGCGCGTCCTGGCGAGCTTCAGCAGCGCTTCCCGGGCCTTCGACATGTCCTGACCCGGCGGATAGTGGTGACCGCCGCTGTGGCTGAGCGCTTCGCCCCAGTAGGCGAGCGCGAAGTCCGGGTCGGCGGCCTGGGCGCGCTGGAAGGCCTCGGCGGCGTCCTCCCACTCGAAGCTGTGGAGGAGGCGGACGCCGTCGAGGAAGTCCTTCTGGGCCGCCTCGTTGCCGGAGTTCGGGAAGTCGATGGTGCCGAGCCCGCCCGACTGGGCGAGCGCGAGGGGGGCTGCGAGAGCGAGGAGGGCCGCGCCCAGCGCAGCCCGCCTACAGATACAGAGCGTACGGGAAGTCATGATTGTTTCTCCTTGGACAGGCTGATTGGAACGAGCGGAACGCACCCTTGTACCAGACCGTCCGCGCGGTGGGCAACCGAACCCCCCGGAATCACCCCGTCCCCGGACCGGCTCAGTTCGACGGAACGGGAACCACGGTCCGGACCGGGAAGAAGAGCCGGCCCTCCCGTCCCGCGGCCTGGGGGAACTGCCAGCCGAACACGATGCCGAGGACCCGGGGCGTGACCTCGGGGAGCGTGGTCTCCAGCACTTCGGTGTGATCCACCACCCCCTTCTCATCGAGGTGGACGCGCAGGCGCAGGATTCCTTCCGCGTTCCCGAGGAGCGGTGACCGGAGTTCGGCGAGCTGCGGGTCCGGGCGAGGGCGCAGCCGAACGGGGAGCGCGGACGGTTCGGCCTTCCGGAAGGTGATCCCGAACGCCAGGTAGATGTTGCGGTCCCGGATCTTTTCGTAGAGCTCGCCGCGGGCCTCGAGGTCGCCGGGATCCCTGAACCACGACAGGTACCGGCTCAGCGGAAGTTCGAAGTCGCGGCCGCTCGTCATCCGGGTCATGTCCGTTTCGACCGGACCTTCCACCCGGATCCGCTGGGCCGCGGTGCCCATGCGGAGCAGGTCGAAGTCGAGCTGGAAGCGGGGTCTCGGCGCTCCGCTCCCGGGAGCGGCCGGTTCGGGCCGGGAGAAGCCCATCCGGAGCCGGATGGCGCGCCTGGCGTCGCGCCGGGTGATTTGCCACTGCATTTCGGATTCCGCCGGGGTCGGCCCGAACGTCAGGAGCTGCGCGAAGTAGGCGTCCGGAACCCGCCGGGCGAGGGTAGCGAGCCACTCGGAGACCTGAACCGCCGTTCCGTCGCTGTCCACCAGGAAGGAGAGATCCTCGATAGGGGAGAAATCGGAGTTGAGCCGCCGGATCTCGAAGACCCGCACCTCAGCGACCAGCGGCGCGGAGTCGCTCCGATCGTCCGCATTTGCGGCGCCGCCGGCCGGGAGCCCAAACGGCATCGCGGCGGCCAGGACCCACCGGGTCGCGCGCCTTCTCATCCGCCGGAGTCTATGGGTTCTCCAGGGCTCCGGCCGGCCCGCGCCCTTGGTACGCTTCCGGGATGGCCGTGAGTCCAGTTCCTGCCGCAGTCACGGGGGATCCGAGCCCCGCCGAAGTCCACGACGTCCTCCGCCGGCACCTCATCACGGACGGGCTCGATCTCGTCCTCGATCTCGAAGAGAGTCACGGCGCCTGGATGCGCTGCGCCCGCACCGGGCGGGACTTCCTCGACTGCTTTTCCTATTTCGCGACGAACCCGATCGGCCACAACCACCCGGGGGTCAGGGACCCCGCCTTCGTCGAGCGGCTCGGCCGGGTGGCGGTCCACAACCCGTCGAACTCCGACTTCTACACCGTCGAGATGGCGCGGTTCGTGGACACGTTCTCCCGGATCGCCATTCCGGAGAGCCTGCCGCATACCTTCTTCATCGCGGGCGGCGCGGTGGCGGTGGGGAACGCGCTCAAGACCGCGTTCGACTGGAAGGTGCGGAAGAACCTCGCCGCCGGGAAGGGCGAGCGGGGCAGCCAGATCATCCACTTCCGGCAGGCCTTCCACGGGCGCAGCGGCTACACGCTGTCCCTCACCAACACCGAGCCGATGAAGGTGGCCTACTTCCCCAAGTTCGACTGGCCGCGCATCGAGAACCCCTACATCCGGTTTCCCGAGGTGGAGCGCCTTGCCGAGACGGAGGCCGCGGAGGCGCGGGCGATCGCCGCGATCGAGGCGGCGGTGGCCGCGAATCCGGACGACATCGCCGGCCTCATCGTCGAACCGATCCAGGGGGAGGGCGGCGACCTCCACTTCCGGCAGGAGTTCTTCGAGGCGCTGCGCCGCCTCGCCGACGAGCACGACTTCCTGCTGATCTTCGACGAGGTGCAGACCGGGATGGGGATGACCGGCCGGATGTGGTGTTTCGAGCACTTTGGGGTGGAGCCCGACGTGCTGGTCTTCGGCAAGAAGACGCAGGTCTGCGGCATCCTCGCCAGCCGCCGGGTGGACGAGGTGGAGGACAACGTCTTCCGGCTTCCCTCCCGGATCAACTCCACTTTCGGAGGCAACCTGGTGGACATGGTCCGCTGCGGCCGCTACCTGGAGATCATCGAGGAGGAGGACCTGGTCGCGAACGCGGCCCGGGTCGGGCAAACGATCCTGGACGGCCTCCACGGCCTGGCGCGGGAGGCCGGGGGCCGGATGACCAGCGTCCGGGGACGGGGGTTGATGTGCGCCTTCGACCTTCCCGATACGGCGGAGCGGGACGCCTTCCTGGCCCGCGCTTACGAGAACCGGCTGCTGATCCTGGGCTGCGGCTCGCGCTCGGTGCGGGTGCGGCCCAACCTCTCGCTCACCGAAGAAGAAGCGGGAACCGTTCTTTCGCTGATCGCGCGCTCGCTGGGCTGAGAATCAATCGTCCCGCTGCGCGCGGCGGCGCGAGATCGCGTCCAGTTGCGGCTGGATGGCCGACATGACTGCGGCGAACACCACGAGCGCCCAGCCGATGGAAAAGACGAGCTGGGTCCCGACCAGGAACCGGGCGAACCCCGAAGCCGCCCGGATCGCCGAGCTGGGGTCGGCGATCGCCGAGTAGAAAGAGAACGCGATCCAGTCCAGCACCCCCGCGTCCGCGGCGCCGCTGAACGACTCCGGCACGAACCGCTCGAGCATGCCGAAGAACCCGGCGAAGATCACGATGATCGCCAGGTACCCCACCGCGAAACCGCCGATGGGGACCCACATGACCCGCAGGTAATCGGCGAGCTGGACGTAGAGGCGGAGCCGCGGCTGCACCCAGATCGCGAACGTCCGGGCGGCGAGGAAGGTCGGCACCGGCAGTACCACGAGAGACCAGAACGCGGAGAGCAGGCCGATCTCGACGGACCGATGCCGGCCACCTTCGTGCATGACGAGGTACGTGATCACCGCGAAGACGCCCACGAAGGCGACGACCAGGAGGATCGGAGGCCGCGTATGGCGCTTGCCCGCGTGGTCCCGGTTGCAGAACCCGACGATGAGCGTGTTCGGCGCAATCATCATGGCGCATCCCACCGCCGCAAGGAGGCCGTCGGGCACGAACAAAAGCCCCGCCCCGAGGAGGCCCGAGATGAGGGCCGCCTCATGGAACGCTTCGCGGTAGCCGCGAATCCGGGTCTCGCCGAGTCCGTCGGTCAGTCCGATGGCGAGGGCGAGGATGGGCGGGATGAGCTGACCCCAGGGGTTTTGCGGAATCAGGCCGGCGATCAGTCCGGCCGCGATGCCCACCGTCGCGCCGATGAGGATGCCGACGGAGCGGCCGCTTTGCGCCCCCATCCGCAGGTTGAGCCCGATCCCGACGGCGACTCCCGCGAGCAGGCCCATCAGGACATCGGAGTGCGCTCCGGTAATGCTGTACCCGAACGGTACGACCACGACCGAGATGGCGGCGGCGACCTGCAGCGAGCGCCAGACCACGCGGGCCGCCTCCGCCCCGAGCGCGCGCCCCTTGTCGAGGGAAATGATGGACACGATGGGATTCCGGGAGGCGACCCTACCCGACTCCGAGGGCTGCTCCGCTCACCTCCACCAGGACCCAGAGAATTCCCGCGGTCCCGAGCGGCACGAAAAGGTTGTCGCTGCCGAAGGGGCACACCGCCTCGATTCCCGCCGCCGCCGTCCCGGTCACGAGGCCGAAGGCGACGGCGGGGTGCCAGGAATAGCCCTCCATGGTGCCGAGCACCACGGCGATGACCACGCCGGTGACCAGGAACATCGCCATGCTCCCCTCCATGGTCCGCGAATGGCCGAGGATGGTGTAGCGGCGGGTCCCGTAGCGCGTCCCGAACACCGCGGCGGCGGCGTCCCCGAGCGCCATGGTCAGGAGTCCCGCGACCGCGAGAAAGGCCTGGTTTCCGGGTTCCCCCGGCCGGAAGAAGACGGTGAGGAGCACCGCGAACGAGACGGGGAAGAACACGGTGCCGAGGTTCGCCGGGTCGCTGTCGAGCGGGGACAGGCGGAACCGGTGGATCGCGTAGTTCAGCACCAGGAAGGTGAGCGGCGGCACGACCGCTACCCGCCAGTCGGCGAACACCCACACCGTGGGGACCACCCACAGGCCCACGCCCACGTGGACGACCTTGCGGGCCGCGTCCGGAGAAACCTTGCCGGCGCGGCGGAGGAGCTCCGTGACCAGCAGCAGCGCACCCACGGAGCCGTAGCTGAGCAGGAGGGCGGCCGGGTGGGACAGGGGAAGGGTCATGGGTCCGGCGGCGTGGTCCGCTGCGAGTGCCGCGCTCTTTCGTAAGCGCTCCAGTCGTCGAGATCCAGAAGTTCCCGTTCGGACGCCGGCACCACGACCAGGTCCTGGCGGTGTCGCGCGAGCACGCGGCCGGCGCCCCGGTCCCGGCCCCCGTCTTCCGCCGCCCGGGTCGCCGACAGCTCCAGCACCTCCGGAAAGAGGCGCCGCCGGAGTACCACCGGCAGGCCCCAGCTCCCCGTCCGTTCGAGCGCCGGAGTGGCGGGGACGACCGCGGCTGGGGGATGGTGGGGCTTTACCGCCGCGGCGATGAGCGTACGGATGAGTCCGGCGGAGAGGAATGGCTGGTCCAGGGGAGCCACCACCGCCCAGAAGACGTGCCGCTCGGCGGCCAGGGCGCGGACCCCGACCTGGAGCGAGGAGAGCATGCCCCGCTGGTAGGCGGGGTTGTTCACGGCGCGGACCGGGAGACCGCGCAGTTCGGGAGCGACCTCCCGATGGGCGTGGCCGAGCACGACGATCAGCGGGGCGAGGCCGGCCTCCAGCAGGGTCTCCGCGGCGGCGCGGATCAGGGTCCGGCCGGAGCCGTCTGGATGGGGGAGGAGCGACTTGGTGCGCCGCATCCGCTTCGATTCCCCGGCGGCGAGGAGGATGCCGGCGGCGTTGGTCGCGGGGGTCTCCGGAGCGGGGTCTGGGATGGCGGCGGTCCTTGTCGGTAGCAGCGGCGAGTGTATTGCCGTGATCGCTCCCGGAGTGCCCCGGAAGGGCACGGCCCGGCCGGCGGGCCTCGCGTTAGGCTGAACCCGTGAAGCGCTTCGTCCTGTCTCTCCCGCTCTTCGTCTTTGTCGCTTCCTGTGGCGGGGGAGTCTCGCCCAGCACCCCTCCGCCGGCCCCGCCGCGGCCGCCGCGCACACTCACCGGTCTGGAGCCGTTCGCTCCCCGCACCGAGATCAGGGTCGGGCAGCGGGTCGGTCCGCTGATCGCCTACGGCAGCTATGACGACGGCACCAGCGGTACCGTGAACGCCGTGTGGACCTCGTCGGACCCGGACGTGGTCGCGATCGGCGAAGATGGTCTTGCCGAAGGCGTCGGCGCCGGGACGGCGGTGGTGACCGCCACCTTCGAGGGGTTCTCGGTGGAACTGGAGTTCACGGTGGAGGATGCGAATCCCAGGAGCACGAAGGACCGCCCCGACGACATCGCAGGCCCCCAGGTCCACTACGTCTACGCCGTGCCGAGAGATTGGGAGGACCGGAACCGGGACCGGTTCGGGGAAGTCGAACGCGCCGCCCTGAGCATTCAGAATTGGCTCGCGTCAGAGGTCGGGCAGACCCTGCGACTGGACACCTACCAGGGACGGCCGGACGTTTCGTTCCTTCGGCTTTCGTTCACCCACCAGGAAGGGGACGGAACCGCAGGCGGCACCGTTCATGACCTGCTCCGCGAGGCGCGCTCGCTGGAAATCTCGGGGGACAAGCTCCTCGCTTTCTTCTATGAGGGCTCGGTGGCCGGCGTCTGTGGCAGCGCGCCGATTCTTGGCCGGGGTGGGGCCGTCTATATGGGGTGTGCCGATGCGGAACTCGGCACGGCCGAGGACGTGGTCTCCACCTACGAGGTGGTGATGGTCCATGAGTTCTTTCATGCCTTTGGTGCGGTCGCGAGCTGTGCCCCGAACTACATCCCGGGCTCCCACGTGAACGACGTGGAGAACGACTTGATGTTCGACGGTGTGGACAAGCAACCCCGGGGGGGAGAGACCTTCATTGATGTTGGCCGCGACGACTACTACGGGCACGGACGCCCGGATTGCAACGATGTCAGCCGGAGCCGGTTCCTGAGGACGGCGCCGAGCGGCATGGCCGGGGCGTCGGTGGAGGTGAGGCTGCCCCCGGGGGACTGGCCGGTTCGCTGCGAACTGGAGCACTGAGGGGCCGGGGCCCCTCGGGGGCCTCGTGGGGACCGGCGTCGGCGACCAGCCGACGCGTTCCGCCCCCTGTGCACACAAAGACCACCCTCGCCCGCCGTTTGTTCACGGTGATTTCACCCGTGTTGTGAAAGCCTGACCAAGCGGTTGGGCAGCAAGTCGTCTGCGCGCCGCGAGAACCGAAGCTGACGGGAGTCCCCCGTAGCTGGCCGCCTGTCTCGCCAGACTCTTCGCCAACCGTAACCGCATGAGTCGAAACATCCTTCTCCTTCCGATGTGCGCTTTTCTCGCATCGTGCGGCGGAGGTGTCTCGCCGTCCGCCCCGCCACCGGCGCCGCCGCGGCCGCCGCGGCATCTCACCGGTCTCGAACCGTTCGCTCCGCGCACGGAAATCCGCGTGGGGCAGCGGGTGGGACCGCTGATCGCGTACGGCAACTACGACGACGGCACCACGGGCACCGTCGTGGTCGAATGGACCTCGTCCGATCCGGCGGTCGTCGCCGTCGGCGAAGATGACTTCGCCGAAGGGGTCGGCGTCGGGATGGCGGTGCTCACCGCCACCTTCGAGAGTTTTTCCGTGGAACTGGAGTTCACGGTAGAGGATCCGAACCCGAGGAGCACGCGGGATCGGCCGGACGACATCGGGGGCCCGCAGATTCACTTCGTCTATGCGGTACCGAGCGACCGGGAGGATCTGGACCGCGACCGGTTCGGAGAGATCGAGAACTCCGTGACCGCGATGCAGGGCTGGTTGCAGGACCGGACCGGACAGCGCTTCCGTGTTGACACGTACCAGGGACGCGTGGATGTTTCGTTTCTGCGGCTTTCCTTCACCCACCAGGAAGGGGACGGTTTCGGGGCCTATCTGGTGGAGAATGTGATGCAGGAAGCCTCCCGGCTGGCGGTCCGGGGAGACAAGATCCTCGGCATCTACTACGAGGGCCGGGCGATCGGAGCTTGCGGTTCCGCGTGGTTTCAGCGCGGTGGCGCACATTACATCGAGTGTGTCGGTTCCCCGCGGGTGGGCGTCGACGAGGCGACCTTTGGCGCCGCCGAGGCGACGATGCTCCATGAGCTGTTCCATGTGTTCGGTGCGGTGCCCCAGTGCGCGCCCAACGAGGGCAGGGGATTTCACGTCATCGACGAGCCGACCGACCTGATGTACGCGGGGGAGGGCCGGGTGGAGCTGTTGCCCGAAGAACGCGTGTATCAGGTGGACGTCGGCCGCAACGACTACTACGGCCACGGCCGTTCGGACTGCATCGACATCAGCCGGAGCCGGTTCCTGGAGCCGGCGCCGGGCGCCGGATCAGGTGCCGTGGAGGTGCGGCTGTCCGCCGGGGATTGGCCGCTCCGCTGCGCGCTGGAGCACTAGGAGCGCCGCTCTTCACCAGTTGCTGTGAAAATGCAGTGCGGTGGGTCGGTCAAGCGCCGTGATGGCGCCGCCGGCTTGGAACGCCGGTCTCCGACCGGCACGCGCGGTGCTCCCCACCCCGCACCGCGTGTCGCCCACCAGCGGCAAGGTTATCACCATAGGAGCCCACCCGAAACGCGGGCACCG
>JAJEIY010000019.1 GCA_022828085.1 Acidobacteriota bacterium | reverse complement strand
CGCCCGCGCTGGGCGGACCGCCCGGCGGCGGCAAGCGGGGCGGCGCGGTCGCCGGCCCCACGGGACGGGCACGGCCCCGGGGCGGGTCCGGGACCCGAAACACCGGGGCACGAAACCCGCGCCGCCACCGGTAAAATCGCGCGTTCCCCGCAGCGAGCGGGACGAGGCGACCGGAACCGATTCCGGTCCTGAGCTTGTGGAGGCACGTGCGATGCGCAGGCGACTTTCTTCCTTCCTCCTTGCGGTGTTCGGGGCGGCGCTGATGGCCGCGCCCGCGGCCGCCCAGCCCGATCCCGACGTGCTCGGCGCGATGCGCTACCGCATGGTCGGTCCCTCCCGCGGCGGCCGGGTCACCGCGGTGGCCGGACACCGCTCCCAGCCGGGAACGTTCTACATGGGCGCCACCGGCGGCGGGGTCTGGAAGACCACCGACTACGGGCACAACTGGCACCCCATTTCCGACGGTTATTTCAAGAGTCCCTCGATCGGGGCCATCGGCGTGGCCGAGAGCGACCCGGACATCGTCTACGTGACCACCGGCTCGGACGGCCTGCGCAGCAACGTCATCATCGGGAAGGGGGTCTACCGGTCCGACGACGCCGGCAAGACCTGGCGGAACCTCGGCCTCGAGGAGACCGGCAGTTCCGGCGCCGTCCTGATCCACCCCGAAGATCCGGACCGCGTCTGGATCGCCCAGATCGGCAATCCCTTCATCGCGAACCCCGAGCGGGGCGTCTACCGGTCGACCGACGGCGGCGAGAACTGGGAGCTGGTGCTGTTCGTGTCCGCGCAGACGGGCGCCGTGGACCTGGAGTTCAAGCCCGGCGACCCGGACACCATCTACGCCTCCATGTGGGAGGCGGAGCGGAAGCCGTGGACCATCCGTTCGGGCGGCATGGAAGGCGGCGTGCACCGCTCCCGGGACGGAGGCGACACCTGGGAGCAGCTCGAGAACGGGCTTCCCACGGGCCTCCGCGGCAAGTCGGACCTCGCGGTCTCCCCGGCCGATCCCTCGCGCGTCTACGTGCTCATCGAGGCGCCGGGCAGCGACGGCGGCGTCTACCGCTCGGATGACGAGGGGGACACCTGGCGCCAGATCACCGATTTCCAGCCGATCCGGAACCGCCCCTTCTACTACAACAACCTGCACGCCCACCCGACCGACCCGGACACCCTGTGGGGGATGGCCGAGGGCTACTGGAAATCCACCGACGGCGGCGTCAGCTGGGAGCGGAAGTTCACCCCCCACGGCGACAACCACGACCTCTGGATCAACCCCGACCAGCCGAACATCCACATCCAGGCGAACGACGGCGGCGCGAACGTCTCCATCGACGGGGGCGAGACCTGGTCCACCCAGGAGAACCAGCCCACCGCCGAGCTCTACCAGGTGGACGTGAGCGACGTCTTCCCCTACCGGCTCTACGCCGGCCAGCAGGACAACTCCACGATCTCGGTGCCGAGCTATCCCGAGAGTTTCCGCCCCGGCGGACAGACCGCCCACTGGGAGGCGATCGGCGGTTGCGAGACGGGTCCCGTGGTGCCGAAGCCCGGCGATCCGGACATCGTCTACGCCAACTGCAAGGGCCGTTTCGGTCTCTACAACATGCGGACGGGGCAGGAAGAGCAGTACTACGTCGGGTTCTGGAACATTTACGGCCACAACCCCAAGGACCTCGAGTACCGCTTCCAGCGCACGGTCCCGATCCACGTCTCGCCGCACAGCCCGAACCGGGTCTTCCACGCCTCGCAGTACGTCCACGTAACCGAGAACGGCGGCCGCACCTGGCGGACCATCTCGCCGGACCTCACCGCCTTCACCCCGGAGACCCAGGTGGTCTCCGGCGACCCGATCACGCTCGACGTCACCGGCGAGGAGCACTTCGCGGTGCTCTACGACGTCCAGGAGTCCCCCCACGAGGAGGGCGTCATCTGGGCGGGCGCGAACGACGGGCCCATCCACGTGACCCGCGACGGCGGCCGGACCTGGAAGGAAGTCACCCCGCCGGCGCTCGGTCCCTACGGCCGGGTGCAGAACATCGAGGTCTCGCCGCACAACCCGGCGAAGGCCTACGCCGCGGTCCTCCGCTACCAGCTCGGCGACTTCACTCCCCACGCCTACAAGACCATGGATTACGGCGACACGTGGACCCGCATCACCGACGGGACGAACGGGGTTCCGAACGACCACCCGGTGCGCGTGGTGCGCGAGGACCCGGACCGCGAGGGCCTCCTCTACCTCGGCTCCGAGTGGGGGATGTTTATCTCCTTCGACGACGGCGCGACCTGGAGCACCTTCCAGCAGAACCTGCCGGTGACCCCGATCACCGACATCAAGGTCATCCGGAAGGACCTCGCCATCTCGACCATGGGACGCAGCTTCTGGATCCTCGACGACGTCACCCCGCTCCACGAGGCGCCGCCGGCAGGCGAGACGCACCTCTTCCAGCCGCGCGACGAGATCCGGCTCCGCGCCGGAGGCCGCGGATTCGGCGCCCCGTCGCCGGCGGACCCCGAGTACCCGACCCCGGGTCCGCGGTTCACCTACCGGCTGCCCGCGGACGTGGAGGACGCGCGGATCGACGTCTTCGACGAGAGCGGCGAGCTGGTGCGGAGCTTCGAGAGCGGCGGTGCCGGAGAAGAGACCGGGATGACCCAGGCGATGCGCGGCCCCGGGATGATGCGGCGCGGCGCGCCGACGGTGCCGACCGCGGCCGGGGTCCACCGGTTCACCTGGGACATGCGGCACGTGGGAGCGAAAGACGGCGAGGGCAACCCCTCCGGACGGGGTGTGCTGGCGGCGCCCGGCCGCTACACGGTGGAGCTGACCGCCGGCGATCAGACCATGGCGCGCAGCTTCCGGCTGCGGATGGACCCACGGACGGTCGAAGAAGGCTGGGTGACCGCCGAACAGGTCCGCGAGCAGGTGGCGCTGGCGCTGAAGGCCCGCGACGCGCTTTCGGAGGCGCGGATGGCGGCGGCCCGGCTGGAAGCGGCGATGGAAAGCGGGGGCAGCGACGAACTCCAGGCGATCCACGAGGAGCTGGTCACCCGCCCGATCCGCTATTCGCAGCCCATGCTGGTGGATCAGCTCAGCTACCTCGCCGGCAACCTCGACACCGCCGACCAGCCGCCGGGCCGGGACGCGGTGAACCGCTACGAGGAACTGCGCGGCCAGCTCGACGACGTCCTGAGGCGTCTGTCGGACGCCGGCGTTACGGGAGAGTAGCCCGATGGGAAGCGGCGCGCCGCTCCGCATCAACGGCGCCCGCCTCCTCGAATCGCTCGCCCGCCTGGCCGAAATCGGCGCCACCCCCGACGGTGGCGCCGAGCGGCTCGCGTTCACGCCCGAGGACGGCGCCGGCCGCGACCTGGTCCGGTCGTGGATGGAGGAGGCCGGACTGGAGGTCCGGGTGGACGGCATCGGAAACGTCATCGGCCGCCGGGCAGGCGAGGATCCGGACGCCGCCCCGGTGATGCTCGGCTCGCACACCGACACGGTCGGCAACGGCGGCCGCTACGACGGCAACCTGGGCGTGCTCGCGGCGCTCGAAGTCGCCCGCACGCTGAACGACGCGGACATCTCGACCCGCCGCCCGCTCGAAGTCGCGATCTTCTCGAACGAGGAGGGCTCGCGCTACCACCCCGACATGCTGGGGAGCCTGGTCTATGCCGGCGGGCTCGATCTCGAGAGCGCGTGGGCGCTGCGGAGCCCCGACGGCACGCGGACCCTGAAGGAGGAACTCGAGGAGATCGGCTATCTCGGGGAGGCGCCCGTGCCCGGTCCGGTTCCAGCCGCGTACGTCGAACTCCACATCGAGCAGGGGCCCGTGCTCGAGGCCGAGGGCATCGACTTCGGCGCGGTGACCGGGGTCCAGGGAATCCTGTGGGAGGAGATCACCCTGAGCGGGAAGGCCAACCACGCCGGTACCACTCCCATGCGGTTTCGCCACGACGCGGGGGTGGTGGCGGCGGAGGCGGTGTTGCTGGCCCGGCAACTGACGCGCGAGATTCCCGGCCAGGTGGCGACGGTCGGCCGCATGTCGTTCGCGCCCGGCCTGACGAACGTGGTTCCCGGCCGGGCGGTCTTCACGCTGGACATCCGCAACCCCGACCCGGACCGGCTGCGGCGCGCCGAGGACGGGTTCTTCGGCGGTCTCGAGGCCGCCGCCGAGCGCGAAGGAGTGCGGATCGACCGTCGCGAACTCGCGCGTTTCGGCCCCGCGGTCTTCGACGAACGGGTGATCGCGCTGGTCGAGGAAGCGGCGGCGGCGCTCGGCGGATCGTGCCGGCGGATGCCCTCGGGAGCGGGCCACGATGCCCAGATGATGTCCCGCGTCTGCCCCACCGGGATGGTCTTCGTGCCGTCCGTCGGCGGGGTCAGCCACAACCCGACGGAGTTCACGCGCGCCGAGGACGTGACGGCGGGAGGAAACGCGCTCCTCACGGTTGCGTTCGCCCTCCTGAAGTCATAGTTTTTGCGTAGTGTTACGTTGTTGCATCGGTGGTAGTGCGGCGTTCCCGAAGCCGTAACGGTGTGATAGCGTTGGCCGCCCCGCTGGGGGAGCGGGGAGGAAAGGGACCATGGCAGGCAAGGTAGCGGTTGCCAAAGAGCTCGCCGAAAAACACGGTGGCAGGTACCACCGTGGCAAGGGTCCCGATATCCGCACGGACAAGATCACCATCAACGTGGAGACCTCGCGCACCCTGCGCTCCGCCTGCGGCAGGCTCCGCGGATTCCGCGGTCCGGTCTATATCGCCTGCGCGAACGACGCCGACATCGAAACCGCCAAGGCCATCCTCGTGGGCAAGACCGTCGGCCTGATGAACAGTCAGGGCCGCATCCTCAAGAAATCAACCCGCGGCCGCTGGCCCTGACCCGTCGAGCGCTTCGGGGGTGGGGCTCCCGTCCGGGGGCAGGGGGTAACTCCGGGCAGGCCGGACGGGAGCCCCACCCCCGAAGCGCCCGGCGCTTCGCGCCGCAAATCGAAACTCCCTCGCGCGCTGGCGCGCACTTCGGCGAGTTCCGATTTGTCGTTGTTTTTTTGTGAAAGGGGGGTTCCCCCGTTCACACTTTCCCCCGAACACGCGGGCAGCGAACCCGAGGTTCGCTGCCATCAGTTTTCTTCCGGTTCAGAACTGAACGGACGGCGAGAAGGTGCGCGCCGGCTTGGAACGCCGGTCTCCGACCGGCACGCGCGGCGCTCGGCGCCGCGCACGTCGTAACCCCACGCAGCCTCCACAGCGCTCACGGCTTGGAACGCCGGTCTCCGACCGGCACGCGCGGTGCTCCGCGCCGCGCACGTCGTAACCCCACGCCGCCTCACGGCCCGTAACCCCAGCTCCGGAGGCAGCGGACGGCGATCGCGGACGACCAGCCGTGATAGCGTGTCTGCCGGGACGGGACCAGGGTGGACGGCGGGGGATCGATCGTGGACGATGCGCGGGGAGGCGGCAGCGCCGTCGCGGACCACCCTGACCCAGCGGCATCCGGCCCGCTCGGCCGGGACCGCGACGTCATCCGGCGGTTGTTCGAGACGGGCGAGTACCCCTACCAGCGGAAACTCGCCCGCAAACCCTACGAGCGGAGCAAGGCCACGCTTCAGGTGGAACTGCTGAAGGTGCAGGACTGGGTGAAGGCGACGAACCGGAAGATCGTCATCCTGTTCGAGGGCAGGGATGCGGCCGGCAAGGGCGGAACCATCAAGCGGTTCACGGAACATCTCAATCCGCGCGGCGCGCGGGTCGTGGCGCTCGACAAGCCGACCGAGGGGGAGAGGACCGAGTGGTTCTTCCAGCGCTACGTCCGCCATCTGCCGAAGGGAGGCGAGATCGTGCTGTTCGACCGCTCCTGGTACAACCGCGGAGGCGTCGAGCGGGTCCTGGGGTTCTGCAATGCCAAGGAGTACCTGGAGTTCATGCGTCAGGCGCCCGAGCTGGAGCGCATGTTCGTCCGCAGCGGGATTTTGTTGTTCAAGTACTGGTTCTCCGTGACCCGGGAGGAGCAGAGGCGCCGCTTCGAGTCCCGCGAGAAGGACGCCCTGAGGCAGTGGAAGCTGTCGCCGGTGGACCGCCAGTCGCTCGACAAGTGGGACGAGTACACCGCGGCCAAGGAGGCGATGTTCTTCTACACCGACACCGCCGACGCGCCCTGGACCATCGTCAAGTCCGACGACAAGAAACGCGCCCGCCTGAACTGCATGCGGCATTTCCTGGCCGCGCTGCCCTATACGAACAAGGATGCCCACGCCGTGGGGCGTCCGGATCCACTCATCGTGGCCAGCGCCGACATGATCGGCGCGGGCGAGACCGTACTGGGAAGGTAACGAGCGCCGCTCCGGGAGCGGCGCTCCTGCGCGCTCCCGGGAGGCGCACTTGGTAGATTCCCGCACGGACGGGAAACACCTTGGCGAGCGACAGGACGGCGGCCGTACGCACCAGGCTGTGGGTGTTCGGGCCGGTCCGGGACCTGGCGCTGCTCGTCGCCACTCCGATCCTGATCTTCCCGCTCGCCTTCGCTTTCGAGGGCCGGGAGACCGCGTACACCGTCGGCCTCCTGGTCGCCGGATTCGGGGCCCTCGGCCACCACCTCCCGGGAATGATGCGCGCGTACGGAGACCGCGCCCTCTTCCAGCGCTTCCGCACCCGCTTTCTCGTGTCCCCGCTCGTCTTCGCGGCCGCGGCGCTTGGCTTCGCCGCGGGCGGTCTGAACGGCGTTTCGCTGATCGTGCTCCTCTGGGGCGTCTGGCACGGAGCTCTCCAGGTCTACGGCTTCCTCCGGATCTACGACGCGCGCGTCGGAGCGACCGGGCGGCTGACGGCGCGGCTCGACTGGCTCCTGTGCATCGGGTGGTTCGCCTTCGGGGTACTCCACTCTCCCGGCCGGCTCGGGGAACTCCTCGAACTCTGGTACGCGCTCGGCGCGCCGCTCCTGTCACCCGCGGTCTTCTTCGGCTTCCGGGACGTCTTCGATCTCGGCCTCTACGCCCTCACCGCCCTGTTCGTGTTCCGGGCGGGCCGGGACCTGCTGGCCGGGAAGGGGCAGCACCCCGTCAAGCTCCTGGCCGCCGCCATGTCCTTCGGGTTCTGGTGGTGGTGCTCGGTCCAGGTCCCCTATGCGGTGCTCGGGGTCGCCCTCTTCGAGGTCTTCCACGACGTGCAGTACCTGTCGATCGTCTGGGTGTTCAACCGGAAACGGGCGCGGGACGACGACGCCGGGTTCTTCACCCGGGTGCTCTTCGGGGGCGGACGGGCGATGCTCTTCGTGTACGTCGGCCTCGTCCTCGGCTACGGCCTCTTCCGGTTCGTTCCCGAGGCGGTCGCGAACCCGGCGGTGCAGCGCGGCGTCCTCGCGCTGGTCGCCGCCTCGACCATGCTCCACTTCTACTTCGACGGCTTCATCTGGAAGATCCGCGAGACGAAGACGAGCGCGGCGCTCGGGATCCGGCGGGCGGCCGGACCGACACCGGTGGAACCGGCGGCGAGTCCGTGGCTCAGCCCGCACGCCCTCAAGTGGGCCGGCCTCTTCGTCCTGCCGCTGGCGGTGCTCTTCGGCCTCGAACGCCGCGCGGCCGCCGCGCCGCTCCAGGAGCGCTACGAGAACCTCACCACCCTGGTCCCGGAGAGCGCGGAGTTCCACCACAACCTCGGTTTCGCGTACCGGGAGAACGGCGATCCCGAAGCGGCCGAGGCCCGCTACCGGCGCGCCATCGAGATCGACCCCGAGTACCCGCGGGCCCACGCGAACCTCGGTATCGCGCTCCTCTCGCAGGGGCAATGGGAGGAGGCGGAGGGCGCGCTGCGCCGGGCGCTCCGCCTCGACGACGACTACGCCGCCGCCCACCACAACCTGGGTTTCATCCAGGAACGGGTCGGCGTGCGCCTGGAAGCGGAACGCCACTACCGCCGCGCCATCGAACTCGATCCGGCGCTCGTCGAGCCGCGGCTGGGCCTCGCCCGGATGCTGCTCGCCGCCGACAACGCGGTGGGGGCCGCGCCGGTCCTCGAGGCGGCGCTCGCCGTGGACCCCGGCGTGCCCGAAGCGCACCGGAACCTCGGCCTGATCCTCGCGGGAAGGGGCGAGCACGCCGCGGCGGTGGCCCATCTCGACGTCTCGCTCGCCGCGGTTCCCGACGATCCCGCGGCGCTCGAGACCGCCGGCTGGATCCTCGCGGTCCATCCGGATGTCCGCGATCCCGAGCGCGCGGTGCGCTACGCCCGGCGGGCTTCCGAGCTGGCGCGGCATCTCAACCCGTCGGCGGCCGACACGCTCGGGGCGGCGCTTGCCGCCGCCGGGGACTTCGAAGCGGCGCTCACCGCGGCGCGGACGGCCGAAGCGCTGGCCATCGACGCGGGGAACCCGGGGCTCGCCCGCGAGATCGCGGCCCGGATCGCGCTCTACGAGGAGGGCCGTCCGGTCACGGTGGCCCCGGGAGCACGATGAAATCCCGTGCGTGGCTGGCCGCCGCGCTTGCCGCGCTGGTCTGCGGTTCCGCCGCGGCCCAGGACGGCATGGCGCCCCGCCATCGCGCCTGGCTCGAGGAAGAGGTCGTCTACATCATCGGGGAGACCGAACGCGAGGCCTTCCTGCGCCTCGAGGGGGAGGACCTCCGGGACGCCTTCATCGAGGCCTTCTGGGAGCGGCGCGATCCCAACCCCACCACCGCGGAGAATGAGTACCGGGACGAGCACTACGAACGGATCGCTTACGCCAACGAGTTCTACGGCCGGGACACCGGAAGGGCGGGCTGGCGGACCGACCGTGGCCGCTACCACATCGTGCTCGGCCCCCCGCGCACCCGGGAGGACTTCTCTCATTCCAGTTTCATCTACCCGGTCGAGCTGTGGTTCTACAACGATCCCGCTCTCCGGGAGCGCGGGGTGCCCCCGTTCTTCTACCTGCTCTTCTTCCGGCGCTTCGGGGCCGGCGAGATGCAGCTCTACAGCCCGGTGGAGGACGGACCCCAGGCGCTGCTGATCGCGCCGGAGCCATTCATACAGGGGGACTTCCGCCAGCAGATCGAACGGGCCTTCGACCAGCTCCACGGGATCAGCCCCGAACTCGCCTCGGCGGCGCTCTCCTTCCGCACCGACGAGGGGACGAACTTCGGCGACATACGGGGCTTCGGGACGGTCTCGCTGATGGACGAGATCTACCGCTCTCCCACCTTCGGCATCGACACCGGTTACGCCGAGCGGTTCGACTTCGGCTCGGTGGAGAGCGACTACCTCTTCAACTACGTGGCGAGCGCCGGCTTCCACCACGTGCTGCCGGGGCCCGGGGGCTACTACCTGCACTGGGCCATCGAGATTCCCAATGAATCGGTGATGGTGGTGCGCGATCCCCGGATCGGTCGCTACGGCGCCGTTTTCATCGCCTCCATCGAGATCAGCGACCGGGACGACCCGGACGTCGTCCTCTACGAGGACCGGGCGGAGTCCTTCTTCGCGGTTTCCGAGGAAGAGGCCGGGGCGCTCGGTCAGCCCTTCCTGTTCCGCGGGGTCGTGCCCGTGATCGCGGGGTCACACCATCTCCGGGTCATCGTCCGCAACCGCGCCTGCCCGAGCCGGAACGAGGAGGAATGCCGCCGGGCCTACACGCTCCTCGAGGGTCCGCTCGAGGTGTCCGAACTCCAGTTCGAAACGCCGGAGCTGACCGATCCGGTCCTGGCCCACGGCAGCGCGCTGCTCGGGGGAGACCCGCTCTACCGCGGCTACCGGTTCGGGCGGCGGCGCATCCGGCCCAATCCCTCTTCGGTGTTCGCCGCGGGGACGACTCTCTACCTGCTCTCGGAACCGTTGAACGCTCCGGAAGACGCCCGGGTCGAATGGACGGTTGCTCCCGATCCCGCCGCGCTGTTCGGGGACGAGCCGCCGCCCCCGGTGAGCGGGACGGTCGCCGCACACGGTGATCGTGACGGCCCGCTGGTCGTGAGCCAGCCACTGGGCGGCCTCCCGGGAGGTCGGTACGTCGCCGGGGTGCGCCTCCTGGACGGGGACGGCAGGGAACTCGCGCGCCGGGAGGTGCCGGTCCAGATCTCGCCGCGCGCCGTGCTGTCGCGCCCGCTCGTGGACGGCGGGCTCGGCGAGGTCCGGCCCGAACTCGCGGGAGCGCCGGAACTCGTGCGGGCCGGGCAGTGGGAAGCGGCCGGGAACCCGGCGATGGCGCGGGCGTACGCCGAGGAGGCGGTCCGGGTGGGTCCCAACTACGTTCCGGCGCGCGAACTGCTGGCGCGCTATTTCCTCGAGGCGGACGATCCGGCGGGGGCGGTGACGCTCCTGGGCCCCGTCTTCGCGGCCTATCCCGACCGGTATGAAACCGCGGTGCGGCTCGGCGAGGCGCGCGTCCGCACCGGCGACTTCGAGGGCGCCCTCGGCCCGCTCGCCCGGGCGCTCGAACTACGCGCTCCGGACGCCGACCTCCTCGTACTGCTCGCGACCACCCACCTGGTCCTGGGAAACGAAGAGAGCGCGGGCCGATTCCTGGATCAGGCCTACGAACTCGATCCGGAGAACGAGCGGGTGCGGGCGCTCCGCCGGCGGTAGGGGCAGCCGACGCACCGGCGCTCCTGAACGACAAAAGGCGGTGGGGCCCGGAGGCCCCACCGCCAGGTCAGCCGGCGCTGATCAGAACTGATAGCGCGCGCCCACCTTGAAGGTGCGCGGCTCCAGGAAGCCGATCACCCGGTTGTACGCGGAACCGGCGCGGATGATCTGGTTCAGGACCGGGTTCGCGTTCGTGGCGTTGAACGCGTCGAAGAACAGTGACAGCCGGTCACGGTCCCAGAACGACAGGTTCAGTTCGGCGCGCAGGTCGAGGATGTAGACATTGTCGGAGCGCTCGGTCATGTCGGACAGCGGCACCTGGTTCGTACCGGCGGCTCCCGGAATCGTGATGGGAAGCAGGGGAGCGTAGGCCCAGCCGCTCTGCGCCCGGTACTGGAAGGAGAACGCCACCGGAACGTTCGGGACGTCGTACCGTCCGATCGCCTTCAGGTTCCAGTTGGTGTGCTGCTGCTTGGTGCTCACCGCGGAATTCCAGTTCAGCCCGCTGCCCTGGATACCGAGCGTCCACGGGTCCGCCTGGGTGTCGGCGCTGCCGCTGCTGCCACAGCAGACGAGCTCGTTCCGCCACTGGTAGTGGAAGCTGCCCTGGAGGAAGAGTCCGCTGCGGAACCGCCGGCCGAGGCCCATCTCGAGGTTGTCGAAGTCCCCGGAATCGAACCCCGCCGGTCCGGTCTTGACCTCGTTGGCCGTCGGGGTGCCCGCGGGAGGCCGGGACAGGGTCGTGATCGTTCCGAAGCCGTCCACGGTCGGGCAGGGGAAGATATCGTCGCCGCAGAGGATGGCGTTGTTGATCAGCGCGTCGAGCAGTCCCACCCGGTAGGTATCGAACACGCCGCGATCCATCTTCCGCACGTAGGAGAGGCGGAAGTTGGTCTCGGGCATGATCTCGCTTTCGATCGAGGCGGTGATCTCGTCGTAGTAGCGCTTCTGGCTGAGGTCCACCGGGACGCCGCCCTCGACGCGGCCCACGGGGAGGCCGGTGCCGGACGACTGGCTCAGGAGCGCTCCGAGTTCGTGCTGCCCGTCATAGATTCCGTTCCGGTTCGGGTCATTGAACTCGAACACCACATTCTGGAACGCCGCCGGGTTCGCGCCCACGAAGCCGTCCGGGCCCACGTTGTGGGTATAGCGGCTCACCGAGGCCTTGACCACCGTCCGTCCCTCGCCGGTCAGGTCGTAAGTCACCGCGAACCGGGGATAGAAGTCGTTCCAGGTGAAGATTTCCTTCGCCTGGATCGAGACACCGCTCAGGAAGAACTCGGGGTACTCGGGCGCAAGATCCGAAGAGTTGTAGTAACCGTGCTGGTTCGCGATCCGGATCCCGGCGGTGAGGGTCAGCCGGGGGTTGACCTGCCAGGTGTCCTGGGCGAAGAAGTGGAGGTTCCGGTCCCGGGTGTCGGACCTGGGAGTCGGGACGTTCGCGAACAGGATCTGCGAGGTCCCCATCGGGTTGTCCGGCGACGCCAGGCTGGAGCGGTCCCGGTACTGGATGCCGCCCGACTCGAAGTTCGAGAAGAAGAGCCGCGCGTCCTCCATGTAGTCCACCCCGAACTTGAGGTCGTGGCTGCCGCCGGCGTCGGGGATGTAGTAGTTCAGGATGCCGACGAACTGTGGCCGTTCCTTGTCGTAGGTGAACGGCCAAACGCCGGCGCCGGTGCGGCGCGAGGTGTCCACGTCGATCCGCGGCGGGCTGGTCCCCGGATCCACGGCGGGGACCATGGGCCAGGTCACGCCGTAGTACATGGCCTTCACGTTCGAGAAAGCGCGGTCACTCCAGACGCGCTGCCATTCGGCCTTGTGGACCCAAGTCCAGGAATCCTGGGCGAGGCGCACGTCGGGCGAGTTGAGGGCGTTGATTCCCCGGTTGGGACGGTTCTTGAGCCCCCACTGGCTGTAGCCGATCAGCTCGTCCTTCTCGGAGAGCGCCATGTTGACCTTGGCGTAGTAGTTCCGCAGGACGGCTTCTTCCTTGATCACCTCGGGATCGAGGCCGGAGATCGCCCGGTGGGTCAGGTTGTTGTTGTAGGCGAGGAAGAACCAGGCCCGGTCCCGCCAGAGCGGGCCGCCCACGTCGGCGTGGGCCTCCCAGTAGGTGATCATGTGGTTCGTCCCCGCGCCCCGGCTCTCGAGCTCGGAAGTCAGGTTGTCGCCCACGAATCCTTCGCCGAGATAGTCGGCGTAGAGCAGGGCGGAGACATCGTTGCCGCCTGTCTTGATGTCCATCACGATCGTGTTCCCGGCCCAGGCGTTCTCCACGTCGGCGCCGGCGTTCGAGATGTTGAACTGGTTCACGGTCAGGCTGTCCATGTAGAAGCCGAAACCGCCGGTGCTGAAGTTGGAGTCCACGCCGTCGATGACGATGCGGTTCTGGTCCCGGAGCCCGAAGGCGTCGAAGCCGGACTGCTGCGCCTTGTGGGAGCCCGCCACGTCGAAGCCGCGCATCCGGATGCCCGGGGTGAGCGCCAGCATGGCGTGCGGATCGGTGGAGTTCGGGACCTCCAGGATGGCGGTGTCGTCAAAGGTGCCGCCGAAGCGGCTGGACTTCACGTCCACCACCGGCGACTCGCCGGTGACGGTCACCGTCTCCGCGACCGCGGCCACGGAGAGCGTCTGGTTCACCGTGAACGTCTGTCCGGTGATGACCGTCACGTCCTCCCGAACCACGGTGGCGAACCCGCCCAGTTCGAAGGTCATGGTGTAGCTGCCCGCCGGCAGCCCCTGGAACCGGAAGGAGCCGTCCACGTCGGTCACCGCGACGCGGCTGCCGAGGAGGGCGTCCGATTCGAGGGTCACCGTGACCCCCGGAAGAACGAGCCCCTGTTCGTCCTGGGCGGCGCCGTCGAGACGCCCGGCGGTGATCTGCGCCGCGAGCGACGCCGGAATCAGGAGCAGTGCGGCGACCGTCAGCGATCGCAGCAGGTGTCGTTTCATGGGCAAGGCCCTCCTTGACGAGAGACGATTTGGCTCGGGACTCTATGGGACAACCGAACCAAGGTCGAACCGCAAGTCGCGCACCAGGGACGAATTCGTCGAGAGGCTGCACAAATCATTGAAAAAAGGTGAGTTTTCGATGCCTTCATGGATTTGCCGGGAGTTTTCTCCAACAAACCGAATTGCGATTCGGGTTCCCGTTCGACGTTCCGCGGTCTTCGGGCGCCGCAAGTCCCCATAATCCGCGGTGTGACGGACCGTCTCGCCCCCGCCGGTCTCAGGAGCGGTCTCGGCGTCTCCCCGCGGATCGATCCTGACATCGAGGTGCGTGACCGGGTGGCTTTCCTGCGGGCGTATCTGGTGGCCAGCGGGCAGCGGAGTCTCTGGCTCGCCGTGTCCGGCGGCGTCGATTCGGCGCTCACCGGGCGGCTCGCTTCGCTGGCCGTCGCCGCGGCGAATCGGGACGGCGGGGCGTACCGCTTCGTGGCGGTGCGGCTCCCCTACGGAAAGCAGCGCGACGCCGCCGACGCCGAACGCGTCCTCGAGTGGATCGAGCCGTCGGAAGTCGTGAGCGTGAACATTGGCCGCGCGGTCCGAGCCCTCGAAGCTTCGCTGCCGAAGGACCGTCTGGCGGCGGGTTCCGAAACCGCCCGCGACGTCGCGCGGGGGAACACGAAGGCCCGGATGCGGATGGCGGTGCAGTACCACCTTGCGAACCTCGAGGGCGGACTCGTGGTGGGGACGGACCACTCCGCGGAGGCGCTCGTCGGGTTCTTCACCAAGTTCGGCGACGGCGGGGTGGACATGTGTCCGCTCTTCGGGCTCAGCAAGCGCCAGGTGCGCCGCCTGGCGACCCATCTCGGCGCCCCGGAAGCGATCGTCGCCAAGGCGCCGACCGCCGACCTCGAGGACCTGCGGCCGGGGTTGCCGGACGAGGAGGCGCTGGGGATCAGCTATCAGGCGATCGACGACTACCTCGAGGGGCTGCCGGTGCCCGCGGAGGTTGCGGACCGGATCGACGCGCTGCATCGCGCCACCGAGCACAAGCGCCGGATCCCGGTGGTGCCACGGGACACCTGGTGGAGGTAGCCGGGGCCGGCCGGCGTTCCAAGCCGTTTCCGCCGTGGGGGCGGAGGTGGGTCGGGTCGCCTGCGGGCCTGCGGCCCGCGTGCCGGTCGGAGACCGGCGTTCCAGGCCGTTTCCGCTGTGGGGGCGGAGGTGGGTTGCGTCGCCTGCGGGCCTGCGGCCCGCGTGCCGGTCGGAGACCGGCGTTCCAAGCCGTTTCCGCATTGGGGGCGGAAGTGGGTTGGGTCGCCTGCGGGCCTGCGTCCCGCGTGCCGGTCGGAGACGGGCGTTCCAGGCCGTTTCGGCCGTGGGGGCGGAGGTGGGTTGCGTCGCCTGCGGGCCTGCGGCCCGCG
>JAJEIY010000013.1 GCA_022828085.1 Acidobacteriota bacterium | reverse complement strand
GTTCCAGGCCGTTTCCGCTGTGGGGGCGGAGGTGGGTTGGGTCGCCTGCGGGCCTGCGGCCCGCGTGCCGGTCGGAGACCGGCGTTCCAGGCCGTTTCCGCTGTGGGGGCGGAGGTGGGTTGGGTCGCCTGCGGGCCTGCGGCCCGCGTGCCGGTCGGAGACCGGCGTTCCAAGCCGTTTCGGCCGTGGGGGCGGAAGTGGGTTGCGTCGCCTGCGGGCCTGCGGCCCGCGTGCCGGTCGGAGACCGGCGTTCCAGGCCGGCGCGTTTTCTAAGCCTGTTGCAACAGGTAGGTCGCGAGACCTGCGGCGACCACGCGGTCGTTGTCCTCCACGACCTCAACGCGGCAGGAGACCAGCGTGCGGCCCTTGCGGACGACTTCGCCGATGGCCAGCAGGTCGCCCTGCACCACTCCCAGAATGTTGACCTTGTATTCGACGAGGCGGATGCCGACCCCGGGCGCGACCGAGGCGGCGGCCAGGTGGCCCGCGGCGACGCAGAGCGTGCCGATGACGCCTCCCTCGAGCGGTCCCGGCTCGGTGTTCCGCGTCTCGCCCGGCAGGTGGATCCGCGAGACGCCGTTGTCCGCATAGTCCAGCCGGAGCCCGGTCTGTCCCGCCAGGGGCGCGGTGTCGAGTTCCTTCTGCAGGCGCCGGCGGAGCGACATCCGCTCGCGTCCGTAGCCGCTGTCGGCCGGTTCGGACTCGCCCAGCACCACCGGTTCGAACTCGGGGACCGGGTCGGGACCGCTGGCCGGGGGCTTGGATTCCACCGCGCCGCGGCGCCGCGCGTGGAAGGACTCGGCGGCTGTCCGCGTCCGCCGCGGCGGACTCTCGGCCTGCGTGGTGGGCGCGGCGGCCTCGGAATCGCTCAAGAGATTCCCTTCCCTCGGAGGGAGTCCCGGACTTCCCCGGCGCCGAAACAAACAGTGGCGACGCCGTGCAAGACCGGGGAACGAAATGCAGCCGGTAGCCGAAGCCACCCGTTCGTGCCGTATATCACCTAACCGGCCATCTTACCACCCGCATGGCGCGCCGACGCGTAACATTCCCGTTTCCCGTCCGGAAGCCATCCATGAATCAGAGCACCAGCGAAGCGTTCGACGTCGTCGTGATCGGGAGCGGTCCCGGAGGCTACGTGGCCGCGCTCAAGGCGCAGGCCGCCGGGCTCCGGACGGCGATCGTGGAAAAGGACGCGCGCTTCGGCGGAACGTGTCTGCACGTCGGCTGCATTCCCAGCAAGGTCTTTCTGCACACCGCAGCGCTGCTCGACGAAATCCGGGCGGCGAAGAAGATCGGAATCGAGGTGGGCGCGCCGAACCTCGACTGGGACGGACTCAAGCGTCGCAGCCGCCGGGTGATCGCGAAGCTCGCCGGCGGGGTCTCGCTGCTCCTGAAGCGGGGCGGGGTGGAGGCCCTTCACGGCTTCGGGCGGCTGGCCGGCCCGGGCGCCGTCGAGGTCACGGCACCGGACGGGTCCGGGGCGAGGCGTCTCGAGGCCCGGAACGTCATCATCGCGACCGGTTCCGAGGCGCGGACGCTGCCCTTCCTGCCGCTTGACGGCGACCGGATCGTGACCAACGCGGAGATGTTCTCCCTCGACGAGCTTCCCGCCCGGCTCGGCATCATCGGCGCCGGCGCGGTGGGCGCCGAGTTCGCGTCCATGTTCCGCAGTTACGGCTCCGAGGTGGAGCTCTTCGAAGTGCTGCCGCGGGTCCTGCCGCTCGAAGACGCCGAAGTCTCCGAAGTCGTGGGCAAGGCGTTCCGGAAGCGCCGGATCCGGGTGCGGACCGCAGCCCGGGTGGAGGCCGCCGAGGCCGTGGAGACGGGAGTCCGGGTCCGCTACCAGGCAGGAGAGGAAACCCGGACCGCCGAGTACGACCGGTTGCTGGTGGCGGTGGGGCGGGCGCCGCGCACGACAGACATCGGTCTCGAGACCGCCGGCATCGAGCTCGAGAGAGGCGGTTTCATCCCGGTGGACGGGTTGTGCCGCACCCGGGCGCCGGGCGTCTTCGCCATCGGCGATGTGGTCGGGACCGCGCAGCTCGCGCACGTGGCCTCCGCGGAGGCGGACGTGGCGGTGGCCACCATCGCCGGCCGCGAAGTTCCGCCGCTCCGCCGGGACCGGATGCCGGCGGCCACCTACTGCGTGCCGGAAGTGGGTTCGGTGGGGCTGACCGAGGAAGCGGCGGCCGCCGCCGGCCACGAGCTCCGGGTGGGCCGGTTCCCCTTCGCCGCGAACAGCAAGGCCAACATCCTCGGAGATCCGACCGGTTTCGTGAAGGTGGTGGCGGAGGCCGGTTACGGCGAGGTGCTCGGCGTCCACATCGTCGGGCCGCACGCCACCGACCTGATCGCGGAGGCGGTGGTGGCGCTCGACCACGAAGCGACCCTGGAATCGCTCGCGCGCAGCGTCCACCCCCATCCCACGCTCTCCGAAGCGGTGGCCGAAGCGGCGCTCGCCGCCTCCGGCGCGCCGCTCCACGCTTGACCGCGGCGCCGCCGCTGTGGCGGCTCGATCTTCGGCCGCTCGGCTATCGGGCCGCCTGGGACTTCCAGCGGGATCTCGTCGAGCGCCGCCAGCGCGAGGAGATCCCCGACGTTCTCCTGCTCACCGAGCACCCACCGGTCTTCACGCTCGGGAAGAGCGCCCACCGCGAGAACCTGCTGGAGCCGCCGGAAGCGCTCGCCGGACGCGGCGCCGAGGTGGTCGAGACGGACCGCGGCGGAGACGTGACGTTTCACGGCCCCGGCCAACTGGTCGCCTATCCGATCGTGCATCTGGGGGGTTGGCGGAAGGACGTGCACGCCTACCTGCGGGCGCTGGAGGCGGCCGCCATCGACACGGCCGCAGGGTTCGGCACCGTGGCCACCCGCCGCGAGGGGTTGACCGGCGTGTGGTGCGGCGCCGGTGGAGCTCCCCGCAAACTGGCCTCCATCGGGGTGCGCGTCTCCCGCTGGGTGGCGTCTCACGGACTGGCGTTCAACGTGACCACCGAATTGGGCTGGTTCTCGCACATCGTGGCGTGCGGCATCCGGGATGCGGCGGCCACTTCGCTCGAAGCGGAGACCGGCCGCTCGGTGCCGCTGGACGCGGTCGCCGACCGGCTGGCGGATGCGTTCGCGGAGGTCCTCGGCCGCCGGCTCGCCCCGGCGCCGGATGATCTGCCCGGCATGATCCCTGTCCTCGCCGGTCCCTGACGGTCCTCCCCGTGCCCGTCACCTACTTCGAGGCCATTCGCCGGGCCCTCCGTTCGGAGATGGAGCGCGACTCCCGGGTGATCCTGCTCGGTGAGGACATCGGCATCTACGGCGGGGCGTTCCGCCTGACCGACGGGTTCCTCGACGACTTCGGCCCCGACCGGGTCATGGATACCCCGATCAGCGAGGAGGGATTCACCGGGATGGCGGTGGGTGCGGCGCTTGCCGGCCTTCGTCCGGTGGTGGAGTTCCAGTTCATGGACTTCATCGCGAGCGCCTTCAACATGGTCACGAACTTCGCCGCCAAGAGCCGGTACCGCGCCGGCGCGGCGGTTCCCCTGGTGCTGCGCGGCCCCTCGGGCGCCGGAGTCCGCGCCGGACCCTTCCACTCGCAGAACCCGGAAGCGCACTTCGCCCACACGCCCGGAATCAAGGTCGCGGCGCCCGCGACGGCGCCGGATGCCGCCGGCCTGCTGCGCGCCGCGATCCGTGACGATGACCCGGTGCTCTTCCTGGAACACAAACGTCTCTACCGGAGCCTGAAGGTTCCGGACGGGGAGTTCGAGAGCGCCCCGGAAGTGGTTCCGCTCGGGAAGGCCGCGGTGCGGCGGGCAGGGGACGCGCTCACCATCGCCGCCTACGGGGCCGCCGTCTGGGTGGCGCTCGATGCCGCGGAGAGGCTCGCCGCCGAAGGGGTGGAAGCGGAGGTGATCGACCTGCGCTGCCTGGTCCCGTTCGACCGGGAGGCGCTCTTCGACTCCGTCCGCCGCACCAGCCGGCTGCTGGTGGTCCACGAGGACAACCTCACCGGCGGTTTCGGCGGCGAGATCGCGGCGCTCGCGGCGGAGCACCTCTTCGGCGACCTGGACGCCCCGGTGGCGCGGGTCGCGGCCGCCGACACCCCGGTGCCCTACGCCGCGGAACTCGAGGACGCGGTGCTCCCGAACGCCGCCCGGGTGGTCGAGACGGCGCACCGCCTGATCCGGTACTGACCCGGCGCTGCGCGCCGCGAACCGAACTCCCTCGCGCGCTGCCGCGCACTTCGGCGAGTTCCGGTTCGTCGTTACTTTCTTGCGAAAGGGGGTACCCCCTTTCACGCTTTCCCCCGAAATCGCGGGCAGCGAACCCAAGGTTCGCTGCCTTTGTCCTTGGCCTATCCGGACCCCTCGGGGATCTGGTTCGCCGCGTGGTACGAACTGCGCACCAGCGGCCCCGCCTCCACGTGCCGGAGCCCCATCGCCTTCCCTCGCTCCGCGACCGCCCGGAACTCGTCCGGCGGCACGAACCGCTCGACGGGCAGGTGCGCCGGGGTGGGCTGGAGGTACTGGCCCGCGGTCAGTATGTCCACCGAATTCCGGACGAGGTCTTCGATGAGCGCGTCCAGCTCTCCGGCGGTCTCCCCGAGCCCGAGCATCACTCCGGTCTTGGTCAGCGCCCCGGGCCGCAGCTCCTTGGCGCGCCGGAGCAGATCGAGCGAGCGCCGGTAACGAGCTCCGGGCCGGACCGCCTTGTAGAGCCGCGGCACCGTTTCCACGTTGTGGTTGAGGATCTCGGGGTCTTCCTCCATCACGATGGCGAGCGCCGCCCAGTCCCCCTGGAAGTCCGGGATCAGCACCTCGACGGTGGTGTCCGGACAGCGCCGCCGGACCGCCCGGATGGTCTCGGCGAAGATGCCGGCGCCCCCGTCCGCGAGGTCGTCGCGGTTCACCGAAGTGATCACCGCGTGCCGGAGATCCATGAGCTCGACGGCATCGGCGACCCGTTCCGGTTCCTCTAGATCGAGGCCCACCGGGCGCCCCGTGGTCACCGCGCAGAACCGGCAGGCCCGGGTGCAGATGTCACCCAGGATCATGAACGTGGCCGTGCCCTGGCCCCAGCACTCCGCAACGTTGGGGCAGCGGGCCTCCTCGCACACCGTGTGGAGGTTCTTCTCGCGGAGGAGGCTCCGCAGCCGTCCCCAGGCGGGGCCGGACGGGACCCGCACCCTGAGCCAGTCCGGCCGCGGATGGCGGGCGGGGCGCCGTGCGGTCTCGGGAAAGGGACCCGCCCCTGAGCCGATCACGGGAAGGGGGACCGCGCTCAAGGCTTGATGTCGCCCTCCGGCCAGTTCTCGAGGCGGGACTTCACCGCGGCCATGAACTGATCCGCGGCCGCGCCGTCGATGAGCCGGTGGTCGAAGGACAGGGCCAGGAACACCATGGAACGCACCGCGATGGCGTCGCCGTCCACCACGACCGGCCGCTTGTGGACTCCGCCGACGCCAAGAATCCCGACCTGCGGCTGAGCAATGATGGGAGTGCCGAAGAGAGCCCCGAAGGGGCCGGGATTCGTGATGGTGAAGGTGCCGCCCTGGACTTCCTCAGGCGTCAGGGCGCCGGCCCGCGCCCGAACGGCCAGGTCGGTGATTCCGCGGGCCAGCCCCATGAAGTTCCTCTCGTCCGCGCGCTGGAGCACCGGCACGATGAGCCCGTCGGGCAGGGCGACGGCGACGCCGAGGTTCACGCTCCGGTGGTACACGACCTGGTCCTCGCCGAGCGAGGCGTTGAGGACCGGGAACTCGCCGAGCGCGTCGATCGCCGCCTGGGCGAAGAAGGGCATCAGGGTCAGCCGGACGCCCGCCCGCTCCTCGAACGCGGGCCCGTTGGCGGCCCGGATGCCGACCACCCGGGACATGTCCACCTCGAACACGGTGGTGACGTGCGCGGAGGTCCGGCGGGAACGGACCATGTGATCGGCGATGGAGCGCCGCATGTGGGTCAGCGGCTCGCTCCGGTCGCCGTCCAGGCTCACCGGGGCCGCCGCGGGCGGTTCGGGCGCCGGCGCGGGGACCGCCGGAACCTCGGCCGCGCTCTGCGCAGCGGCCGGAGCGGGCGGCGCTTCGGTCGCATCCGGTTCGGGAACTGCCGGCGCCGTCTTGCGGCTCTCCAGGAACGCCAGCATGTCCTGCTTGCTGACCCGGCCGCCTTCGCCGGTGCCGGGGACGTCGGCGAGGTCCACCCCGTGTTCCCGCGCCATGCGCCGCACGAGCGGCGAGCTGCGGGGCTGGCGCCGGACCGGCTTCTTGGGCGCCTCCTCGTCCGCTGACGCGGAATCGGTGGTTTCGGGAGCGGCCTCGACCGGAACGTCATCGGTTTCGGCGGTATCGGCGGGGGTCGGCTCGCCGTCCGATTCCACCGTTTCGGCCGGGGACCAGGTCTCCCCTTCCGCCGCGATGCGCCCGACCACGGTGTTCACGGTGACCGTCTCCCCCTCGGGGACCAGGATCTCCACGAGCCGCCCGGTCAGGGCGGCGGGCACTTCGGTGTCTACCTTGTCGGTGGCGATGTCGAACAGGGGGTCATCCCGTTCGACGGTGTCACCGACGGCGACCCGCCACTTGGTGATCGTCCCCTCGGTGATGCTCTCCCCCATCTGGGGCATGATGATGTCGCTGGGCACGAGCGGGGAATTCTATTGTGGCGTGACGGCGCCGCCTGCGTTCCAGGCCGTCCTGCCGTCCTCCCGGTCAGCGCCGCGCGCGTTTCCGGCACGCTCGGCGCTCCGCGCCGCGCATGTCGTGATCCCACCCGGTCGCGGATGGGCACCCCGGGCCGCGACCACCCACCTCCTCCCGGTAGCGCAGCTTCGCTTCGACTTTTCCACATTTGGCCGCGAAGTGGGAAGAATCCGCGCCGATTTACGTCTGTGCATGGTGGAGGACTTCCCCATGCACGAACGAACCACCGACGCGGCGGAGACCGCCGTCCCGTCGCCCGAACATCAGGGCCGCTCCTATACTCCGGGAGAGAGTGGACAGGACAGAGCGATGACAAGCGCGGAAGCGGGGCGCCTCACCGGACGCCCGGCAGCTTCCCGCGAGCCGTTCGGCCGCGCGGAACGTGTCCAACTCACGGTGCTGGCCGGGATGTTCGTTCTGGTGGCAGCGGTGTTGAGCGCCGGCGCCATCGCGTTCACCAACCTCAGCGGCCAGATCCTCGACCTCCGCGCGGAGATGCGCGAGGAGATCGGCGGCCTGCGGGCGGACATTGGAGGTCTGCGCGCGGAGATGCACCAGGAGATCGGCGAACTCTCCGACCGCGTGGCGCGGCTCTCCGACCGCGTGACGCGGGTCGAAACGCTGATCGAGACGCACGTCGTTCCGGCTTCCAGCGCTCGCGATCCCGCCGGTCCCTGAGCCACCGGGGCCGCCTGAGTGCTGTCCGGGCCTCAGTTCACCTGGAGGTGGACCGACAGGAACTCCAGGACTTTCTGGAAGAAGGCGTAGTTCGCTCCCCGGTCGGTTTCCCAGCGGAAGATGGATCGGCCGGCGTCGCCGCGGAAGGTGAGCTCCACGAGCGGATAGTCGGCCCGGGACCGGAGTTCGGCGAGAAAGTCGCTCTTCGCCGCGAACGGGGCCTCCGGCACTTCCTCGCCGTGGAAGGAGAGGAGCGGCGCCCGGACGGCCGCTCCCTCCCCGTTCAGCGAGAGGCGCCGGTAGTTCTCGAGATTCCCGCGCACCGGCCCGAGCTCGCCCTCCACGAAGGCCCGCCGCTCCGGGTCGAGGGTCCGGTTCAGGGTGCGGGGGTCCGCGAACCCCATGGCCTCCACCCCGCAGGCGAAGAGATCCGGGTGGCGGGCGAGGGCGGCGAGGGCGAGGAAGCCGCCGTACTCCACCCCGAAGATGCAGGCCCCGTCCGGAGAAACGCCAGGCAGCTCCCGGGCGGCGCGGGTGAGCGCGACCAGGTCCTCGAGATCGGCGCCTCCCCAGTCGGCGTCGTTGAGCGCGGCGAACGCGGCCCCGCGCCCGCCCGTTCCCCGCGCGTTGGGGGCGAGGACCGCATAACCCTGCGCCGTCAGCAACTGGACGATGGGGTCGAACCCGTTCCGCCAGGCATCCCCCGCTTTCCCCCGGACATGCACGAGGAGAGGCGCCGGCGCGCCCTCCGGTGGCGATGCCGGCCGGTAGAGGAAGGCGCGGACCGTGGCGCCGTCCCTTTCCAGCTCGATCCCCTCCGGCCGCGAGAAGCGGCGGACGTCGATGTCGGCGAACAGGGTGTCCGTGATGCGCTCGCGTCCCCCGGTGACGGGATAGGACCATACGTCGCGTGGAAACACGGGGGCCTCGTGCAGCGCCAGGAGCCGCGCGCCGTCCCGGCTCCAGCGGAGGCCGTTCGCCACCCCGGCGCCGCGGGTGACGATCCGCGCCCGGCCCGCCGGGGTCCAGCGTCCTCGCTCGTCGCGCTCGAGCCGCGACCGGTGAATGCGCCGGCTGCCGCGGTCGGCCTCGATCCACGCGATCTCGAGTTCGCCCGCCGCGCTTCCCGCAGGGCGAAACCGGGGCTCGGCGAGGTCGCGTTCGCCCGCGAGCAGCGCATACGGCTCGCCGCCGCCGTCCGCGCCCGCGAAATGAACGGCGTCGAACCCGCCGTCCGGGCACTCCGGGTCACAGGAAGCGCCGCTCGCCCAGGCGAGTCCGCCGCCGTCGGGGGTCCAGTCGGGAACCCCTCGGACCGGACGGTCGCTGCCGGCCGTCAGCACGAGGGGCGCGCCTGCCTCCCGGAGGGCCAGAACCGCCAGGTCGCGCCCGGCGCCGGACTCGAAGCTGTACGCGATGCGGGTCCCGTCGGGTGACCAGACCGGCGGTCCCTCGTCGCCTGGATGCTCGGTGAGCCGCTCCGCACTCCCGCCGCCCGTGGGCACCAGCCAGATGTCCCACCCGGCGCCGGGCTCGGGGTCCGGCCCGTCCACAGGGGCCCGCCTGCCAAGGAAGGCGACGCGCTCCCCCGCCGGGTCCACGGCGGGGCTCCGCGCCTGGAGATCCGCTGCGGTGAGGGGTTCCGGCTCGCCCCAGAGTTCCAGCCGGAAGAGGCGGCCGGTCTCCTCCTCGTCACCCCGGGGCCGTCGCCCGGAGACGAAGACGACCGACATGGTGTCCCCCACGAACCGTGGCGCCGAGTCCCAGCGCCGCCCCTCGGTGAGTCTCCCCGGCCGGGCGCCGGCGGCGGTCAGGAACAGGGTCGAACGATTCCGGGTGGCCGCCGCGAGAACGACCCGGCGGCCATCCGCCGATACGCCGAAGCCGAGCGCCCGGGGAAGGCCGAGGGCCGTCTCGAGGGCGAGCGCCTGGTCCGGCTCGACAAGTTGCCCGGTCTGCGCCGGCTGGATCGCCGCGCCCGCCCCCGGTGCGAGAAGCAGCGGCGCGGCGATTCCGGCCAGAGCGGCAAGCCGGATCGCGGAAGGGCGCATTCGGGAAGCGTAGTCCGGCGCCCGCCCGCTGCGTCCGGACGCGATAATCCCGGCAGCCCTTCCTGCGCAACGTGAGTTCTGCTCCTCCACCCATCCGCTTCGAGACCCATCCGTCGCGCTACCGCCACTGGAACCTGGAGGTCGACAAGGAGACCGCCACCCTGACGCTCGAGGTGGACGAGGCCGGGGGCATCCGGCCCGGGTACTCCCTCAAGCTGAACAGCTACGACCTGGGGGTGGACATCGAACTCGCGGACGCCGTGGAACGGCTGCGCTTCGAACACCCGTGGGTCGGGGCGGTGGTGATCCGGAGCGGGCTCGACCGGGTGTTCTCGTCGGGCGCCAACATCTTCATGCTGGCCGGCTCCTCGCACGCCTTCAAGGTGAACTTCTGCAAGTACACGAACGAGACCCGGCTCCACCTCGAGGAGGCGAGCCTGGGGAGCAACCAGAAGTACCTGGCCGCGCTCTCCGGGACCTGCGCCGGGGGCGGCTACGAGCTCGCGCTCGCCTGCGACGAGATCCTGCTGGTGGACGACGGGAGCTCGGCGGTCTCGCTGCCGGAGGTCCCGCTCCTCGGGGTGCTCCCCGGGACCGGCGGACTGACCCGGGTCATCGACAAGCGGAAGGTGCGGCGGGACCGCGCCGACGTGTTCTCCACCCTCGCCGAGGGGATCCGGGGCCGCCGGGCGCTCGAGTGGGGTCTCGTGGACGCCCTCGCGCCGCGGAGCCGCTTCGAGGATCGCATCCGGGAACGGGCGGCGGCGCTCGCCGTCCCTTCCCCTGGAACCGTCAGCCGCAAGAAGCGGGGAATCGTCCTCGATCCGCTGGAACCGGAGGAGGGGCCCGATTCCGTCCGCTATCGCCACGTCGAACTGCGGTTCGACCGGAGCGCGCGGACCGCGACGCTGACCGTGCACGCCCCCGAGGAGCCGTTTCCCGAGGACCGGACGGCGCTGGCGGCGGCGGGTGCGTCGGTCTGGCACCTGCGGATGGCCCGGGAACTCGACGACGCGCTCTGCCGGCTCCGCTTCAACGAGCCCGAACTGGGGGTGATCCTGCTCCGGACCGCGGGCGATCCCGACGCCGTCAAGGAAGCGGACCGGCGTCTCCTCGGGTGCGGCCTGGTCTGGCTCGCCTCCCAGAGCCGCTTCCGCGTCGGCCGGACGCTCCGCCGCCTCGACCAGACCGCGCGCAGCTTCTTCGCGGTGGCCGAACCCGGCGAGCGGTTTGTCGGGACGCTTGCGGAACTGCTCCTCGCGGCCGACCGCTCCTACCTGTGCGACGATCCGGACCGCCCCGCCGGAGTCGAACTGACGGAACTGAACTACGGCGACTTTCCCATGGCGAACGGCCTCTCGCGGCTCGCGACCCGGTTCTACGGAGATTCCGACGCCGCCAAGCGGTTCGGATGGCGCGCCTTCACCGCGGCCGAGGCGGAGAAACGCGGCCTCGCCACCTTCGCTCCCGACGATCTCGACTGGCAGGACGAGCTGCGGGTGGCCATCGAGGAACGGGCCGGTTTCTCCCCGGACGCGCTCACCGGGATGGAGGCGTCGCTGCGGTTCGCGGGTCCGGAGACCATGGAGACGCGGATCTTCGGCCGTCTCTCGGCCTGGCAGAACTGGATCTTCCAGCGCCCGAACGCGATCGGGGAGCGCGGCGCCCTGACCACCTACGGCAAACCCGAGCGCCCGGCATTCGACTGGAAGCGAACCTAGAACCCATGTCCGAACTTGATTCCCGCATTCCGAACAACGTCGCGCTCTCGCAGGACCCGCGTCTGCAGCGGGCGCTCCTCCGGTGGCAACCCGCGTTCCTCAACTGGTGGAGCGAAATGGGGCCGGAAGGCTTCCAGGGCGACGACGTGTTCCTCCGCACCGCGATCTCCGTCGAGCCGTCCGGCTGGTCCCACTTCGACTACGTCCGCATGCCCGACTACCGGTGGGGGATCTTCCTGGCGCCGCCCGAGCAGGATCGCCGGATCGGGTTCGGAGACCTGGCCGGCCAGCCGGTATGGCAGGAGGTGCCGGGCGAGTTCCGGACCGACCTCCGCCGCCTGATCGTCACCCAGGGGGACACCGAGCCGGCCAGCGTCGAGCAGCAGCGCCAGCTCGGGAAGACCGCCCCGAGCCTCTATGACCTCAGAAACCTCTTCCAGGTGAACGTCGAGGAGGGGCGGCACCTGTGGGCCATGGTGTACCTGCTGCACTCCCATTTCGGCCGCGACGGCCGCGAGGAAGCGGACGCGCTGCTCGAGCGTCACAGCGGGGACGCCGACCGGCCGCGGATCCTGCAGGCGTTCAACGAACCCTGCAACGACTGGCTGAACTTCTACCTGTTCACCATGTTCACCGACCGGGACGGCAAGTACCAGCTCCTCGCGCTCGCCGAGAGCGCCTTCGATCCGCTGTCGCGCACCACCCGGTTCATGCTCACCGAAGAGGCCTTCCACATGTCGGTCGGAGAGACCGGAGTGGGCCGGATCGTGGAGCGCACCGCGCAGGTCATGGCGGCCGGAGAGGACGATCCCCGCGGGGCCGGCGTCTTCGACCTGCCGCTGATCCAGCGCCACATCAACTTCTGGTTCAGCGCTTCCCTTGATCTCTTCGGGGGCGAGGTTTCCTCGAACGCCGCCCACTACTTCGCGAACGGCCTCAAGGGCCGGGCGCGCGAGTCGCGCCGGCAGGACCACGCGGCCCTCGACGGGGTGTACCGGATGGAGCTCCCGGAGGACGGGGCGCTCCGGGAGCGGGACGTTCCCCTCCGGAACGCCATGAACGAGATCCTGCGCGACGACTACGTCCGCGACTGCGAGCGCGGACTGGCGCGCTGGAACCGGATTCTGGAGGACGCGGGGCTCGACGAGCGCCTGACGCTGCCGAACCGGCGGTTCCACCGGCAGATCGGCGCGTATTCCGGGCATCGTTTCGACCCGGAGGGCGATCTGATCGACGAGGAGGCCTGGCAGCGGAAGTGTGGGGACTGGCTACCGACCGCGGACGACCGCGAGTACGTGCGCCAGCTCATGGTCCCGGTCTACGAGCCGGGAAAGATGGCCTGGTGGATCGCTCCGCCGAGGAGCGGGGTGGACGGCAAGCCGATCGGCTACGAATACGTGCGGCGTCCGTAGCCAACCTGGGGTCATGGACATCGTCCTCGCGGGAGCGCGCCGCACGCCCATCGGCCGGTTCGGCGGAGCGCTCGCCTCGCTGACGGCCCCCGAACTCGGCGCCGCCGCCGCTCGGAGCGCGCTCGAGGCGGCGGGAGTCCCGGCCGCGGCGGTGGACCAGGTGATCTTCGGGAACGCCCGCCAGGCGGGAGTCGGACCCAACCCGGCGCGCCAGGTCGGACGGCGCGCCGGACTCGCCGACCGGGTGCCGGCGCGCACCGTGAACCAGGCGTGCGCGTCGGGCCTCAGGGCGATCCTCGACGCGGCCGCCGACATCCGGCTGGGCGACGCGCGGGCGGTGCTCGCCGGCGGTACCGAGAGCATGAGCAACACCCCGTTCCTGCTCCCCTCGGCGCGCTGGGGACAGCGCTTCGGTGACGGCCCGCTCGACGACGGGATGTACCGGGACGGCTTCCATTGCCCGCTCGCCGATCAACTCATGGGAGAGACGGCGGAGACTCTCGCGGATCAGTACGCACTCTCCCGTGCCGAGTGCGACCGCTACGCGGCCGCCAGCCAGAACCGCGCCGAGGCGGCGCGGGCGGCCGGACGCTTCGACGGGGAGATCGCGCCGGTCGCGGTTTCGACGCGGAAAGGCGAAGTCGAAGTCGGGCGCGACGAGCACCCCCGGGACGGCGTGACGGCCGACTCGCTCGCGAGGCTCAAGCCCGTGTTTCGCAAAGACGGTGTGGTGCACGCCGGGAACTCGTCGGGCATCACCGACGGCGGCGCCGCGGTGTTGGTGCTCTCGTCCGACCGGGCGTCCGAACTCGGGGTCGAGCCGATGGCCCGTCTCGCCGGCCACGCGACCGCCGGCGTGGACCCCCGGGTGATGGGGATCGGGCCCGTCCCCGCGGTGCGCGACCTGCTGGCAAGGACGGGACTGAGCCTCGACGACGTCGCCCTCGTGGAACTGAACGAGGCGTTCGCGCCGCAGGTGCTCGCCTGCGCCCGCGACCTCGATCTCGATCCGGAGCGGCTGAACGTGAACGGCGGCGCCATCGCCCTCGGCCATCCCATCGGGGCCACCGGCGCCCGCATCGTGGTCACGCTGCTCCACGAGATGGAGCGCCGCGACGCGCGCTACGGAATCGCGACCCTCTGCGTCAGCGGCGGCATGGGCGTCGCCGCTTTGTTCGAACGGTAGGGGCCGGGGGCCGGCGCTCCGAGGCGCCATCGCGGCCGTTGGCCGACCCTCGGGACAGCTACCGCCGGAAGTACTCCACCTGCCACCGCCGCACCGCGCGGTTGTGGTCCCGGAGCGAGCGGTTGAACTCGTGGGTGCCGTCGTTCCGGGAGACGAAGTAGAGGAAGTCAGTCTCCGCCGGGAAGAGAACCGCGTCGAGCGCGGCGATTCCGAACGAGGCGATGGGTCCCGGCGGGATTCCGCCCACCCGGTAGGTGTTGTAGGGCGAATCGATGTCGAGGTCCCGCCTCCGGATGTTGTTCCCGGTGTCTCCCGCCATCCGCATCGCGAACAGGACGGTCGGATCGGACTGCAGCGGCATCCGGCGATCGAGCCGGTTCCAGAAGACGGAGGCGATCAGGGGGCGCTCCTCCGGGCTTCCCGTCTCCTTCTCCACGATGGAGGCCAGGGTGGCGATCTCGCGCAAGGAGCGGCCGAGTTCCTCCGCCCGGGCCCGGCGCCGCTCGGTCCAGAGCGCCCGGAACTGTCCCGCGAGCACCGCGGTCACGCGTTCCGGGCCGGCCTCCGGCGGCAGCCGATAGGTGCTCGGAAAGAGATAACCCTCCAGATTCCCGGCCTCGGGGTCCAGATCCCCGATCAGGCGCTCCGTGGCCGCCGGGTCCGAGAAGGCGGCGAGGAGCGCGTCCGCGTCCCCGGCGCCCTGCCCGGCGAGGACGGCAGCCGTCCCCTGGCGGTCGAGTCCCTCGGGCACGGTGACCGGCAACGTCGCCACCTCCCCGTCGGCGATCCGGGCAATGACCTCGACGGGAGTGAGGGCGCCCTCGAAGCGGTAGAGACCGGCCTGCAGGCGGCTTCCCAACCTCTCCCGGGCGATCCCCCGCAGGAAGACCCGGCGGTCCACCACGATTCCCGACGCCTCGAGGCGGTTCGCGACCGTCTCCGCGGTCGAGCCCCGCCCCACCCGGAAGAGCACGGTTCCCCGATGCGCCGCGTACGGACGCTCGAGCGCCTCGTCGAGCGGTTTCAGGTAGAAGAACTGATAGCCCAGCAACCCGAGGGCTCCGGCGGCCAGGCCGCCGAGCAGGACGAGAACCAGCCGCCGGCCTGGCCGGGACATGGCTCCCTCAGCCGGGGTCGCTCGCCGCCCGGCGCCGCTTCAGCGCCCGGGTTGCCAGATCCAGCTCGGGATCGTCGTCGTCGAGCGCCGCGGGCTCGATCTCGAGGTCCGCGGGACCCAGGCTGGGGCTCACCCCGACTCCCAGGATGTCCTCTCCGTCCGGCCCCCGGACATGGGCGGTCGAGAGCAGGATCGCGTCCCCCTCCGGCAGCTCGATGAGTTCCGGGCGTCCGGTGCGGCCGGCGGTGCGCCGTCCGACGACGTCCACGTTGTCGCGCGACTTGAGGACCGCTGCGAGCACTTCTCCCGGACACACCGTGCCGCGGTTGACCGCCACCGCCAGCGGGCCCTCGAAGAGCGGTTCGCCGGCCGGCGCCTCGAGAGGCGTCGTGACTTCCTCACCGTCGGCGTCGCGCTCTACGAGCTCGGCCGGCTCACCTTCCACGAAGGCGCCGGCGACCTCGGCCCCGGCTTCGCAGCCGCCGCTGCCGCGGCTTCCGCGCAGGTCGAGCGCCAGACTGTCCGCGCCGTTCGCCTCGAGCGACCGGATCGCCGCCGCCAACTGGGAAGCCGTCCCTTCGTGGAACCGCCGGATCCGGACCAGCCCGATCCCCTCGTCCAGCATGCGGTGCTCCACGGGGGGATCGGCGAGCACGGCGCGCTCCAGCGTGACGGGGCGGGACTCCGCGTCCGTGGCGCCGCGGAGCGACAGTTCCACCGGGGTGCCCGGCTCCCCGGCGAGCAGGAGGAGGGCGACGGGAATCCGGAGTTCGCGGGTGTTCCGGCCGTCGATCGCGGTGATTGCGACGCCGCGCTCGATCCCGGCCTCTGCCGCGGGCGAGCCCGGCAGGACGTCGTCCACGTGCAGGTAGTACCGCTTCTGCAGGCCCACCCCGATACCGGCGGTCAGCGATCCGCGGTTGCGGTAGCGGGCGAGTTCATCGGCGCTCAGATAGGCGCTGTCGGCGTCGAGCGCCTCGAAGATGCCCCGCACCGCTCCGTCCATCAGGAACGCCGGGTCCACCGGCTCCAGGTACTGGTCCCGGATGAGCATCAGGGCGCCGTTGAACACTTCGAGCGCCTGGTAGGTGGACTCCTGGGCAGCCGTTCCGGCTTCCGGACCGTCTCCGCCCGCAACCGGAACGGTCCCCGCGGCGCCAAGGGCGACGACCGCCGCAACGGCCATCTTCCGCCACCGGGCCGGCGGCTCGGGAGGCCGGCCCGGCGGTTCCGCTGTGCGTGGGATCAGGAGCCGGATACCTGGAATTCGACCGTCTCCGTCACCGACTTCCCGCTGCCCGCGTCCCGTACGGTGATCTCGGCGATGTAGTCACCGGCTTCGAAGGGCTCCCTCCGGCCGTCCTGGAAGAGCCTCGCAAGCGGGACGTCCACGATCGCGATCGAAAGTTCCGCGGAGGCGAGGTTGAACGCCGTCGGGTTGTAGCGGAGGTACTGCTCGCCGTCCTTCCTGAAGGTGATCTGCCAGGACAGGTTCGGCTGGCCGCTCGCGTCGTACCCGTAGGCGTTGAACACGAGGCGCAGCGAGTCTCCCGGCGCGTACACGGTGGAAACCTTCGGGACGAAGTGGAACCCGCCCACGAGCAGCGCCCTGCCGGGCTCGGGGGTGAAGTCCTCGACGCGGGCGCCGTCGGAAAAGCGCGCCACCGAGGACAGCATGAACTCCCCGCTGCCGAAGTTGGGGCTCTCGATCTGCTTGGTGATCGTCCCGTGCGTCTGGGTGGCGGGATCGAGGATGCCGGCATAGATCGAATAGGCGCCCGGCGCCATCTGCATCGGCATCTCGAGGACCGTTGCGCCGCCCGCCGGTCCCCTGGTGATTTCCACGGTCTGCTCGTCGTAGCCGATCACGGTGCCGAGCGCATCCACGACGTTGTAGAACACCGAAACGTTCGCCCGGTCACCGTTCCAGGTGATGCCCTCGGGATCGAGTTCGAAAACGGCGGCAACGTAGGTGTCGCCGACGTTCGAGCGGAAGAAGGAGAAGCTGGCGTCCGTGATTCCAATGTCCGCAGCCGGGTCGCCTCCCGCCCGCAGCGCGTTCAGGATCGTCTTGCCGGGGCTGTTGGGGTCCAGCAACGCCCTCGTGTCCTCGCCGAACAGGTCTTCGACGTCCGGCAGCTCGCCGTCCGCGTTCAGGTTGAAGTTGATCTGGGTGGGCCAGATGATCTGCCGGGCGCGCGACCGCTCGATGGCGGCTTCGATCTCGTCGTTGCGGATCAGCCGCATCCCGAGGTTCGTGGTCCGGAATTCGAGTTCCAGTCCGTCGGGAAGGCCGCGGTCCGGATTGGGGACGTAGGTGAACTTCATCCCGCCGCCCGGGCCGCCCATGCCGCCGCCGCCACCGCCGCCACCTCCGGCGCCGGGAGCTCCGCCACCACCCGCCACCGGGTTCTCACCGGTGGCGCCGGCCGGTGGGCGCCCGCCGCCCCCGCTGGACATGCGGCCGCCGGTCCGCTCGCGGTTGTCCGGCGGTCCGAAGAGCAGCATCACGAGCGCCATGTCGGTGCGGGAGCCCCGCTGGCCGCGCTGGCCGAACTGGTCGTCGGCCTGCTCCCGCCAGTTGTTGAACTGGTCCTCGGCGCGGTCCGGGTCGTGCGGATTCTGGCTGCGGCGCGCCCAGAAATGCTCCTTGAACCGGTTCCGCTGGTTCCGCGGGAGGTTCTCGAACACCTGCCGCTCCTGCGCGGTCATGATCGGCTCGACCTCTTCCAGCCAGCGCCGGTCGCCCCGGCTCAGGTCGTCCTGGGCCAGTGCGGGGAGCGCGAGCGCGAGCATCGCAAGGGCGGCGGCGCCCGCCACGAAGACGGAAAAGCGGGGGGTAACCCGCGTTGGATCAGGCATGAGGCCTCCTGAAGCTGGAGCGGCCACCTGGCCGGGGCTCCACCCCGGACGGGACACGCAAGCCCGTGAAATTGACCTGGAAGAATACGTCCGCGGGGGGCTTCCCGCAAGCATCGGAGACCACGCTATACTCGATTTCGATGTCGTCTTCAATCCCCCGGTCGCCGCGCCGATTCCACGCGGTCGCCGCCGGCCTCTTCCTCGCCGGACTGGCGCCCTGGGCCCTCGGCTGCGGAACCGCCCCCAAGCGCTCCTGGACGGTGGAAGAGATCCGCGCGGACCTGAACCACCGGATCACGCCGGACGTCCTGGCCCGCGTCGAGATTCCCTTCGAGATCGACGACGAGATCCGCGAACTCGCGTTCCGCGTCACCGAGAACCTCCGCACCGACAAGGAAAAGATGCGGGCCATCATCCGCGCGATCCGGCAGCACACCGGGGGGTCGATCTCGTACGACTGGCTCTCCAACAAGACCGCCAAGAGCGTCTTCCGCGAAGGCCGGGGCAACTGTCTCGCCTACACGAACCTCTTCGTCGGAATGTCGCGGGCAGTCGGCGTCGAGGCGGTCTACGTGGATGTCACCACCATCGAGAAGGTCACCAAGGAAGCCGAAGTCATCGTCAACAGCGGCCACATCACCGGCGGCATCAAGGACGGCCCCGACCTGATCTTCGTGGACTTCACCTCGAATCCGGAGCGCGAGTACGCGGGCGCCAAGATCATCGACGACTTCGAAGCCATTTCGAACTTCTACAACAACCAGGGTTTCCTCTACGGCTATTTCGCGGAAGCGCTCGCCGACCAGGGGGGCTTCGACCCGCTGGCCCGGGAGATCGAGATGTACGAACTGGCGCTCTCGATCCGGCCCAACTTCAATCGCGCCCGGAACAACCTGGGGGTCGCCTTCAAGCGGCGCGGCCGGGTGAACGACGCGATCGAGCAGTACCAGTTGGCGCTCGACCTCGAACCGGACTTCACCGAAGCCCGCGCCAACCTCGCGAGCGCCTACTACTCCCAGGGAGAAACGGACCAGGCGATCGAGCAGTTCCGGCTCGCGGCGCGGCACGACGACTCCGACGCCTACGTGGTCTATCACCTCGGGGTGCTGCACTACCACGAGGGCAAGTACCGGCAGGCGGCCGACTACTTCCGCAAGGCCATTTCGCGCGACCGGCAGATGGCGGACGCCCGGTTCTTCCTCGGCGAGGCGCTGTTGAAGCTCGGCGACGAGGACAGGGCGATGCGGGAATACGAGCGGGCGATCGAGATCGACCCGAACTACATCTCCGCGCGCGCCAAGCTCGATCTGCTGCGGGATGCCCAGCGGGCGCGGTCCCGCGACGGGGAATCGCCCGGCGGCGGGCCGATTCGCTGACGACTCCGGAGCCCTGACCAACTCCCTCCCTTGCGGGTAGAAGGGGAAACGGCGGGTCTCAAGTCCCGCGACCGCAAGGTACTCGAGCGCCTCGGCCAGCGGCGGCTGCCTCCGGCCGCGCTCGTGACCCAGGAGTTCGCCCGGCAGCTCGCGGGGATTTCCCGCGCGATCCGGCGGCAGGTGGGGGCGCTCGTGGACCGGCGCGGACACATCGCCTGGGTCGGGGTGGGAGACGCGCACCGCATCGAACTGCCCGACCTGAAGCGCCAGCGGGTCGCGGGGCGGCGGCTGCGCGGGTTGCGGTTCGTCCACACCCACCTCGCCGACGAACCGCTGACCCGCGACGACCTGGCGGACCTCGTTCTCCTCCGGCTCGACCTGATGGCGGCCCTCACGGTGCGGGAAGACGGTCTTCCCGGAGTCGTTCACGCCGCCCACCTGCGGCCGCCCGGCCGTCCCAATCACGAAGGGTCCGAGGAGGAGACGCCCTGGGAACTGCTGCCGCCGGTTCCTCCGGGTCAGCTGGATCTCGACTGCACCGCCCTCCTTTCGGACCTGGAGCGCACGTTCGCCCGCTTCGCTCCGGAGCGCCCGGGCCGGAGGTATTCGGGACGCGCGATTCTGGTCGGGGTGGGGGAGAAGGCGCTCCCGCTCGGGGACGTGATGGACGAACTGGCGGAACTGGCGCGGGATGCGGGTCTCGAAGTGGTGGACTCGCTCGTGCAGCGCCGGGCCCGCCTCGATCCCCGCACCCTGGTGGGCCGCGGGAAGCTCGAGGCGCTGGTGATCCGGGCGCTCGACCGCGGCGCCGACCTGATCCTGTTCGCGTGCGACCTGAGCCCTTCCCAGGCCCGGAACATCTCGCAGGCCACCGATCTCAAGGTCCTCGACCGCACCCAGTTGATCCTCGACATCTTCGCCCGGCGGGCGACGAGCCGCGAGGGGAAACTGCAGGTCGAGCTCGCCCAGTTGCGCTACCGGTTGCCGCGGCTCGTCCAGCGGGACACCTCGCTCTCGCGGCTCGGCGGCGGGATCGGGGGCCGGGGACCGGGAGAGACGCGCCTCGAAGTGGACCGCCGGCGGGTCCGCGAGCGCATCGCCCGGTTGCAGCGCGATCTGGCCCGGGTCGCGGTCAAGCGCGACGTCCGCCGGAAGCGCCGCGAGGTGCGCGGTCTTCCGGTGGTGTCCCTCGTCGGTTACACGAACGCGGGCAAGTCAACGCTGCTCAACCGGCTGACCCGCAGCGAGGTGGCTGCCGGCGACCGCATGTTCGAAACCCTCGATCCGACGAACCGGCGGCTTCGGGTGCCGGTCGAGCGCGAGGTGCTGCTCGCGGACACCGTCGGTTTCATCCACGACCTCCCCGAGGACCTCATCGAGGCGTTTCGCGGCACCCTCGAGGAAATCTCGGCGGCGTCGCTGCTGCTGCAGGTGGTGGATGCCTCGAGTCCCCGCCTCGACTCCCGCGCCGCCGCCGTCGAAGGGCTGCTCGCCGAGCTGGGATTCCTGGAGATCCCGCGGATCGTCCTGCTCAACAAGGTGGACCGGCTCGACGAGGCGGCCCGCGCGGCGCTGCCGCAGCGCCTGGCCGGCGCGGAGACCTGGCACGTTTCCGGGATCACCGGGGAAGGGCTCGAGGACCTGGTGGGCGGGATCGCCCGGCTCATTCCGGTGAACTCGGCAGGCCTTGCCCGCCTTCCGGTTCCGGAGCGGGACCCTCTGCCTCTTCGCTGAGACCGGCGGCCTCGCCGGCGAGGCGGTTCAGCGTCTCGTAGCGGGCCGGGTCCGCCCTCCCGGCGGCCACCGCCGCCCGGACCGCGCAATCGGGTTCGGTGCGGTGGGAACAGTCGGGGAAGCGGCAGTCTTCGGCGTACACGGCCAGGTCGGGATGGGCGGCGCGGATGCGGGCTTCGGTCAGCCCGTCGAGGCCCAGCGCCCGGATCCCCGGCGTGTCCACGATCTCGCCGCCGGCGGGAAGACGGATGAGTTCCGCGGCGGTCGTCGTGTGGCGGCCCCGGCCCCGGCGATCGAGCCCGCCGCTCCGCCGTCCGGGTACGCCGAGGGCGGCGAGCAGTTCGGTCTTCCCGACTCCCGAATGGCCGAAGAGCACGGCGCGGCCCCCCGCCACGCTGGCCCGGAACGCGTCGAGGCCCGCTCCGCTGCGCGTGCTCGTGCGGTGCACTTCCAGCTCCAGGGCGCGATAGGGCGCGAGGTTGCGATCGAGGTCCGCGAGGTCGCTGCCCGTCGCAAGGTCGAGCTTGTTGAAGACCAGGACCGGCGTCACGCCGGCGTCGTAGGCGACCACCAGCGAGCGGTCGAGAAAACCGGTCCGGTACGGCGGTTCCGCAAAGGCCGAGACGATGTAGCAGCGGTCCAGATTCGCGGCGAAGACGCGCATCTCGCGCCGCTCCGGCGGTCCGACCGCCCGGCGCAGCGCGTTCTTGCGGGGAAGCACCGCGGTGATGCGCCCGCCGGGTCTCCCGGGCCGGGAAGGCTGCCGTCCCCCCGGCTCGACCTCTTCGACGAGAACCTCGTCTCCCACGACGGCGGCGGTTCCCGCGGGTCGCCGATCCCGCGATCCGAAGAGCCGTCCCCCGAGGGCGCAGCGGAACAGCGACTCCGGCTCCCCGCGCCGGCCGGGAGGGATCAGGACGGTCGCTACCTTGCGGCCGATCCGCACCACGGTTCCGGACCGGCTCATCGGCAGGATGCTATCGGGCGAGACAGGGGAGACGCGGGTGCCGAAACCGGGCGCCACCGGGCCAACCGGCCGGCGGTTTTTGCCGTGCTACCTTTCTGGAGCCGTGCCGAGAGCGTTGGGGGGCCTTGTATCCGTGTCCGCGACAGCGACGCAAACCACCGTGGCCAGGGGCCTTCTGGCGCTGGCGCTGGCGGTCCTGGCCGGCGGGCTCGAAGCGTCCACGGTGCGGCGCCTGACGCTCGATGAGATGGCCGTCCGGGCCGACCAGGTCTTCACCGGGCAGGTGGTCGGCATCGCGAGCCAGTTGAACGCGCGGCGCACCGGCATCTACACCTTCGTGACCATCGAGGTGGACGAGTACCTGAAGGGTGGCCGCCGGAACCTGCTCACCCTGCGGTTCCTGGGAGGAGATGCCGAGGGCTATCGATTGGTGGTTCCGGGATCGCCCGCGTTCCACCTCGGTGAGGAGGTTCTCGTGTTCAGCGACGGTGGGGCCGGACGGATCCCGACCGTGCTGGGCATGGCGGCGGGCAAGTTCACCGTGGACCGCGATCCCGAGACCGGCAACCGGGTGCTCGAGCGGTCCCTGGCCGGTCTGAATCTCGAGGATCCCGGCGGAGTGCCGCCAGCCCCGGGAGCGGCCCTGTCGGCGGGGCCGGTGCCGCTCGAAGAAGTGCGCCGCATCGTGCGGGAGGCGCTCGCCCAGTGAGCGAGCCGGGTTCCTTCGCCGCCGGGTCCCGGCGGGCGGTCCGCGTTCTGGCGGTCCTGCTGGCGCTGTCCCTCGGGATCCCGGCAGCTTCGGGATACCAGTTGATCCGCGGTCGCGGCTTCGTCTGGGCCGACGGCCTCCGTCCTGTCGGGTACTGGGTGGCCAACGTGGCGGACGACTCGATGACGGTGGACGAGGTGGTCGCCGAGACCAGGGCGGCCTTCGACACCTGGAGCGCTCCGGAAGAGGTCGGCCTCTCGTTTTCCTACCGCGGCAAGACCAACCAGCGGCCCTTCGAGTTCTTCGATCGCACCAACGCGGTGGGCTTCACCTCGCGCGAACAGTTGGCGCAGTTCGGGCTCTCCGACGTCACGCTGGCGGTGACGAGCTGGCTCACCATCATCGAAACCGGAGTCATTGCCGAGGCGGACATCATCCTCAATCCTGCCTACAACTGGACGGACACCCCCGAAGCGGGAGGCTGGGACTACCGCTCGACGATGATTCACGAAGTCGGCCATTTCCTCGGGCTCGGTCATTCGGGTGTCGGCCGCCAGTCCGAGGGTTCGCTGCTTGCCGGCTCGAGCGTCATGTGGCCGTACGGGTTCGGAAGCGGTACTGCTCTCGGGCGGGAGCTCACGGCTGACGACATCACCGGGGCGGCGGTTCTCTACCCCGGCGCGGCAGCTCCCACCGGGACCATCCACGGCGCGGTCCGCCGCGTTTCGGGGGAAGCCGTGCGCTATGCCCACGTGGTCGCCTACGAGCCGGTGCTCGACCACACCGTGGGCGGCTGGGCGGACGGGGAGGGCAACTACGAGATCGCGGGACTGCCCGACGGCCGTTACGTGCTGCGCGTGAATCCGATCCCCGAGACCCACTCGGCCAGCACCTATTTCTTCCCCTTCGGCCAGGCCGACACGGATTTCAGCGTCACCGTGCATCCCTGCCTCGTGGCGGTCTCGGAGGGCGGGACGGCCGAGGTCAGCCTCGAGGTCGGCCAGTGAACCCGCGGCGGCTGGGCAATGCCGCACTGCTGGCCGTATTGACGGCGGGCCTGGCCGCCGCGGCGCCCCTCGGGACGCGTTCGGGCCCGAACCCCGGCGGGTCGGCCGCCCCGGGCTCGGATGACCGCAAACTCAGCGAGATTCAGCAAAGCCTCCGTGAGGCGGCGGAGCGGGCATCGGGCGTCGTGCAGACCGCCCCGAGCCGGCAGGGGCCCGTCTTCTCGCAGCCGGGGGACTGGACGCACGCGGAAGCGGCCGTCGTCATCGGCAGCCAATTGGTGAACCAGGACCTGGGGTTCTCCCGGAACATCTTTCAGACCGTGAGCGCCGAGGCCGAAGACGTCGGGTTCGGCCAGCACCTCGGCGCCCGCGGGGCCTTCTTCGTGAATCGCTACCTGGGAGCGGAAGCCGGGTTCACCCGGACCACGACCGATTTCGAGTTCTCGGTGACCGATGAGGAGGCCGGGTTCACCGTCTTCCCGGAGCCCCTGGAGCAGGTGAGCCAGGAGGCCTCGGTGTCCGCGGTGTTGCAGTGGCCGCGCGCCGCCGTCACTCCCTACGGAGTCGTGGGCTACGCGTGGAGAACGTCGGAGGTCGAGGGAGCCGAGCCCTTCGAGTCCGGCGCCGTCGTCGTCGGCATCGGGATCAAGGTGCCTTTCCCGGGCGCGCCGGTTTCGCTGGCGTTCGACTACCGCCGCATCGAGTTCCGGGACGAGGAAGCCGACGCGCTGCGGCTCGCGGAAGGCGGAGTGGGGAGTCCCACAGTGTCCGCGTTGACCCTCGGGGTCGTCGTCCGCCTGAACGTGAACCGCTGACCGTCGAGCGGTCCGGAAGGGGGGCACAGGGCTTCTCCAACGCTGCGCCGTTTGTTCGTTCCGGGGTGAGCCCCCCTTCCGAACCGCCCGGCGCTTCGCGCCGCCTCTGCCCCGTCGAGCGCTCCAGGGGTGGGGCTCCAGTCCGGAGGAATGGGGTGACCCCGGGCAGGGCGGACCGGAGCCCCACCCCCGAAGCGCCCGGCGCTTCGCGCCGCAAATCGAAACTCCCTCGCGCGCTGCCGCGCGCTTCGGCGAGTTCCGATTTGTCGTTACGTTCTTGTGAAAGGGGGGTTCCCCCTTTCACACTTTCCCCCGAAATCGCCGGCAGCGAACCCCGGGGTTCGCTGCCATTCTTGTTCTTCCGCTCGTTCAGGTCCGACCACGGCTTGGAGCGCGGGTCTCCGACCGGCACCCGCGGCCCGCGAGGGCAGCGTAACGGATCACGCCAGTCACTTTCGAAAACGTCCTGGCTGCGCACGCCAGAGGTGCGGAGCACGAAAGACCCTGACTGACGACCCTCAGGCATCCGGCGGCGGAGCGGAGGGCAGGGTGCGGGTGGCCGCGCGAAAAAGCAGTCTCAGGGCGGCGTCCGAGCGGGCCGCGACGCTCGTGACGGCGACCACGGCGCCCACGCTGAACCGCGACAACCGGACGTTGTGCCCCTGCCGGAAGGACGGGGTCCGGTGGATGCGCCGCAGCATGAGCACCGCCAGCCCGACGGCCCACAGGAGGTGCCGCCGGATCCCGGCCTCGTGCCTCGGAATCAGCAGGATGAACCGGAGCGCGTTGGACAGGTGGCCGCGGGTGACCGCCACCAGTCGGGAGAGCCCTTCGTCGAATCCCGGAGCGGCCCGGTCCGCGGAGAGGGAGCCGAGGTCGAAGCCGGCGGCGCGGAACACGTCGCGGGGGAGCCAGCAGGCGCCGTTTTCCCAGTCGTCCCAGACGTCCTTGAGAATGTTGGCCATCTGCAGCCCCTGGGCGTGGGAGACCGCGAGGGCCGTCAGTTCCTTCCGGTGGCTCTCGATCTCGTCGGAGTAATCGCAGAACAGCTCGACGAGCATCTCGCCAACCACTCCGGCGACGAAATAGCAATAGCGGTCGAGCTGACCGAGGTCCTTCAGGCCGACGGAGCCCGGGTCCCGCTGAAACTCCGCCATTCCCCGTGACATCACCCGGATACAGCGTTCGATGGCGGCTCGCTGCGCGGCGCGAAGCCCCGCGGTCACGCGCAGGATGCGGTCCGCGCCCGCCGCGAGTTCCCGCTCCGCCTCCGGCGTCGCCGGCGTCAGCGCGGCGGCCAGCTCGAGGCCGAAGGAGGCGGCGTCCCGGCATCCGGCGACGACCTCGATCAGGCGTGCCCAGAACACCTGTTTCCGGGCCGGCGACAATCCCGGCTCGTCTTCGATCGTGTCCGTGATGCGGCACAGCAGATAGGCGTTGCTCACCACCGGCCGGAGACGATCGGGGAGGGCGGGGATCGTCAGGGCGTAGGTGCGCGAGACGGCCTGGAGGACCCTCGCCTGATAGGCGAGGTCGCCGTCCCTCCCGCTGCCGGGTGACGCGGTCATCAGGCTCCCGACGGCTGCGGGAGGCCACGGGCGCACAGTCTGAAGAGAAGCCGAAGGACCAGGTTCGAGCGGGCGAAGACGCTGGTGACCACCACGACCGCCCAGACGCTGCGGCGGGACACCTTGACCTCCCCGGCGCTCGCGAACGCCGGCGTCCGCCGGATGCGCCGCAGGGTGAGCATCGCCAGACCCAGGGGCCACAGGCAGAACCGCCGGATTCCCGTCTCGCGGGACGGAATGATGAGCGTGTAACGGAGCGCGGCCTCGAGATGCTGGCGGGTGACGGCGACGAGTTCGAGCAGTCCCGCGGCGAACGCCGGATCGGTCCTTCCGGCGGGCAGCGAGTCGATTTCGAGACCCGCGGCGCGGAAGACGTCCCGCGGCAGCCAGCAGGCGCCGCGGTGGTGGTCCTCCCAGATGTCCTTGAGGACGTTGATCATCTGGAGCCCCTGGCCGAAGGGGACCGACAGCGCGAGCAGGTCCTCGCGCCGCCTGCGCATCTCGGCGGAGTACTCGCAGAAGAACGCCGTGAGCGTCTCTCCCACCACCCCGGCGACGTGATAGCAGTAACGGTTCAACGCTTCGAGGTCCCGGAGGCCGCGGATGGTGGCGCCGCGCTGAAACGTCACCATGCCGCGCGTCATGATGCGCACGCAGCGCTCGGCCGCCGCCCGCTGCGCGTCGCTGCACCGGACCGTGACGCCCAGCACCCGCCAGGCGTTGGCGATCAGGTCGCGTTCGCTGGCGGTGGCGGCGGTCAGCCGTTCCCCCAACTCGTGGGAAAAGAGATCGGGGTCGCCCTGGCCCGAGACCAGCTCGACGAGGCGGCTCGAGAAGGTTGCCTTCTCGTCCGGCGAGAGGGCCGGCTCGTCCTCGATCGTGTCCGCGATCCGGCACAGCAGGTAGAGGTTCCCGGTAGCGTCGTACAGATTTCCGGGCAGGGGGCGGATGGTGAGCGCGAACGTCCGCGCCACCCCTTCCAGAATGCGCCGCTGATAGGCGAGATCTTCGTCTGTCGCCCGGTGCGGGGGGTTGGGCGGCAAGGTTCTCACCGCTCGAGCCGCGCGAGCGCCGCGAGGAAGTCGCTCCAGGGCACCGGCTCTCCGTGCACGGGGGCCAGCGTCTCCACGTCGAGGCGCAGGCGCTCCACCTGGGTGCGGAGGGAGCGCATCGCCGGCAACTGCGCCGCTCTCGGGGGCTCGTGGGTGTCGAAGAGGTCCGCCTGGAACACGATGCGCTCGGCCGGGAGGTACGCCATCAGCATCCCGGCAACGTGCCCGAGCGGCTGCACGTAATAGACGCGCAGGATCCGGGAGTTGTCCGTGATGACGTAGTTCTCCTGGACCGCCTCGTAGTTGTAGCCCTCGGCAAGTTCGGTCGGGGGCCACCGGGAAACGATGTCCGGCTTGATCGTCCGCGGCTCGTAGGTGAGCACGTCGTGGTTCAGGAACTCCAGGTTGAGGATGTGGGTGACGACCGTGGACCCGACGTGCAGGTAGGTCCGCAGCCCCCCGATGTGGTCGAAATGCGGGTGGGAGGCGATCACCCAGCGGATCGGCTTGTCCGGCGCCAGCTCCGTGATCCGGTCGATGACCTGCAGGCTGCGCTCCTCGTCGCCGGGGGCTTCGAACACGGCGACGAAGTCGCGGAACTCCACCAGGTAGCTGCTCGCGGGGCCGCCGCCGAGCCGATGGACGCCGGCGGCGAGCTCGTCCACCGTGACCTCGGTGGACCAGTCGGCCCCGGCGACCGAGTCCGGCACCGGCACCGGATCGCCGCACTCGTTGGGACGGATGTCGGCGAACGTCCCGCCGTAGGCGTTGTGCCCGGTGCTCTGCCGGTAGAACTGCCAGTTGTCGTCCCACCCCTGATGGGAATGCCAGTCGGTCGGCCACTCGATGCCGCCGAACGAGACGTGGTTCGTGGACTCGTGCTCGATGTTGAAGTCCCCCAGGGCGGGGATGTTCACCGTTGTCTTGAGCCGCTGAATCCGGTTCCGGGAGTTGATCGTGGCGTCCACCCGGTACTTGCCGAACATGGTGATGGCGACGACGTGCATCTTCTCGGGATTCACGACGTTGCCGTCCCGCCCCTTCTCGATCTGCTCCCAACGCCAGAAGGCGACCGGATCCGCCCCCGGCAGGCGGGCCGCCTTGAGGAACCCGTGCGGGTTGAGCCACATGTCGAGCCGATACACCTCGGCGATCTCGGGAGGCACCGCGACCGGCGGACCGTCGCCGTCCCGGTGCCAGGAGAACGAGCCGTTCGTGACGTGCGTCTGGCGGGTCTCCTTCTGGGTGGGGGTGCCGCCGCGCCACCCCAGTCCATACTTCCAGGAGGCCGGCGCCAGGCCCGGCCGCCGGTCGAACGTCTCGACGCTGGTCCCGGCCTCCCAGTCGATGACGCGCGTGTAGTTGTTGAGCGCGTCGATGCGCGGCCAGTCGACGTTCACCGCGTTCTCGAAGGTCTGTCCCACCGCGCCGGCGTAGCCGTTGCCGGAGAACGTGATGCAGCGCAGGTCGGCCTCGCCGATCTGCTCGGCGACGGCGGCGAGCAGGGGCGCCGGATCGACATGGCCCGGCGGAAACACCTGTGCCGCCAGGGGCTGCACCCCGAGCACGAGCAGCGCGAGGTTGGAGGCAAACCGCTTCGCCATGGTTCCAGACTGGGACGACGCCGCTCCGGGTTCCGGCGCCGGCCTACAATTGCGAAGGCTAGCCGGTGTAGCTCAGGGGTAGAGCAGCTGATTCGTAATCAGCAGGTCGGTGGTTCAAATCCACTCGCCGGCTCAGCCGTCCCCGGCTGCGGCGTTGCGCCGCGTCCAGATCGCCTGGACCAGGAATGCCAGGCCCATGGCGGCCAGAATGGGCGCTCCGCCCAGCAACAGAATGCCGGGCGGTCCGAGCAGGCCGCCCAGAACTGTCCCCAAAGCTGAAATCGGGACCGCGGCCATCCACAGCAGGACAGGAATCCGCGGACTCATCCGGAAGCGCCGCAGGGTCCAGATGAGTGGCAGGGCGAACAGGCAGCCGGCTCCGTAGGCAAGGACCAGCCCGGACACCAGGGCGGCCGGATGAGGAAGAGAGACGGGTTGCGCATCCTCCATCCACAGGAGTCGCACCGTGGCGACAACCAGGAATACGGCGGAGTAGGCCGCTCCGTACCGGAGACTGGCGCGATACGGGGGTCGTTCGGGAGACGGCGTCCGCGGTTCTGCGGGAAGGCCACCGTGGCGGGTCTCCACGGGCGGCCCCTCAGTGCGCATCCACGTGGAATTCCTCGAGCGCGGCTCCCAGCTTCTTCAGGTCCTCCGTATCTCCGATGAGCATGAGCCGGTCACCGCGCTCGATCCGCCGATCGCCTCTGGGCGCGATCAGGAGATCCTGTCCGTCCCGGCGGATCGCCAGGACGAGAATGTTGGCTTCCCGGCCCAGGGCGGAATCGGCGATCGTCCTCCCCGCCAGGGCGGACCCGGAGGTCACGGCGAGTTCGCCGGACCCGAAACCCGGATGGGCCATCTCGGAGATGCCGTGGAGCAGGTGGTGGGTGTCCGAGCCGCAGAGATTGCGGAGCACGGCGCGGCTCGCGGTGAGGTGCGGAGAGATGACGTCCTGGGTGGCGGCGCCCGCCCGTTCCAGGTTCGCGCGGGAGCGGTCTTCCTCGGACCGTGCGATGACGCGGACCCCGGGGCGGAGTGCGCTGGCGGTCATGGTGATCGACAGGTTGTCGCTGTCGTTCGGGAGGAGGGCGACGATGGTCGAAGCGCGCCGTACTCCGGCCCGTTCGAGCGTCTCTTCAGCCGTTGCATCCCCGTGGATCACGGTGACTCCCTGCCGGATCGCCGCTTCGACGACGTCCGAGGAGTCCTCGATCACGCACACCTCGTTCCCGTGCCGCAGGAGGCCGGCCGTGACCCGCCGGCCCATTCGCCCGAAGCCGCAGACGATGATGTGATCCTTCATGCGTCGAACTCTCCTTTCCTGCCGCTGCAGCGGCGCTTCGGTGACCCACTGGGCCAGGGCCCCGAACGAATACCCCAGGGTTGCCACTCCACCCCCGATGAGGAACACCGCGAAGAGCCGGCCGGCCGACGAGAGCGGCTGCACCTCGCCGTAACCCACCGTCGAGACCGTGATGATCGTCATGTAGAACGCGTCCGCCAGATCCCACGACTCGATCCACATGAAGCCGAGCGTGCCGGAGACAACGACCCCGGCGGCCGCCGTGGCGGCGGCGCCGAAGCCGAAGTGCCAGCGGGCGCCCAGCCAGGGCCGGAAAACGTTCACGGAATGCTCCCGCCGGGATGCCTTGCCAGGGAATGCCCGGGGCGGCGGTGCGCCTCACCTGGCCGTGATTGCCCGCGGAAGGGAAGGTTCATGGAACCGGAGGGGGCCGGACGGAGCGTCTCCGCAACGGGACTGCGCTTTCCCGGGCTCGGGCCCAATCCGGTGGCGGGGGCGGGATTTGAACCCGCGACCTTCGGGTTATGAGCCCGACGAGCTGACCAGACTGCTCCACCCCGCGTCCGGATTTGGGGAAGCGGACTGTACATTCCGGCTGCGGAGTCTGTCAAAACCTTGCCTCGCGGCGCCGGCGAAGCCCGGGTTGCGAGTTACTATGAAAAGGAGATCCGGCGGGACCCCGGCAGTGCTGTCGGCGCTCCTTTCGTCCGCCGACCCGTCCGTTTCCCGAGTGCGTTTGTGACCGTTTCCAACCCGGATTCCCTGCTTGCTCCGGAGGAGGTTGCGCACGCGATCGCGGCGCTTCGGGGCCTCAGCGAGGAGCGGGACGTGGATGCGTGGCGTACACAGCACCTTGGGCGAAAGTCGCGCCTCATGGGGTCGCTGCGGGCGCTCGGGGGGCTCGACCGTTCGCGCCGGGCCGCGGTCGGACGGCGCCTGAACGAGGCGAAGGCACAGCTCGGCGCAGCCCTCGCGGACAAGCAGGCAGAGCTCAAGGCGCGCCGGACCCAGGATCTGGCGTCGCTCGACGTCAGCCTTCCGGGACGCCCGCTTCCCCTCGGCGGACTCCATCCCATCACCCGGACCGAGCGAGCCGTCGTCGCCGCCTTCGCCACGATGGGGTTCCACGTCATCGAGGGGCCCGAGGTGGAACTCGAGTACTACAACTTCGAGGCCCTGCGCATCCCGGCCGATCATCCGGCGCGGGACGCCATGGACACGTTCTATCTGGACGGTCCCGACGGCGCCGCCCCGCTCCTCCTCCGCACGCACACCTCACCGAACCAGATCCGATACATGGAGGGGCACGAGCCGCCGATCCGGCTCATCGCTCCCGGGCGCACGTATCGGAACGAGGCCACCGACGCCACCCACGAGTGGATGATCACCCAGACGGAAGTCCTGGCGGTGGACCGCGGGCTCACGCTCGCCCACCTGAAGGGGACGCTCTACGAGTTCGCCCGGCATCTCTTCGGAGAGGATCGTGAGATCCGCTTCCGGTGCGACTACTTCCCGTTCGTCGAGCCCGGGGTCGAGGTCTCGATCAGCAGTCCCGACGGCTGGATCGAGATCCTCGGGGCCGGCATGGTGCATCCCGAGATCCTGGCCAACATGGGGTACGACCCGGAGATCCACACCGGATTTGCGGCGGGACTCGGCGTCGAGCGGATCGCCATGCTCCGGCACGGGATCCGGGACATCCGCCGCTTTTACGAGAACGATCTTCGTTTCCTCCGGCAGTTCTGACAGCCCGTTCCAGGAGCCCGTTCGCATGCGCGTCCCTCTCCGGTGGCTCGAGACCATGGTGCCGCTCCCGGAGGACGTCGAGGCGCTGGCCCACCGGCTGACCCTGGCCGGCCTCGAGGTCACGGACATCGAAAGAACGGGCGGCGACTGGGACCGGGTGGTCGTCGGGCGGGTGCTGGAAGTGCGCCCCCATCCGGATGCCGACCGCCTCCGGCTGGTCACGGTGGACAAGGGCGGGGAACACCAGACGGTCGTCTGCGGCGCCTCGAACGTGGCCGCCGGTCAGGACATTGCGTTCGCCTCGGAGGGGGCGATGCTCACCGACCCGCGGACCGGGACTCCGCGCAAGCTGAAGAAGTCCCGCATCCGGGGGGTGGTCTCCGGCGGGATGGTGTGTTCGGAAGCGGAGCTGGGCCTCTCCACGGAACACGAGGGGATCCTGGTTCTCGACACCGCCCGCCCGCCGGGGACGCCGCTCTCCGATGTCCTCGGTGACCGGGTCTACGTGTTCGATCTCACCCCGAACCGGGCGGACGCGCTGTGCGTGCTGGGGGTGGCCCGCGAGGTCTCGGCGCTCACCGGGGCGCCCCTGACTCCCCCGGAGATCTCGACACCGAGGCCGGGGCCGGCCATCGAGGGGCGCGCCTCGGTCGAGATCGCCGATCCCGACCTCTGCCGGCGCTTCACCCTCGCGCTCATCGAGGACGTCGAGATCGCCCCTTCGCCCGCCTGGATGCAGGAACGCCTGACCGCCGCCGGCATGCGTCCCATCAACAACCTGGTGGACATCACCAACTACGTGATGCTCGAACTGGGTCAGCCGGTCCACGCGTTCGACTACGACACCGTGCGCGACGGGCACATCATCGTGCGGAGGGCGGCGCCGGGGGAAACGCTGACCACGCTGGACGGCAAGACGCGGCAACTCGACCCCGACCGGCTGGTGATCGCGGATCCCGGGGGGGCCATCGCGCTTGCCGGGGTGATGGGGGGGCTTGAAACCGAGATCACCGATTCCACCCGGAACGTCCTGCTGGAGGTCGCGAACTTCGAGCCCGCGGGCGTGCGCCGCACCGCCCGGGCGTTCGACCTCCTCTCCGACGCCGCCCGGCGCTTCGCCTGGGGCCTGCCCCCCGAGATGCCGGAAGTCGCCTCCGCCCGCGTCTGCCGGCTGCTCGCGGAGTACGCGGGAGGACGCGTCGCCGCGGGCATGGTGGATTCCTGGCCGGTGCGGGAGCCCGCGGTCACCATCAAGTTGCGCCGGTCGCGGATCCCCCAGGTCCTCGGCATGGAAATCCCGGGGCCGGGGGTGCGGGCGGCGCTGGACGGCCTCGGGTTCGAGGTGGAGGAGGCCGACGGGACGCTGACGGTCGGCGTTCCCTACTGGCGCCGTGACGTGCGCGTCCCGGATGACCTCGTGGAAGAGGTCGCGCGCATCGCCGGCTACGACGACCTGCCGGCGGCGCCGCTGGCCGGCGCCATTCCCCATCATCCGACGCTCCCCGCCCGCGAACTGCGGGAACGGGTCCGGGACCTCGCGGTGGAGGCCGCGCTCTACGAGGTGCAGACCTACTCGCTCCTTTCGGATGCGGACCTTCGAGCGGTGACCCCTGCCGAAATGCGCGACGCGCCCCTCCTCAAGGTCCGCAACCCCCTGGGGGAGGCGCGCGATACCCTGCGGACGTCCCTCCGTCCCGGGATCCTGCGCGCCGCCGCCTCGAACGTGGCCCGGGGCGCCCGGACTGTGCGGCTGTTCGAAGTCGGAAGGTCCTATCACCCCGCATCCGATAGCGCCGACGGCCGGCCGGAGGAACGGGAGGCGGCGGTCGGGCTCGTCGCGGGGGTCCGTCTGGACCGGTACGGCAGCCCGACCGAAGCCGGACTCGATTTCTTCGACGCCAAGGCGACCCTCGAACACGTCCTTGCCGGCCTGCGGGTCAACCCCGATTTCCGGCCCACGGCCGCGTTCGGCCTGCTCGAGGGGCGGACGGCCGAAGTCTCGGTCGCGGGAAGCGCCGTCGGCGTGCTGGGTCAGGTCCACCCCGAAACCGCGGCCGTCTTCGGCGTCGGGCAGGACGCCTTCCTGTGGGAACTGGACCTCTCGGCGCTGCTGGAGGCCGCCCCGGGAATGACGGAGCCGCCGGCCGCCGTCCCCCTGCCGCGCCATCCGTCCGCGATCGAAGACTTCGCCCTGCTGGTGGGGCCGGGTGTGCTCGCCCAGGACCTCGTTCGGGAAGCGCTCGGACACCCGCTGGTCGTGGAGGCGCGCGTCTTCGACGACTACCTGCTCGAGGACTCGGGTGCTCCGGGAGAAGGGGAAGGGGCGAGGCGATCCCTCGGCATCTCCGTCCGCTACCAGGCCCGCAACCGGACGCTGAACGAGAACGACATTGCCAAGGTGCGGCGCACCATCCTGAAGCGGTTCAAGGCCAACCACGGTGCGGTCGTCCGGGAACGCGCCTGAACCGAAGCATCTCCCGGCCGGCCTGGTGGCCGCGTCGGCACCCATGCGTGCGCTGCTCGAGGAAGCGGCGCGGGTGGCCCGCTTCGACGTGCCGGTGCTGATCGAAGGGGAGACGGGTTCGGGCAAGGAGTTGCTCGCCCGGTACGTGCACGGCCGGAGCCCGCGCCGGGACCGTCCGCTGGTCGCGGTGAACTGCGGCGCGCTGCCCGACGGGCTGCTGGAGGCCGAGTTCTTCGGCCACGCCCGGGGCGCGTTCACGGGGGCCGAATCGGCCCGCCCGGGACTTCTGGAGGCCGCCGGCGGGGGCACCCTGTTCCTGGACGAGGTAGGGGAGCTCCCCCCGCACGGGCAGGCGACCCTGCTCCGGGTGCTTCAGGAGAGGGAGTTCCGGCGGGTGGGAGAGACCCGGGTCCGGCGATCGGACTTCCGCCTGATCGCGGCGACCCACCGTCCGCTCGCCGAGCTCGCCGCCGCGCAGGAGTTTCGCCGGGACCTCTTCTACCGGCTGCGGGTCGTCCGGTTGCGCCTGCCGCCGCTGCGGGAACGGCGCCCGGAGATCCCCGAGCTCGCCGCCGCCCTCCTGTCGCGGCTCGCCCGCCGGCATCGTCTCGCGCCCGCCCGGCTGTCGGCGGACGCCCTCGAGGCGCTCGTCCGCCGCGACTGGCCGGGCAATGTCCGCGAACTGGAATCGGTCCTCGCCGAGGCGCTGATGCGGCGGCCGGGAACCCGGGTGATCGGTCCTGAGATGGTGGCCGGAGACGGCCCGGGGACGTCCGGTCCGGCGCCCGCCGTGCCGGACCCGCTCCACGCGGTGATGGAGATCCGCAGGTTGGCGCTCGCCCGGGCGGCCTTCGAGCGGCTCGTCCTGCTGCGGGCGCTTCGCCGCGCCGCCGGGAGCCGGATCCGCGCCGCCCGCGAGCTGGGCATCTCCCGGCAGAGCCTCTGGCAGAAGCTGAGACGGTACGGAATCGGGTAGGAGCACGGAGGAGCGCTGCTCTTCAGAGCGGCATCGCGGCCGGAGTCCGCGAGACTCCCATGCGCGCGTCCTCCTACGCTGTCAAGAGACACCCACTTTTACGCAGTTGGGAGACACCCACTTTTACGCACCCCCGGTTCTGTGTCGGGGCGGCGTTTCGGGTCGGCGAGGGGCGAAGCGGAGGGAGCGGAGCGACGGTAGCGACGCCCCTCGCCGACCCGAAACGCGCGCGAGGGCGACGTCCGGGCCTGGGTGGATGCGGCCCGTTCACGGCGCGTCCTCCGGGACACGGTCGTCGGCTGGCGGCGGTCGTAGGAGTTCGCTGAGCTCCTTCAGCCGGTAGCTCCGCCCGCGGATCTGAATCACGTGGACGTGATGCAGGAGGCGATCCAGGATCGCCGTGGTCAACACCTCGTCCCCCGCGAACACCTCCGGCCAGGCGCCCACCTGCTTGTTCGAGGTCAGGATCATCGAGCCCCGTTCGTAGCGCCGGCTCACCAGCCGGAAGAACAGGTTCGCCTCTTCCCGGTCCAGCGGCCGGAACCCCACCTCGTCCACGATCAGAATCGAGTTCATTCGTTCCCGCCGCGGCCGCCGGCGGGGTGGTCGCGCCTCATCCGCCCGGATCGCGCGGATCAGGTCATCGATCACATAGTGGTGGACCGGGAACCCGTTCTTGATCGCCTTCATCCCCAGGGCCGTTGCCAGGTGGCTCTTCCCCACCCCCGGCGGCCCCAGGAACAACACGTTCTCCTTCCGCCGGGCGAACGCGCAGGTCGCCAGTTCCTCCACCTTCGCGCGATCCACCCGCGGCTGAAAGCTCCAGTCGAAACTGTCCAGCGTCTTCCCCGGCGGCAGGGTGCTCAGCCGTAACCACATCTCGATCCGACGCTCCTCCTTCCGCTCATACTCCCGCGCAACCAACCGCTCCAGGAACCGCACCGGCGTCAGATCCTCCCGGCTCGCTTCCTCCAGCAACTCCGGCAACTGTTCCGCCGTCCGCAGCAGTCCCAACTCGCGGCAGCGCTCCGCCACCACGTCCAGATCCACCCGGCCCGCCCTCATCCCAGCAACTCCACCAACCGCGCATACTCGGACAGCGGGCGCTCCAGGCCCTCCTGCGGCGCCAAGGCCGCCGCCGCCCGCTCGCCGGCCGCCCCAACCCCCGCCACCTGCAGCCGGCCCCGCCGCCCCAGGGGCGTCGGCCGGATCACCCGATCCGTCGAACGCCCGTCGTAGTGCGACTTCTGCAACAACAGCAGCGCCCGGGTCCCCCGACGGTGCCGCGCGATCTCCTCGCCTCCGCCCCGCACCACCACGTCACGCGCCGTCCCCCGCACGTCCACCAAACGGCCCACCCACGCGAACGGAACCGAATACCGATGCCCCTCGAACGCCACCAGGCAGTCCCGGCTCACCTCCCGCGCCACCTCCACATCGAACAGCTCCGCCCCCGACGGCAGCGGCTGCAACACCCGCCGCTCCTCTGCCAGCGCTTCCCGCACCGACCCCCCGGTCACCGGGCAGCGCAGCCGGTCCAGCAACGCTTCCGAACGCCCGTCCAGCAGCCGGCCCAACTCCTCGAGGCTCCCCGCTCCACGCCGCAACACCTCACCGAACGACTCCCGCAGCGTCCGCACCGATCGCTCCACCTTCCCCTTGTCCGAGCCCTTCCCCGCCCGACACGCATCCACCCCGAAACCGCACATCCGCGCATACGCCGCATACGACCGGTTCAACTCCGCCGTCGGCCCCGCTCCCCGCGTTACCGCCGTCTTCGGGTTGTCGATCCGTACCCACAGCGGAACCCCCTCATACCGCCGGAACAGCTCGTGATGCCCCGTGTGCCACGACAACTGCGTCTGGTCCTCACTCGGCCAGCAGAACCTCGCCCGGCTATACGACAACGCCCCCAGCAACAACCCCAACATCGGCCGCCGGGTCCCGATCGGGACCCGCTCCTCGAACCAGTCGTGCTGCGCCTGAACCCCCGGCGGCGTCTCCACCCGACGGATCGCTCGCACTCGCGGCTTCCCATGCTTCCGCCGTAGGTGCCGAACCACCGACTGGTAACTCCCCCTATACCCGTGGTCCCGAACCAGAGCCTCGTAGATCAGACGAACCTGACACGGCCGGCCCTCCCCCGTGAGCCGCCCGTCGCCCAAACGCTCCTGGATCGCTTCCACCGCCTCCTCATACCCGTCCAGCGCTGTCGCCTGACCTGCACGGCCATCCGGCATGCTCGCCTCCTGCAGCCTCTTCAACCGATACCGAAGCGCCCCCTCCGTGACCCCCGTCTGCTTCGACAGGCTCCGCACCGACGCCCCACGCTCACGCATCCTGCCCAAAACCCGAACCTCTTCCCTCGTCAACTTCATGCGCCCGACCTCCGGCGCACGAATGGTTCTCGCTTCCCCTGATCCCCCTCGTCACGGACATCTTGGTGCGTAAAACTGGGTGTCTCCCAAAACCGAATCTACGCCTGTCTCCTACA
>JAJEIY010000003.1 GCA_022828085.1 Acidobacteriota bacterium | reverse complement strand
GCCCTGCCGCACGCCGAAGTGCGCGAGCTGTTGGCGAAGGTCGAGGAGTCGCGGTCGCGGGCGGCGGTCCGCCTCTGCCTCCGGTTCCTGATCCTGACGGCGGCGCGCAGCGGCGAGGCGCGGGGCGCGCGCTGGTCGGAGGTCGACGTGGACAGGAGGGTCTGGACGCTTCCCGGCGAGCGCATGAAGGCCGGGAAGGAGCACCGGGTTCCCCTGAGTCCGCAGGCGGTTGCCGTCCTCGAGGGCGCCCGCCGGTTGCGGAGCCGGAAGGGTTGCGAGTTGGTGTTCCCCGGACGTTCGGGGGAGCGGGAGTTGAAGGACATGGCGCTGACGAACGCGCTGTGGGCCGCCGGGGTGGGCGAGCGTGCGACGGTTCACGGGTTCCGGTCGACGTTCAGCGACTGGAGCGCGGAGCAGGGGAACGCGCCGATGCTGGCGGAGGCGGCGCTGGCGCATGCGGTTCAGGGCGTCGAGGGCGCGTATCGGCGGACGGACCTGTTCGACGAGCGAAGGCCGGTGATGGACGCCTGGGGGGAGTACGTCGGGGCGTAAGACCGGCCGTGAGGCGACGGGAGCATCGGATCCCGCTGTCCACAGTGGCACTCGCGGTGCTCCGCGAGCCGAGAGTGCTACAGTGGCGGCGCTGTGCCCGTCCGGCTTGCAAATGGAGAAACCCAGGGCGCGCTCTGGCCATCCCCGAAGCGGCGGATCGCCCTCGCGCCGATGTTCATTGTCGCTGCGACCTTAGGCCCCGGATGCCGGAGCGACGAGCCCACACCGACGATCCCCGCCGCAACACCCACGCCGGCACCCCAACCGACGCCCCCGCCGACCCCGGAGCCGGTTCCGATCGTCTTCGATCCGTCGCCACCCGTTCCCGAGGACGCGCACTGGGGGCACCGGGGCACCTTCGCGGTGCTGAGCACCGAGAACGGCAGCGCGGAACGAATCCATGCCGCCGCCGTCTCGACGAATTCTGGCGTCCTCGAGCTGCGGCCAAACGGAAACCTCTGGGACTGGCGCGTTCTCGGGCCGGGCACTACGACTATCGAGGTGCGGTATGAGGACCGCCTGGCGCTGTCGCATGAAGTTCGGGCGCCGCTGCCCACCCACGACCGGCACCATGTCATCCTGCGGGCGGTGCTGGTGTCGGAAGACTGGACCCCGTTTGCGGAAGCCGGGAACGGAGGATGGGCGAGCGGGGTCGACCTCAGGGAGAGCCCGAACCTCAAGTACTTCGAGGCCGTACTGTGGGAGGGCGAGCGCGCGGTCCATCTCTACGAATTCGACAACGCGTTCGATCCGTTCCTGGGAGTGCTAGAGGGCATTTCGCCCGAGGAATACACTGCCTATCGGGAGAGCTTTCGGGTGCTCGCCTTCCCCGGCATGCCGCTGGAGCCGCCGGGAGAGAACTCGTCCCCGGCGCTCAGCCGCTTCCTCGGCGAAACGTTCAAGAGGATCACGAGCTACGTCGTGTCGCGGTACCCCGACTCGGAACATCACCTGGCATACCACGGCCACGGTGCCGCCGGGGGACGCCTCCTCGAATACAAGCTGAACTACGACGACGCGGCCGGGATGCTGGCGCATTGGACCGAAGAACTCGGCCGGCCGCTGGGAGTGATCGACATGGGCGGCCCGTGCAACAAGTCAGGCTATGAGGATCTGACGAACTTCTGCCGGTACGCGCAGTACTACGTCGCATCGGACATGCCGCAGGGCAACTACGCGTTCGACGAATGGAGCTACGAGAAGTTTCAGGAGACGAACGCCGAACTGCAGTACCATCGCCTGTTCGCGGAGTCCGAAGAGTTGCGCGACGTACTGGTGGGCCGCGTGGACCTCAACCGCATCGCGTTCGAGTACTCGCGGCGCAATATGACATCGCGTGAGTGGCCACAAGCGACGTACCTCCATTCGTGCCAGGACTTCGAACCGTTCGCCCACGACTTCATCGCCTTCGTCGAGCATCGCGGAGTGCACTTCGAGGGCGGGGAAGACCTGCTGGATTGGCTTAAGGCCCACGGGGCGGGCACCGGCGTGCTGGGGGCGTTCCAGCGGGTCGTCACGCACGGCGTGGACAACCGTGATTTCTTCCAGTGGACGGAGAACCGGAACGGAATCACGATGCCGACGCGGTGGTGGTGGGAAGACCACTATCGGTGAACGGCTGATCCGCGTCCCGGACGGCATAGCCCGCAACCACGCCGCACCGTCTACCGGCACTGGGTGCTCCGGTCGGCCCGCTGCCCGGGGTGGCGATCTCGAAGCGGGTCCGTTAGCCAGGGATCGGGGAAGCGCTGCGTCGAGCTTCCGGCTTCCCGGACCGACGGCCTTGGCTGCGCCGTCCGGAGCTGTCGAGCCCCGGGATGGTGCCCATCCCAGGCGGCTGGCTCACGTGCTTAGGCACGAGGGCCAGCCTACCCATTGTGTACACACTGGGACTGGCCACCTGCTATGGCAGGAGAGCCAGCAGACCCAGTGTGCGTACACACTTGGCTGGCGAGGGGAGGCTGCGCCCCCCTTCGAACCCCCGGCCTCTCGCGCCGCTGCCGGAGCACCGGACGACCGGGGGCAGCCGCCCCCGGACCCCCGCAGCCGTGCGCGCACGGCGCAGTGGCGCACCGGTGTGGTCCGCATCAGCGTCGAGGCCCGCCAGCGCAACCTTGGCCTCCGGTCCTGGCCCGATGTCAGCTTGGCCGAGGCTCGCGAGAAGTGCGACCGTGTGAGGCCCGGCAGCCTCGCGCCCGTTCCGTAGCCGCCGTCTTCCGGCGCGCGCGCCGGAAGACTCGCCTTTGCCAGCGATGGGCTGCGCCCGCTTTCGGCGTACCATCGGCTGGACGAATGGGTGACTTCGCCCAACGAGTCCGTTAAGGAGGTCTTCGCAAATGAACAACACCCAACTGACCGCACGTTGCTTCGGTGCCGCATTCCTCGTGACGCTTGGCGCATTGATGTTCGCCGGCTGCGGCGAAGGCGACGACGCCGGGACGACGCCGACCCCCGCGCCGACGCCGACCCCGCCGCCGGAACCGGAGCCCGAACCGGCACCGCTGATCATCACGATGTACGCGCTGACCGAGACCGGAAATGGGGAGATGGTCGGCACGGTGGCCATCACCGACAGCGGGGACGGTGCCGTGTTCACGCCGGATCTGAGCGGCCTGACCCCCGGAGAACATGGTTTTCATGTGCACATGAACCCCGACTGCGGACCGTCAACGAAGGATGACGGAACGGTGGTCGCCGGAGGCGCTGCCGCGGGCCACTACGACCCCGAGGAGACGGGGCGGCACGAAGGGCCGGAAGGCAATGGCCATCTCGGCGACCTCCCGCGGCTGGTGGCCGAGGCCGACGGAACTGCGACCACAGCGGTGACCGCGCCGCGCATCACGGACCGCACGCAGGTGGTGGAGCGCGCGCTCATGATCCATGCCGGGGGAGACAATTACTCCGACGAACCGGCGGCGCTTGGCGGAGGCGGGGGCCGGTTCGCCTGCGGCGTGATCGGATAGCCGGGCGGAGCCGGAGGTTGGCCGGCCCGCGGATCCGCGAGCGCGCGCCGGAAGCCTTCCCGCAGGGATCAGTAGCGCCGTAGGCGCGGGCCGGGAGCGACCCCGACCATGAAACAACCGGCGTTACAAGCGCCGGGTTTTTGGGACGCAGAACGTCCGTTCGGCGGGGGGTCTCCCAGCCCCGCTCTCCGCCCAAAAGCGGAGACTCCGGTTCGGGAGCGCGCGAGCGAACCGCAACGGCGCCAACGACTTTCGGGAACGATTCCGGAGGGCGGGTACGCGCATAAGTACGCAACTAAGGGGCGCCTGACTTAGTTGCGTACGAGAGTGGCCCCGAGGGTGGCCCCGTAGAGTGCGTTCCTCGACGGAATCGGGACCGTCTCCGAGCCGGTCGGGAACGCTCTCCGCTCGCGGAGCACCGCGACAGGCGTGAGAGCTGGCGCTGGCTCACGTGACCACGAACGCCACGAGGCCGCGGCATCGGCGGACGGATCTGGTTCGAACGGCGACAAACATGGAGCAATCGTCCGTGTTTCTGGCCAAGACCGCCGTCTCCGAACCTCCTGTGCCGAGTAGCCAACCGCCATCGGGCTCTGCCACGTTGCTGAAGACCGGATTCGTCACCACCATGATCGACAGCTTGCACGCGTGATCGACGTCGGATAGAGTCAATGGGCATGTTGCGAGCTTGGTGGTTACGTCTGAGCTATGTCCTCATGTTCACCGCGTTTGTGGCGTTGTGTGTAGCTGCCTATTGGCGCCTCGCGCCGGATCGTGCACACGAAGCCCTCCAGGACATCGGCAGAGAATCGGTCCAGGGAGTCTCGGAACGGAACGCTGGCAAGACTTCGGACCCGCAGTTAGCCGTTGAGGACGACACCCCCGAAGGTCGGCTCGTCTCAGCGGCCGCCACCGGCGATATGGAGAGCCTACGAAGGGGCCTAGATTCGGGAGTGTCGCCGAACGCCCGGAATTCGGAGGGCCGCGGGGCGCTTCATTTGGCCGCGGCAAGCGGCGAGGTGTCGGCGGTTCGTGCACTTCTTGATGCTGGGGCTGGGATTGACGAACCTGACTTGATCGGCTGGAGTCCACTCGCATGGGCCTCGTACTACGGCTCCCTTGCGGGTGCCACGGTGCTCCTGGACGCCGGTGCGGACCCGAATGCTCGCCATGAACCCCATCGAGTAACGCCTCTTGAGCAGCTCGTGGGCGGTTGGAGCCGGGCTCGCTCAAAGGGCGAGCCCCCGCTGCGTGCGGAAGATCGCGGTGTGATCGGAGAGTCGTTGTTCGCGGCTGGTGCCGATCCCAATCTTGGCAGTTCTTTCGGGCCGCCACTGCGGTTCGCTCCCGACTTCCTGGACGATCTAGTTCTCCTAAGCTTGTTCTTCGAGCACGATGCCCGCGTAGACGACTTGCCCGAGTTGCGTCGCCTCGCTGACCGTCCGGACGAGGTAGGGGAGTTGTTCCGACATGCATTCGGAGACTCCGGCCGAAGGCCTGTCTCAGAGTAGCTGGCGACTATGGGGCTAGCGCTGTGTCGAGGGACCTTGCTAGGTTCCCGCGACATCCTCGCTGACCGACACGACTCGTACCAATTTGTAGGAGTACACCATGAAGACGTTCCTGACTAACGGAGTTGTGGCGCTCCTGCTGGCCGCCGGAGCTTTGTTCCTTGCTTCGCCGACCCGCGCCCAGACATTGATCTGTTGGGAAATCTGTTATCCGGTCTGGCACGAAGTATGCGTCGTAACGCCCACCGGAAGCGAGTGCGAGGGGCATTGGGACGAAGAGTGCTACCTGGAGTGCATGTTCATTCCCTGAGCGATTAGCTGCCCGTAGCATCGGTGCCCGCGCGGGTGTGGTTGCGGTAAGGCGGATCGTTGACCTAGTGTGGGTAGCTGGCTGCCATTCGGCCTGACATCCAATGCGAGGTGGCGTGGGCGGCCCCGAACCGACGCCGCTTCGTGGCCGCGTCACCCGTTTGGCAATAGCGGCACGCCGCGGCGTGCGAGTTGGCATGGGCACGCCTAGGCACTTGACGGCTGTCTTGGTCGTCCTCGTCGCTGGCGTCGGTTGTCACTTGGCCATGTCTGGAGTCTGGGCTTCCGTCGTCAACCGGTCTTGGCCGTATGACGGGCCGGATTCGTTGGTGGATGTCCGCGTCGCATCTCGCGAGGGGAGCGGCAGCGTCCCAGTGTTCACGACAGGCGCGCACCTTGATGGCAACGAAGTGGTGGCGCTGCGTCGGTTGTCGACTTCCTTTTCGTGGATCGGCCCGTATCTCGTGGGAGAGGTGCTGGTCGGCGAGGAATCGCCGTCACCCTCTCGCGCGGTCGGGATTCTGAGTCCAGGGTTGCTGCGCGCTCTCGGCACCGATCCCCCGATCTTGGGTCGTTCGTTTGGGCCGGACGACCATGTCGTTCCAGGGGTTGCACACAATGGGCTGGGGTTGCCCTTCGGCGTAGCGCAACCCGTCGTCTTACTCTCGTACTCCTCGTGGTCTTCGGCTTTCGGGGCATCTCCCGATGTCCTGAATCAGAGCGTAGTCCTCAATGGCGTGCCAGTTCAGATTGTGGGCGTTATGCCGCCGGAGTTCTTCTTCCCCGTTCAATCCGTTGCGATGTGGATGCCCATGCGCCCCGCGACGCCTTCATCCCGCGGCATGGACCGGCGCATCGCTGCCCCAACGCTTGCCCGGCTCCGTCCGGGGATCTCGGTCGGCGCGGCCCGGTCCGAAGTCACGGCCCTACTGCGGAACTTGGGGACACGCGGAGAGGATCAGCGGGCGCAGATAAGCCCGCTCAGCGAGCGGATGACCGAAGGGCTCCGGCCTGCGCTGGGCTTGTTGCGCGCGGGCGGCTGGTTGTTCTTGCTTATGGGTGCCGTAAGTTGTGCCGGACTACGGCTTTCTCGATCGGTCGCGGAACGCCACCACGCCAAGACCCGTATCGTGCTCGGAGCTTCGCTCGGCGACGAATTGTCGGGTGCGATCGCTCGCGTCACGGTTCTTGCGGGCTTAGCGTTTGCGGGTGGGACTGTGCTCTCTCCGGCGCTCCTGCGACTACTTCGACGCCTGAGCCCACAGGTTCCCCTGCCGGATGTTTGGCCTCTCGACCCGTTCGTATTGGGTCCAGCTCTCGCTGCGGCTGCCCTCGCCGCGTGTGTCGCTGAAGCTCCAGCGACTGCTGCAGTGTTGAGACTACGTCGCAGTCCGATGGCTCCGCCCGCGCTGGGCGATGTCGGCGGACAGCGGACTCTGACCTTCCTCTTGGCCATCATTGTCACGGTCGCGACTGTCGTCGCGGTCCTGACCGCGACACTCGGAACCAACGCGAGAGATCTACTTGTCGGTCGCGGTGGATTCGCCGATACGAATCTCGTTCAGATGACCGTGGATTTTTCCGGTCGCTCCCGCACCGCGCCGGTCTCACACTGGGAGAAGACGGCCGCACTGGATGGTGCGGCTGCGAGCTTGGCCCGACTGCCGTTGGTAGAAGCGGTTGGGTACGCCGACACCCTACCCGACGAAACCGGTGGGATGGTGGCCGCGAGCAGTCGGGCTCAGAGTCGTAATGATCCTGCGATGTTCGGTCCGCGTCGGGCGGTGCGAGCCATCAGTCCAGGTCTGCTTGGGATGCTCGGCCTGACGGTCCGGAACGGGCGTGAGTTCGAGACTTCCGACAACTCTCCCACGGAACGCGTCGTGATTCTTGACCGGAACTACCCGAGAAACGCCGACGAAAAGATACATTTGGATAGCTTTCCGCATGTCTCCGGGATCGGTCGGGCCCGTGTCGTAGGTATTTCGGAGCCCGTGCGGAGGTTCCCTTCGGGTGAGTCCATGCCCACTGCCTACCGGCCCTTCGCGCTTGAGCCCAACTCAGCCGCCGGGTTCCACAAGGCGGAGATCGTAGTTCGTCTAAGCGACGCGCCAACTGAGGAGCTCGTGGCTGCCATCGCCCAGGTACCTGCAGTTGCCGATCCGCTACTCCGGGTACGGCGGGCTGAGTCGATCCGGAATCGCCGAATCAGGCTGTTGGGAGTCTCTGTTCTCGCCGCCGGAGCGCTCGCAGCTTTTTGGACTGCTGGAGTGCTCATCACGTTGGCCGGTGCCGTGGGCGCCGTTCTCAACGGTGCTGCCGCTCAAGCCGGAGCAATAGCGGTTCGTCGAGCGTTAGGGGCTTCCGACGACGAGGTCGTCTGGGAAGCCGGGCGTCGAACTTTGCTGGCCCTCACCGGCGGGGGCGTCCTCGGCGGAGTGTTGGGCTTCGTAGCGTCACGGATCGTGTCGAACCGCATTCCTTGGGTGGAAACAGGAGAGGCCGTGCTGGTCCTCGCTCCGGCAGGATTCCTGGTGCTAGTGACCGCTGCGGTCTGTCTCTGGGTCGCGCGGCGAGCGGTCCGCGCCGAACCGTGGGAAACGCTGCGCTCGCTGTGACCCGAATGGTGGAGATGTCCGTGCGCGTGTTCGATAACGTGCCGTGCCAACTCGCGTCGGCCCATGCGAACACGAATCGCAACGAGGCGGGTTACCGGCGCGATCTGGTCGAACGGCGCCGGGCGCTTATGCCGCGGAGGAGCGCATTCCTGGCAAAGTGGACTCGGAACTCAATCGCGGGCACTGGTCAAGTTTGCGCCTGAGCCCAATCGCTTTCGGTCCGTCGGGGGACCGCGCCGCCGTCGATGGAATCAACGACCGTCATCGACCTCCTCCTCGTTTCGTGCATCAGAGTTCCCGCGCAGGCTGAAGACTGCCCGCGAGACCTCACCCTCGCGGGGGGCCGCACCGGGGGCCAGCGCAGCGGATAGGTGCCCGGAAACGCAGGACAGTCAACGGGTTATGGATGCGACGCTGGCGGACCCCCTTTCACACTTTCCCCCCAATCACGCGGGCAGCGAACAGAGTTCGCTGCCATCAGTCTTCTCACTGTGCGGGACGTCCACGTCGGGATGGCTCGCCGGCTGGGAGCGTCGCTCTTCAGACCGGCACGCGCTGCGCGGTAGCGCAGCGCACCACGCCGGGTCAACCCGCGGAATGGCGCTCCCCCGCTCACCCCTCCGCTACTCTGTTCCCGTGCCACCTGACGGCAACCCGCCTCCGTCCGGCTCCGGCGACGAGCGCTACCTGGCGCGCCGCGCGGGCTCCGTGAGTCTCGGGGTCGTGTTCTCCCGTCTCACCGGACTGGTGCGGGAGCAGACGCTCGCCTTCCTGTTCCCGACACCGCTGCTCGACGCCTTCTACGCGGCCTATACCTTCCCCAACACCCTCCGGGAGATGCTCGCCGAGGGCGCGCTCTCCAAGGCGTTCGTCGCGACCTTCGCGGCCGTGGATCAGGGTGACGGAAAGGAAGCCGCCCACCGGCTCCTGGGGCGGGTCCTCCGGGTCCTGCTCCCGGTGAGCCTCCTCGTCACCGTCGCCGGCGTGGTGTTCGCGCCGCAACTGGTGGATCTCGTGTTCTCGCGGGGCGCCTTCGACACGCCGCTTCCCGAGCCCCTCCGCTTCGGTGTCGAGACGCCGCGGGAACTGGCCGTCTGGCTGACCCGGATCATGTTCCCGTTCATTGCCTGCGCGTCGCTCGCGTCGCTCTTCATGGGCGGCCTGCAGGCCCGGAACTCCTTCTTCCTGCCGGCGGTGGCGTCATCGTTCTTCAACGTCACCACGATTGTCTTCGCGGCGCTGGGATTCCTCGCCGCTCCCCGGCTGGGGCTCCACCCGATGGCGGGACTCGCGTTCGGGGTGCCGCTCGGGGGACTCGTCCAACTGCTCGTGCAGTGGCGCTGGTTCCGCCGGGACGGCTACCGCCCGGTTCCCCCCGGAGGGATGCGGGAGACGGTCTCCGATCCGGCCTTTCGTCGGGTGTGCCGCCTCTTCGCGCCGGCGGCCGCGGCTGCCGGGACGCTGCAGATCAACGTCATCATCTCGAGGCACTTCGCCTCCGCGGGAACCTCGTGGCTCGCCTGGTTCACGATGGCCTACCGGCTCGTGCAGCTTCCGTCGGGGCTGATCGGAGTCGCCCTGTCGAGCGCGACGCTTCCGGCGCTCACCCGGGCCGCCGGCCGGGACGACCGGGAGGGATTCGGCCGGGTGCTCGGGCAGTCCGGCCGGCTCATGCTGCTGCTGACGCTGGCCGCCGCGGCGGGTCTGATCGGGATCGCCGCGCCGTTCGTCGCGGTCATCTACCAGCGGGGCGCCTTCAGCCCCGAAGACGCCCGGCAGGTGTCCGTCGTCCTCTCCATCTTCGCGCTGGGGCTTCCCGCCTTCGGGGCGACCAAGCTCCTCTCCGACGCCTTCTTCGCGCTCGGAAGCACCCGCCCGCCGCTCCTGGTCGCGGCCATCGGTACCGTGGTGACCTGGATCGCGACCCGGAGTTTCGTGGTTGTCGCAGGGTTCGGCCATCTGGGACTGCCGCTCGCGACTGTCTGCGTGGCGTGGTTCTCCGCCGGGCTGCTCGCGTCGCTGCTGGCCGGGAGACTGGGATCGGACGCATCCGGACGATCGCACGCGCGAGCGCTCTTCGGAGAAGTTGCCGGAGCCGGCCTCCGCGCGCTGCCGGTGGCGGCCGCCACCGGCGGCTCGGCGTGGCTGCTCGTGCAGTTCGCCGGTGAGCGCCTCGGTCCGGGCGCCGGGGCGGGTGCGGCGACCACCCTGCTCGCCACCGCTGCCGGAGGACTGGTCTTCGGGTTCGCCGCGAGGTTGTTGGCGCCGCGGGAATGGGACTCGATCCGGGACGCGCTCGTCGCGCTGGGAGAACGGTTCGGTTTCGGGGGCGGGCCGGGTGGAGGACCGGGCCGATGAGCGGCGCGCGCGGGCAGGGACGGAGGCGCCGCCGGGACCCGGATCCCCGGGCGGAGGAATTCCTGGACCATCTCCGGGTGGAGCGCCGCCTCTCGGCGAACACGCTCGACGCCTACCGCCGCGATCTCGGCAAGCTGGACGAGTTCAGCGGGAAGCGGCCGCTCGCCGACCTCGACACCGGCGACCTGCAGCGCTTCCTGACGCACCTCCACCGCCGCGGCCTCGCGTTCCGCTCGATCCAGCGGATCACCTCCGCGATCCGCGGCGCCTTCGCCTTCTGGCAGGCGGAAGGGCTCATCGAGCGGGACCCCACCGAGGGGATCACGGTGGCGCGAGCCCTCCCGGGGCTCCCCCGCTACCTGTCACCGGACGAGGTCGAGCGGCTGCTCGCCGCGCCCGACGACTCGCCGCTCGGACTCCGCGACCGGGCGATGCTCGAGATGCTCTACGCCACCGGCCTCCGGGTGTCCGAACTCGTGGGTCTCAGGACCACCGACGTGGTGGCGGCCCGCGACGATACGCCCGGTTACGTCACCGTGATCGGCAAGGGGGACAAGGAGCGCATCGTCCCCTACGGCGACGTCGCGGCGGCGACCCTGGAGGTGTGGATGGCGGAAGGCCGCCCTCGGATTGTGGGAGAGGGCGGACCGAGGGCCGGTTCGTCGTGGCTGTTCGTCACCATTCGGGGAGGCGCCATGACCCGTCAGCGGTTCTGGCAGATCGTCAGGACCCGCGGAGAGCAGGCGGGGATCCCCCGCCGCTTCTCGCCCCACGTCCTGCGCCATTCGTTCGCGACGCACCTTCTCGAGCGCGGCGCGGACCTCCGAAGCCTGCAGCAGATGCTCGGCCACGCCTCGATCTCCACCACCCAGATCTATACCCACGTCACCGAGGAGCGGCTGCGCCGGGTGTACGACCAGCACCACCCGCGCGCCCGGCGGGGCGGTTCCTGAGCCGCGGGATGGCTTCGGGCAGCGGCGGTGGGGAATTGCGCTTCCTCGACTCCCTGTCCGAAGAGCAAGGGGCCGGAGTGCGCCGGATGGCCGCGGAACTGCGGTCCGGAGCCGTGGTGGCCTTTCCGACCGAGACCTTCTACGCCCTGGGGGCGGACCCGCGCTCGCCCGAGGCGGTGGCCGAGGTGTTCCGGCTCAAGGGTCGTCCGGGAGACCGCCGGCTTCCCTGGATCGCCGTCAGCCGGGCCCAGGTGGAGGCGGTCTGCCTCCTTCCCGAACCGGCGGCGGCCCTCGCGGACCAGTGTTGGCCGGGTCCGGTGAGCCTGGTGCTGCCCCTCCGCGGCGCGGGCGGGGGCAACGTGGCGGTTCGGGTGAGTTCCCATCCGCTGGCCCGGGCGCTCGCCGCGGCCCTCGGCCATCCGGTGATCTCGACCAGCGCGAATCCGACCGGCGCTCCCCCGCTCACCACCGCCGCCGAAGTGCGCGATGCCTTCGCCGGGCGGGGCGCCGAGCGCCTGCGAATCCTGGACGGGGGCCGGACGCCGGGAGGGGAACCCTCGGTGATCGTGGACGTGACGGGCGGGTCGCCGCGGGTTCTGCGGGGGACACTTGACCCTGGCCTACTCCTCTGAGGAACTCTCGCTGGCTTCGAAGCGGCGGACGAAATCCTGCTGTTCCGGCGTGAGGTCCCTGGGCACCGCAATCCGGACCCGAACCACCAGATCGCCGTGACCCCCGCCGGGACGGGGCATGCCCCGCCCGGGAACGCGGAGCGCGGCGCCGCCGGAGATTCCCGCCGGAATGCGGATCCGGACGGGATCCCCGAGCGTCGGGACCTCGATCTCCCCGCCGAGCGCCGCTTCGGCGAAGCGGACCGGGACTTCGACCTCGAGGTTGTCCCCCTCGCGCCGGAACCGCGGGTGACTGGCGATGCGCACGGCGAGCATCGCGTCCCCGTCCGGCGTGCGCACTTTCAGCCGGGCGCCGTCCCGGACCCCCGGGGGAATCCGCACCCGGTAGGAATCGGTCCGGCTGGTGTGGAGTTGCCGGATCGCGCCGCGGTACGCCTCCTCGAGGCTGATCTCCACGACGCCGGTCCGCCCGGGCGCATCCGCCGGCGGGCCCGGCGGCCGATAGCGTGCGGAAGGCGGCCATCCCGGGGCGCGGCGCGTTCTCCCCTCGAGGGGGCCGAACGGGGAGTCCGGCCCGAACAGGTGGAGGAAGAAACTGGAAAAGTCGCCAAAGGCCCGCGGATCGGGCGGCGGCCCGCTCGCCGTCCCGGGGCGGGCACTCCGGGCTTGCCGGGCCCAGTCCGGCCCCAGCTGGTCATACCGGCGCCGCCGATCCGGATCGGAGAGGACCTCGTAGGCCTCCCCGATCTCCTTGAAGCGCTCCGCGGCCTGGTGGTCGCCCGGGTTCAGATCGGGATGGTGTTTTCGCGCGAGGCGCCGGTAGGCCTGCTTGATCGCCTGCGCATCGGCCTGCTTCCTGACTCCCAGGACGGCGTAGTAGTCGCGGTACTTCAAAAGTCTGCCCGCGCCCAACCAGCCGCGTCCAGGGTCACTGGGATGGAGGAACTAGCAGCCAGTGGCGGATCGGGGTTGACGCCGCCTGGGGTGGGGTGCGGGGAGGGGAATACCCAACCCGCCGAAAATAGATGAGTAGATACCGAATCGAATACAGCCACCAACGCA
>JAJEIY010000026.1 GCA_022828085.1 Acidobacteriota bacterium | reverse complement strand
GAGGGCCAGCCTACCCTTTGTGTGCACAAAGGGACTGGCGAGGGGACGCTGCGCCCCCCTTCGAACCCCCGACCTCTCGCGCCGCTGCCGGAGCACCGGACGACCGGGGGCGCGGCCCCCGGACCCCTCGCGCCAGTGCGCGCACGGCGCAGCGGCGCACCGTTGTGGTCGCTGCCGACCTCACCCTGGCGGAGCAGGTCGCCCTCGACCAGGCGGCGGAGGCCCTCCGGCTCCCCGATGCCGGGGAGAGGGCCTACGAGGCCGCCAGCGGCGTCCGCGAGCGGTCGCCCCACCTCCGGGGCGTCCGCATCGAGGACCGCGCCGCCTGCGGAGGCTCCGCCGGCCTCCGTCTGGACCCGCCGCAGGCGGGGCCGGAAGCCTTCCCGCAGGGATGGATGCGCCGCAGGCGCGGGGCTGGGAGCGACCCCGAACCACGAATAGACCGGCGAATGAAGCGCCGGCTTTCGGGGCTGTAGATCCGTGGATCGGAGGGGGGTCGCTCCCAGCCCCTCCCTACGCCCCTGGGCGGAGTCCTGCGGTTGGGGAGCCTGCGTACGAACCGCAACGGTGCCAACGGCTTTCGTGAACGATCACGGGGGGCGGGCACGAATAAAGCAGCGAATAAAGGGGGGGTCTCTCCTTCATTCGTACCAAAGCGGCCCCGGGAGTGACCCCGCCGCCGTGCCTTCCTCGCGGGAAACAGGCAGCATCGCGCCTCGGGCCGGGACTCCCGGCCAAGCGGCGCGAGTCACGGGCGCGGTTCTGCTCGCCCCCGCCTGACCGAGACGAAGCGGGAGCCGGTTCGGAGCGCGGACCTCCGGCCGGCATCGCGCGGGAACCAGCGCTGACGGTGCTACGCGCTGCCAGGGGAGGGTGGGAGCCACTTCCACCATCGGCAATCGGTGCGGGAAGACCCGCGCATGATCGTCTTGCCCGGTGCGGGCCGCGGCCGACCTCGGCCGCAGCGGACTATCCGCCGTTCCGCAGCGGGTAACCGTTCCGGCGTTCCCCCAGCCGCAAAAGGACCGCGCAGAGCTCTTCGCGTTCGGCCGGGGCGCAGTCGCGGAGCGCCGCCTCCGACACGACCCCGAGGACGTCCTGGAACTGCCGGCTGCGCACCATCGTATCCACATCGTCGGCGAGTTCCCCGAATTCCGGGTCCGGTGCCGGCACCGGGAGATTCCGCGCCTCGCTCGGCATGAGTTCGAGAACGCCGCCCCCGTAAGAACGGCCAAAGAGTTCTGCGCACAGCAGGGTCCAGACGTTCAGGAAGCTGGTCGCCACCCGGCGTCCGCACACGCCGTCGCGCCACCGGATGCGGTGCATCGTGTCCGTCACCGCGCAGGGCTGCTCCAGGTGGACGATCCGCGGAAAGCGGCCCGATTGGCGAAACAGGACGGCATCTGACCGCCGCACGCTGGGGACCGCGTACCATGGGCTCCGGTTGCGGCACTTGTAGCCGCCGGAGACTCCGTCCGCGACCCCCCGCTCGACGTAGTCGCTTTCGCCGCGATCGAGGTCCGACGGTGGACACTGCAGGTTCAGCATCTGCATCGGCGCGTCCTGCCCGGTGAGCGCGTCGAATTCAACTTGGCGGAAGAAGGTTCCCGGAACCTGGTGCGTTCGGCTGAGCGCCGGGACGAGGTTCTCGCGGCGAATCCCGTCGGCGCGGCGCTGGTCCAGGAGGAAGTAGGCGTTGTTCCCGGTGACGATGCCCACCTCGACGCGCGCGTACGCCGATAAGGGACGCCATTCCAGGTGCATCACGAGATCCTCGACCTGACGCCGGGCGCGTTCCGACAGCAGGATATGGGTCCATTTGGTCGTCCAGGGCCAGACGGGCGCCGGTCTGGCAGCCTCGTATCGGCCGTTGCAGAGGTCCCCATAGTCGAGGACCTGCAGACCGGGTTCGCATGACGGCGAGTCGTCGGCCAGCAACAACACCGTGGCTTGCTGGACCGAGGCAAACAATTTTCGCGGCGGAATGCAGATAGTCAGAGCCCGGAATCTCTGCCGGAGCCGGTGCCGGAGTTCGGTGGCGTAGCCGATGGTGAGCAGTTCTTCCGGGACCACGAGGGCCATGCGCCCACCGGGACGGACCCGAGCCGACACGAGCGCCACGAACGGCGCCCAGGTGCTCATCAGGCGGGAGGGCCGCATCCCAAGATCGCGCATCCCCGCGAAGGCGAGCCGACGGCTTGGTTCGGGGAACTGGTGCGACCGGACGTAGGGCGGGTTCCCCAGCACCGCGTCGAAGGCGTGGTCCGCAGTCGCATGCCACCCGAAAAAGTCCGCGTGGAGCGCTCCCGACTGCTCGGCGGCCTCGGCATCAATGTCAATGCCGAAACAGTCGGGCTCGGGCGCCCCCAGCGCTTCGAGCCGACGGCTGGACGCGCGGAGGAACACGCCATCACCGGCGGCCGGATCGAGCACGGTGGCTGCTGGCGATCGAATGGCCCACCGGCACATTGCCTCGGCTACGGGATCGGGGGTATACACCGCACCCCGTTGCTCGGGCGCGACCTCGGGGACCTTCGGCGTGACAGGAACGCGGTGGGCGGCGGGGGTCAGCGGAAGCAGACCCGAGTGCATGGCGTGCTCGTTTGTCATTTGACGTGGGGCGGCATCCCGGCGTAGCGCCTGGTGTATGCCGCCTCGATCAGGGCACTGAAGTTCCCAGGCCTCAGAGCCTCGGTCTCGGTTCTGTCCTCAAGCACAGCGGCCGTCTGGGGATCCCACACGACCAAGGAAATGGCCTCCGCGCGATGCGGCTCATCGCCGGGGTGCGTCCGCTCCGCGAGCCGGCGAAGCGCGGCTTCGAGCGCGGCCTGGTGGGTACCGAGACACGCTTCCGGAACGGCGATCATGAAGGCCACGACGGCCGCGGGAAAGCGAGTGTGGACCGTAGCGGCTTCGGACGCGAGGTCGTTGATCATGTTTTGGTAGTTCTTGGCGACGCTTTTTCGGTTGTTCAGGGTCTTGCTGTCGAACGCGAATCGAACGCCGTCGGGACGATAGGCAACGTCGAAGTTCTGGGGCCGGATTCCCCCGATCACGCGGGCGGGGCCGATTTCGACGCAGTCCGGGCTTTCGGGAAGTAGCTTCCGCGCATTCGGCGTGTGGATCAGGACGTCCCCGAGGAATTTGGCCAAGGCCTCCCCCACGAGACGGTCGCACAGCTTGCCTAGGCGCTCGCCATCCCCCTTGGCGAGTGCCTGCTGGGCCGGATCCCAACTCGCGCCGATCTCGCGCAGTTCCGCTGCCGGAAACTGAATCGCCGGCATCTGGGTCAGGACGGGCATCTGCTGGTTGCGGAGTCTAAACGGGGCGGAGCGGGAGGAAGGGTGCCGGGTTTGGTGCGCCAACCGGGCCGGGACTCCCGGCCAGCCGGCGATTCGGGTCGGCGCGGCTCCACTTCCCGGTCCGCTGACGGGCCGTACTCGTCGAGGATGGCCAGTTCGTCTGCATCATGGCGGCGGTCGCGGTCCAGGGGCGGCGCGTCGGACAGCGGTCCGAAGGTGTTGTACGTTCCGGCCGCTGCTCCACCCGGTGCGGCTCGCGGTTCCGGGTCCCGCCACTCGGTGCGCTCGAGAGTGCTCGAAGTTCCCGCCGTTGCCCTCTCTGATTCGGGACTGCCGGGCCGTTGAGGAAGTGTCCCCAGACGTGACATCCGTTTTCTGCGGACGTGTATAGTAATACGCAATAACAATGACTTACGAGGGGTCCACGGCGGCCCGGAGGTCGGCGTTCCAAGCCGGAGGAGCCATCGCGCCGAGGGGCGACGCGCGCTATTGCGGTCCTACGGGTCGGCCTGAAGACCGGGGCTCCCTCGCGCCCCCATGCGGATAGGCTCCCAACCCTTAGGAGGAGGCTGACATGCGCAGCACCGTTGTCCTGGCCATCTGGCTTCCGATGGCGGCCCCGGCAGCCGCTCAGGAAGCCCCGGCGCCGGAGCCCATCACGCTGGCCGAGGTGCTGGCGGCCGGCCGGGCCGGGTCGCCGGCCATCGCGGCCGCGCGCTCCCGCGAGCGGGCGGCTGTGGCCGCCGCCGGGGCGGCCGGCCGCTGGACCAACCCCGCGCTTGAACTCCGCAGCGAGAACTTCGGGGCGGACACGCCGGGCGGCCTTCCGCTCGACAGCTTCGCCACCGTCACCCAGCGGCTCGAACTCGGTGGCAAGCGCGGCGCCCGGCGCGACGCGGCCCTGGCCGGGGCCGAGGTGGCCCGGGTGGACGCGTTCGCCACGACGCGGAACATCGAAGAAGAGCTGGCCGCGCGCTTCCTGGAGACCGTCCGCCTGCGGGATCGGGCGACGATCCTGGCGGGCCAGCGCGACGCGCTCGCCGAACTCGTCCGCGTCCTCGAGCGCCGGGTGGCCGAGGGTTTCGCGCCGGACGCCGAACGCGCCCGCCTCGCCGCGGAAACCGCCGCCGTCTCCATCGCCGTCACCCGCGCCGGCGCGGCTGCCGAACGCGCCTTCCTGGAACTCGGGGCCCTCGCGGCGCTTCCCGAAGGCGGATCCGCGGCCGCGCTGGTTCGTCCGGGACCCGTCCCGGTGCCCACCGGAGACCCGGCCGCGCTGGCCTCCGGTGCGGCGGCCACCCGGCCCGACGTTCGCGCAGCCGACGCGCGGGTCGGGACCGCGGAGCGCGCGCTCCGCCTCCAGAACGCCCTCCGGGTCCCTGACCTGACCGTGAACACCGGCCTGAAGCGCACCCTCGACATCAACACCGGCGTGGTCGCGCTGGGAGTGGGCCTGCCGCTCTTCGACCGCAATCAGGTGGCGGCGACGCGCGCCCGCGGCGAGGTCCGCGCCGCGGAGCTCGAACGGGACCTCGTGATCCGGCGCGCCGAGGCGGACGCCACCGCCGCGCTCCGGACCGCCCGGCGGTTGGCCGAGGCCGCCGCGGGCGCCGAAGCGCAACTGGTCGAGCCGGCGACCGTCGCGCGCACCGCGATGCGGTCGGCGTTCGACCTGGGTGCGGCGGACATCCTGCTCGTCGTGGACGCGGAGCGCGCCTTCACCGACGCGCGTCTGCTCGCGAACGATGTCCGGATCGAAGCCGTCGCCGCCGCCATCGCGGCCCGCCTGGCGCTCGGGGAGGCGCCGCTGCCATGAACCGAGCCACCCTGTTCGCGGTTCTCGTCTTCGGGATGGCCTGCGGCGGGCCCCCTGAAGACGTAACCGAGACCGCCGCCACCGCCGATCCCGCCGCCGGCATCGTCACGATGACCGAGGCGGGACGCGCGGCGGCCGGCATAACGACGGCTCCTGTCCGGGAGACCGTCCACACCGATGCGCTGGAAGCTCTCGGGGTGGTGAGTCTCGACGAGCGGCGCAGCGCCCGCCTGGGCGCCATCGTGGACGGGGTCGTCGCCGACGTGCTGGTGCAGCCCGGGGACCGGGTCGAGGCGGGTGCGGTGCTGGCGCTCATCCTCAGCCACCACATCCACGATGTCTGGGCCGAGTACTTCTCGGCGCTCGCGCAGCGGCAGGAGGCCGAGGCCGAGTTCGACTACGCGCGGACCGCGGAGTCCCGCGCCGAGCGCCTGCTGAACGACAAGGCGCTCGCGGAACAGGAGTTCCAGCGGATCCGCGCCGACCGGGTCGCCGCCGAGGAGGCGCTCGCGGCTGCCCGGGCCGAAGTGCGGCGGACCGAACAGGACCTGCAGCACTACGGCCTCACTCCCGGCCCGGAGGCCGATCCGCGCGAGAACGAGCATGTGCCGGTTCGCGCGCCCTTCGCCGGCGCCGTGATCGAGCGGCTCGTCTCACCGGGCGAGGCCGTCACCCTGGGCGTTCCGCTGCTGGTGGTCGCCGACCTGTCGCGGGTCTGGATCACCGCCGAGGTCCCGGAGGCCGACCTCCACCGGCTGTCCGCTCCCGAACCCGTCGAGTTCTCGGTGACCGCGTGGCCGGACGACGTCTTCGCCGCCACCCTCACGACCATCGGCGACGTGATCAATCCGGCCACCCGGCGGGTCACCGTCCGTGCCGAAGCCGACAACGCCGACGGCCGTCTCAAGCCCGAGATGTTCGCGAACCTCACCGTCGCTTCCGGGACCCCGCGCGACGTGCTGCTGGTTCCCGCGGCGGCGGTGCAGGAACTGGCCGGCGAGCCGGTGGTGTTCGTCGAGGCCGGGCCCGGGGAGTTCCGCCGCCGCCGGGTGGCCATCGGAGCGACCTTCGATGGTGACGTCGAGATCCGCGAGGGTCTGGCGGCGGGAGAGCTGGTGGCGGTGGAGGGCGCCTTCCTGCTCAAATCCGCCCTGATCGGCCTCCCCGAGGAGGAATAGCCCGTGGGCCTCGTCGAACGCTTCGTCGGCGCTGCCACCGGGAAGCGCGCGCTCGTCCTGCTGTTCGTCGCCGCGCTCGCGGTGATCGGCGTCGCGGCGCTCTGGAACCTGCCCGTCGAGGCGTTTCCCGACCTGACCAACAACCAGGTCGTCGTCATCACCGAGGCCCCGAGCCTCGGCGCCCCCGAGGTCGAACAGCAGGTCTCCTACCCGATCGAGACCGCGCTGATGGGGGTCCCCGACGCCGAGGAGGTCCGCTCGGTCTCCAAGTTCGGGCTCTCCCTCGTCACCGTGGTCTTCGACGACGCGGTGCCCATGTACCTGGCGCGGCAGCTCGTGACCGAGCGCCTGACCGAGGTCCGCGGGCAGATGCCCGCGGGACTCGAACCCACGCTCGGCCCTCCCGCCACCGCGTTCGGCGAGATTTACCAGTACGTCGTCACCGGCGACGACCCGATGGCGAACAAGACGGTCCACGACTGGGAGGTCCGCACCCGCCTGCGCTCGGTGCCGGGGGTGAGCGAGGTCAACTCCTGGGGCGGCCTGACCCAGCAGTTCGAGGTGGTCGTCCGGCCGGAGGCGCTCGAGGAGTACGACCTCACCCTCCGCGACGTCTTCCACGCCATCGGCGACAGCAACCGCGCGTTCAGCGGCGGGTTCATCGAGGCCCGCGACGAGCGCTTCACCGTGCGCGGAATCGGGTTGCTCACCGGCACCGAAGACCTCGAGCGGGTCGTAGTGCGCGCCGACGAGGGCGTGCCGGTGCTCCTCGCCGACATCGCCGAGGTCGGACTGGGGGCGATGCAGCGGAGCGGCGCCGTCACCGCGGGCGGCCGGGGGGAGGTCGCGAGCGGCATGGTGGTCATGCTGAAGGGCGAGAACGCGCTCGAGGTCTCCGACCTGGTCAAGGAGCGGATGGCGGAGATCCTGCCCGGCCTGCCGCCGGACATGGGCATCGAACCCTTCTACGACCAGAGCGAGGTCATCGACCGCACCTCGGCGACCGTCCGCCGCAACCTCATCGAGGGCTGCCTGCTGGTCATCCTGGTGCTGTTCATCTTCCTGCGCGACGTCCGGGCGGCGCTCATCGTCGCCGCCGTCATTCCGCTCTCGATGCTGGTGGGTTTCACCGGCATGCGCGCCTTCGGCATCTCGGCCAACCTGATGTCGCTCGGCGCCATCGACTTCGGGCTCATCGTGGACGGCGCGGTGGTGATGATGGAGAGCTTCGTCCGGCGGCGGGCCGCCTCCGGGGAGGGCGGCGGGCGCGTCGCGCAGATCCGCGGCGCGGCGATGGAGGTGGCGCGCCCGGTGCTCTTCGGCGTGCTGATCATCATCGCCGTCTACCTGCCGATCCTCACCCTCGAAGGCCTCGAGGGAAAGATGTTCCGGCCGATGGCCATCACGGTCTGCTCGGCGCTCTTCGGTTCGCTGCTTCTCTCGCTCACCGGCGTTCCCGTCGTCTCCTCGTTCCTACTGAAGTTCAAGGGCGTCCACCGGGAAGCGTCCTGGTTCCTGCGGCTCCGGGAGCGGTACCTCGCGGTGCTGCGGGTCGCCATGACGCGGAAGGCCGCAACGGTCGGGATCGCGACGGTCATCATCCTGACCGCGATCGGTTCCGTTCCGTTCCTCGGCACCGAGTTCATGCCGCGCCTCGACGAGGGCTCGATCCTGATCGAGACCCGGAAGCTGCCGTCGGTGTCGCTCGAGGAGTCGGTCGAGATCTCGACGCGCGTCGAGCGGAAGCTGCTCGCCGAGTTCGACGAGATCTCGGACATCGTCACCAAGATGGGCCGGCCGGACCTCGCGACCGAGGCGATGGGCATCTACCAGGGGGACGTGTACGTGCTGCTGCACCCCGAGGACGACTGGGAGAGCGGACGGTCCAAGGAGGAGCTGATCGATGCGCTCGCGGCGTCGCTCGCGGAGATTCCGGGCCTGTCGGTGAACTTCACCCAGCCGATGGCCATGCGCCTCGACGAGGTCGTCTCCGGGATCAAGGCGGACGTGGCGGTGAAGATCTTCGGCCCCGACGCCGCCGTGCTCGAACGCCTGGGAGTGGACGTGCTCCGGGTCGTCGAGGCCGTCCCCGGCGCCGCCGACGCCCAGGTGGAGGTGCTCTCCGGAGCGGCGCAGCTCGAGGTCCGTCTCGACCGGGAGGCCCTCGCCCGTTACGGGCTCCACGTGGGAGACGTGCAGGAGTTCGTCGAGACCGCGGTCGCCGGCAGCGTGGTCACCCAGCTCATCGACGGCGCCCGCCGGTTCCCGGTGGTGGTCCGGTTCCCGCCCGCGAGCCGCGCCGACGCCGCGGCGCTGGCGTCATTGCCCATCGTCGCCCCCGGCGGCGAGCGGATCCCGCTGGGCCGGATCGCGGAGATCGGCGCGGCCCCCACCCCGGAGGCGATCAACCACGAGAACGGGGAGCGCCGGCTGGTGGTCCAGACCAACGTCCGGGGCCGGGACGTGGGCAGCTTCGTCGCCGAGGCGGAGGACCGCATCGCGGAGGCGGTTGCGCTGCCTTCCGGCTACTACCTGACCTGGGGCGGCCAGTTCGAAAACCAGCAGCGCGCCATGTCCCGGCTCACGCTCGTGGTGCCGCTCTCCATCGCCATCATCTTCGGCCTGCTCTACGTCACCTTCCGGCGGGTGCGCTGGGCGCTCCTGATCCTCCTGAACGTCCCGTTCGCCGCGGTGGGCGGGATCGCCGCGCTCTGGATCCGGGGCCTGACCCTGAACCTGTCCGCTTCGGTCGGCCTGATCGCGCTCTTCGGCATCGCGACGCTCAACGGCATCGTGATGCTCGCCGCGATCCGGGCGCTCCGCGAGGACGAGGGGCTCGGGCTCCGCGAGGCGATCGTCACCGGCGCCGGCTCCCGGCTGAAGCCGGTGCTGATGACCGCCACCGTGGCGTCCATCGGCTTCCTTCCGATGGCGCTCTCGCAGGGGGCCGGAGCGGAGGTGCAGCGTCCCCTGGCGACAGTGGTGATCGGAGGCATCGTGACCTCCACGCTGCTCACGCTGGTGGTGCTGCCCACGCTCTACGAGCGGATGGAGCAGTGGGTGGCGGCGCGGGCGGGGTAGCCCTGCTTGATGGCGCGCCGGCTTGGAACGCCGACCTCCGGTCGGCACCGCCCGCCTCCGGCGGGCGAACGCGTACCTGCCGCACGGGGATGGCGCGCCGGCGTCTGGCAGCGTCATCTCGCCCGGAGAGGTACTTCGTCGCGACCCTTGGGCCGCCTAACCTAGGCTCCGGGCTCTGTGAACGCCTCGGCGCGGGCTACCGGATCCGCATCGTCCCGGACGATGAGCCGAACGAGGACGCCGGTGTCAAGGGCGCGGATGCCGACGCCGCAGATGGATCTCGATCCCCGCGTCCATCTCTTCGACGGTCTTCGGCTCGGGCGCTGAAGGGAAAACGGCCCGATGGATGTCCAGCGACGAGTACTTCGTCGCCCGACGCACCAACACTTCGGAACCTCGCTCGCACCACTCGACCGTAGAGCCCGGCGTCAAGCCCAGCTTGCGGCGAATCCGCGCCGGAATGGACACCTGGCCCCGGGAGGAAATCCGGGACTGAATGCTCTCCGTCTGGTGATCTGCCGGGTTGTGTCCCGCGCCACTGGCGCTCTCATTACCCCGGTAACTCAACTTGCCGGCGCTCCTCCCTACCGGTCGCTGACGTCGTAGGCGACCAGCACGTCCTGGTCGCGCAGGTAGAGGAGGCCGTTCGCGACCACCGGGTGGCTCCAGGTGTTCTCCCCGGAGCGGTCCCCCTGGCGGAGTTCGAAGCGGCCGCGCTCCCGGTAGCCGGCGCGCGACGGTTCCACGAGGGCCACGTCCCCGCGTTCGCTGAACACGTAGAGGCGGTTGTCGGCGAATGTCAGCGAGCCCTTGCGGATCGAACGGTCGCGCCAGAAGAGCGCCCCGGTCTCGATGTCGACCGCGCTGAAGATCGACCCGGAGAACCCGTAGAGGACCCCTTCGTGGAGCACGGGCGTCATGTGGTGGGCCCGCATGTTCCGGGTGAAGTACTTCTCGGTGGCGGTGACTCCGCCAGTGCCGTCGGCCTGTAGCTCCAGCAGAGCGCCGCCGGTGCCGTAGTCCGAGGACAGGAAGACCTCCGCGGCGCCCCCGCGGTTCGAGACCAGGACCGGCGTCGCGATGTTGGCCGTGCGGTTCGAGGCGCGGCGGTAGCTCCAGAGCAGGGCCCCGTCGTCCGCGCGGATTCCCGCGGCGCGCTCGCCGCTGAAGTAGACGATGTGCGGCGCGCCCGCGAGGTCCACCGGCAGCGGTGAGGAATAGCCCGCCTCGTCGCCCGCGGTTCCCCACAGGAACTCGCCGGACTCCCGGTCGAAGGCGGCGAACCCGACCTGCCGGCTGCCGGGCGAGACCAGCACCCGGTCGTCGAGCACGAGCGGCGATTCGCTGATGCCCCAACTGATGTTCCTCCCCCGGAAGCGCTCGAGGACGTTGAGGGTCCAGAGGACCTGGCCGCTGGCGGCGTCGAGGGCGGTGAGCTGCCCCCGGGCGCCGAGGGCGTACACCGTCCCGTCCACCACCGTCGGGACGCCGCGGGGGCCGTCGCCCCGGCCGTCCCGATAGGCGTCGGCGTGCGGGGTCGCCCAGAGCTGGGCGCCGGTCGCGGCGTCCAGCGTGACGATCCACTCCCGGCCGGAGAACATGCCCTGGGTGTGGATGCGGCCGTCGGCCACCGCCACCGTCGAGTAGCCGGCGCCGAGGCCTTCGGCCCGGAAGACGAGTGGCGGGCCGCCGTCGGGCCAGCTCTGCCGGAGACCGGTTTCGAGGGAGATGCCGTCCCGGTTCGGCCCCCGCCACTGCGGCCAGTCCTCGCCGGCAGAGCCGGACGTCGGGAGAAGCAGCAGGACGGCGAGGGCGGCGAATCTCATTCGGGAACTCCCTGGCGGCTCAGCCACTGGCGGGCCGCCGGAAACGCGGCTTCACGAAGCGCTTCGAGATGGTCCTGGAGGCGCCGGCCCGCATCGCCGGCCTCGAGATCGCCCGGCGCCACGCTCTCGGGTCCGGGGATTTCGGCCATGAAGGCGTAAACGAGCGCCCGGCCGGCAGGTTCCCCGGGAACCGCGTAGTACCCCGAGAGCACGCGGGTGATGGGGTTCGAGTTGAGCGAGCCGCCCTTGTAGAAGTGGCGGCCGTCCCCGGTGTCTTCGAGGTAGAGGATGTCCCGCATCGCCGCGTGGGTCTCGGCCGAGACCCCGGGGACATCGCCCCGGGCGATGGCGGCGAGGACCGCGGCGAGCGAGCCGGCCGTCGCGGTGTTGTCCCCGGTCACGTCACGCGCCGCGAGCATGTAGCGGCGCGAGTCGATGCCGGCGTAATCGGGGTGGCGAGCCTGGATCCGGGCCGTCAGGTCCGGCGGTCCGCCGAGGAAGGCGGTGACCAGGTTCGCCGCCGCGTTGTAGACCGGGTTGGAGACTCCCGTTCCGCGGATCATGTGGCGGCCCACCGTCCGCGCGTCCGCCGTCTCCAGGTGTTCCTTGATCTCGGCCTGGGTATCCGCGTCGAAGTGGACGATGGCGGGATGATCGGGATTGCCGACGACGTCCACCGCGTCCGGGACGGGCTCGTCGAGCGCGTCTGCTCGGTCCGAGAAGAACTCCACCAGGTAGGCCGTCTTGATGGAGCTGGCCGCGGGGCGGGGGACGGCGGCAGCCTCGTCGTAGAGCGCCGCGCCGTCCGCCGTGCCGATCCAGATGCTGCGGCCGAGGTCGGTGAACTCCGAAGCGTCCACGCCGTCGAGGGCGGCGGCGATCGCCTGGCGTCCGTCGACGGGAGCGGGGGCCGGAGCGGCCCCGTTGCACCCGATCGCCCACGCCGGGGCCAGCGCCAGCCCGGCCGCGAGGGGAAGGAATGCGGTTAGGGTGTTCCGAAGCAGGGCGAACATGGCTTTGGTGAGCATATTCCGTGTCGATTGAGCCGTCATGTGGGTGACCCGGCCGCTCGCGCGCGGTTTCGATCCGGACCGGATCAAGGACCCTGAACGTTCAGGAGCGGTGGACTGGGCGCTCTTCAACGCCAACTTCGAACGGTTCCTGAACACCCCCTGGTGGAGAGTCAACCAGGGACACCGCGGGCCGGCGTGGCTCCGTGCTCTCCGCCTCGGCATGACGTACGCGCAGCAACGGCGGGACGCCGTCCACGATTTCGCGGGCAAGGCGGCGGCGCTCTCCCGGCTCCGCGTCCCACCCGACCCCAGCATCGTGTTCTTCGGCGCCGAGGCGGGCTGGGAAGCGGCGATCCTGCAGGCGCTCTTTGGAGCGGGCGGCGAAGTGGTCCTGATCGACGAGGACCCCGCGGCGCACGACCGCTTCCTCCGGGCGCCGGTGAGCGTTCGCGTCCGGGCGCCACGGGGTTCAAGCCGGCGCGAACTGCTCGTACAGCGCGATCTCCACCGCTGGCGCTACCTGCGCCAGAACTTCTTCGACGTGGCCCCCGAGCCCCGCTTCGACGTCGGCATCGACTGGGGCCTCATCGAACACTTCCCCGATCCGGGAAAGGCGAAGTTCATCGCCCACTTCCGGAAGTTCCTCAAGCCCGGAGCACTCCAGATCTCCAGCTGCCCCCGGGACCGCCTGGCCGTCCGCCTCTTCTACCGCGCCTTCGCCGACGAGCTCAACACCGGCTACCGCGAGCTGATGACGCTCCGTGAACTGACGGAGCGCATCGAAAGGGCAGGGGGCGTAATCGAGGACCGCCTCACCCTCCCCGCCCACAACATCGTGGCGTATCGCTGATCCGCGTGGGTGACGCACCCGGCCTGGAACGCCGGTCTCCGACCGGCACGCGGCCCGCAGGGCCGCAGAGCGCGTATGGCTGATGCGCGTGGATGGCCCACCCGGCTTGGAACGCCGGTCTCCGACCGGCACGCGCGGCGCTCCGCGCCGCGCACGTCGTAACCCCAACCGCTCTCGCGGCACCGCGGCTCCGTCAAGGAGCTCCGGTCGATATCCGGAATCTACGATGGAGGCTCCGGTCGATATCGAGGGTCGGCGTCGGAGGCTCCGGTCGATATTGGGAATCTGCGACGGAGGCTCCGGTCGATATCGGGGATCGGCGTCAGCAGCTCCGGTCGATATCCGGGGTTGGCGACGCCAGCTCCGGTCGATATCCGGGGTCGGCGACGGCAGCTCCGGTCGATATCGAGGGCCGGCGTCAGGAGCTCCGGTCGATATCGGGGGTCGGCGTCAGTAGCTCCGGTCGATATCGGGGGTCGGCGCCAGGAGCTCCGGTCGATATCGCCGCCCGGCGGAGGGAGGTCCGGTCGATATCGCCGGTCGTCGGGAGGGGGTCCGGTCGATAACGCCAGCCAGCGGGAGGGGGTCCGGTCGATAACGCCAGCCAGCGGGAGGAGGGTCCGGTCGATAACCCCAGCCAGCGGAAGGGGTCCGGTTTTCAGGAGACACGATCTTTTGCGCAGTTGGGAGACACGAACTTTTGCGCACTGGGGCTCCACCGAAGGGAGCCGCTCGACGACTTCAGGTGTTAATTTAGTCGCGGATATGTTATAAAAATAACATTACCGACCGGTGGGAGATCCCCGTCGGTCGAACGCTCATGGACACCGGATCGTCGCACCGCCACCTGTCGCGTCGTGAACGGCAGATCATGGACATCCTGTTCCGGCTCGGGCGCGCCCCGGCCACGGTCGTCCAGGAGGAACTGCCCGGCACGCCGAGCTTGTCGACGGTCCGCACGCAACTCCGGATTCTTGAGAAAAAAGGGCACGTGCGCCACGAGGAGCAAGGGTTGCGGTACGTCTATCGCCCGGTCGCAACTCGTCGGGCCGCGCGCCGATCCGCGCTGCGGCATCTCGTCGGGACTTTCTTCGATGGGTCGGCCGAGCAGGCGGTGGCCGCGTTGCTCGGGGGCGAGGCGAAGCATCTGACGGAGCCGGAACTGGAGCGGATTGCACAGTTCGTCGCAGACGCGAAAGCGGCACAGCGGGATCTCGGTCAGCCCGTCGGCGCACCGCACGGAAAGGAGCCGGACGGAAACGGGCCGGGTGCGGACGAGGGGAAACCGTGACAAGCCTCCTGGCCGGATGGACCATCCAGGTGTCGGCCATCCTGCTTCTGGCGCTGATCGGGTCCTTCTGTCTGCGCAGAGGCTCCGCTTCCGCACGACACTGGGTGCTGGCAGTCGGCGTCGTGTCGGCACTCGCGATGCCCGCCCTCCGCGTCCTGGTGATTGACGGGCTCAGGCTGCGCCTCGGTCTGCCATTCGCCGATCACGCAGATGCCGGTTTGTTGGGAGCGGCCGTTGTGTTGTCGCCGGTAGGTTCCCGACTCGACGTGTTCTTGTCCGCGGTGGCGGCGCTCGCGAGCGACCCGGTGGTGGGCTGACTGGCCGTGACCGTCTGGCTGGTGGGCGCAGTCGTCAGTACCGGCGTGCTCCTGGTCGGGCTGGCGAGACTGCGATGGCTTCGTGCGGCGTCGAACCATCTGACGGAAGGAGAGTTGCATCGGCTGTGCACCGGTCTTGCGCGGTCCTGCGGCCTGAAACGGGGCGTTGACCTCTTGTTGGCTCCGAGTCCCGGGCTGGTGGCGACGTGGGGCTGGCGGCGGCCGATCGTCATGCTGCCGGCGTCGGCGTCCGGGTGGCCGGCGGAGCGCCTCCGTGTCGTGCTGTTGCACGAACTCGCCCATGTGCGCCGTGGCGACTGGACGTTGCTCATGGCCGCCGAAGCGCTGCGCTGCATCTGGTGGTTCAACCCGCTGGCGTGGATGGTCCGTGGCCGGCTCCGCCGTGAGAGCGAGCACGCGGCCGACGACCTCGTGCTGGCTCAGGGCGTCGCACCCACCACTTGCGCGGCGCACATCGTCGAGATCGCTAGAGAGGTTCGGCAAGACCGAGAGACATGGCTGCCGGCGCCGGCCATGGCGCGTCCGTCACACCTGAAACGGCGGCTGTCCGTCATGTTGAACGCGGACGCGAACCGGCGTCCCATGACGCGCCTGGCTCGCTTCGGGAGCCTGGGCGTGCTCGTGCCGGCCTCGATCCTGTTTGCCAGCCTGCAGGTCGGGCCCGCTTCCGCGGCGGGTCTCGCCGAATCGACCGGCAGTGCGGTCGAGCAGGAACAGCCTGCGGAGCCGATGGGGATCGGGGAAGGGGTTCGTCCGCCCACCAGGACCCACGGTGTCCTGCCGGTCTACCCCCCCGCGGCCGTGGCGGCTGGGGTTGAGGGCCTCGTGGTCCTGGAAGCAACCATCGGCCCGACCGGCGAGGTGACTGACGTCGAGGTGGTGCGTTCGGTGCCGCTTCTCGACGGGGCCGCGGTCGCAGCCGTCAGCGCGTGGCGGTACACGCCCGTGCTGGTCGAGGGCAAGCCCCGCCGTGTCCAGATGACGGTCTCCGTGGACTTCACGCTGCCGGCGCCATGATGGGCATGCGCGACGATCGCCGAGTGTGGGGCGCTGCCCACGGCATGCCGGCGCACCTCTGGTTGGCCGCCTTCCTCCTGATCGCCAGCGCTGCATGCGGGCCCGGAGACACCGCGCGGTGGACGATTGTCCAGGAGTATCTGGACCGGCAGGCGGCGTGGGAGGCGCGGGCCGGCGGTATTCGGGACATTCTGGTCGCCGGCTCCGGTCCGGTCGACGAGAAGATCCGGCGCGCGGAGGAGGCGCACGGGGAAATGCCGGACGCCGCCCCGGCCATCGCCGCCGCTCGTGAGGTCATCGCCGCCGGCGGGCCGCGGACTGCCGAAGCGGCGGTGTTCCTCATAGACCGGTCCGAGAGTCCCCTCGGAAGTCTGGACACGCAGCGCCGGTTGGCGAAGTTGGTGGCGGATGGCATGGACCCCGCCGAGGCCATCGCCCAGCTCAGGGGAGGGGAAGACCCGACCTGGGAGGCGCTCATTGCACATGTCGGCCCCGACTGGAGGGTCGTAGAGAGCTACCTCGATGGCCATGACGCCTGGGTTGCGCGACTTCAGTCCGCCCGGGAGGGCGGTGACTCTCCACATTCGGACACCCACGAACGACCGAGCGCCATTCCGGCGGTCGCGGCGGCGCTCGCCATCGTCGGGGCGACAACAGTGCAGGAGAGCACCGTCGAGGCGGCGGAGTTCCTCGTCGATCACGCGGGGGGACGGGACCGGTACCTCGCCACCGCCGCCGGGGCGTTGGCGGCGCACGCGCCCCACTACGAAGATTGGCCGCGCATTCTGCGTTCCCTCGACTCGGCGCACAGCACCATGCGAACGAGTACGGGACGAGGACCGGCCATCGACGAGTTCTTCACGAAGATGGCGGCTGATGCGGACAATCCCGTGCTGCGGGCTGCGGCTCGCTACTACTTGGCGACCGGCCTGAGACGGGCAGCAAACGCATCGATGCTGTCACCCGAGGAGCGCGGCGCGCACCGGGAACGCGCCCAGGAGACGGCGATGGGCCTCAGTGCTGGCGTGGAGGACAAGTGGTTTGACGATCCTGGCCCCGGACCGGGCGGCGCTGCGGCGGACCGCCGGACGTTCTCCGAGGCCGAGGCCGATCTACTTGCCACCATCCGGCACGCGACCGTCGGCGGCACGCTTCCCGAGTGGACAGGGCGACGGCTGGATGGCGCGGAGCAGTCACTGTCCGTTTACCGGGGACGCGTCCTGATGATCGACTTCTGGGCTACGTGGTGCCCTCCCTGCATCGCGGTGCTTCCGGATCTTCGGAAATTGGTTTCCGACCTTCCCTCGGACAAGTTCGCACTGCTCGCGATCAGCGTCGATGCGGAGCTCGCCACCGTCACCGAGTTCATGAAGAAGGAATCCATGCCATGGGACAACTGGCACGTAGGGGTCTCGAGCGAGATTGAGCGAATCCTTGGCGTTCGCGGCTTCCCCACGTATCTGATCGCGGACGCCGACGGCACCATCCTGTTCAACGGCAACGCCTTCTTTCCCGTGCTGCGCTGCATGTCCGAGGAGGCCGTGGCGGGAGAGGATCTCGACTGCACCCCGGTGGGCCCGCGCGGAGCGCCGTAGGTCACAGGAAAGCCAACGGACGCCTCCGCGGCGAATGTGAGGAGTTCGCGCTCGCGCACCGCCGGAGGGCTTCATGAGTAGTGCGACCCCATGGTGTCGGCGCGCGATCCGATCTATCGGGTTGATCACGTTGCTGTTGCCTGCCGGGTCCGCGTGCGGACCAACCGATGACGAAACCCCGAGTGATGCAGGGACGTCGGCTGAGGCTCTGGTGGACGGCGGTTCCATCGCGAGCGGCGTTCCCGTGCGACCCCCGGCAGCTGAGGCGCCCCAGGACGACAGTCCGGCGGGGCTGCTCGTGGCGGCGGCGGGAGCTGGCGATGTCCACTGCGTGCGCGAACTCTTGGCTGGTGGGACAGCCCCCGATTCCGAAAGCGGCGGACGGTTCGCGATCCACGGCGCCGCCGCCAACGGCTCTGTCGCCGTGTTGCACTTCCTGGTGGACGCGGGAGCGCACCTCGAGGCGCTGGACCAGCACGGGTGGACGGCCCTGACCCGGGCCGCGTTCTATGGGAATGCGGAAGCAGTGATTTTCCTGCTGAGTGAAGGCGCTAACCCGAACGCCCATGCCGAACCGAGCAACTACACGCCCCTGCGGGCGATCCTGAGCGGTTGGACGATGACCCTTTCGCGGAGGTCGCTGCTCCCTCGGAAGGACGAGGAACGCTTCGCGGCGGCCTGGGCGCTCATTCAGGCGGGGGCCGATCCACACTTCGGTCCCGGAGACCACCCACCTCCAGCCGTGCTGGCGGAGGCCCTGGGCGGCGAAATCGGGCGGCTCTATACCGCGGGTCGGAGCGGTTTGGGACAGCGCCCGCGCTGAGCGAGGCAGGTAAACTGGAAACCTAACCCCCCCGGGCCGCCCTCAGCGCCCCGGGGGTCTTCATTTCTGCGGACGACTCCGGTGCGGCCGGGCCTCTTCATGGACGGCAACGACTCCGTTGTCCGCTCGCCCTAATGGACCCGGCACGGGCGTGCTCGATCGGCACCGTCGCCGGGTCATTCCGGGATCAAATGAAAAACCCACGGTTTGTCAAGGACTTGTGTGGTTCCATCCTCCTTATGTCGTTCTTCGATCAAATACGAGAGACGACCGAGCTAACCGTCGGGACGACGGACCCCTCCGTTTTCCTGTTTCCTGCCCCGCCCACCAGGGGATGTATCGCATGGCCTTGCGTGAGGCCGCCGCGCTCTCGGGGGTGATCGCACCGCTCCTCACGGCATTCCTAGTGAGACGGGAGGCCGTCGCCCGGTTGCGGTCAGCGATCCCGAACCGCGGCCGCAGCGACGCGTTCGTAAGCGCGTCGCCACGGCAGGCGAAGCTCCGGTCGACGACGGGAGTGGTCGTGCCCAGTCAGCGCAGACCGCGATAGACGCCCTGGCGACCGCTGCAGGGCCAGCGGTCCTTGGTCTGGTGCGGTCTGATGGCTGAATCCATGCCGTCTCGGTAAAACCGCCGCCGGCACAGCGGGCACTCATAGACATGGCGCCGAGCTCCTCTGCGCGCCTTCGTGGGCCGCGGGTTTGCCGGAGACGCCAAGGCTGCGACGCGCGCCGTTGTGGGCCGGATCGGAAGCGGGCCGGACGGGTTCAACTCCACCGCATAGCGCGGAGTGAAGGCTTCGTCGGTGACGGCGGCGCGCTGCATGCGATCCAGTCGATAGGAGCGATGTCCCTGTTTCCGGGTGTCGAACGCATGGAGGACGATGTTGTCGTCCTTGGTCCGCCGGAGCGAATAGGCCTCGATACGCCGGACTTCGTCCTGGTAGAGCAGGTCCACGCAAAGGAGGTTCGCGGCGGCGAAGCGGATGATCTCGAGCTGACTCCGAGTGGACTGCGGCAGGTGGGTGGGCAGGGTGCGGTCACGCAGAACCGCCTCGCCCCGCGCGAATCGGTAAGCGGGGGGCGCCGGAGGAGCGACACCGGTCTTCAGCCAAACGAAAAACTCCGGGAGCGCTTCCCAGAACACCCGTACAGGGGGCAACACGGGAAGTTGATGGCGGAGCATGGATTCCCAGGCGCCAGCCAACTCGGCGCGGTGAGGTTCCAGATCGGCCACCGATGCTGGTACCGGTATTCCCTTGAACCTGCACTTTTCGCTCAGTACGTCGAGGAGGACGCCGGGCTCGGGGCGGGCCTCGACGTTGCGGTAGAGGTTCACCACGTCGTAGAGGTCACGCGCTCGTGCCCGTTCGCCAAGCGCCCGCACCTTCTCGGCGAAGGCCTCCGGGTAGGCGTAAGCGGCGACCTCGATACCGCCTCCCGGCTCGTCGCTGTACGGATGGTGGATCGTCAGCCGAACGGGCTCCAGCACCAGCCGTTCGTCGGCCGTCAGGTCGAGCTTGATGTTCGGAATGCTCCTCCCGCGCGGAGCGATGGGGCCGCGATACGGGATCTTGACCCGGCAGGACAGGTTGCCGCGGGGATTCCGGTAGAGGTCGAAGTCCTGGCGGTCCGCGGGCAGCTCTAGTCCGGTCTCTTCGTAGACCCACCTCGCGACCCGCGCCAGCGACGCGGCAAGAAAGTCCCGGTCCAGATGCGCCGGATTCCGGAGCGTGAAGTCGAGATCCTCGGAGAAGCGGTAGGTCTCGAAGAAGCACTTCTTCAAGCACGTCCCGCCCTTGAAGATCCAGTCGTCCGCAAGCTCCGGTTGGTTGTAGAGGCCGGCCAGCAGCCAGCCCAGGACATAGTCCTTCTCGACGACTTGCGGCTGGAGCGAGGTCGCGGTGGCGACGTCCAGGATTTCGCGACGGCCGATCAAGTCGCGCTCCGTGAAGCCCAGTTCTCCGGCGCCCACACTCTCCAGCGCGTAACGAGCCGGGGGCACTCCAGCGCCGGGTCCAGCTTGGTGTTCCCCGCGGTCAGGCGCCGGCGGCAGGATGCCAACAGTTCCGGGCCCGATGGATCGCGTTCGGCGAGAAAGCCCAGCCGCTTGAAGACGGCGCCGTTCCCGAGCCGGACGGCGTAGCGGATCAGGAGGTCGTCGTCGCGCTCGTCCGACTTGAGGTAGACCGAAAGGCAGTCCGCCACATGCTGGATTCCGCCGCCGAGTGCCGGATCGGCGAGCATGTCCAGGACGGTCCGGTGCACGTCGGCCACCGCGACCCGGGTTCTGCCACGCCAGACGCTGGTGGTCCCGAAGATCTTCTCCGGGCGGACGTGCGTGAGGCTGAACTCGGCGCCGTGGCGGCGCTGGCTCTTCTGTCGCACCGTTTGCGCCGTCATGACCACGATGTCGCGGAAGATCTGCTCGGTGAGATCCCAATGCTCGGCGGCCGTGCGGCCGCCGATGTAGGCCGGATCGAAGAGAGGCGGCACCAGGATCCACGGATCGTCCAGCACACGGATGCTGTCAAGCGTGGTGAGTGAGGCAGGGAGGTAAACGCCGCGAGCCGCGCGCCGCAGCCATGCCTGTTCCACCCAGCGCGAGAGCAGCTTCGCAGCCTCGGCGCGTGACACCTCAAGGGCGTTCACGACGTCGTCTATCCGTACGACATCACCGGCTTCGTTGAGGACGGCGCTGAGGCGACGGCGCGACGCTGGAACGACGGGATCCGATGTGGTGCTGGTTCTCATTGTCGGCGAATCACGGAGATTGGGTGTGGGCTGGCGCTGGCACTTGCGTTCCGTCGCTACTTCGAGCACTGAAAACTATATCACATTGTCATTTATTCACATTAGTTGTGATGTATCGACATCTGAACATACTCACGGGAGAGTCCTGTCCGGCTCCACACAACGGCGTATTGCCTCGACCACCCGAATGCGGGCGGTCCGATCAAGCCGCTTCAGAGCGCGTAGCGCGCGAGTCGGCGCGTTCGATCAGACGCCGAGTTCTCTCTTCACCTCGTCCGGGGTGTGCGTTCGGCCGGCGCCACGATCCGCGATTCCTTCGGCGACCGCTCGCACCGCTTCATCGCTCAGTTCCTCCTCGTCCAGAGGCAGCGCCGCCAAAGGTCTGCGCCCCGGATTGCCTCGCCCGGCCAAGGACTCGAGCCCTTTTGCCACAGCGACGGTCTGCGGACCCGGGTGTCGATCGAACAGATCGTGGAGTTTTTCGCGAGCCGCCGGTTTCATGGGCCGAATCTAGCGCGATGACCTTTATGCGGTCCATCGTTCTAATATCGCTCTTCAGTCAAATAGATAAACCGCTATTTCACAATGACTTAGCGCGCTTCCCGCCCCAGACGGATGCTTGCAGTCAAGTAAGCGCAGGTCGTCGGCTCGAAGTTTGGACGGGAGCAACCGGCACCCGGCGGCCGCGCCGCCGCCGGACCGGGAGCGGGAGGTCGTTCAGGCCGAGACTCAGTGCGATCCAGACCGATTCACCTCAGGACTGAAGGGCGGCAAGGCCGCCCCGAAGACGAACCCGACCGAAACCGCCTGAAACAATACGCCGCCGCATGCGCCTCTCCTGGAACGAGATCCGCGCCCGCGCGGCGTCCTTCGCCCGGAAGTGGGCGAACGCCGGGTACGAGAAGGGCGAGACCCAGAGCTTCTACAACGACTTCTTCCGCATCTTCGGCGTGCGCCGGGAGTCGGTGGCCCGCTACGAGGAGCGGGTGGAGAAGCTCGACGACACCAGCGGGTTCATCGACCTCTTCTGGCCCGGCGTCCTGATCGTCGAGCAGAAGAGCGTCGGGCGCGACCTAGCCGCTGCCTACGAGCAGGCGGGGGGTTACTTCGACGCGCTGACGGAGAGCGAGCGGCCCCGCTACATCCTGGTCAGCGACTTCCAGCACTTCGAACTCCACGACCTTCTCCAGCGGGACGAGGTGTCCTTCCGGCTCGACGAGCTGCCGGACCACGTCGAGAAGTTCGGTTTCGTCCTCGGGGTTGCGAGCCGCACTTTTCGGGACCAGGACCCGGCGAACATCGAGGCCGCCGAACTGGTCGGGAAGCTCCACGACTCGCTCCGGGACGCCGGCTATCCGGCCCACGACCTCGAACGGTTCCTCGTCCGGATCGTCTTCTGTCTGTTCGCCGACGACACGGGGGTCTTCGAGCCCCGGGACATCCTGCTCGACTTCCTGGAGACGAGGACCCGGGAGGACGGCACGGACCTCGGACCGCTGCTCATGCAGTTGTTCCAGGTGCTGAATACGCCGGAGGGGGAACGCATCGCCACCCTCGACGAGGATCTCGCCCGCTTTCCGTACGTGAACGGCGACCTCTTCGCCGACCGGATCTGGATTCCCGCGTTCAGCGCGGAGATGCGGGAGCAACTGCTTGCCGCCTGCCGGTTCAACTGGTCGAGCATCTCGCCGGCGATCTTCGGGTCGCTCTTCCAGTCGGTGATGGACCCGGCGCAGCGTAGGGCCCAGGGGGCGCACTACACCACCGAGCAGAACATCCTGAAGGTCATCGAGCCGCTCTTCCTCGACGATCTCTGGGAGGACTTCGCGAAGATCAAGGCGCTCCGCCGCGGGCGCCTGCCGCGACTCCGGGCGTTCCAGGAGCGGCTCGGCGAGTTGAAGTTCTTCGATCCGGCGTGCGGCTGCGGGAACTTCCTGGTGATCGCCTACCGCGAACTGCGGCGGCTGGAACTGGAAGTACTCCGGGAACTCTTGGGGAGCGAGGAGCAGCAGTTCCTCCAGTTCGACGTGAGTTCGCTGTCACGGCTCGACGTGGACCAGTTCTACGGGATCGAGATCGGCGAGTTCCCGGCCCGGATCGCCGAGGTGGCCCTCTGGATGACGGACCACCTCATGAACAACGAGCTCAGCCTCGAGTTCGGTCAGTCCTACGCCCGCATCCCGCTGAAGCGCTCGCCGCACATCCACTGCGGCGACGCGCTGGAGATGGACTGGGAGGACCTGCTGTCGGCAAGAGATTGTTCCTTCGTCTTCGGGAATCCGCCGTTCGGCGGCGCCAAGTTCCAGTCAACCGAACAGCGGGCGCAGGTGCGCCGGATTGCCGCGCTTGGGGGGACCGGGGGGACGCTCGACTACGTGACGGCGTGGTTCATCAGGGCGGGGGAGTACATCCAGAAGAGCGGCCCGCCGGGCGAGCGGGCACGGATCGGATTTGTTGCGACGAACTCGATCACCCAGGGGGAGCAGGTGGCGCAGCTCTGGCCGATCCTGTTCGGGCGCTACGGGCTGGAGATCGCCTTCGCGCACCGGACGTTCGCCTGGGGCTCGGACGCGAGGGGTATGGCGCACGTCCACGTCGTCATCATCGGGCTCGATGATCGGGAAGGGATTCCGGCGGTACGGCGATTGTTTTCCTACGACGACTCGAAGGGAGATCCCCACGAGAGCGTCCACGCGGTGCTGTCGCCCTATCTGTTCGATGCCGGGGGCCTGGCTGATCCGCATCTGGTGGTTCGGGAGGAGAGCGGACCGATCAACGGAATGCCGCAGCTCCTGACCGGGTCTCAGCCGATTGATGGAGGGCACACGATCTTCGGCCCCGACGAGGCGAACACGTTACTTGAGGAGGAACCGGGAGTGACTCCGTACCTGCGCCCCTTTGTGGGTGCTCGCGAGTATCTGCAGGGCGGCGAACGGTTCATCCTGGCTCTCCAGGATGCCTCGCCGACTGTGCTGCGCCAGCTACCGAGGGTCCGGGAACGGCTCGCTCGCGTCCGAAGCTATCGGCAGACCAGCAAACGGGTCTCCACGCTGAAACTTGCCGAGACACCGACGCTGTGGCAAGTGAACGTGATTCCGTCGGCTCCCTTTCTCGTACTTCCCGAGGTGAGTTCGGAACGCCGGGAGTACGCCCCGATCGGGTGGCTGGAGCCTCCCGCCATCCCGAGCAACAAGCTACGGCTGCTCGAAAATGCTTCGCTCGGCAGTTTCGCACTGCTGACTTCGGCCATGCACATGGCGTGGACGCGGGCAGTCACGGGCCGGATGAAGAGCGACTACATGTACTCCGTGGGAGTCGTCTACAACACCTTCCCAGTGCCCTCGAAGGATGCTGATTTGGCCACTCTGGAACCGCTCGCCCAGGCCGTGCTCGATGTCCGCGCCGAGCATTCCGCCGCGACCCTCGCCGACCTCTACGATCCGGATTTGATGCCGGTCACGCTCCGCCGGGCTCACCGGGCACTCGACCGCGCCGTAGACCGCCTCTACCGGCCCGTCAAGTTCTCCTCCGAGCGGGAGCGGGTCGAGCATCTCTTTGCCCTCTACGAGCGAATGCGCGCCCCGCTCACCGCCGCCACCAAGAAGAAGACCAGGCGAAAGCGAGCCCTCCGCGTCCGCGGTCCCTGAGCACGGATCCGACCCGGCCCGGACCGGTGGCTCGCAACGGACCGCCCGGAGTTGCCCGGGACACGAGACGCGTTCACCGGTCCCGCCGAACGCCCGAGTTTCGAGAAGCGACGCCAACTCATGGAGCAGCAGGCGGCCGTCGTGGCGGGGACCGGGGACAACGCGGCGTGGCTCTCTGGGTACTTTGATGACCGACTCTGGCGAGCCCCGACCTAGGCGGCCCAAGGGTCATGGAGACTCCTCGGAAACCCCCGTGCTCCGCACTGCCTCGACGCTCGGTCAGATGCCGCGTCCTGCGGCGCGGCTGACCCTACTTCGGCAAGCGAGCATGCGAAATTTGCCCAGCCGTGGCAACATTTCCCCTCTCACCACTCCAGCGGATCACTGAGACCGACTCGCATGTCCCGATTTATGCCTTTTCTGGATGCCCAGAACCTGTTGTTGGTTCGTGATGAACTGTGGAAGCGCCCCCGTCGCGGAGCCTGCGTAATGGTCGGTTCCGGTCTAAGCAAGAACCAGCGCGAATCCGACGGCAGTTCTTCACCGATGCCGTCTTGGGCGGATCTCGCCCATATGCTCCATGATGTCCTCAACTCTGAATTGAGCCGGAACCGTCCGGCTAATCCACCCCCGAGTGCCAATACTTGCCCAGCAATTGCTCAGCAGTTCGAAGCCCTGTTCGGCCGTGCGGCACTTGACCACTTTCTCCTGACACACGTTCCCGATGATCGACCACCACACGACATCCATACTCGGCTGCTTGAACTCCCATGGGCTGATGTCTTCACAACGAACTGGGACACTCTCCTCGAACGTGCCTCGGATTCCCTTGAAGATGCCGCCTATTTCCCCGTGTACTCCGGTGCCGATCTCGGAGCGGCAAACGCGCCCCGCATCATCAAACTACATGGTTCTTTCCCTTCGCATCGCCCGTTCATCATTACAGAGGAAGACTACAGAACGTACCCTCGCTTAGCTGCGCCACTCGTCAACACCGTCCAGCAAGCTCTGATGGAAGGCCCGGTCCTTCTGTTGGGATTCTCTGGTGACGACCAGAATTTCCTCCATTGGTGCGGATGGGTACGAGATCAGTTGGGTGTCGCCGCACCGCGTCTTTATCTAGGCGGCTATCTGAGGCTCAATCGCCCGCGGCGGCGCCTGCTGGAAGACCGAGGAGTGATTCCAATCGACTTGGCGGATCACCCAAAGGCAGAAAGCTGGGGCAGCAACGCATATCGCTGCGCGGTCGAGTGGATTCTCGAGGCGCTTGCATTCGGCGAAATCTCAGAAAAACACTGGCCTGCTCCACCCGCGCGGCGCCGTCTTAGGTCCGCATGCACGCTAGAACCCATGTTGCCTCCGTCAGCAGAGGGACCGGCCGCCGAGAATGTAGTTCCGCCCCAAGGGCCGGATGAGTCCGCAAGACGAGACGCTATAGAGAGGCTGGTTTCTATTTGGCGACGCAATCGAAAGTGTTACCCCGAATGGGTTGTGCTCCCCTTCAGCAAGGTTACCGACTTGGATTCCAAGACGGGCCTATGGGTGAACAAGTTAACGTCTTGGACAGAGACCTGGCGTGCCATCGAGCGTTTGAAAGCCTTGCGAGAACTAGTCTGGCGTCAGGATGCTGTGATGAATCCGCATCCACGAGAGCTCAAGGAAGCGATTAAGGCTTCGGTAGCGGCGTTTGACGCACTTACGTCCGATACTGACGGAATCACCCAGTCAGACATCGACTCTGCACGCCCTTGCCGGAACTACTTGCTTCTTTCCCAGTTGACTGAGGCCCGGTTTCATCTGGACCAGCCGGGATTCCTTCGTCTGGCCAAGAGACTGCGAGAGGACCTGGACGAAAAGTCTGAAGAGTGGCATCGCCTGTGTCACGAAGAGAGTCTTTGGCATTTGACGATGCAGGACTTTGACAGGCTCAGAACTCACTTGGACCACTGGGACGTAGTGGATTGCGATCGCATCTGGGCCCTCCGCAAAGCAGCTGTCCTGGCTAATATGAGTGCCTATTCTGCCGCTCTGGAATTGGCTCAGAGTGTCTTGGCCGAACTCGAAAAGCAGGCAGCGCGCACTACGAGCGTCCGGACAATGTCGCGCTTAGCCTGGGCACTTCACTGGAGGATGGGGACCGAAACGGCCAAGTGGTGGGATCGTCGGTTTTCTGGTCAGCCAGAGTATCCACCGATCTTTGACAAATGGTCCCAACTCGCACAATATGAATGTGATTCATATACGGACTGGCGCGAATTCACTCAAGTTGTAGACGACGTCCGGACTCCTGTACCGAAGAGCACTCTCTTCCCGCAACAGGTCCGCCGGGAGGCGCTCAGGCCGGAAGAATACGGACGCTACAAGAAAGCGCGACGAGCGGTAAGGATGATTGAGCTTGCAGGGTTACCCAGTCATATCCCTGGCGTAACGATGGCGGGAGAAGTCTTCCAGAAGGCTGCAGGTGCGATGGCCAGCTTGGGTACTGGATACGCTTTACCCGCCGCGCTCATGGCAGGATCATCGGACGTATCCGATCTCCTGAAATCGGTGCTGTCCCCGGGCAATGTGGCTGTCTTGGATGCTGAGGATTTGAGGCTTCTCGTGTCCAGCGTCGAGAGGGGGCGCGACTATTATCTCGATAGAGCGGATGCTCCTGGGATCGAAGGCAGATCACACACTAACCGCGCCTGCGCGAATATACGAGCTCTGGCATATGCTGCGTCCCGAGTAGACGACACAAGGGCGACAGAGAGTCTTCGCTGGAGCCTAAGGTATGGGGATAGACGTCACGGTCCCGCAGACTACGATTTGTGGAAGAGCGTGCGTCTCCTGTGGCAGAGAAGTTGGAGATCCATGAGTCCGGAAGCGAAAAGAGCCGTCGCCTTGGACGTTGTAGCTAGCTCTCTGTTGGACCAGATACGGATTGAGGACTATGGTGACCCAGCGGAGGTTGTCGACTATTCGATACTTAAAGGCCTGCGCAAACGTACGAATACATCTGAATGGGCGCAGTGCGTTAAGGCCCTGGTAGCGGGACTATTGACCGGTGGGAGCGCACGAAAGCGCGCCGCGCGGCGGATGTGGAATGTCGCCGCAGCAGGATTGCTCACGCGTACAGAGCAGAGGGCGGTAGGCCGGGCAATCTGGGATGGCAGATTTGTCGATGACCTCGGGATGCCCGGGGATACAACGCTCTTCGACTACGTCTACCTTAGTCTTCCTGAGCCCCGTGAAGGAGTGGCCGTCAGAGGGTTCCGCGGGAAATGGCTGAACGGCCGAAGAGACAAAGAGAATCGCGAGTTCACAGAAGGATCGATCGCCGAAATCAGCCACGCGTGGTGTACGGCGTTTGCTTGGCAAAGACGCGTGGAACTGTCCGATGAGGAGGAACAGTTCTTTTGGCACTTGGTGAAACGATGGTTGAGCATGGCAGATGCTCGATCGAGTTATACGTTTGGAGGGGATAACGAGAGAGAGCCGAGTGTTTGATGGGTTAGCGCGTGTCGTTGTGGAAAAGGCAGTACCGGAGAACATACAAACCGTTTTGGATCAGAAGATCGAAGACTGGGCCGGAGCACGAACATGGGCGATGTCAGAGGTCTTTCACGGAAACGAGTACAGGTTAATTGCGGCTGCTGGCGGGAGGACATCAAAGGGGCGTACGCGAGCGGAAGATCTGGTTCGGATGGGAATGCGATCTGACGACGAAAGGATACGGGAGTCAGCACTTGATGGTCTCGTATGGTGGATCGAGAAAGAGGCGTCGTCCCACAACACATTTCGGGGACCAACCCTAGAGTGTATTCGTGACGTTGGTATGGCCGTGGCGTCGCAAAGAAGAGAAACAGCCAGGGGCGCGATGGCGGCCGCGATTGCCGTGTTGAAACGAGGCGGAGTGAGCCAAATCGATAGCATCGAGCCCTTCGCCGTCGAGGGACTTGATAAGTGGTGGAAGGCACTGCGCTACGACCGCGCGGACACGGCCGGTACGGATTGGGACAAGACAGTGGTGGAACTCAGACGTATGTGTGTTGGTCTGGCGCACGCTATGAGGGTACATGGTCGGACTGAGCATTCGATAGTTCAGCGATGGATCAAAGCGGCTGAGACCGACCCAATGGCTGAGGTTCGCTACGCCGTCGACCTAGCCGCAGACTGGTGACTAATTCGGACGTTAGTCAAGGTCTCCCGCAACCACCGCATCCGGTGACCGGGAAGGGAACCCTCCCTAACGGCGCTCTGCTCTTGTTCAGCGGGCTATTGCTGGCGCCCGTGATGCTCAGCCTTCAAGGGCGAGCGCCTGTCTAGCGATGTCCCTGAGGACCTCCATCAGTAGTGCGAAGTCGGTGCTGGCCATACCCGCCCGCTCTAGACGTCTTCGTCTTGGACCAGATGTTCTCGTGGCGTGCGGCATCGAGGAAGTCGTGTCCATACCAAGTGAGGTTCTCGATGACGAAATCCGGTGGGCTGGGCCCTAAGCTCCGATTCGTGGCTAAAGTCAGGATATGCAGAGAACCACACTCGCACTATGGATTGGTGTTCTGTCCCCGTGGGCGATCTTCCTCTTGGAGAGTGACCGGATGAAGGGTGTAGAGGCGGGGCACATCGCCTGGGCCGCGTTCTTCGTCGCCTCCGCCATCAACGCCTACTACGCGTTGGTACTTAGCAAGAGGGACATATGGCCCCTCATGCCCTGGGTGCGGCGGGCGCACGAACGTCAGAGACGGGATGACGAACGCCGGAAGCGAGTAGAGGAACTCCAGGAACTGGCGAAAGAGCTGGAAGAAGCGCTAGCTGACCTCGTTGGTGTCATTGATGCCAACGTAACCAAGGGCTACGAGGAAGACCGGATCAAGCCTGGCTACGCGAAAATGCTCCAGATGCTTACGCAGCTGAATATCCGGTTCAACATCCCCGTCCCGATGGAGCCGTTCGACATGGTTCTACCGGACAACGCCGCACGTCTCCACCAAGTAGTTGCTCATTCCCTCAAGGGGGACCAGAAAGCCGCCCGGAAGAGTGCTAAAGGAGACTGGAGCACTGGCCCTTGGGAATCGTCCCGATGATCCGCCTTGGGCTTCCGTCTCACTTAGCCCGATCTGGGCAACCACCTCCAGTATGAGCGACTCCGCGGTCGAGGGAGCCGCGGAGACCGGGTCTCCCAAGGTCAGCTATGCCGCCGAGGCAACACTGGGGGCCCGGAAGTTCGTCATCGGATCCGGAATCTACTCGCCGGTTGGAGCCAAGGACGTGTGGAACCGGGGCACTCTTTGTTCCTGCGTTGTGCGGGCGGCTGGCGCTGGCTCCGAAGGACGAGGAAGGCTGCGCTCATCCAGGCGGGGGCCGATCCGTACTTCGGTCCCGGGGGCCACCCACCGCCAGCTGTGCTGGCGGCGGCCCTGGGCGGCGAAATCGGACGTCTCTACACCGCGGATCGGACCGGTTCGAAACCGCGCCCGCGCTGAGTCCGGCGCGCGGGGGTGCCACAGTGTGATTCCCCGGGCCTTGGGGCTGCGATCCCGGCCAGAAGGCCGGCGGTCCAAAAAAAGGGCGCCGACGCCTTGCGGCGCCGACGCCCTGGGGTTGGAGGGAAGCGCGGACTAGTAGTCCATGCCGCCCATGCCCGGAGGTCCTCCTCCGGCGGCGGCCTTGTCCTCCTTCTCCGGAATCTCGGAGACGAGCGCCTCGGTGGTGAGCAGCAGCCCCGCGATGGACGCGGCGTTCTGCAGCCCGTAGCGGACCACCTTGGTCGGGTCGATGACACCGGCCTCGACCAGGTTCGTGTACTCGTCGGTCGCGGCGTTGAAGCCTTCGGCTCCCTCGGTCTCCTTGACCTTGTTCACGACGATCGAGCCTTCGTGGCCGGCGTTCTGGGCGATCCAGCGCAGCGGCTCCTCGATGGCGCGGGAGATGATCCGCACGCCGACCTGTTCGTCGTGGGTGAGGTCCTTGCTCTCGGCCAGCTCGTCAAGTGCCGCGCTGGCGCGGATCAGGGCGATGCCACCGCCGGGGACGATGCCCTCCTCGGCAGCCGCCTTGGTCGCGTGCATGGCGTCCTCGACGCGGGCCTTCTTCTCCTTCATCTCGGTCTCGGTGGCCGCGCCGACCTTGATCAGCGCCACGCCGCCGACCAGCTTCGCGAGCCGCTCCTGGAGCTTCTCGCGGTCGTAGTCCGAGGTGGTGTCCTCGATCTGGGCGCGGATCTGCTGGATCCGTCCCTCGATGGCGTCCGTGGTCCCGGCGCCCTCGACGATCGTGGTGTCTTCCTTGGAGATGATGACCTTCTTGGCCCGGCCCAGGTCGCCCATCTCGATGTTCTCGAGCTTGATGCCGAGGTCCTCGAAGATGGCCTTCCCGCCGGTCAGGATGGCGATGTCTTCCATCATCGCCTTCCGCCGGTCACCAAAGCCCGGGGCCTTCACCGCGGCGGCCTTCAGGGTGCCGCGCAGCTTGTTGACCACGAGGGTGGCGAGCGCCTCGCCCTCCACGTCCTCGGCGATCACCACCACCGGCTTGCTCGCCTGGGCGACCTTCTCGAGCACGGGGAGCATGTCCTTCATGCTCGAGATCTTCTTCTCGTGGACGAGCACGAGGCAGTCCTCGAGGACCACTTCCATCCGGTCGGAATCGGTCACGAAGTAGGGGGAGAGGTAGCCGCGGTCGAACTGCATCCCCTCGACAATGTCGAGTTCGGTGTCGAGCGTGCGGCTCTCCTCGACCTGGATCACGCCGTCCTTGCCGACCTTCTCCATCGCGTCGGCGATGATCTGGCCGATCTCCTTGTCGCCGTTCGCGGAGATGGTGCCGACCTGGGCGATCATGTCGCCGCTGACGCCCTTGGACGAGGCCTGGATCTTGCCCACGACCGTGCTCACGGCCTTGTCGATCCCGCGCTTCAGTTCCATCGGGTTGGAGCCGGCGGTGACGTTCCGGAGGCCCTCCCGGTAGATGGACTGGGCCAGGACCGTGGCCGTGGTGGTGCCGTCGCCGGCAACGTCGGAGGTCTTGGAGGCGACTTCGCGCACCATCTTGGCGCCGAGGTTCTCCACGGGATCCTCGAGGTCCACTTCCTTGGCGACGGTGACGCCGTCCTTGGTCACGACCGGGGATCCGAACTTCTTCTCGAGGACGACGTTGCGTCCCTTGGGGCCGAGGGTGACCCGGACCGCGGCGGCGAGTTTGTTGACGCCGCGCATCACGGCCTGCCGTGCTTCCTCGTCGTAGACGATGTTCTTGGCCATTGCTGTTGCTTCTCCTTGCTTTCAGTGGGGGCCGTCTACTCGACGATGCCCAGAATCTCGTCCTCGCGGACGATGATGTAGTCCTCGCCGTCGAGCTTGACCTCGGACCCGGAGTACTTCCCGATCAGCACGGTCTGCCCCGGCTTGACCTCGGGAGCCTGACGGCCGCCGTCCTTCAGGACCTTGCCGGCGCCCACCTCGACCACTTCGGCGGTCATCGGTTTTTCCTTGGCGGTATCGGGGACGATGATGGAGCCGATCTTCTCCTCGGCCGCCTCGAGACGGCGAAGCAGAACGTTCTCCCTCAGAGGCTTGAACTTCATCGGAATGGGTCTCCTCTTTACTGGATGGACGCCACGCGGCGTCCATGACTGGGTTGCGATGCGTCCGGTCGGCCGGGCTTCAGGGCCTCGGGCCGTCCTCGCCGGTCCGCGCGGCGGGCCGGCGGCGCCGGTCAGGAGCGCCGGACAGCGGGAACGATACTTGCGGGTGCGATTCCTGTCAAGTACTTGTTAGCCACGGCTTACTACATAAAGTTGAGTCGAACCCACTCCGATTCCGGTTCACGCCGAATCCGCGGCCCGCACGACGACCTCGAAGCCCGCCACGCCGGCCGGTATCCGCAGCCCCTCCGCGTGATTCTCTGAGCCGGACTCGACGGGAGTGCCGGCCGCCTCCAGCGCCCGGCGGTCCGCCTCCAGATCCGCGGTCTCGAGCACCAGGCTCCGGAGTCCGGGCCGGCCCGGCTGGAAGCGGAGCACGCAGCCGTTCGCGAAGGGGACGCGGGCGCTTGCGCCATCCGTCGCGAACCCGACGTCGAAGAGTTCCTCGAACCGCCGCCCCGCGGCCTCGGGATCCTCGGCGCCCGCGACCACTTCGGCTAGGTGCGTCACCGAGAGCAGCGGGCTGACGCGCTCCGGCGGCGGATCGGGCCAGTTCCAGCTTGAAGCGTGCGGCTGGATCAGTTCCACGGTAAAGCCACAGGCGTCTTCCGGGTAGACGAACGCCTCGAACCCGTCCGCCGCGTGGAAGATCCGGTCCTCGAAGATCGGGGCCGACTCCTTCACCCGGGCGACGGCCCCCTCGATGTCGTCGGTCTCGATGGCGATGTGTTCGAGTCCCTCGCCGATGGTCCGCAGGTACTGGCAGACGCGCGCCTCGGGGTTCCAGTTGTGGACCACGTGGAGCCAGCACTCGTTCCCGAGCAGCTTCCGCGAATCGAGCTGGAAACCGCGTCCCTGGTCGGTGCGGAGTTCCGCGGGTTCGAGCCCCACCTGGCGGAGGCGTTCGGCGGCGGAGGCGTGGCTCTTGTGGGCGGTGCCGATGTGCTGGAGGCGCAGGATCATCCGGGTGGCCTGAAGTGCGGAGGGTACTCAGGTGCTCTTGCCCACCGCGCCCGGCATGAAAACGGGATTGCAAGCCGGAGATGCCATGGGGGAGGGGCAGCGCTGAACCGCCTGCGGCCCTGCGGGCCGCGTGCCGACCGGAGGACCGCCGCAGACCCCTCGTAAGTCATTGTTATTGCGGACGATTATACATGCCCGCCGAAAATGGAGGTCACGTCCGGGGACACTTCCTCAACGGCCCGGAAGCCCCGAATCCGAGAGGGCAACGGCGGGAACTTCGCGAACGTCGAGCCACTCTCGAGCGCACCGGGCGGCAGGGTCCGGGACCGCGAGCCGCACCGGATGGAGCAGCGGCGGGAACATACGACACCTTCGGACCGCTGCCCGGCGCGCCGCCACTGGACCACGACCGCCGCCGTGACGCGGACGAGCCGGCCGTCCTCGACGATCACCGCGGTCCGCGGATCGGGAAACGGCGCGCCGCCGACCCGCATCGCCGTCTCGCCGGGAGCCTCCGGCCCGAGGCGCGATCCTGGCCCGGTTCCGGCGAGGAAAACACGGGTGCGGGGTCGCATCCGGGCCACGTTCGGACGCAACCAGGGCCACACCCCCTTTTGCTAGGGCTTTTGCGCCTCCCCGTGGACACGATCCCGTTCTCCCCGTCGCGCTTGCGCTCCGGCGACCCTGCCTTGCGGGGTCAGGGTCTGGGCTGCAAGCGACCCCCCCTTTCGTGGCGAAAAACGGCCCCGTCGTGGAGTGCTTGTTCCACTCTCCTGCCGGGGCCTGGGGTCGCTTGCAGCCCGCGCCTCCGGCGCGAGTGATCCCTGCGGGAAGGCTTCCGGCCCCGCCTGCGGCGGGTCCAGACGGAGGCCGGCGGAGCCTCCGCAGGCGGCGCGGTCCTCGAAGGGGACCCCGGAGCCCGGGCGACAGTTCGCGGACGCCGCTGACGGCCTCGTGAGCCCGCTCCCCGGCGTTGGGGAGCCGGAGGGCCTCCGCGGCCTGGTCGAAGGCGACCTGCTCCGCCGGGGTGAGGTCGGCGGCGACCACAGCGGTGCGCCGCTGCGCCAGGAGCGCTCCGCGGCGGGGGTTCGGGGGCTGCGCCCCCGACCGTCCGGTGCTTCGGCAGCGGCGCGAGAGGCCGGGGTTCGAAGGGGGGCGCAGCCTCCCCTCGCCAGCGCCAATGTTCAACATTGGGTCGGCTGGCTCTCCTGCCGTAGCAGGGGGGCCAGTCCACAGTGTGGCCACACTGTGTAGGCTGGCCTAGCTGCCTTAGCAGCTGAGCCAGCCGCCGCGAAGACGCCCGGGGAGACCCGGAATCGTCGGTTCGGAAAGGCGGGAACGAGGTCCAAGACTACCCCGCCAGGAACCCGGCCCATTGCTCCATGAGCGCCCGCCGCCGCTCGAACAGATCCGTTCGCCGATAGGCGGCCTCGATGGCGTTCGTGTTCACGTGAGCCAGGGCCAGTTCGCAGACCTCCCGCGGGGCGTCGGAGCACTCCGCCGCCCAGTCACGGAAGCTCGAGCGGAACCCGTGCGGCACCGCGCCGATCTTGAGCTGGCGGACCAGCGCCGAGATCGCCACCTCGGCCAGCGGGCCGCCGCGGGCCGAAGGGAACACCAACCGGGAGCCGTCCGCGAACTCTCGCGCCTCGCGGAGCACCGCGAGCGCGCGTGTGGACAGTGGCACCCGGTGTTCCCGATCCGTCTTCATCCGCTCGGGCGGGATGCGCCATTCCCGGCCCGCAAGGTCCAGCTCCTTCCACTCCGCGCCGCGCACCTCGCCGCTCCGGCACGCCGTCAGCACCAGGAACTCGAAGGCCAGCGCCATCGGCGGATACGCGGCGGACCGTCGCACCTGCGCGATGGCGCCGGCCACCTCGGCATACGGAAGCGCGGGGTGATGTCGCGGCCGGACGCCGTTCCTGGGCAGCGCCGCCCCGATGGCCTCACCCGCCGGGTTGTCCTCCCGGTAGCCCTGGGCCACCGCCCAGCGCATCACGGCGGAGATCCGCTGCCGCACCCGCTTCGCCGTGACCCGCTTCTCGTTCCAGATCGGCTGCAGGATCCCCATCACGTCCGCCGTCTGGATCCGGTTCACCGGCAGCCGGCCGAGCCGGGGCATCGCGTAGTCCCGGAGAGTCGAGCGCCAGTCCGCCTCGGACCTGCTGCCCTCTTTCCAACCGGCTCGGTGAACGGCGATCACCTTCTCGACGGCTTCGGCGAAGGTGGGGACCGTCCGCCGGCGGCCGGTCACGAGCTCGCCGCGCTGCCGCGCCACGAGGTTGAGCACGCACTTCTGGCGTGCCTCGGCGAGGCTGACGTGGGGCCAGGTCCCGAGTCCGAGGTTGCGGGGACGTCCCTCCACGGTGACGCGCTGCCGCCAGGACTTCGAGAGCTGGCCGCGGGCGATCCGCCTCACCCGGAGGGAGAGACCGCCGGAGCCGCGGCCGTCGCCGTAGCATCCGGGTTCCCGGATGGTCTCGACAAAGCGCGCGGAGAGTCGATAGGGTCGTTGGGTCATGGATGAGCGTTCCTGCGGGGACCGTGTGGGGGACACGAATGGAGCGGGAACGAGGGAGTCTGCGGCGTTCCGGTGAGGAACAGTATAGCACCGTAAGCCATTGAATAACGGTGGTAATAGCGGAACGTCAGGGCACTCTGCGGAACCTTGTGGAACCGGCAGAATGCGGACCGGAGGTCGGCGTTCCAAGCCGTTACGCCATGCGGCGGACCAGCTCTACGCGCCCTGCGGCCCTGCGGGCCGCGGTGCCGGCTGAAGCCGGCGTTCCAAGCCGGTGCGCCATGGGGCGGAACAGCTCTACGCACCCTGCGGCCCTGCGGGCCGCGTGCCGACCGGAGGTCGGCGTTCCAAGCCGGTGCGCCGTGCGGGCTCGCGGGGGGGCGCGGTCGCTAACTTGCGCCGAGGTGGTGCAGGACGAACGCCCAGCGGTCGGCTTCGAGTTCCACGCGCATGGAGACGGGCATCCCGCCGCCGTGTCCGGCGCTCTTCTGGATCCGGATGAAGACGGGGTTCGGCCCGTCGCCGTGGACCTCCTGGATGCGGGCCGCGTACTTGAACGAATGCCCCGGCGCGACCCGGTCGTCGTGGTCGGCGGTAGTCACGAGCGTCGGCGGGAAGTCCTCGCTCGGCTCGACGTTGTGGTACGGCGAGTAGGCGTGCAGCACCTCGAACATCTCCGGATCGTCCGGACTTCCGTAGTCCGAGGCCCAGGCCCAGCCGATCGTGAACTTGTGGAAACGGAGCATGTCCATCACCCCGACCGCGGGGAGCGCCGCCCCGAAGAGCTCGGGCCGCTGGTTCAGCACCGCGCCGACGAGCAGGCCGCCGTTCGAGCCGCCCGCAATGGCGAGCCGGGACGGCTGGGTGACCGAGTCGTGGATCAGGAACTCGGCGGCGGCGATGAAATCGTCGAAGACGTTCTGCTTGTTCTCGAGCTTGCCCGCCCGGTGCCAGCTCTCGCCGTACTCCCCGCCGCCCCGGAGGTTGGCCTGCGCGTAGACCCCGCCGCGTTCGAGGAACACGAGGTTCGACGGATTGAAGCTCGGCGGCAGGCTGATGTTGAACCCGCCGTAGCCGTAGAGCAGCGTCGGGTTGTTCCCGTCGCGCGACATGTCCTTCCGGTGGGTGAGGAACATGGGGATCTGGGTGCCGTCCGCCGAGGCGAAGAACACCTGGTTGGTCTCGTACTGCTCGAAGTCGAAGGGAACCTCGGGGGCCCAGTGGGGCTCCGTTTCGCCCGAGGCGAGGTCGTAGCGGTAGACCGACGGCGGGAAGAGGAACGAGGCGAAGGTGAAGTGGAGGACCTCGTCCTTCCGGGTCCCGCTCAACTGTCCGACCGAGCCGATGCCGGGAAGCCGCACTTCCCGCTCGAAGGCGCCGTCCATGGTGTGCACGGCGAGGCGGCTCTTCGCGTCGTCGAGATAGCCGAGGACGAAGCGGTCCCCGACGATGCGCGCCATGAGCAGGGTGTCCTCGCTCTCCGGGACGATCTCCAGCCAGTTGCCGGGATCCGGGCGCCGGATGTTGACCGCCACCACCCGGTAGCGTGGCGCGTCGTTGTCGGTCAGGAAGTAGAAGCGCTCTCCGTCGTTGCCGAGGAAGTCGTAGGTGGCGTCGAACTCGTCCAGGACGGGCACGATGTCCCCCGCGAAGCTGGGTGATGCCGGCCGCCCCAGGTCCAGCACGTGGATGCGGTTGCGCTGGTCGGTGCCCTCGCTGATCCAGAAGACCGCGTAGCGGCCGTCGTCGGAAACCTGGGCGCCCACCATACGGTCCGGGAATTCGGGGTTGGCGTAGATCAGGGTGTCGTCGTCCTGCGCGGTCCCGAGCGCGTGGTACCAGACGGTCTGGTTCCGGTTGATGCCGCCCTGGGCGACGTCCGGATCCGGTTCGGGATAGCGGCTGTAGAAGAAGCCGCCGTTGTCGTGGGTCCAGGAAGCGCCGGAGAACTTGATCCACCGCAGGTGGTCGTCGAGTTTCTCGCCGCTCGCGACCTCCATCACGTGGAACTCTCGCCAGTCGGAGCCGGCTTCGCCGAGCCCGTAGGCGAGCAGCGCGCCGTCCTCGGTAAACGCCGTCATGCCCACGCTCGTCGTGCCGTCCTCGGAGAGCTCGTTCGGGTCGAGCAGCACTTCCCAGCCGGTCGGGTCCTCTCCCGGCGATTCGATCCGGTAGAGGACGTCCTGGTCCTGGAGCCCGTCGTTCGCCCGGACGAACCACTGCTCGCCGAAGCGGAACGGGGCGCTCTGCCGCGCGTGGTCCTGGAGCTCGAGAAGGCGGGTGCGGATCGCCTCCCGTCCGGGAAGCGAGCGGAGGTGGTCGAAG
>JAJEIY010000068.1 GCA_022828085.1 Acidobacteriota bacterium | reverse complement strand
CGGGCCGTTGAGGAAGTGGCCCCAGACGTGACCTCCATTTTCGGCGGGCGTCTATAATCAACCGCAATAACAATGACTTACGAGGGGTCTGTGGCGGTCCTGCGGGCCGCGTGCCGGTCGGAGACCGGCGTTCCAAGCCGGCGCGCCATCAGGGACGGTCAGCCCTACTTGCTCTGCGGCCCTGCGGGCCGCGTGCCGGTCGGAGACCGGCGTTCCAAGCCGGCGCGCCTACTTGGCTACGAGGCGGGAGAGGCGGGACTTGGTGCGGGCGGCGGCGTTACGGTGGATGACCCGGCGGCCGGCCATCCGGTCCAGCAGGGCGATGGTGTGCGGAAGCTGCTCCTGGCTCGCATCCTTGTCGCCGGCCGCGACGGCGGCGCGCAGCTGCTTGATTGCGGTGCGCAGACGGCTCCGGTGGTGCCGGTTGCGAAGGCGCTGCTCCTCGTTCTGGCGGACGCGCTTCTTCGCGGATTTGCTGTGGGCCATGGGTTCTCCGAACCTGGGGGTGGTCAGGTAGGCGGTTTCGCGGCCTGCGGCCGCGATGCCGGCCAGAGGCCGGCGCTCCGGGCCGGCGCTCCGATTGCGTAACTCGCAGTGGAAAACGGCATTGTACCATCGCGCGCCCGCTCGGGGCCGGGGCGGAAGGAGGACGCGTGGTGCTCGACTGGCTGGACCGTTTCTTCGAGATCGAGGCGCGGGGGAGCACGCCCCGGCGCGAGGTGCTGGCGGGGGCCACCACCTGGCTGACCCTCGCCTACATCGTCCTGGTCAACCCCATCGTGCTCGGAGCGGCGGGTATGGACAGCGGTGCGGTGATGGTGGCCACCTGCATCGGCGCGGCCCTCGCCACCGCCTCCGCTGGGATCTTTGCGCGTTTGCCGGTCGCTCTCGCGCCGGGGATGGGCCTCAACTTCTTCTTCGCCTTCACGCTCTGCGGGACCGCGGCGGCGGGAGGCTTCGGACTGACCTGGCAGCAGGCGCTCGCCGCCACCTTCATCGCCGGAGCCCTGTTCCTGGCGAGCGCGCTGTTCAAGGTCCGCTCGAAGCTCATGGACCTGGTTCCGGAGCCGCTCCGGCACGGGATCGTGGCCGGGATCGGGCTGATGATCGCGGTGATCGGACTCCGCTGGGCCGGCCTCCTCGTCGCCGCCCCGAGCACCTACATCGGGCCGGGCGACATTGGGGCCCGCCCCGTCCAGGTGGCGCTCGTGGGTCTGGCGGTCACCGCCATCCTCGTGGTCCGGCGCGTGCCGGGAGCCCTGCTCATCGGCGCCGGGGCGTCCGGAGTCCTCAGCCTGGCCTTCGGCCTCACCGAGTTCACCGGGGTGGTTTCGGCGCCTCCGTCGGTCCGTCCCACCCTCTTCGCGGTGGATTTCGGCGGCCTCTTCGCGGCGCCGACGTGGATCTTCGCGGTGGTCGTCCTGCTGATCGTGGACATGTTCGACACGGTCGGGACCCTGCTCGGGGTCACGAGCCGGGCCGGGCTGATGAAGGACGGCCGGCTCCCCCGGGCGGAAGCGGCCTTCGCCTCCGATGCCGGCGGCACCATGGTCGGCAGCCTCCTCGGAACGTCCACGATCACGACCTACATCGAGAGCGCCGCGGGAATCGCCGCGGGCGGCCGCACCGGACTCACGGCGCTGACCACCGCCGGGCTGCTCCTCGCCTCGATGTTCTTCCATCCGCTGCTGTCAGTGATCGGCGGGGTCCCGTTCGGGGAAGGGGTCACCCTCTATCCCGTCGCGGCGCCGATCCTGATCCTGATCGGGATCTTCATGATGCCGGAGATCGCGAAGGTGCCCTGGGACCGGCCGGTCGCCGCCATCCCCGCCTTCTTCGTGGTCGTGGGCATGCCGCTGACCACCAGCATCACGAACGGGATCGGCGCCGGCTTCATCGCCTGGTCGGCGCTCCACCTGCTCACCGGGAAGGGCAGGGAGGTCTCGCTGGTCACCCACGCCCTGGCCGGGCTCTTCGTCCTCCTGTTCCTGCTCGAATAACTACCTCTCGACGTCGCGGACCGAGGCGGCCTCCGGGGCCAGGTGGATGGAGCCGCCGAAGGTGCTGACGCTGATCTGCGGCCCGCCCGAGCCGTGACGGCCTTCCAGGCTCCGGCTGTCGCGCTCCGCCTCGAACTCCAGTTCACTCCGGATCTCACCCGAGTAGGTGGTGGCCGCGACCGTGAATCCGGCGAGGGATCCGAGTCCGAGCAGGACCGCCCCCGAGTGGGTCTGGAACTCGTACCAGCCGTCCAGTTGCAGGGCTCCGGTCACCCGGATCGGCGCCGTCAGGGTCATGAAGCTGCCGCGATGGGCCCGGACGTCGGCGAGGGTCAGGTTCCCACTCACCGTCTCCGCCCGCAGATCGTCGGCCTCCAGGTCCCTGATCTCGATGGGGCCGCTGACGCTGCGGAGGAGGAAGTCGCCGTCCGGAGCGCCGATTCCGGCGATCGTGATCGGCGCGGTGAACGTCCGCACCTCCAGGGAAGCGCCGTCGGGGAGCCAGACCTCGAGATCCACGGACACGGGGGGAATGCGCCTGGGCGGCCGGACCTCGGTGATGGGTGGGGACTCCCTCCGGTCCCCGGAAGGCCGGCCCCGGTCGCCGCGCGGCCGGTTCGGCCCGATGTGGATGCGCCGTCCGCGCCGCCGCAGGTCCAGGTTCACCTGTTCGAAGATGCGTTCGGCTTCCTCGGCCGGGAGTTCGGCTTCGAGCCGCTTGACGCCGATCACGCGGAGCGTTGAGTCCTCGCCGGGATCGGTGCCGTGCACCTCCACGTGTCCGGCGAAGTTCATGATCGAGATCCGGGCGCCCGAGGGGATCTCCACCGCGTGTTCCACCCGCTCCGTCAGGGGCTGCGCCAGCGTCGTCTGGGAGCTCATCAGGAGCACCGCGGTTGCCGGTACGGCGCGTCCCCAGAGTTCGCGCGGCGCCGGACGGCGCGGCGCCGTGTTCGGGGTATCCATCATCACAGTTCACTCCTTGACATGCTCGCCGCCTCGGCGGCGCCACGCCTCGCAGGGGTCCGATTGTCCATGCTTCCCACCCTCAACCGGTGTCGGGGCGTCCGCGCCCCGAAATGGCGTCGATCCGATCCTGGGCCGTTTCGCTGTCGCCGCGTTCCATGTCCCTCATGAGCATCAGGGTGTTGTGGAACAGGTCCAGCTTTCGGCGCAGACTTCCAAACAGGGTCTCCTGGGCTTCCTCGTCATCGGGGGCGGCGGCGGCGCGCCGCCGGCTGTCGGCGATCGCGGCGTCGAGCGCCTGCCGCTCCTGCTCCATCGCCGCGTGCAGGTCCCCGAATCCGTCGGGGTCCGCGGAGCGGAGTGCCGATTCCAGGTCGCCGATCGCCTCTTCGTAGAGCGCTTCGGCTTCCGTGAGCGGATCGGCAGCCACTGGTGGAGCCGGCTCCTCCCCGGCCCACGGCCTCAGGATCAGCAGGACTGCCGCGATCCCCAGGAGGGCTGGCCAGAGCCACCGTGCCGGCCGCATGACGCCCCTGAACCTTAGCGCCGCGCAGCTGCCGCCCGCGGGATTGCCCTCCCTCGGGGCGAGGGTCGTCGGAACACTCTCCCCTGTCTACGCTCGACCCCTATCCGGGGTTCCGCAGCCACACCATGATCCAGGTGATCACCACCGCCACCGCCGCGAACAGCACCGTCCAGCCGATGGAGGCCCGGAAGGCAAAGCTCTCGCGCCGCCGGGGGGGAGCCCCCGGCGCCGCCAGCCGGCGCGCCGCGGCGTCGAGCCGCGTCACCGCCTCACCGCGAAGGGTGCGCACGACGGGGCCGACCCCTGCGAGTGCCCGGGTGGTGGCGGAGACCGCCCGGGCCAGGGGAATCCGGTAGAGCCAGTCGGTATCGAGCGCCAGGCCCGGCGACGGGGTGAGCGTCTTCCGGGCCAGGTAGAACACGAACCCCGTGGCGAGAAGCAACTGGGCCGTCGAGACGACGTGGTCCAGGGTGTAGGGCGCGTAGGTCGCGAGGTACGGCAGCCGGCTGTAGAGGAGGTTGGGGAGGAGCCCGTAGAGGAGGCACAGGCCGCCGCCGATCCCCATGGCCGCGAGCAGGTTGGTCGGCAGCGGCCGGACGGCGACCCCGCGCCGCTCCCCGAAGAACGCGAACCAGGGCAGCTTCAGGCCGACGGAAAGGAACGTCCCGACGGCCGCGAGCGTGAGCAGAAGCTCCGTCCAGAGGAGGTGCTCCTCGCCGGCCGCGCTGACGATCATGGACTTGCTGATGAAGCCGTTGAAGAGCGGGGCGCCGGAGATCGAGAGGGCCCCGACGGCGTACATGGCGACCGCGAAGCGCATCTGCCGGGAGATGCCTCCCAGGTCGGAGAGGCGCCGCAGACCGGTGGCTTCGATCGCCGCTCCCGCTCCCATGAAGAGGAGGGCCTTGTAGAGAATGTGGGAGAACGCGTGCGACGCGGCGCCGTTCAGCGCCAGCGGGGTGCCGATGCCCACCGCCGCCACCATGTAGCCGACCTGGCTCACGATGTGGTACCCGAGAAGCCGGCGGATGTCGTTCTCGATGACCGCGAAGACGACGCCGTAGAGCGCCATCGCGGCCCCGAGGGGCACCAGGATCTCGGTCCCGGGAAAGAGCCGCAGGAGGGCGTAGACCGCGGTCTTGGTGGTGAAGGCCGACAGGAAGACGGAGCCCGAGGTCGAGGCTTCCGGATAGGCGTCGGTCAGCCAGGCGTGGAGCGGCGGGATGGCGGCGTTGATGGCCACCGCGCCCAGGATCAGCCAGAACGGGGGCGCGTCCGAAGCCAGCGCGCCCAGCGAGGTTTCGCCCCCGCCGGCCAGGTGGAGGGCGATGCCGGCGAAGAGCAGGGCTCCGCCGGTGGCGTGGACGAGGAGGTAGCGCATTCCCGCCCGCCGGGCTCCGGCGGTGCCTCCCTGCCAGATCAGGGCGAGGGAGGACAGCGCCATCGCCTCCCAGAAGACGAAGAAGGTGATCCAGTCGCCCGCCAGCACGGTGGCGATCGCGGAACCGGCGTAGAGCAGCGCCGCCACCGTTTCGCCGGCGCGCATCCGGTGCGACCCGTAGAGGAAGCCGAGAAGCGCCACGATGGCGAAGACGAGCGCAAAGAGCAGGCTCAGCCGGTCCGCGTGGAACCAGACGAGCCGGAAACCGGCGACGGTCGTCTCGAGGGTGCCTTCGACCCCCCGCACCAGCGCGAGCAGCGCCCCCAGCGCCACGATCACGCCGACCGGCACCCCGGGCATCCGCCGCCGGTTCGCGAATACGACCAGCACGCCGGCGAAGAGCCAGAAGGCGGGATGCAGGAAGAGGGCGCTCATGGCGGGCTAGTTCGCTCCGTCGTAGTAGCTCTCCGGGCGGGAGAGCAGCCGCTTCAGGATCCGTTTCGCGAACCACACGAGAACTCCCGCCCCGAGTACCCCGAGGGCGAGGTCACCCAGCGGCACGCTGTTCCAGAATCCGCCGTGGTGTTCGGATCCCGAAAGGAATCCCAACACGTCCAGCGCGGCGAGCGCCGCGATGACGACGCCCAGTCCGGCCGCCGTCCGCCGGCTCACGGCAGACCCCCGGTGAGGAACTGGGGAGCGTGCGCGGCGACGCTCCGCGCCGCCGACTCCGCGAGGAACCAGAAGCGGGCGCCCGCGTCGGGGGCCACTCCCAGCACGATGGCCGCCAGCGCGGCGAAGACCGGCGGCGCCACCAGCCAGGCCGACGGTTCCCGGACGCGGCGGTCGTCGCCCGGTTCGAAGACCGCGATCCGCAGGATCGGCAGGTAGTAGGCCAGGTTCAGCAGCCCGCTGACCACGAGGAGCGCCACCACCCAGAGCTGGTGATCGTCGAGTGCCCCGAGCGCCAGGTTCCACTTGCTGATGAATCCGGGAAGCAGGGGCATTCCCGCCATCCCGAGCGCGCCGACCGCGAAAGCGGCGAAGGTGAACGGCATCGCGCGGGCAAGCCCGGACAACTGCGAAATGTGTTCCCTGCCGGTGGCCGCATAGACCGAGCCGGCGCAGAAGAAGAGCGTGATCTTCAGGAACCCGTGGGCGGCGATGTGGAATGCCGCTCCCGCGAGCGCCAGCGGGGTGCCGATGGCGCCCCCGAGCACGATGTAGCTGAGCTGGCTGACGGTCGAGTAGGCGAGCCGGCGCTTGAAGTGGTCCTCGCCGAGCGCGCGCAGCGAGGCCATCAGGATGGTCCCCGCGGCGAGCACGGCGAGCGGCAGGCTGAGTCCCAGATCGTGCATCAGGTCGGGACCGAAGACCCAGCCGGTCAGCCGCAGGACTCCGAACGCCCCCGCCTTGACCACCGCTACCGCGTGGAGCAGGGCGCTCACCGGGGTGGGCGCCACCATGGCCGCGGGCAGCCAGCCGTGCAGCGGGAACACCGCCGCCTTCGAGCCCACTCCGATGAGCAGCAGCACGAAGAGCACCCGCAGGACCCCGTCGGACGCGGCGCCGGCGAGGAAACCTCCCGGCGTGAACTGCGCGCCGGGGGCGAGCGCTCCCGCCCAGACGACCGCGCCCAGGAGCAACTGGCCCGCGATCAACGTGTAGGCGAGGTAGGACCGTCCGGAACCGAGCACGCCGGCGGTCCGCTTGTGCACCACCAGCGGCCACGTCGCGAGCGTGAGCACCTCGTAGCAGATCAGGAAGGTCACCAGGTTGGCGGCGAGCGCGACGCCCGCGGCGGCGGCCACCGCGGCCGCGAACGCCGCGAAGTAGCCCGTCTGGTGCCGGAGCCCCAGGCTGCGGAGATACCCCACCGAGTAGCTCGAGGTGGCGAGCCAGAGGATCGAGGAGAGCGTCAGGAAGAGGAGGCCCAGCGGGTCGGCGCGGAACTGGAGCGGCATCCCCGGCAGCAGGGGCAGGGCCGGGCTTGTGTGGGCGGCGCCCGCGAACGCCGCGGGGAGCATGGACAGGGCGGCGCCGAGCTGTACGGCCCCCGCCGCGAAGGTCCAGGCCTCGCGGAGAGCGGGCCGCCGGCCGCTGAGGAGGATCGGCAGCACCACGGCCAGCCCCGCCCCGACGGCGAGCAGCGGACGGAGGGAGACGATCTCGGTCACGGGGCCGGTGCGGAAATCCGGGCGGTTCCGGACTCCCAGTCAGGAAGCACGTGCCGTTCGAACGGACGCGCGAAGATCCCGGTCAGCAGCACCAGGACGGCGAGCCCGACGACGGGCACGGCCAGGGGCCGGGGAAGGACGGGGCCGGGCGGCCGGCTCGCCGGATCTCCGGCGACATCGGGTGCGTCGCCCGGCGTCCGGAACCAGGCCGCCTCCAGGACGCGAAGGAAATAGACGGTGGCCAGCAGGCTGGAAAGGATGATCGCCGCGAAGGCCGCGATTCCCGCCGGTCCTCCCGCCTCGATCGAAGCGGAGAGCAGGTAGTACTTCGAGAAGAATCCGGCGGTCGGCGGGATGCCGATCATGGAGAGCGCGGCGACCGTGAGGGCCGCAAGCGTCCAGGGCGCCCGCGAGCCGAGACCCGCCCAGCGTCCCGGCTCGTCGCCGTCCTCGGAGGTGCGGATCCCGCCGGCGCCGAAGAAGAGACATCCCTTGGCCAGGGCGTGCGCCGCCATGTGGAAGAGGGCGCCGGTGATGGCGAGCGCGGATCCCATCCCGACTCCGATCAGGATCATGCCCATCGCGGAGATGCTGGACCAGGCCAGCATGCGGGTGACCGCCCGCTGGGCGACCGCCAGGATCCCGCCGACCAGCACCCCCAGGATCCCGAGCCAGAGCGTGATCTCGAGGACCACGGCCCCCGCCGTGGTTCCGGCCAGGACTTCGCCGAGCAGCCGGAGGAGCGCGTAGGCGCTGACCTTGGCCATGACGGCGGCGATGAATCCCGCCGCGGGGGTCGGCGTGTAGACGTAGGTGTCCGGGAGCCAGCCGTGCAGCGGGAACAGCGCCGCCTTGATGGAAAGCCCCACCGCGATCAGGACGACCGCGACGGTGAGCGCCGCGTCCGCTTCGACCGAAGGCAGCCGGGCCGCGAGGTCGTCCATGTTCAGCGTGCCGGTGAGCGCGTAGAGGAAACCGACCCCGAAGAGATAGAGCGAGCCGGCGGCGGTGCCGGCCAGCAGGTAGCGGAAGGCCGCCACCGCGCCCCGGCCCTCTCCCGAGGCGACCAGCGTGTAGGCGGCGAGCGACGAGATCTCGAGGAAGACGAAGAGGTTGAAGACGTCCCGGGTCGCCACGATGCCGAGGAGCCCGCCGACCAGGAGCAGCAGGGCGCCCCGCAGCAGTCCTTCCCGGAGCGGAGTCGAAGCCGGCGCCGCCCCGTTCCGGTCCGCGCCGAAGGTCTGCGCGAACGACGCGAAGCAGGCCATTCCGGCCACCAGCACCGCGATGAGCGTGCTCAGCCCGTCGAACCACAGTTCGATTCCCCAGGGCCCCGGCCAGCCTCCGACCGCGTATCGAATCGGTCCGTCGGCCGCCGCCGACCCGAAGAGGCCGAGCGCCGCGGCAAGGATGGCGGCGTGGAGCCCGAGGGCGGCGGCGCGGGTGGTGCGGCGGGACAGGGCCGCCAGCAGAGGAACGAGAGCCGCCCCCATCAGCGGCAGCGCAACCAACAAGCCCGGGAGAACGTCGCGCATTTGGGTCCCGATGCTCCCCGTCCGTTAACGGAGCCTGTCGAGCAGCCGGCGCTCGTTGAGCGTTTCGAACCGGCTCCGGACCCGCACGAGGAGCCCGAGCGCGAGTCCGGTGGTCGAAACCGAAACCACGATGGCGGTGAGCATCAGGGTGTGGGGCAGGGGGTTCATGAACTCCGCCGCCACGGGCGCCCCGCCCTGACCGAGGATCGGGACGGTGGCTCCGTCCTTGAACGCCAGCGAGACGAAGAAGACGATGACGGCGACCTGCATCACGTTCATCGCGAGCAGCTTGCGGAGGAGATTCGGGAGCAGCGCCATGCCGGCGAGCCCGATGGTGAAGAGCGCGGCGGCGAAGGCGTAGGTGGTCATTCCCGGGGACCTCGCCCGCTCCCGATCGGAACCCCGTTCTCCCGCATCCCGATGCTGATCGTGTCGAAGAGGACGCCGACCGTGCCGGCGACGGTGAGGAACACCGCGGCCTCGATGCCGAGGGTGGCGAGTTCGCGCACATGGGCCGGATCGCTCCCGAGCGGCAGCGTCCCGTAGTTCAGGAACTCGCCCCCGAACGCCATCGCGGCCAGACCGATGCCGGCGTAGCCGAGAATGCCGGCGCAGGCCAGCATCAGGGAGCTGCGGAGACTCGGGCCGAAGACGGGGACGTCCGGATGGTGCGCCCCGCCTTCGTGGGCCGGGCCCCAGACGAGCCGCATCATGATGAGGCCGGACCCGAACAGGACGCCGCCCTGGAAACCGCCTCCGGGACTGATGTGTCCGTGGATCAGGACGTACACCGCGAACAGCAGCACCACCGGGACGAGGATGCGGGTGGCGGCGTCGAGGATGACGCTCCCGAACGGGTGGGACATGCCGGCGGCCGGCAGATTGGGCCGGCCTCCCGCGGCGGCGAGGATGACCAGGCAGCCGAGCCCCGCCGCGAAGATGACCGCCGTTTCGCCGAGCGTGTCGTAGCCGCGATAGTCCGCCAGCACCGCGGTCACCATGTTGGCGGCGCCGGTCTCGGCAGCGGCGTCCTCGATGAACCGGGGCGAGACGTGGGTGGACGCGGGGGATGCCGGATCGCCGAACTCGGGGAGCTCGGCCATTCCCAGCACCAGTCCCGTGAAGAGCGCCGGAAACGCCGCGGCGCCGAGCAGTCGCCGCACGCGGGAGGCCTCGTGCCGCGGTGGGGGTGACGCACCCATCAGTCGAAGCTCCGGCCGGTTCGGAATGCGGTGGAGACGAACAGGATCGTGGTCAGCGCGCCGCCGACGCAGGCTTCGGTGAAGGCGACGTCAACGGCCCCCAGCAGGGCGAACCAGGTGGCCGTCAGGAAACTGAACGCGCCGAAGAGCGCCGCGGCGGTCAACAGGTCCTTCACGGCGAGCGCGCACGCCGCCGTGACCACCATCGCGGCGAGCAGGCCGATGCTGATGAGATGGCCCTCGGCCATCATCGTTCTCCTGCCGGTTCCGCCGGCTCGCCGGGCCGCCAGACCTTCACCCCGGCTCTCGACGCGGCCCGGGCCAGGGCGTGCGTTGCCGTCGGGTTGGCGACGGCGACGAGGACCAGAACCAGCAGCAGCTTGACCGTCACGGCCGGATCGCCCGCCAGGAGCGCGAGCCCGAGGAGGCTGAGCGACAGCCCGGCGGTGTCGCACTTTCCCATGGCGTGGAGACGGGTGAAGAAGTCCGGAAGGCGGAGGATCCCGATCACGGCGGCCAGGATGAAGAAGAGCCCGGCGGCGAGCAGGAGGACCGCGATCCCCTCGGTCAGGGTGGCGGCAACCACTACGAAGTCGAGCCCTCGAAGTACTTGGCGATGACGAGGGCGCCCAGGAACCCGATGGTGGCGTAGGCGAGGGCGATGTCGGTGAACATCTCGGGCTGTCCCGAGAGTTCGCCGGCGACGACGAGAAGGATCAGGGTCTTCGTCCCGATCAGTGCGACCCCCGAGAGCCGGTCCCAGAGCGTCGGTCCGCGAATGACGCGGAAGAGGGAACCTCCGATCGCGATGAAGAGGACGGCCGCGACCGCGGTCAGCAGCGTGGACATCAGCGTGTCCGGGCGCCGAAGACCGCCCGCACCCGGCCGGCCATCGGTCCGCCGTCGCCGCCGAGGGCCGCGGCGGCCTCCGGGTCGATGGCGTGAACCACCATCCCTTCGTCGTCGCAGTCGACCGTCACGGTGCCGGGGGTCAGGGTTATGGAGTGGGCGAGGGTCAGACGGGCGATGGGGTGGGGCAGATCATCGGCGATCCGCACCATCCGGGGAGCGATGGGGAGCCGGGGATGCAGGACCAGTTTCGCGACCTGGATCGCCGACCGGAAGATCTGCCAGACCAGCCAGACCGAGTAGATGAGGAAGTGGCGCCACCGGAGCGGGGCGCGTGCGAACTCGTTCTCCGGCATTGGCTGCGGCGGCGCCCGGTAGAGCCTGCGGGTCGCAAGCGTGACCGCGACCGCGGTGATCAGGCCGAGCGAGAGATGGAATGCGTCCAGTTTTCCCGAAAGCGCCACCCAGAAACCGAAGAGCAGACCGGCCGCCACCGCCACCGGAAGGGTGGGCCGGCGCTGATTCGACACTTAGGCGCCCGTGGGGAAAGAGACGTGAGTACCGAGGCTCCCAGCGGGAGGACCGGGCCGTGTGACTTGTTCCACAGGCTCCTGAGGGAAGTGAGGTATCCGAGTGCGGCTACTTGTAGTAGTTGACCCCGATCATCGCCTGTTGCGTGCGGAATGAGAAGTCCTTCGAGGACCAGATGCGGTATTCCGCGCGCGCTGACAGGTAGGAAAAGACATAGACCTCGAAGCCGACCGCAAGGTGGGCGGTGGGCACGTAGGTGGTGTGTTCGAGCGTGACTTCGTTTCCGACCGGAACCCGGATCCCGAAGGACCCCGACTGATCGTCTCCGGGATCGGTCGTCTCATAGATGAAGTCTTCGCGCAGCTCGTCCCGCCGCACGATCCCGCCGCCGGCGGCGAAGTACATCTGGAAGGGCTGGCGCCGTCCGAGGTGGTACACGACCGACCCGTCCAGGTGGTACCGGTTCGTTCGGAACTGGTAGGCCGGCTCCGCAATGACGTCTTCCACCGCCTCGTTGGTGGCCGTGTAGCGCCGGTTGGAGCGCCCGAAAAAGAGCCCGGTGGCGATGGAGATGTTCTCCGTGGCGCGAAACGACGCCGCGCCTCCGAGTCCCGCGCCTCGCCCGGGACTCAACTCGGGACGCGCGAAGAACTGGAGCCCGGCCCCGGCGAAGAGCCGGAACTTGTGGTCCTGCGCCGCCGCCGGGGTCGCCGTGAGCGGTAGGAGGGCAAGGGTCGTGAGGACCGCCGCCGCGAGCCGGCCGGTCCTCGCGACCGGCGGGGGAATGTCTGCCGGCGCGTTCAAATCGCGACGAATGCTACTCCAAGCGGTTTCCGGACGGGGCCACGCGGCCGGCTCGCTCGGTGCCTACAAATCGGTTCATGTTTGGGGCCCCGTCCGGAAACCGCCCGGTGCTTCGCACCGGGAATCGCAACTCCCTCGCGCGCTGACGCGCGCTTCGGCGAGTTCCGATTCGTTGTTGCTTTCTTCTTGTGAAAGGGGGGTGCCCCCCTTTCATCCCTAGTGGAGTGCTCCTGTATGTGCCCGAGCAGTCATATGCGGGCTTATACTGCAAGAATATCAAGGGTTTTCGATCCATTCCCCGTTCCCTTGCCGCCCGCCCCTGTCTTCCCAAAGCGCTACACTTCCCGCCGATTGTGTGGGCCAGCAAGAGGGCCGTTGCACATCGGAGGCGGCGAGTATGGCGAACATGACCGCAGCAAGGGCCAAGGCCCTCAAAGAACCCGGGCGCTACTGCGCCGGCGGCGGCCTCTACCTGCGCATCCGGGCCACCAAAGTATGGGTCCAGCGCCTGACCGTCAACGGCGTTCGCCGCGACATCACCATCGGACCCTTCGACCTGGTCCCCCTCGCTGAGGCCCGCATGGTCGCCCTCCAGAACCGCCGTGCCCTGTGGGAGGGCAAGGACCCCATCGCGGAGCGCCGCCGCGGGGCCGTTCCCACCTTCAGGGAAGCGGCAGAGCGGACGCTGGCCGAGCGCCGGGCCAACTGGCGGGGCGACGGACACGCGCGGGCGTGGGAGCGGACGTTCGAGCGGTATGTCTTCCCCGCGCTCGGGCAAATGCGCGTGGATGCAGTCCGCGGGGACGACGTGCTCCGGGTGCTCTTCCAGGACGACCTGTGGAACTGGAAGCCGACCACCGCCCAGCGGGTACGCCAGCAGGTTCGCACCGTGCTGGGCTGGGCGCAGGCGCGGGAGTTCGTCGAGCGGAACGTGGCGGGCGAGGCGATCGACGGAGCGCTTCCGAAGCGGCGTCGCCGCGCGAAGAGCCATCGCGCCCTGCCGCACGCCGAA
>JAJEIY010000043.1 GCA_022828085.1 Acidobacteriota bacterium | reverse complement strand
GGGTGGCGCGTACGGCTTGGAACGCCGACCTGCGGGATGGTTCTCTCTCGGTGCGACGGGGCGGAGGGAACGCTCCCGGATCTCTGTCGCCCAAGGCGCGTAACGGCACGTCGCCGCGGGCCTTCGGCCCGCTGTACCGGTCGGAGACCGGCGTTCCAAGCCGTTTCCGCCATTTTCATGACGGGCGGGGTGCGGAGGAGGACGCCCGCATGGGCGTTTCTCCCGGTGAGGGCGCGGCATCGCCCGCAAAGCGGGCGAACTCCCGTGGCCGGTCTGCCGCGCGGCGTAACGCCATCCCGTGTGACGGGACGCCGTACGGCGAAATGGCGATGGGAGTTTCGCCCCCGTCGGGGGCGATGCCGGTGTGAACACCGGCGCTCCTCGCTGGTATAGTGGCTGGCTTGGAAACTCGATCCGGAGGGACTTCAATGGCCCAGACCAGGTATCCGAAAACGCCTCGCGAGGAGCAACCCGAAGCGAGCCCAGCAGAGAGAATCGACGGCGCCGGGACCAAGGCGCGAGGCTCGTTTTCCCGCCGCCAGTTCCTGCGGGGAAGCGCCGCCGCCGGCGCCGCCTCCGCGGGCCTGCTGTCCGGCATTCTGGATGACGCCGAGGCTCAGGGCGAGCCGGGAGTCGCCGGGCCGGGCGCCGTGGACATGGCCTTCAAGATCAACGGCAAGGCCTACGTGGCGACCCTCGAACCGAGGGTCACGCTGCTGGACGCGCTCCGCAACCACCTCGATCTGACCGGCGCCAAGAAGGTCTGCGACCGGGGCACCTGCGGCGCCTGCACCGTGCTCCTGAACGGCGACCCGGTCTATGCCTGTTCGGTGCTCGCCATCGAAGCGCAGGGCGCGGACATCACGACCGTGGAAGGCATCGGATCTCCGGCGAACATGCACCCCATCCAGCAGGCGTTCGTGGACAACGACGCCCAGCAGTGCGGTTTCTGCACGCCGGGCTTCGTGGTCGCCAGCGCGGCGCTCCTGAACCGTCATCCGAATCCCGATCAGGACACCGTCCACCGCGAGCTCGGCGGCAACCTCTGCCGCTGCGGCACCTACGCCGGCGTCCGGGCGGCCGTCGCCCAGGCGGCCGGAGGAGGAACCACCAATGGCTGAGTATGTCTGGCCCGCCGCAGGCGACCGCCTGCACATCGGCAAGCACATTAGCCGCCTTGACGGACCGGTCAAGGCGACGGGACGGGCGAAGTACGCCTACGACGTGAACCGCCGCGGGATGCTCTGGGCAATCATGGTCCAGAGCCCGCACGCCCACGCCCGCATCACCTCGATCGACACCTCGGCGGCGGAGGCGATGGACGGGGTGGTCAAGGTCCACGTCATCCAGGACGTGGGGACCGAGATCCAGTGGGCCCACGACGAGATCGTGGCGGTGGCGGCCACCTCCGAAGAGGCCGCCCGCGACGGCGCGGCGGCCGTGACGATCGAATACGAGGTGCTGCCGCACTTCGTGAACGAGCGCGCGGTGGACGAGGCTCCCGACGCCCAGCCCGCCCAGGCGGAAACCACCGGCGACCCGGCGGCCGCGATGGCCTCGGCGCCGACGAAGTCGAGCGGCAGCTACCACGTCGCCCAGATCGCCCACTGCTCCCTCGAATCCCACGGCCAGGTCGCCGAGTGGCAGGACGAGGAGACGGTGACGCTCTGGGCTTCCACCCAGGCGATCTCCGGCGTCGCTTCCCAACTCGGCGAGCAGATCGGCATTCCGGCCTCCAACGTCCACGTCGAGACCCAGTACATGGGCGGCGGCTTCGGCAGCAAGTTCAGCGTGGACCGCTGGGGCGTCGTCTGCGCCCAGCTCGCGAAGGACACCGGGCGCCCGGTGAAGCTGATGCTCGACCGGGACCAGGAGGTCAGCGTCGCGGGCGCGCGTCCCTCGACCCACGCCGAGGTCTCGACGGGCGCCGACGCCGACGGGAACGTGGTGGCCTGGGACTCGAAGAGCTGGGGTTCCGGCGGCCCGGCGGGAGCCAACTCGCCGCCGCTGCCCTACGTCTTCGCGTTCGACAACCAGACCCACATGCACACCTCGGTGCCGACGAACACCGGGCCGGCGCGGGCCTGGCGGGCCCCGAGACATCCGCAGGCGTGCCTTGTCACCATGCGGGCGCTCGAGGACCTCGCCCACGCGGCGGGCATGGATCCGCTCGACTTCTTCCTGAAGAACATCGACAAGACCGGCGAGCGGGCGGGCACCTACACCGAGGAACTCGAGAAGGGCGCCGAACTGATGGGCTGGCGCGACCGCTGGCGGCCCCGCGGCTCCGGGACCGGGACGGTGCGTTCCGGGCTCGGCCTCGCGCTCCACACCTGGGGCGGCCGCGGCCACCGGAGCAACTGCGAGGTGCTTGCCTACCGCGACGGGCTGGTGGAAGCCCGGATCGGCAGCCAGGACCTCGGCACCGGGACGCGCACCATCATCGCGATGGTCCTCGCCGAGACCTTCGGGCTCGGCCTCGAACAGGTCAAGGTGACCATGGGGCGGAGCGTCCTGCCGGCGTCCGGCGCCTCGGGCGGCAGCACCACGGTGGGAGGCGTCAGCGGCTCCACCCGCCGGGCGGCGCTCAACGCGGTGGACGCGGTGTTCGAGCGGATCGCGCCGCGGCTCGGGACCGAGATGACGAACCTCGAACTCAAGAACGGAGAGCTCCGCTTCAAGGACGGCTCGATGGCCGCGATGCCATGGCGGCAGGCGGCGTCGCTCATCGGGGTGAACCCGGTGGCCGCCACCGGCGCCAACCCCGGCCCGGGTCAGTTGAACGACAGCGGGGTGGGCGGCATCCAGATGGCCGACGTCAGCGTGGACATGGAGACCGGCGTGGTCTCCATCAACCGCATGGTCGCCGTCCAGGACTGCGGGCTCATCCTCGACATGAAGCTCGCCGAGAGCCAGGTGTACGGCTCGCTCATCATGGGCGTCACCTACGCCCTGACCGAGGAGCGGGTCTTCGATCCACACACCGGCCAGATGCTGAACGCCGACATGGAGTTCTACAAGCTCGCCGGAATCGAGGACGTGGGCGAGATGATCGTCCACATGATGACCGGACCCGGTTACGACGAACGCGGGGTGATCGGACTCGGTGAGCCCCCGGTCATCGCCCCGGGAGCGGCGATCGCCAACGCGGCGACCAACGCGACCGGCGTTCCGATCAACGAGATGCCGATGACCCCCGAGCGGGTGCTCGCCGCAATCAACGGAGGGATGGCCTGATGCGCGCCTTCGAATACTCAAGTCCCCGGACCACCGAGGACGCGATCCGGATGCTGTCGGCCGAGGGCGCGGTCGCGCTCGCCGGCGGCACCGACCTGCTGAGCCTGATGAAGGACGGCGCCGCGGCGCCGTCGCGTCTCGTCAACCTGAAGGCGATCCCGGACCTGACCGGCGCGCACGAGACCGACGGCGGACTCCACATCGGCGCCACCACCCGGCTGGGGCCGCTCGGTGAGCACCGGGTGATCCGGGAGTCGTTCCCGGCGGTCGCGCAGGCCATCGCCGGGGTGCGCAGCCGGCAGGTGCTCTCCATGCGCACGGTCGGCGGCGACCTCCTGCAGCGGCCCCGCTGCTGGTACTTCCGCGCGGGCTTCGGGCTCGTGCCGATGCACGACGGGCAGTCCATGGCGAAGACGGGCGACAACCGCTATCACGCGATCTTCGGGAACGGTGGCGACGCGGTCTTCGTGAACCCGTCGAGCCTCGCGCCGCCGCTGATCGCGCTCGGCGCCTCGGCGACCGTCCTCGGGCCGGACGGCGAACGCACGGTCGCGGTCGAGGACCTTTACCGGACGCCGGCCTCCAGCGACGAGAGCGAGTTCACGCTCGGCGCCGCCGAGATCGTGACCGGAGTCACCATTCCGATGCGCTCGAGCAGCAACGCCACCTACGAGATCAGGAACCGGAAGGGCTTCGACTGGCCGCTGGCCGCGGCTTCAGTCGCCGCCTCGGACGGGGGCGCCCGGGTGGTGCTCGGTCACGCGGCGCCCACCCCCTGGATGAGCGCCGCCGCAGCCGGCGCGCTCGCCGGCGGCATCAGCGAGGCGAGCGCCGAGGCCGCGGCTGACGCCGCGGTGGCCGACGCCGCCGCGCTCTCCGGAAACGGCTACAAGATCCAGCTCGCGCGGGTCGCGGTGAAACGCGCCGCGCTCGCCGCCATGTGAGGAGAACGACGATGGCCACGAAGACCACCGCTCCGAAGAGCGCCATTCCCGGGGCTACCGGACGCGCCGCTTTCTCGCTCTGCCACCGTCTGCGCTCCAAGGCGATGTACATGGACATGGAGTACGACCCGAGCGTCCCGGGCGGGCATCCCGGCGACGACCACTTCTGGTGCACCCACACCATGAACTGCCTCGGCCCCGACGGGCGGATCGCCGACAAGGAACGCTGCAGCGAGGGTTCCGGACGGTCCTGTTTCGAAAACGCCTGGTAGGGGGCGCACCCGACGCCGGAAGGCGGGTGAAGCTGCGTCCCGGCCCTGCTAGACTGCGCCCTTCGGTGTGGACCGAACCGAACCGCGGTCACCCGACGGAGGTAGCGTCATGAAGATTTCCCGTTTCCTGCTGGCAGTCGCGTTCCTCGCGATGGGCGCAATGGCTTTCGCTGGAGGTCCCGGAGAGGCGGACACGTCGCTCACCGGCCTCTACCTCGAGGCCCGCACCGCGGACGTCTACGCGGGTCACTGCTATGCCAACAGCGAGGTCGGCCTGGACGGCGAGGAAGCCGTGCTCGCCTGGAACGTCTCCGAGGGGACGTACGAGGGCGTCGAGCTCTCCGGCCTCTCGGTGGTCGCGGTCGTGAAGGCGCAGGCCACCCTGGGAGATCCGCACGACAACCCGTACCCGGTGGACTCGGTGCTGATCGTGGACGAGGCCGCGAACGCCGACCAGCGGAACGCCCTCATCCAGCTCGCGCACGACATGGGCGGCGAGCTGCTCGACAACGTCAGGAACATCCGGGACGCGCCGGTGGCCGCGGACTTCGAGAGCAAGCCGGGCCACGCCGCGCTGACTGCCGGCGAGCTGGTGGAGATCAAGACCCGGGCGATCACCCACAAGGACCACCTCTGCGGCAGCGAGTTCGTGTACTACCCGCCGCTGACGGAGATCGCGGACGCGATGCCGGCCTACACCGAGGCGCACGCGTTCCGGGGCGACGACTTCGACACCACCTGGAGTTGCCCGCTCAAGCGGAGCGCCTTCCTGGGCACCTTCGTCCGCTAACGGCGGGCCCTGCTACCGCGCCATGAAGGTTCGCCCGCGTTTCGCCTATCTGCTGCCCGCCGGGCTGCTTGCCGCCACCCTCGCTCTCGGGAGCGATCAACCGATGCTCGGCGCCGCCGACGGCGCTCCGCCCGAAGGCGTTTCCGACGAGATCCGGGCGGTCCTGGGCGCCGAGGGCGTCCGCGCGACGCTCGCTTCGGGGGTCAACCTCGACTTCTGGCTCCGCACCGAGCAACCGGCCGGCGCCAACCCGAACCCCGCGGCCACCTTCCCGGATCTCAGCGTGGGGACCCTGGTCGGGGTCGTCCGGATCGACGGCGCCTGGTCCGACTACAAGGGGAACCCCATCGAGCCGAACGTCTTCACCATGCGCTACGGCGTCCGGCCGGAAGACGGGAACCACATGGGGGTCTCCGTGCACCTCGACTTCGTGCTGCTGGTGCCGGTCGCCGAGGACATGACGGTGGACGTCGAGTGGGGCCAGGACGACCTCAACATCATGAGCTTCGCCGCCACCGGCATCGGCCATCCGGCGGTGATGAGCCTCGCGCCGAACTGGGAAGGAATCACCGAGCCCGCCATCTTCCAGGACGACGCCGAAGGCTGGGCGCTCGGCTACCCCTGGGCGGGCGGCCTCACCCTCGGCTTCGTCGTGGAGGGGCAAGGCGAGCACTGAGTCCGTCGAGCGCTTCGGGGTGGGGCTCCAGTCTGGCCTGCCCGGCGCCACCCCCCTGCCCCCGGACTGGAGCCCCACCCCGAA
>JAJEIY010000030.1 GCA_022828085.1 Acidobacteriota bacterium | reverse complement strand
CCGTCGGCGTACCCGGCCGGCGGCGCCATCAGTGGGGTTGAGCCTCATGCCGCGGCGAGCGCCACCTTTCCGCCGGGGGCTGCGCCGTGCGCGGTGCGGAGCACCGCGCGTGCCGGTCTGGAGACCGGCGTTCCAAGCCGGGGGCGCCATCGGCGCGGGTTTCGCGCTACCGCGCGATGCCGGCCGGAGGCCGGCGCTCCGGAAGCTCCGAACCGGGGCGTTCAGGAGTACTGCCGTTCCTTGCAGGGGACGCAGACGCGCGTCCAGGGAACCGCCTCCAGCCGGAGTCGCGGAATCTCCTCGTCGCAGTCGGAACAGATGCCGAACTCGCCGGCCTTGATCCGGGCGAGCGCCTTGTCGATGGCGCGGAGCAGCTTCGCGTCGTTCTGCTGAAGCTGGATCACGATCTCGTCGTCGTTGGCCACCATGGAACGGTCGCCGTCATCTCCGTGCGGCGGGGTCCGCGAGAAGGCGCGCGTGTGCACGAGTTTCTCGATGGCGGCCTTCTTGGCAAGAAGATTCGCCTCGTGCAGTTGCAGTTCTTCGGGTGTCATTTTCGCTGTCCGCCCACCGCCTCAATCCGGTTGCGGCGTGGTGGAATTGGCCAAGTATATCAACCGTTACGAGCCCTTACGGAACGCGAATGCGCGGTGTCTCCGGCCAGGAGTTGGAGCGCGTGCGGGATCGTCGGAGCCAGCGTCCGGAGCCCGCTTTCGACGGCCCGCGGGCTCCCCGGAAGGACGATCACCAGGGTGGCGCCGATGCTCCCCGCGAGACTCCGGGAGAGGACCGCCATGGGTGTATCGCGGAGACCCTCGGACCGCAGAAGTTCGCCGTAGCCCGGGAGTTCGCGGTCGAGGAGCGGCGCGACCGCCTCCGGCGTGCGGTCCCGGGGACCGAGCCCGGTGCCGCCGGTCGTCAGCACCAGTTGAATGCCGGACGCGGCCCAGGCGCCCACCCTTTCCCGGATGGCGTCCACCTCGTCGGGCACGATCGCCGCGTCGGCGATGCGAAACCCGAGTTCGAGGAGGACCCGGCGGGCGATGACCCCGGAACGATCGGGAACCACCCCGGCGGCGCACCCGTCGCTCGCGGTCAGGATCGCGGCGGTCGGGTCGGAAGCCGCGGCGCCGGCGGCCGGCCCGGAAGTACTGGTCATCGTCTCAGCGGCGGCTTTCCGGCAAGCCCGGAAAAGGGAGGAGGAACACGGGGAGGGCGCGGGAATTGCGTCAGAATAGCGGGTTGCTCATGGAATTCCGCGCGCACCGCCGGTCCTTTCGGGGGTGGCGGGGAGTGGTCGCCGCCGGCGCCCTGACCCTCGTCCTCGGCGGCCTGACCGGGGCGGCCGGTCCGTTTGTCCAGCAGGCCTACCAGTTCCGGGTGACGGTGGACCTGATCTCGCTCAACGTGACGGTCACCGACGCGCGCGAGCGCTTCATCACCGACCTCCTCGAGGAGGACTTCTCGGTCTACGAGGACGGCATCCTGCAGGAAATCGAGGCCTTCTCGCGCGAAGACCTGCCGATCCGCATGGTGCTGCTGCTCGACACCTCGGCGAGCATGGTGGACAAGATGAACTTCGCCCAGGAGGCGGCGGTCCGGTTCACCCAGACCCTGCGGATGGAGGACGTGGCGCAGGTGGTCGAGTTCGGCAGCAACGCCAACATCCTGCAGAAGTTCACGAACGACCACGGAGAACTCGAGCACGCCATCCGGATGACCCAGGCGGGCGGGACCACCAAGCTGCACAACGCCATGTACATCTCGCTCCGCTCGCTCGAACGCCAGCGGATGGAAGCCCGCCGGCAGGCCATCATCCTGCTCTCCGACGGCCGGGACACCAGCTCGCTCGTCACCTTCGAACAGGTGCTCGACCTGACCAAGGACACCGACGTCGTCATCTACTCCATCTCGCTCCAGAACACCGCGCGCCGGCGGGGAAGACGCTTCTCCGAAGCCGAACACGTCCTCAAGAACCTGGCCGAGGAGACCGGCGGCCAGTGGTTCTTCCCCGCCGAGCTGGCCGAACTGGACTCGGTGTACGCGCGGATCGCCGAGGAACTCAAGAGCCAGTACAACGTCGGCTACATCTCCAACAACCCCCGGCAGGACGGCGCCTGGCGCCGCATCGTGGTGCAGACCAACCGTCCGGACCTCCGGGTACGGACCAAGCTCGGCTACTACGCGCCGGGTTAGCGGCACCGGTGGAGGCAGAGAGGGGCCTCCGCCCCGCCGCCTGCCGCAGCACCCGCAGCGCCGGACGCCGCTGGCCGGAGGAGCCCGACCCGTTCCGGACGGCGTACCAGCGCGACCGGGACCGGATCATTCACTCGAGCGCCTTCCGCCGGCTCCAGTACAAGACCCAGGTCTTCATCAACCACGAAGGCGACCACTACCGCACCCGGCTCACACATACGCTCGAAGTCGCCCAGATCGCGCGGACGATCGCCCGGACGCTCCGCCTCAACGAGGACCTCACCGAGGCGGTCGCGCTCGCCCACGACCTCGGCCACACCCCTTTCGGCCACGCGGGAGAAGAGGTGCTGGACCACCTGATGCGGCGCCACGGCGGGTTCGAGCACAACATCCAGTCCTTCCGCATCGTGGACGAGCTCGAACGCGCTTATCCGGACTTTCCGGGCCTCAACCTGACCCGCGAATCGCGGCACGGGGTCTTCGCCCACTCGAGCCGGGCGGGATTCGTCCCGGAGGACCTTCAGGGCCTCGGGCCGCCGCCCCTCGAGGCGCAGGTCGCGGACCTTGCCGACGAAATCGCGTACAGCGCGCACGACATGGAAGACGGTCTCTCCTCGGGGCTGATCGGCGTCGGTGACCTGGAAGCGTCCGCGCTCTTCCGGAGGCATTGGCCGGGGTCCTTCGAAGAGAATCAGCACTACGGGCGCGTCAAGGTCCGCACCCTGCTGCGCCGGGTCATCGCCGACCTCGTGGTCGCGCTCGTCGGCGAGACGGAACGGCGAGTCCGGGAAGCCGGAATCGAGGACCCTGGAGGAAGCGGCCCGGGAGCCCCCGTAGCCGCGTCACGGCTCGTCGAGCTTCCCGCAAGCCATGCTGGCGCACTGCGTGAGCTCAAGGCAATCCTCCACGAGCGCCTCTATCGCCACCCGCGCGTGGCCGACACGACCGAAGCCGAAACGCGGCGGCTACCCCACCTCTTCCGCCATTACCTGGAACGGCCGGAGGACCTGCCGACGCACTTTCGGCAGCGGATGGGGAAATCCTCCCGGGAACGGGTGGTCTGCGACTACATCGCCGGCATGACGGACCGCTTCGCCGCCTGGGACCACCAGCGCCGCTTCGGCGGGTCCGGCGCCCGCTGACGCCGGCGCGGTCAGCGCGCTTCCGAGGGGTTTTCCGGCGACGGCTCGGGTTCGGGCTCCTGAACGTCATCGGGCCCCGGAGCGATGCCGTAGATCGGCTCGTCCTCGATCGGCTCGAGGTACTTCTCGACGCCGGGCGGACCGAGCCGGCGTAGCGCCACGGTCTTCCCCTGCGAAATCCACGAGGAGGCGCCCACCCGCACGAACATCTCGACCTCTACGTCCTCCCAGAGTTCGTTTTCGAACATTCGCTCCGGCGCGCCCTGCGAGAGGTAGTTGGAATCCGCACGCAGGGTGTGTTCCCCGCTCGCCTCGCCCGGAGCGAGCGCCTCTTCGGCGACGGAGTGGACGTAGCCCGTGCCCCAGGCCTCGTCCGGCGCCGACTCCCGGCGGAAGACGGACATCACCTGGACGTACTCGACCGGTTCGGGGTTCGCGTTCGTGACCCGGAAACGGACCGCCGGGCGGATGTAGTTGTTTCCCTCGGAATCGCGGCCGCGCACCGCCCAGTAGGCGACGAGCTCGGTCAGCCTCATCCGCGAGGCGGTCGCGTTGTCCTCCCGGTTGACGCAGCCGGGAGCCGCGATCGAAGCCGTGAGCAACACGGACAAGAGCAAGGCGGACGGGAGCAGCAGGCGGCGAAAACGCATGGCAGTCTCGGGCGGGATCAGCCCCGCCGCCAGTATAGACTGCCGGACCGGTCGTGCCCCGCCAACCCGGGGACCAGAGCCTGCGAGTACCGAACGCCACCGAGAGCCCTCTCCTCGAAGCAGCCGTGGAATCCCTGGTATTGGTGGACGGGGTCACCAAGTGCTACGGGAAAACGCTCGCGGTAGCGGACCTGAGCTTCGGCGTTGCGAAGGGAGAGGTCCTCGGCTTCCTGGGGCCGAACGGCGCCGGGAAGACCACCACCATGCGGGTCATCACCGGTTTCATGCCGCCGAGCGAGGGGCGGGTGCTGGTCGGTGGCCAGGACATCGCCGAGGCCCCCCTCGAGGTCAGGCGGCGGATCGGATACCTGCCGGAGAACCCGCCGCTCTACCCGGAAATGGAGGTCACCGCCTTCCTCGAGTTCGCGGCGCGCCTCCGGGGAGTCCCGAAAGGCGGGATCCGGCCGGCAGTGGCCCGCGCGATCGAGCGCTGCGCCCTCGGGGAGGCCCGGGAGCACATCATCGGGAAGCTCAGCCGCGGCTATCGCCAGCGGGTGGGCCTCGCGCAGGCGCTCGTCCACGAACCCGAGCTGCTGGTCCTCGACGAGCCGACCGCCGGGCTCGATCCGAAACAGATCCACGAGACGCGCAAGCTGATCCGCATCCTGGCGGGCGAACGGACCGTCGTGCTCTCCACGCACATCCTTCCCGAAGTCGCCGTCACGTGCGACCGGGTGGTCATCATCGCCGGCGGCCGGCTGCGCGCCGAAGACACCCCCGAAAGCCTGGTGGCCCGGCTCGGCGCCGCGCAACGCGGCCGCGGAACCTGGGAGATCGAAACGGCGGCGCCGGCGAACGCGGCGGAGGCTACGCTCCGGGCCGTTCCCGGCGTCGTGCGCGTGGAGGCGGGGCCCGAGACGGCGGAGCGGACCCTGGTGCTGCAGGTGGAAGCGGCCGGTGACCGCTCGATCGCCACCGATCTGGCCCGGGCGCTGCTCGAGGCCGGGTGTCCGCTCTATGGCCTCCGCCGGGGCGGCGCGAGCCTTGAGGACGTCTTCCTGGCGCTCACCACCGAGGAGGCGGAGGCGAACGGGACCGGCGACGCCCGAGGCACGCCCAAGGTGGCGGAGGAAGGCTCATGAGGAACGCGCTGACCATCGCCCGGCGCGAGATCGGCGCCGCGCTGGCCTCGCCGGTGGCCTACGTCCTCTTCGGCGCGTTCGCTTTCCTCTACGGATACTTCTTCGCCGACTACCTCCAGAGCTTCGTGGAGGCCGGGATGCGGATGAGCCAGATGGGTGGCTTCAGCGGCGGAACGCTGAACGTGAACACCGACCTGCTCCGCTGGCTGATGGCGAGCACCGCCATTCTGGTGCTCTTCCTGCTGCCCCTGCTCTCGATGCGCACGGTATCCGAGGAGATCCGTTCGGGCACCATGGAGTTGCTGCTCACGGCGCCGATCACCGACGGCCAGATCGTGATCGGCAAGTTCCTGGCCGCGTTCGCCCTCTACGGCGGCATGCTGGCGCTTACGGGACTCCACGTGGGCGTCCTGTTCTGGTTCTCCCGGCCCGAGATCGCGCCGGTCCTCGCCGCCTATCTGGGTCTGCTGCTGCTCGGGGCCGGCCTGCTGGCGCTCGGCCTCTTCTTCTCGAGCCTCACCCGGAACCAGATCGTGGCGGGGCTGCTGACGTTCGGGGCGCTGCTCGTCCTCTGGCTGGTGGAGTTTGCGGGGGCCCGCGGCGGTGAACCCGGGCGCCTGCTCGCCTATCTCTCGGTTACCGGACACATGGAGGGATTCGCGCGCGGGGTGATCACGACGCGCGATCTGGTGTTCTACCTTTCGTTCGCCGCGTTCTGGCTCTACCTCGCCCGGGAGTCGGTGCGCTCCCGGAGGTGGCGCGGATGAGCGGCCCGCTCGACCGGCTGCGGACCGCTTTCGGAAGGCGGAGCGCGCGCGAAGGGGCGAACCTCGGCGTGACGGCGCTCCTGCTCCTCGTTGTCCTGGTGGGCGTCAACTACGTGGCGAACCGGCGGAACGTCTCCTGGGACACCACCGCCGGGCGCCAGTTCAGCCTCTCCCCGCAGACGATCAGGATCCTCGAGGAACTCGACCGCGACGTCCGCCTCGTCGTGCTCGACCAGCCGCGCGCCGCCGGGCGGACTGTCGAACTGTTCGAGCGCTACGGCGACGTGAGCGACCGGGTCGCCTGGGAGGTCATCGACCAGGAGGCGGAACCCGCCCGCGCGCGGGCCTATCAGGCGACGGCGGAGGCGGGTATCCCCTTCGGCACCGTGGTCGTGGAGAGCGGCGAACGGCATGAACGCGTCACGGCGCCCCAGGAGCAGGACATCACGAACGCCATCGTCAAGATCCTCAAGGGCGAGACGAAGAAGGTCTACTTCACGACCGGGCACCAGGAGCGGTCGCTCGAAGAGACGGGCGCCGGCGGCCTCTCCGCCATCGGGTCGCGGCTCGAGGAGTCCAACTATGAGGTTGCTCCGCTGGCGCTGCTCGAGCACGTCGAGGACGGCGAGGTCCGGATCCCCGAGGACGCGGCAGTCGTGATCGTCGCCGGTCCCCGCCTCGATCTCCTGGCGGCCGAGGCCGCGGCCCTCGCCGCCCACGTCCAGGCGGGCGGGAAGGCCATGCTGTTGCTGGATCCACCGAATCCGCCGGGAACCCCGGACGAAAGGGAGGAGCTCACCGGATTGGCCGGAGCGTTCGGGGCGATGCCGGCCGGGGACGTGGTGATCGACGCCAGCGGGGTCGGTCAGCTCTTCGGCTTCGGGGTGGAGGTTCCGCTCGCCGCCTCCTACGGGTTCCATCCGATCACGCGGGGCTTCGTGAACGCGGCCACCGTCTTTCCACTCGCGCAGAGCCTCATCGCCACCCCGCCCGACGAGCTTCCCCGGGGGATGCGGCTCTCGGAACTGGTTCTGAGCTCCGACGTCGCCTGGGGGGAAGTCGATCCCGACGAACTGGAGACCGGCGAAGTGAACGCCGGAGAGGACGAGCGGGCCGGACCGCTGAGACTCGCCTATGCGGTCCACGTGCCGGCCGGGGATCAGGAGCGTCCGGCGGAGGAAGCGGGTGCGGGGGAACAGCGTCCTCCGGAAGCTGCGACGGACCCGGCGGCCGAACCTGAGCAAGAGCCCTCCGACGAGGAGTCGGCTGAAGACCGGGAGGGCCGCTTCGTGATCGTCGGGGACTCCGACTTCATCGGGAACAACCTGGCCCTCGCGCCGCTCGGCAACGCCGATCTGTTCCTCAACATGGTGAACTGGCTCACCGAGGACGAAGACCTGATCGCGATCCGTCCGCGCGCGGCCGAGGACCGGCGGATCACGATGACGTCCGCGCAGGTACGGAACGTGGTGCTGCTGAGCCTGGTGTTCCTGCCCGGGTTCTTCCTCATCTGGGGCGTCACCGTCTGGTGGTCGCGAAGGTGAGGTGACGTGCGGAGGACGACGCTCCTCGCGCTATTGGCCGCGCTGACGGTCGCCGGCTGGATCGCCCTGTTCGAGCGCGAAGAAGGGGCCGGCGACGAGGGACACCCGGTCTTTGGCCTGGACGAAGCCGCGATCCAGGCCATCGAGATCGCGCGGCCCGGCGAACCGACCGTCCGCCTGGAGCGGGACGGCGAAGGGTTCGTCGTCGCGGAGGGCGACGGCCCGGAGTCGGCCGCCGACTCCGGCGAAGTGGACCTCTTCCTGCAGAACGTCGCCTCGCTGCGTTTCCAGCGAGAGATCGAGCGCGTGGCCGAAGCGGACCTCGCCGGATTCGGGCTCGATCCGTCCGGACTCGCGGTCCGGGTGTTCCCGGAGTCAGGCGACGGTCCGCTCACCGCCCGATTCGGCGACGAGACCCCGGCGGCCGGAAACCGCTACCTCGGGCTCGGCGAGCGGGTGCTGGTGACGTCCGCTTTCGCGCGGGCGGGCTTCGACCGAAGCGCCTGGGACCTCCGGGACAAGCGGGTGTTCCGGCTGGACACGCCGGCGGCGCGGCGCCTCCGGGTTACCGCCGGGCGAGAAACCGCGGTGGAGGTCGCCCGGGAAGAGGGCGTCTGGAACATCCGTCGCCCCTATCGCTTTGCCGCGGATCCCTATGAGGCCTCGGAGTTCGCGTCGCGGCTGCTGGACGCGGAGATGGCCGGCGTGGCGCCGGAACCGGACGAAGGAGAAGAGGATCCCTTCGGTCTGGCTCTGCCCCGGATCACGGCGGAACTGGACCTCGTCGCCGGGCCGCAGGAGGAGGCGGTCTCCCGGACCGTCCATTTCGGCGGCGAGAGCCGGACGCCGCCCGGCGTCTTCGCCCGCCTGGAAGCGGATCCACTGGTCTTCGTGGTGGGAAAACCACTCTTCGACGCGCTCCGCGAGGCGGTCGAGACCGACCTGGCGAGCCTTCGGTCCCTTGGTCTCTTCCGGTTCGCGGCCTTCCGGACCGTAGTCCTCCGGTTCGTAACCCCTGACGGCGAAACGGCGTTTCACCGCCGGGAGGGTGAGGAAGGCCGGGCATGGACGATGGAAAGCGGCGGCGGCGCGCCGGTCGTGGTGGACACGGTGGCGGTCGAAGACCTCCTCTACGAGCTGAACTCCACCGAGGCCGAGAACGTGGGCGACGCGAGCCTTCCCGGAGATGGCGCCGCCTGGACCATCACGGTGACGGAAGAAATCGAGGAAGGCGGCGAGACCAGGGAAACCGAGCTGGAAGCGGTCCACCTGACGGTCTCCGCGAGCGGCGAGGTGCGGGCGCTCCGGGCCGGCGACGACCGGACGCTGGTCGTCGGCGCGGAGGCGTGGCATGAGGTCACCGAGTTGTTCGCCGCCGCCCGCGTACGTTCGAACGAACCCTGAGCCGGGCCGCCGATCCGGGACAACAACCCCCTGAGGGCCGCATCGTCGGGGGCGTACTCGAGCGCGGAACGCAGCACTTCCGCCGCCTCGGCACTTCGTCCGGCACGGAGCAGCAGTTCGGCAAGGCCCAGTGACGACGCCGTGTTCGCCGGATCGGCCTCCAGGGACTCCCGGTAACGGGATTCGGCTTCCGCGGGGCGCCCCAGCATCTCCAGCACCAGCGCGCTGTCCGCCAGCGGCCCGGCGCGCGCCGGGCCGGAAGTGCGGTCGAGCACCTGGTCGAAGAGGGCGAGCGCACGCTCTGGATTCCCGGTCATCGCGAAGGCGGTGGCGGCGGCGGCGCGAATCCGGGGGGAGACCCTGTCGCCGCCCGCCGCCAGCACGCGGTCGAACAGAGCCGCCGCGGCGGCCGGATCGCCTCCCCGCAGCCGCGCGTCCGCGAGCCAGCGAGCCGCGCTCAGCGACGCTCCTTCCAGCGGTTCGCCGGGCCCGGGCACGAGCGGGGCGAGCACCCCGGCAGCTGCGCCGGGATCTCCGGACAGCAGGTGCACGCGGGCCTGCCCGATGGCGAACACCGGATCCTCCGGATACCGGACCGAGGCCGCCTGCGCCACCCGCGCCGCCTCCGGGAGGTCCCCGCCGTCGAGCAGGAGCCCCAGCAGCTCCGCCCATTCGTCGCGGCCCCCTTCACCGAGCGTCGCGAGCAACAGGTCGCGACGGCGCTCGCGGAGCCGGCTGTCCTCGTAGCCCGACAGCAGGCGCTGTCCCTCGTCGGCGAGGGCAGGGTCCGGGTCCTGAGCGAGCAACTGGCCGAGCCGGAACCGGGCAGCCGCGTCCTGCGGCGATTCCGCGACGGACCGGCGGAGCCAGGGAATGGCTTCCGCGCGCCGGCCGAGGAGCGCGAGAGCGCGGCCGAGCTCACCGGCCGCCCCGGACGGCGGGCGCGGGTCCTCGAGGGCGGCTTCGAGGAGCGGCAGGGCTCCCTCGTAGTCGTCCTCTTCGATTCGCAGCCTCGCGCGTTCCAGAACCGCCGCTGCCGGCTCGCCCGGGGCCGGAGGACCAAGCACGCGGCGCGACTCCGGCGCCAGGCCGGATTCACGGAGCTGTGCCGCCAGTTCCACGCGGGCCGCGCCGGAGAGCGGCCCGTCGTGCTCGAGCAGCTCGGACACCGCCGCCCGGGCCTCGTCGTCCCGGCTCAGGATGGCGAGCAACCGGGCGCGGAGCGCCAGGTTGTCCGGCGTGGCGGGTGCTCCTTCGAGAGCGGCCGCCGCCGCCGGGTAGTCGAGAAGCGCCACGTACGCCTCGGCGCGAAGGCGGAGCAACGCGGGGTGCGAGCCGTCCGGCCCGGCCGCGTCCAGAACCGCGAGAACGGCTGCGAAGTCTCCGTCAGCGAGCCGTCGGCCGACCTCGGCGAGCAGGCGCGCGTCCGGCTGCGCCAGCCCTGGCGTTCCCCCCAGCAGCAGAGCGAGTGCGAACGCCGTCATGGCCGCTGGCCGGCGACCTTCGCCGTCAGTGCGTCACGACCAGCGAAACGGCCTCGTCCTCGCCGAGGTACTCCTCGTTCGAATGGAAGAACCAGCTCCGCTTCGCCGGCAGCCGCAGGCCGCCGTTCTCGATCTCCCCTTCGAGGTGGATGTACTCCCCGTCGTTGGCCGACTCGTCGTGGTAGAAGCGGTAGCCGATCATCCGGGCCGTTTCCGGATGGAAGTAGAAGTACCAGGTGTCACCCCCGACCTCGGGGTCGTAGGTGACCCGGACCCTGAGCGCATCCTGGCCGTCATAGGCCTCCGGCACCGGTTCCGGGTCCACGATGGTCCCCGGGTCGCGCAGCTTCATCGGCAGCCCCCAGACGAACAGGTAGTAGTTCCGGAGCCACATCACCCGTTCGGCGTCGAGGCCGTGTTCGCCGAGCGCCGCCTCGTCGAGTTCCTCGTCGCCGTCCACGGCGCGCCGCAGGATCTCCTCAGCGTTCACCGCGAACGACACCACCGCGGCGTCGGTCTCGCGACGCACCTCCATCGCACCGGTTCCGGGCGCCATCCCCACCTCGACCGCTCGAGTGACCCCGTTCGGCCGCGACTCCATGATCCGGAGCGCGATCTCGCCCCTGTCCCAGAGTCCGTCCGGATCGTGGTAGCCGATGGACCTGGCGATCAGCTCCTCCGCCGCGGAAACACTCGGCGCCGGCGGCTCGGGCTCGGGGGCTGCCGGTTCCCCGCCGCACGCCCCGAGAGCTCCAATCAAGAGCGCGGTCAGGCAGATTCTCGGCATTACGTACCTCCTTCGCCGGCCGCGGGACCGAATTCGATCCCCTGGGCAAGCGGCAGGTCCTTCGACCAGTTGATGGTGTTCGTCTGGCGGCGCATATAGGCCTTCCAGGCGTCCGAGCCCGATTCGCGGCCGCCACCGGTGTCCTTCTCGCCGCCGAAGGCCCCACCGATCTCGGCCCCCGAGGTGCCGATGTTCACGTTGGCGATCCCGCAGTCCGAACCGCGCGCCGAGAGGAAGGTCTCCGCCTCGCGGAGGCTGTCGGTGAAGATCGCCGAAGAGAGGCCCTGCGGGACGTCGTTGTGGAGGGCGATCGCCGCTTCGAGCGATTCGGTCTCCAGGACGTAGAGGATGGGGGCGAAGGTCTCCTCGGCCACCAGCGGCGTCTGGGCGGACATCCTCACGATCGCCGGCTCGACATGGTTCGGCCCGATGTCGGGACGCCGCCCCCCGCCGCAGACGACGGTTCCACCGTCGGCGACCACGCGCTCCAGCGCGCCCTGCATCGCCTCGACGGCGTCGGCCGAGATCAGCGGCCCCATGAGGGTGGCCGGATCGAGCGGATCCCCGATGGGGACCTGCCGGTAGGCGTCCCGGAGCCGCTCCACCAGGGGTCCGGCAACCTCCCGGTCGGCCAGCACCCGGCGCGTGGTGGTGCACCGCTGGCCGGTGGTGCCCACCGATCCGAACACGATGGCGCGGACCGCGAGCTCCAGATCGGCGTTCCGGCTGACCACCACCGCGTTGTTGCCGCCGAGCTCGAGGAGGCAGCGGCCCAGCCGGCCGGCGACCTCGGTGGCCACCTTCCGCCCGACCCGCGTGGAACCGGTAAAGGAAACCAGCGGCAGCCTCCGGTCGGCGGCGAGCGCCGCCCCGAGCTCCCCGCCGCCCACGAGCAGGTTGAAGACCCCGGAGACGCCGTGGTCGTCCATCACCCGGTTGGCGATGTTCTGAACCGCGACGGAACAGAGCGGGGTGTGCTCCGACGGCTTCCAGACCACCGGATCGCCGCAGACGGTGGCGATCGCCGCGTTCCAGGACCAGACCGCCATGGGGAAGTTGAACGCGGTGATGACGCCGATGGGACCGAGCGGATGCCACTGCTCGAACATCCGGTGGCCGGGCCGCTCCGAAGCCATCGTCAGCCCGTAGAGCTGGCGGGAGAGCCCCACCGCGAAGTCGCAGATGTCGATCATCTCCTGGACTTCGCCGTGGCCTTCGGCCCGGATCTTGCCGGCTTCGAGCGCGATCAGGTCGCCGAGCGGCTCCTTGTCGTCGCGCAGCGCGCTCCCCAGATCGCGCACGAGGTCGCCGCGCTTCGGCGCCGGCAGCTCGCGGAACGAGCGGAAGGCCCTCGCCGCTTCGGTCACGACCCGCTCGGCCGCCCTGCCGTCCGCGGGAATGACCGCGGCGATGGGCTCGCCGGTCGAGGGGTTCAGGGAGACGAGCGGCCGCTCGCCGGTGAGGATCCAGCCCTCCGGGCCGGTGCAGGCGCCCGGAGCGCCCTCCCCGAGTCCCAGGCGATCGAGAACGGTTTGCATGCCGCCCGTATCGTAAGGGTGAGAAACCGGCTGCGCCTCAGTTGAGGACCTGGTATCCGGGCTCGTCCTCGATCACGAGGATCCGCTGGTTGGCGGGAACGTTCCGCAGCACCCGGTGACCACCGCCCGGCCAGCGGATGGTGACCTCCGCCACCGTCTGGTGCTGCCCGAGGCCGAATTCCAGGATCGGACTCGGCGTCACCCCGAAGCCCCCGCCGACCACAACCTCCTGGAGTTGTACCGGCGCCTGCGGAGCATCGGTGACCCGGAGCGCGACCCGGGCGCCCACGGCGTCCGGATGGAGGCCCGAGGCGCGGAGCAGGATGTGGAGCCAGCCGTTCGGATGCGGCAACTGGGACGCCGGATTCCGGTAGAAGCGGCTTCGCTGGCGGTCGCCCGGGAAGGCGCCCCCGATCGGCACGAAGAGGTCGAGGTCGCCGTCGTGATCGGGGTCGGCGAAGGTCGCGCCGTGTCCCTTCCCCAGATCGTCCACCCCGGCCGAGGCGCTCACGTCGGCAAAGGTGCCGTCACCCAGGTTGCGGAACAGCCGGTTCGCCTCGAACCGCTCCATGGGCGGCGCCCCGACGCCGATGAAGATGTCCTGCCAGCCGTCGTTGTCGTAGTCGCCGAAGGTGGCCGCCATGGCGCCCAGGTTCCAGGAGAGCCCGGCTTCCTCGGTCACGTCCGTGAAAGACCCGTCCCGGTCGTTGCGGTAGAGCGCCAGCCGGCTCCCTTCGTGGACCGCCTTGCCCTTGAGCCGGCTCTCCAGGGCCACTTGCATGTCGGAGGCGAATCCCACGATGAAGACGTCCAGCCAGCCGTCGTTGTCGTAGTCGAAGAAGAACCCGACGAACCCCTCATGCGGAGCGGCGATGCCGGCCCGCGCCGAGACGTCCTCGAAACCGGCACCCTCGAGGTTCCGGTAGAGCACCGGGCCGTCGAAGAAGTTGACGACCAGCAGGTCGGGCCAGCCGTCGCCGTCGTAGTCCCCGAATGCGGATCCGACGGAGCGGCCGTGGTCGGCCACCCCCATCGCTTCCCCGCGCTCGACGAAGCGGCCCTCCGGCGCGCCCAGAAAGAGCTCGTTCGGGGCGCCGCCCCGGGTCGCCACCCCGTTGGCGACGTAGAGGTCGAGCAGCCCGTCCCGGTTCACGTCGGCGACCGCCGCCGTGAACCCGTCCGCCTTACTCGCAACCCCGGCGGCGGCGGCCACGTCCACGAAGCGGCCGCCGTCGTTTCGATAGAGACTGTTCGCGTCCTCACCGTCCCAGCCGTCCCTGGTGACGTGGAGGTCGGGATCGCCGTCCCGGTCGTAGTCGAAAAAGAGCGCCGACCAGCCGCCGCGCGGGTCGAAGAGCGCTGCGTCAAGGGCCGCCGGAGTGAAGGTCGCGGCGCCGTCTTCCACCAGGCCGTTCCGGTAGAGCGCGTGCGGATCCCGGATTCCGAGGGCGACCAGATCGAGGTCCCCGTCACCGTCGAAGTCGGCCCAGCCGCTTCCCCGGGCGCGGGACCAGCGTTCGATCCCGATCTCGGCGGACACTTCCTCGAAGCGGAACGGAGAGGCCGCGCCGCGGTCCGGGATGTCGAGCCGGTAGCGCTCCGGGAGCGTGTCCGGATCGTCGCCGGCGCGCCCGGCCGCGACCATCAGGTTCCAGCGCGTCTCGAGCAGCTCGGGCTCGAGGTCCGCGGCTTGCCGCAGCGCCGCCGCCGCTGGACCGGGAGCGCCCATCCGGAGCAACGCCGCCCCGAGCGCGCGAAGGGTGGTGGGGCTGTCGGGGGTCTCGCGCAGCACCACCTCGAAGTCGGAAGTGGCCGCCGAGTAGTCCCCGAGCCGCAGGCGCGCGATCCCCCGCCAGTGGTACTGCCTCGGGTTGGTGCCGTCGATCGCGATGGCGCGGGAGAGGTGGTGGTCGGCGCGCCGCAGGCTGGTGTAGCCGCGCTGGATGTAGGCGAGGCCCACGTAGAAGTGCGCCCCGGCGTGGTCGGGGTCCAGCGCGATCGCGTACTGGAAGAGTTCGATGGCGCGGTCGTTGTTGCGGAGGCCCACCATCCGGAGGCCGTGCTGGAAATGGGCCTCGGCTTCCCCTTTACGGATGTCGGCGCCGTCCTGCGCTACGGCGGTAGTGAACGGCAGTACCGCCAACGCCAGCGCGAGCGCCAGCCGCGTCCGACCCGTCCGATTCACGACGGGGACCATACGAGAAAGGGGCGAGGGCCCGAAGGCCCCCGCCCCGAAACGGACTACCCGTGCGGTCAGTAGGTGATCTTGACGCCCACCATGAGCCGGCGAGGATCCACCCAGCGCTCGCCGATGCCGAAGACGCTGGAGTCCCAGGTCTGGGACGCTACGTCCTCGGTTGACGTCGAGTTCAGGAGGTTCAGCGCGTCCACGAACACCTCGAACCGGGTCGTGTCGGCAACGAACGTCGTCCTCGACACCCGGAAATCCAGCAGGTTCTGGTCGTCGAGCCGCTGCGAGCCGGGGCTCTCGAGATAGATGCTGCGGCCGCCCTGGGGCAGGACGTCCCGTTCCACCCTGCCGAACGTCCCCCACGGCTTGCCGTTGAAGTAGGCATAGTTCCAGCCGAACAGGATGTCGTAGGGCAGGATCAGCGTCCCGGTGATCCGGAAGGTGTGGGTGCGGTCGTTCAGCAAATGGCCGGTTGCGTTGATGAACTGGTTCGGGTCCCGGGCCAGCGAACTGCCGAACACCCGGGTGGTCTGGCTAGACGCCGCCCCGAACCCGCTCGAAGGCAGGAGCCCGTAGGCCTTCGACCAGACATAGTTGATCTGGGCCTGCCAGTTGTCGGACATCCGCTTTTCGAGACCGAACACCAAGCCGTTGTAGTCCATGTACATCGGATCGCAACGGTAGGAAACGCCCTCGCAGTCCACGTTGCTCAGACTGTAGAAGCGGTCGTTGGGATCCGAGGTTATGGGATACACCTCAATGGTCTGGCCATTGTCGAAGGTGTGGGACGCCGTCGTGTAGGTCGCGTTGCTCACGTTCCAGCCCAGCAGGTCGTTCTGGTCCTTCCGGACGTAGGTGAAGTTGAAGGCCAGACTGGTTCCGAGTTCCCGATCGAAGCCGATCGATAGCTGGTCCGTCACTGGAGATCGGGAATTGGAGTCGTACCCGAAGTCGGTGCTCGCCTCGTACTTCGGCCCCTCAATGTCGTAGAGCCCGGTCTCCTCGTTCCAGTAGAACTCCTGCTGGCTTCCCTGCCCGGGATGAATGCCGCTCAGCTCGCCGGTGATGGCGGTCCGGTAGAAGCGGCCCCAGTTGCCGCGGAGAACGGTCTTTCCGTCATCGTCGAGCCGCATGTTGAAGCCGAACCTCGGCCCGATGTTGGTCCAACTGAACTGCTCCCCGGCGCCGGCAACGGTTCCCCGCTCGTCGAAGGTGAGCGCGACGAGGTCATTCACGAGCAGGTCGGGCACGTCCTGGCTGAGGCCCTGCACCGACTCGAACCGCACTCCCGCGGACACGGTGACGCGGTTCCCGACGTTGATGACGTCCTCGACGTAGGCCGACGTCTCCTTGAACTGCCCCCCGATGTTGTACGTCGTTCCGGTGAGGATCCCGTAGGGACTGCCGTCGCCGTTGATGTAGTAGCGGACTCCGCCCGGGTAGTTGGGGCCGGGGACATAGCCGCCGTGCACGCTGTGGGAGCCGTCCGTGTACACGACGCCGAACTTGAAGTCATGGTCGGCGCCCATCCAGTCGCTCGCGAAGTGACTGACCTTCGCCTTCACATCGGTCCGCGCCTGTTTGAAGATGTCGTACCAGGCGTACCCGCCATAATGGAATCCGTTGTCGATGTCGACGGTGTTGGGGACTCCGGGGTTGTTCGATTCGCTGAGGTCGCGCGGAGAGTAGAAGCCCGAAACCCCCACCTCGTAGAAGGTCTCGGAGCTGAGGACATGGGTGATCCGCCCGAACGTCACCGAGGGGTTTTTCCCGCTGAAGGTGGCGATGGTGGAAAAGGGGCGCGTCACCGACGGCGTGGCTGGAATGACCCAGATGTCGTCGTGGTAGGTGTGCATGAACTTGACGTTCGGGGTGAGGTCCGCCGTCAGCTTCCAGAACATGCGGTGGGCGCCGAATTTGCGGGGGTTCGCCGGATCGGCTCCGGGCTGGGTGTCCCAGTCCTGGAGATACTGGTAGTTGGCGTAGAGCCACGCCCGATCCCGGATGATCGGACCCCCGCCATGAACCGTGTAGTCGTCGTAGCGGTCCCGGTTGTATCCCCAGCCGTTCGGATCCTCCTCGCCGTCGTCGTTCAGCTTGATGGGCTGGGTGGTCAGCGAGGCGTGCTGCTTGTAACCGGAGGCGGTGAAGGTGAAGTCGTTCGTCCCCTGCTTGGTCACCACGTTGAAGACGGCCCCGGCCGCGCTTCCGTGTTCCGCCGAGGCGCCGAGGGAAACGATCTCCATTTCCTCGATCAGGTCGGTGGCCGGCCACGGCCAGGCGGCGCCGGACACCGGCGCGGTGAAGTCCACCCCGTCCATCAGGTACTTGTTCTCGTCCACCCCGGAGCCGAACGCCGAAACCCGGCTGCTCGTGCCGCTCGTCGGGTTCGTGGCCGACATGCCGGGGGCCGACTTCGTGAAGTCGAAGAAGCTGAACCGCCGCAGCGGCGTGTTCTCCATGTATTCGCTGGAGTAGTTGGTGGACACCCCGGATTTCCGGGTGTCAACCACCGGAGTCTCACCGGTGACGGTCACCGTCTCGGCCACGGTGGCAAGGCCGAGGGAGACGAGCCTTTCCACGGTGCCGCCCACCAGGACCTGCATCCCCTCCTCGATATAGGTCCCGAAACCGGGAAGTTCCACCGTGAGGGTGTAATCGCCGGGAGGCAGGTTCGGAAAGCGGTACTGCCCGGAGGCGTTCGTTACCGCCATCCGGGGACCCCCGGGAAGCTGTTCCGAGGCGACGCTCACCGTCGCCCCCGGAAGCACGAGCCCCTGGTCGTCGGAGACGCTCCCCAGGATCGTGCCCGTGATCTGGCCGAACGCCGGGCCGGCGGCAAGGACGAGTCCCAGCGCCAGCAGGCCTCCAATTGCTCTTCGAGATCGAGTCATCCAAACCCCCTGAAGATGGAAGTCGCGGACCCGGAAGACGACCAAAACCGCCTCCGGTCCAATTCCGAACCGTATGGACTCGGGAGGGGGCGTGTCAACCGGCCGGAACCCCGGCAACGAGAAGCCCGCGGAGGCTTGGGGAACCGGCAAGGACCAAAACAGAGGGCGCGGGCTCGCCCTAGGCATTTCCCTCCGGCAGAAGCCGCAGCCGTTCGCAGTGCGCGGGGCGGACGACGCCGAAGTGCCGGCGGTCCAGGGTCGCGACTTTCGTCTCCCCCAGCGATTCGCAGATGGCGATCACGGCCGCATCCACGAACCCCAGATCGAGATCCGCGTGCTGGCGCGCGAGCTCAACGGCTCGCAGCGGTTCGGTATCGTCGCAGTCGAGCACGGCGACGATCGGCCCGGTATCGGGGACGAAGGCCATCAACCGCGCCAGGGAGCGCGAGCCGGAGAGGCTTCGTCCTCGACGCTTTGTCGCGAAAGATCGCTACTTCCGCTACCACCGAGTCCCAGGCGGGGTTTCCGCCGGGACCGGAGTTCCGCCGCCCGCTCGGCGACGATCTCGCTGAGTAGAGCGTTCAACGACACTCCCCGTCGCCCGGCTTCGGCGCGAATCGTCTCAAGATCGTCGGCGGCGACGGTGAGCGTGGCCCGTCGTTTCATGGCTGAGCGATTCTGGCAGCCAACGAGTGATGCCACGGACTCACCTCGGGTCGGGGCTGTCCACCCTCAGAACACCCAGAGCTCCTCGCGAACCATCGTCGCCTCGCATCCGAAAGCGGCGTTCAGCGCCTGACAGACCTCGAACATCCGGCCGGGGCCGAGCCGCCCGATCCACTGGCGGAGATCCGCCCGCGGGACCGTCTGGACGTGGTCGAGGTTCACCACGGATTCGTGTTTCAGGCCCTCGAACGTCCCCACGCGCACCTCGGTCGCGTTCCCGCGAATCGTCGAGGTGATCGGCGCCACGGTGACGGTGTGGAGCCGATTCACAATGACTTCCCGCGTGAGCACAAGAACCGGACGCCGCCGATCGGGAGAACGGAATTCGTAGAGCCAGAGGTCTCCGCGACTTACGGTTCGCGCCACGCCGCGGCAGCCTCCGTCCAGCCTTCCAGTTCTTCCTCGATGGGCGGGAATTCCGGCCCATAGCCGCGGATCAGTGATTCGTCGATGCGCTGGGATTCCCGGCGGCGGAGATAGCCCTCCACCATCCGCCGGACGACCTCGGAACGACCGAGCTCGCGGACGATCTCGTCGGCATCGAGACGTGCCAGCAAGTCCTCGGAGAAGTTGATCTGCACCGCCTTCATGGTGGCATATTACCACATGATTATGTGGATGATGCTCCATACTCTTGGCGCCACCGGATCAGGTCTCCGTCCGACCGTGAGGCGATAATCCGCCCAGCATGTTCCCGCGCGCGCACGTTCGGTTCGACCTGGCCGCCGCAGGCCTGGCCGCGCTCCTCGGCGCGGCATGCGCGGGACTGCCGGGGGGGCCCGACGAGGTCCGGCCCCTGAACGTCGTGGTGGTCACCCTCGACACCCTTTCGGCGCGTCACCTGACCCAGTACGGCAACGACCGGATCCAGACGTCCGCGTTCGGACGGGTGGCGGCGGAGGGCGTCCTGTTCGAGCAGGCGACCGCCACCGTGCCGCTCACCCTGCCCTCCCACACCTCCATGTTCACCGGGACCTACCCGATGTTCAACGGAGTGCGGGACAACGGCGGCTATTACGTCCGGGAAGACTCCGAAACCCTCGCCGAGGTGTTGAACGCGGCGGGGTACCGGACCGGCGCGTTCGTCGCCGCCTTCGTCGTGGACTCCCGCTGGGGTCTCGACCAGGGCTTCGACCGCTACTTCGACGACTTCAACTTCCGCGAGTTCGAGCGCATCAGCCTCGACAGCGTGCAGCGGCCCGGCGACGAGGTGCTCGAGGCGGCGCTCGACTGGATGGACGGGGTGAAGGAGGAACGCTTCTTCTCCTGGATCCACCTCTACGACCCGCACTGGCCCTACGAGGCGCCGGAGCCCTGGGCGTCCCGGGTCAGCGGCTACCCGGAAGCCTCCTACGACGCGGAGGTGCTGTTCACCGATTCCCTGGTCGGGCGGTTGCTCGACTGGATGGACGAAAGCGAACTCGCGGACGACACGCTGCTCGTCCTGATGGGGGACCACGGGGAGAGCCTCGGCCGGCACCGCGAGGGGGCGCACGGGTTCTTCATCTACGACGCCGCGATGCAGGTGCCCTTCCTGCTCCGGGCGCCGTACCGCCAGATCGGCCGCGGACTGCGGGTCCCCGCCCAGGTGCGCGGGATCGACCTGATGCCGACCGTCCTCGACCTGGTCGGCGTGCCTGTCCCCGGCGACGTGCAGGGGGCGAGCCTCGTTCCGCTCGCGGACGGCACGGAGACCGACCTGGGACTGTGGGCGTACTCGGAGAGCTTCTACCCCCGGAACCACTACGGCTGGGCTCCGCTCCGCGCCCTCCGCAACGGCCTGCTCCACTTCATCTCGGCGCCGCGTCCGGAACTCTTCGAGGTCCTCAATGATCCGGGCGAGACACGGAATCTCGCCCCCGAACGGCCGGGACAGGTTCGCCAGCTCCAGGCGCGGCTCGACCAGTTGGTGGCCGAGCTGGAAAAGGAAGGAGCCGACGAAGAGGCCCCAGAGACCCTGGACGAGGAGACGCGCGCCCAGCTCGCCGCGCTCGGCTACCTGGGAGGCTCTTCGCGCGTTCGGGTGGAAGAAGGTGAGGAGCTCGCCGACCCGAAGGACAAGATCGTCCTCTACAACCTGCTGAAGGAGGCCGGCACCGACTCCACCGAGGACCGGATCGAGGACGCGATGGCCAAGGTGCAGCGCGTGCTCGCCGAGGATCCGGGCATCCTGGAAGCGCACCTGATCCTCGGGAACCTCCACGTCAAGCGGGAAGACTGGAGCGGGGCCATCGGCGCCTACCGCGAAGCGCTGGCGCTCGATCCCGAATACAAGTCCGCGATCCTGGGGCTCGCGGACGCCTACCGGCTGGCGGAGCGGTATGACGAAGCCGCGGCAGGCTACCGGCGCCTCCTGGAACTGGACCCCAACGACAACAAGGCCCACTACCACCTGGCCGAAATCCACGCGGCCGAGGGAGAGTACGAAGCGGCGCTCGAAGTGCTCGCGGGACTCGAGGCCACCGGCGAGGAACGGGCGCCGGCCCGGAACCTGAAGGGCGAGTGCCTGCTGAGCCTGGGACGACTCGACGAAGCCGAGGCCGAACTGCGCCTCGCGCTGGAGATGGACGACCAGCTCTCGGACGCCTGGTACAACCTGGCGCTGCTCTTCGAGGAGCGCGGCGACGGCTCGCGCGCCATCGAGGCCTATGAAACGCGCCTCGAAATGGCGCCGAGGGACTTCCGGTCCCACTTCAACGTGGCGAAGCTCTATGGGGCGATGGGCGATCCGGAGCGGATGGAAGCGTCCTTCCGGGCTGCGATCGAGCACAACGCCGAATTCGGGGTGGGGTATCTCTATCTGGCCAAGGCACTGCTGGACCGGGGCGAGCTGGGAGAGGCGGAGGAAACCGCGCTTCGCGGCCTCGCCCTCGACCCGGAGCCGGCGATGGCGCCCCTCGGCCACTTCGTGCTCGCCGACGTCTACAACCGGCAGGGACGGCTCGCGGAAGCGGAGCGCGAAGTGCGTCGCGCGCAGTCCTACCGGCGGTAGCGGCATCCCGACCGCGAAAGCCATGCGCTTCGACCTGGTGTCCGATGTTCACCAGGACATCGGGTGGCGCGGCCGCCCGCTGGGGACCGGGGAATGCGACACGCTGGTGCTCCCCGGGGACGTGGGGAACCGGGTCGGGGTGACGGCGGGCGTGGTGGCCGCCCTCGCCGGGAAGTACCGCGACGTGGTGTTCGTGGACGGCAACCACGAGTTCTACTCCTCGTCCGGAGCGCTCGACCGCACCCGCGACCTGCTCGCCGACGCCTTCCCGGTCAACGTCCACTATCTCGACCGCGGAGGCCCGTTCCGGGTGGGCGACACCGCGTTCGCCGGCGCGAACGGCTGGTACCACTTCCAGGCGCCGCGCGGCGGGTCGTTCGGGGCGCAGTCCGGGTGGTGGAGCGGCCGTTCGAACGACGCGCGGCTCGTGTTTCCCGGAGGCGACCCCCGGCAGGCGCTGGACCGCTGGGAGGAGTCGAAGCGGACGCTCTTCCGCCAGCTCGAAACCGCCCGCGACGATCCCGCCGTCGAGCACGTCGTCGTGCTGACCCACTCGGTGCCCCACCCCGGCGGGCTCGTCGACGGGTACGAGCCGGCGTCCAGCGGCGCCTTCTACAACGGGCTCTTCGACGAGGCCAAGGACGCGGGCGGCGAACTCCTCGACAAGGTGCGGGTCTGGTGCTTCGGGCACACCCACCACCCGGCGTTCTTCCGGGACCGGTCGCTCGGCCGGGACATCTGGTTCGTCGCCAATCCGCGCGGCTACGGCCACGAACGCCACAACCCGCGGCGGAACCGGACGATCGCGGTGGACGTCGAGGGTCCCGGCTACTAAGTCCAGCCGCCACCCCCCCGGCTTCCCCGTACGCTCTCGTTCCATGCAATGCAGGCATTGCATGCGTTAGAATTCCGGAGTTCCCAGGAGAAACCCCGTGGCCAGCCTTTCGATCCGCAACCTCGACGAGACCACCAAGAAGCGGCTACGTGTGCGCGCGGCGGAGAACGGGCGATCCATGGAGGCCGAGGCGCGAACCATTCTGAAGAGTGCCGTGGAGACGGATCCCGGCCCGCCAGAGAACCTCTACGACGCGATCCGGCGGATCGTCGACCCCATCGGCGGAGTGGAACTCGAACTGCCACCGCGCGAACCGATGCGCGACCCGCCGGACTTCAGCTCCGAGGACTTCTCGTGACCATCGTTGACACGAACGTGATTTCGGAGTTGATGCGCCCTGAGCCGGATCTTCGGGTTGCCACGTGGACGCGGCTCCAACCGTACGGCGAACTCTTCACCACTTCCGTCAGCGAAGGCGAACTCCGCTACGGCATCGCCATCCTGCCGGCCGGGAGACGACGACGCCACTTGGCCTCAATGGCCGATGAGTTCTTCCGCGCAACCTTCACGGGGCGCATCCTGGCGTTCGACCGCGCTGCCGCCGCCGCATTCAGCGAGATCGGTGCGCGGCGCCGCGAAGCCGGAAACCCCATTGGTTCTCTGGATTGTCAGATCGCCGCAATCGCCAAGACCCACGGCGCGGCCCTCGCGACACGCGACACCGAGGACTTTCGGGAGTGCGGCGTGTCGGTCATCGATCCGTGGAAGACCGTCTAGCGACCCGTACGGCCCGCAGGAAGTGTCGGCCCCGGTAGTGTCGCTCGTGACCGCCACGGGCGAACAGTTTCCCCCAGACAGGAGCAAGAACCATGACCAGCAGGACCCTGCGAGCTGTAGCAGCGGCTCTCGTGTTCGCCGCAGGGTGCGGCGGCGCACCCGAGACCGACATGGGCGATAACCCGTTCTTCACCGAGAGCACGCTGCCCTACGGCCTGCCCCACTTCGACCTCATCGAGGACGGCCACTACCGGGCGGCGTTCGAACGCGGGATGGCGGAACAGATCGAGGAGATCGGGGGCATCGCGTCGTCCCCGGAACCGGCCACCTTCGAAAACACCCTGGTGCCCATCGAACGGTCGGGCCGGCTGCTCGACCGGGTGGCGCGGGTCTTCTTCAGCCTTTCCTCCGCCGACACGAACGACGAGATCAACGCCATCCGCGCCGAAATGGCTCCGAAGCTCGCAGCGCACTCCGACCAGATCCTTCTGAACGCCGATCTCTTCGCCCGGGTGGAGTCGCTCTACGAGTCCCGGAACGACCTCGGCCTCTCGCCCGAAGAGGTGCGCCTCGTGGAGCAGTACCGGCGGGACTTCACCCGCGCCGGGGCCCTGCTCTCCGAGTCGGAGAAGGACCGGATGCGGGAGATCAACGCCGAACTCGCTTCGCTCTCGGCGGCCTTCAGCGAGAACACCCTCGACGAGGTGAACGCGTCAGCGGTGGTGGTGGATTCCGCCGAGGAACTGGCCGGGCTCTCTGAAGGGGAGATCGCGGCGGCGGCCGAAGCCGCGAAGGCCCGCGACCTCGAAGGCAAGTACGTCATCGCGCTCCTCAACACCAGCGGCCAGCCCGCCCTTTCCTCGCTCGAGGACCGCGCGCTGCGGGAGCGGATCATGAAGACCTCGCTCGCGCGGGGCAGCCGCGGTGGGGATCACGACAACCGGGGAGCGGTGGTGCAGATCGCCGCCCTCCGCGCCGAGCGCGCCGCACTGCTCGGCTACCCGCACCACGCCGCCTACATCCTCGAGGAACAGACGGCGCAGACGATCGAGGCGGTCGACGGACGGCTTTCGGGTCTCACCCCGAGGGCCGTGGCCAACGCGCGGCGTGAGGCCGACGACCTGGCGGAACTGGCGCGTTCCGAAGGCGCCGACATCGAGATCGCGGCCTGGGACTGGTCCTACTACTCCGAGAAGCTGCGAGCCGAGAGGTTTTCCTTCGACGCCTCCGAGCTACGCCCCTACTTCGAGATGGACGGGGTACTGGTGAACGGGGTCTTCTTCGCGGCCAACCAGCTCTTCGGCCTGACCTTCGAGGAGCGGCCCGAACTGCCCGTCTATCACCCGGACGTCCGCATCTGGGAAGTGTTCGAGGAGGACGGCGCCCCGCTCGGGCTCTTCATCGGCGACTTCTACGCCCGGCCGTCCAAACGGGGCGGGGCCTGGATGAACGCCTACGTCTCCCAGTCCGGCCTGCTCGGCACCCAGCCGGTGGTGGCCAACCACCTGAACGTCCCCAAGCCCCCGGAGGGCGAACCCACGCTGCTGACCTTCGACGAGGTCATCACCCTGTTCCACGAGTTCGGGCACGCCCTGCACGGCCTCTTCTCGAACGTCCGCTATCCCTACTTCGCCGGGACCTCGGTTCCCCGCGACTTCGTGGAATACCCCTCGCAGGTGAACGAAATGTGGGCAACCTGGCCGGAGGTGCTCCGGAACTACGCCGTCCACCATGAGACCGGCGAGCCGATCCCGGCTGACCTTCTCGACCGGGTGCTCTCGGCGCGCACCTTCAACCAGGGCTTCGCCACCACCGAGTACCTGGCCGCCACCCTGCTCGACCTCGCCTGGCATCAGCTCGGCGTCGGCGAGACCCCCGATGCGGATGGGGTGCTCGCGTTCGAGGAAGCGGCGCTCGAGGAGGCCGGAATCGCCTTTGCGCCGGTGCCGCCGCGCTACCGCACCACCTACTTCTCCCACATCTGGAGCAGCGGCTACTCGGCCGGCTACTACTCCTACATCTGGAGCGAGGTGCTCGACGCCGACTCCGTGGAGTGGTTCCGGGAGAACGACGGCCTCAGCCGCGAAAACGGTGACCACTTCCGCGAGACCCTGCTCTCGAAGGGCGGCAGCATCGAGGCCATGGACCTCTTCCGCACCTTCCGCGGGAGGGACGCGGAGGTGGAGCCCCTGCTCCGGCGGCGCGGCCTGAACTGACCTACTGCTCGCGCAGGGCGCCCACCACGCTGCGTCGGGCCGCGCCCACCGCCGGCAGGAAGCCGCCGATCGCCCCGATCACGAGGGCCAGGGTGGTCCCCTGGACGAGCAGCTCCGGCGTCACCTGGAAGGCGAAGGCCACCTGGCTGAAGGAGGCCCAGTTGATCGTCGCCGCCCGGAACCCGTCGAAGAGGAACCATGAGGCCGCCCCTCCGAAGGCGGCGCCGATCAGCCCGAAGACGAGCGACTCGATCATCACCGAGACGACCACCGGCAGGCGGGAAAACCCGAGGGCGCGCAGGGTCGCGATCTCGCGCGAGCGGGAGGACACCGCGGCGTACATGGTGTTGAGCGCCGCGAACACCGCGCCCGCCGACATCATGACCACGATGATCCAGCCGACCACCGAAATGAACACCTCGATCGGCTCCGACTGGGCCGCCATGTGCGTCGTCTGCCGCTCGGCGCCGAGGCTGACCCGCGGATCGTCGGTGAGCGCCGCCTCGAAACCTTCGAACGCCTCGGCATCTCTCAGCCGCACCAGGGCGATGTTCCAGGAATTGCCGCGCTGATACATCTGCTGGAGGATGCGGTTGTCGGTCCAGATCTCGGATTCGGCGACGCCGCCGCCCGTGGTGAACCGCCCCACCACCTCCCACGAGGCGCGCCCCACGTCGATCCGGTCCCCGACCAGCAGCCCCTCGAAGGCGCCGGCCGCCCCGTCGCCCACGATGACCTCGTTCCGGCCCGGTTCGAAGTTCCGGCCCTCGACGATCTCGAACTGCTCCCTGAGCGCGAAACCGGCCGCTTCGACACCCCGTAGCGGGACATTGGCGTCGGTCCCGGCGCCGATCTTCTTGCGGTCGATGATCACGAACAGCTCCGGCGAGACGAGCGGGCCGTCCGGGCCGCGCGCCACCCCCGGCGCCTCCCAGAGGACCTGGATGTCCTGGTGGTTCAGGATGCTGTCCGAGGCGCCGGTGGCGCCGCTCCGCAGCACCACCGCCACATCGTCCCGCGCCTGCCCGGTCACCACCGCACGGAAACCGGCGGCCATCGACAGGACGGCCACCATGACGCCGACGACGCCGGCGATGCCGAAGATCGCGACCACCGAAACGGCGCGCCGCTCCCAGATCGTTTCCAGGTTGTAGCGGGTCACCGCCTGACACTGGCGGATGAAGGATCCAAGACGCATGGTTCCGGCCTCCTACAACCGCCGGAGGGCGAGCGCCGTCTCGAGGCGCATCGCCCGCCGCGCCGGGAAGATCCCGACGACCAACCCCGTCGCCACCGCGAGACCAAGGCCGATCAGCAGGTCCTCCGGCCGCAGGAAGAGACCCGGGAAGTAGGCGGACAGGGCCGGGCGCAGGACGCGCTCCAACCCTACGGCCAGAACCATTCCCAGGAATCCCGCCGTGGTCACGAGCGTCACCGATTCCATGAGTACGAGGCGCTGCACCCGGACGCCGGTGAAGCCGAGCGCCTTGAGCAGCCCGATTTCGCCGATGCGTTCGCGCACCGACTGCGCCATCGTGTTCCCCGCGACCAGCAGGATGGTGAAGAAGACCGCGGCGAGGATGGAGGTGACGATCAGTCCCAGGTTCCCGACCTGGTTGGCGAAACCGGCGGCGAAGGCGCCCTCGGACTCGCTCTTGGTCTCGGCGGCGGAGTTCCGGAAGGTGCCGTCGATCGCGGCGGCGATCTCCGGGGCCCGGTCGGGATCGGCGATCCGCACCATGAACCAGCCGACCTGTCCGCGGCCGAAGGAACGGGCTTCGTCGAAGAAGTCGTAGCGGAAGAGGAACTGCGTCTGGTCGAAGCCTTCCACGTCCGCGTCGTAGACGCCTACCAGTTCGAACTCCCACGCGTCATCGCCGCGTCCCGCCTGGCGCCAGATGGTGGGCTGGATGGGGATCCGGTCACCGACTTCCCAGCCGAGCCGCTCCACGAGCGCCCGGCCCGCGATCGCTCCGTTCCGTGTCTCGATCCAGCGGAGCTTCGCCTCGTCGGGAACGGAAATCTCCGGATACATGTCGAGGTACTCCGCGGGCTCGACCGGGGACTGCATGAAGAAGTTGGACGGGTCCTGGTAGACCCCGCCGAACCAGGTCATGTGCATCGCGTCCACGACGCCCGGGATCTCCTCCATGTCGGCCTCGTAGGACTGCGGCAGGAGCTGGAAGAGCGAAACCCGGTGGCGCACCACCAGCCGGTCCTCGTTGGCGATCTCCGCGCCCATGGAGAAGGCGGTCTGGAGCATCGAGAGGACCCCGAAGATGAGGAACGCGAAGACCACCGACGAAAAGGTCAGGAAGGTCCGCGTCTTCTTGCGGCGAAGCGCCGCGCTGATCAGGGTGAACGAACTCACACCGCCGCTCCCGCCGGTTCGTGGACCGGAACAACGACCGTCCCGTCGTGCCCGCACTCCGCGAGCCGGCCATCCTCGAGATGGAGCGTGCGCGACGCCCGTTCGGCGGCCACCGGGTCGTGGGTGACCATCAGGATGGTCTTTCCGTGGTCGCGGTTGAGAGCGACCAACAGATCCAGGATCTCGCCGCTTGTCGCCCGGTCGAGGTCGCCGGTCGGCTCGTCGCAGACGAGGAGCATCGGATCGTTCACCAGCGCGCGGGCGATGCCGACACGCTGTTGCTCACCCCCCGAGAGCTCCCGGGGACGGTGCTTGCCGCGCTCCGAAAGCCCGACGATTTCGAGCGCGATTTCGACCCGCCGGCGCCGCTCCCGGGCCGAGAACGAGGTCAGCAGCAGCGGCACCGCCACGTTCCGCTCGGCGCTCAGGGCTCCCAGCAGGTTCGAGAACTGGAACACGAAACCGATGTTGCGCGACCGCCAGCCGGCGAGCTTGCGCTCGGAGAGACGGTGGATCGGCGAGCCGCCCACGATGACCTCCCCGCCGGTCGGCCGGTCGAGCCCGGCGATCAGGTTGAGCAGCGTCGACTTCCCGGAGCCAGAGGGTCCCATCAGCGCCAGGAACTCCCCCTTCTCCATCCGGAGGGTGAGGTCCTTCAGCACAGGCACCGGGGTGCGGCCCCGGTGGAAGGTGCGGCTGACGCTTCGCACGTCCACCATGGCTTCCACTGCGGCTCCGTTGCCCGCCGCCGTGTCGGAAAAACTGGTCTCACTCATTCGACTCTCTCCGTGAGGTTGTCTACCCGCTGCTATGGCGCCGCGGCCACTTCCGCGACTTCGGCGCCGTCCTCGAGGCCCTCGAGACCCTCCACGACGACCCGGTCACCCTCCACGAGTCCGGAAAGCACGAACACATCGGACCCGCGGCGGTCCCCGAGCCGCACGGCGCGGCGCTGGACACGTCCGTCCCGCACCAGGTAGACGAGATCCCGGCCGGTGTCCGGGAATACCGCCGCCGCGTCCACGAGCAGACCCTCGGGAGCCTCTTCCGGTTCCGCTTCGGCGGACCGGAAGCTCACCTTGACGCCCATGTCCGGCAGGATCCGGGGGTCGAGCTCCTCGAAACCGATCCGCACCCGCACCGTCGCCCGGTCCCGGTCGGCGGTCGGGATGATCGCGATCACCCGCGCCGGGATCGTCCAGTCGTCGTAGGAGTCGAGGACGGCGTCGACGGGCTGCTCCGGGGAGACACGGTTGATGTAGGCCTCGTTGACGTCCACCTCGATCTCCAGCGAGGTCATGTCCACGATCGTCCCGATCCCGGTGCGGGTGAACCCGGCGCCGCCCGCGATGGGGGACATCATCTCGCCGGGCTGGGCGTTCTTCGCGGTGATCACGCCATCGAACGGCGCCCGGATCACCATGTCCTCGATCTGCTGGCGGATGACCTCCACCTGCCGCTCCGAGACGCGGATGTCCTCGCGCTGGCGGTCGATGCGCGCCTCGAGGGTGGCGACCTCGCCGTTCACCTGGTCGAGGTCGGCCTGTCCGGCGACCTGCTGCTCCACGAGGCGCCGGGTCCGCTCCTGACGGAGGCGCGCTTCGGCGAGCTGGGCCTCCACCTCGAGGACCGCCTTTCCGGCCGCCGCGGCCTGCGCCTCCGCGAGGCGGAGAGTCCGCGTCAGGTTGGAGGAATCGAGACGGGCGAGCACCTGGCCCGCAGTCACCTCCATCCCCTCTTCGATCGCAATTTCGGTGATCTGTCCCGCGGTCTTGGACGAAACGGTGGCCTGGCGGCGCGCCGTGACGTAGCCGCTCGCGTTCAGCACCGTGGTCCCGGCGTCCACGGAGATCGAGCGAACCCGCGCCGTGCGGACCGCGAGGACCTCCGGCTCCGAACCCAGCAGGAAGACTGCCGAGACTCCGCCCCCGATCACCAGCAGTCCACCGATGATCGCGGTGACGAGCGCGAACGGACGCGAGCCGCGCTGCTCCTCGCCGATCTTGAGTTCGGCGAGCCGGTCAGCGGGGTTTGAGGGATTCATGTTCTTGAATCAGGAGCCTACGAGGCTTGGGAGGGAAAGGTTCCGGGCACGGTGCGAAAGCCCGGGACTCCACGCGGAAGGCCGGAAGAGGACCTGTCTTCGCTACGTTCGCGGGGCGCGAATCTTACAGACGGCACGGCGCCGCATCACCGCTCCGGAGCGACCAGCGCCTGCAGTTGCTGGACGTGTTGCAGCAGGGCGGCGCGGCCGGCATCCGTCAGGCGATAGCGGGTCTGCGGGCGGCGGCGCACGAAGCGTTTGCGTTCGACAACGTAGCCGCCGGCGATCAGCTTGCCGAGGTGAGCGCTCAGGTTGCCGTTGGTGGCCTGAACTGACTTCTGGAGGTCGGTGAAGGTGGCCCACTCCACCGCGACCAGCTCCGCGATGACCGCCAGGCGGATCCGGGACAGCAGGAGTTCATCCACGGCCGCGTCGCGCCCAGATCACGATGGCGGGAACCACAAGCCCCGCCACCCAGCCGAGGACCAGCGTGCCGTGGAACCAGGCCGGAACGAAACTGGCGACCACCGCGGCGGCGAGCAGCGCGATGCCGCCAATGAGCAGCGGCCGGCTCGCCTGCAGACCGACGACCAGTAGCGCGATGCTCATCCCCCCGGCCCAGAACAGCGACATCCCGTCCCCGGGAATCGCCCGGTGCTGGGCCGTGAGGTTCAGCAGCAACAGCACTCCGAACGCCACCCCGAACGTGATTCCCGCCTGGCTGTCGATCTGCGTTTCGCGTCCGGTGTCATGGCGGTGCGCGGCCCACACGCTGATGCCGATCGCGAGCAGCATCAGCGGCAGCTGGAAGGACCCGTCGGACGGTACCGGAAGGCCGACGGCCCGAGCCTGCGCTACTCCGTTGACGATCGCGGCGAACAGCCCCCAGGTGAGAAAGATGAGCGGCGCGACGTTGAGCGAGCGGTCCGCCGACCGGAGAATCCGGTCGATCAGCGCCAAGTCGCTGCGTGCGGTGGATGTGTCCATGTTTGACCTCTCCCTTCAGAGTAGTCTGTTTTATAGATTACTCTGATCCCGATGTCAAACAGGATCTGGCGCGGGCGGCGCCGTTACCGGGGAGAGACCTGCTGATCCGCGGGAAGGGTCAGCAGGACGCCGTAGCCGCCACAGCGCGGGTCCTGGACGTATTCGGGGATCAGGCCACCGGGGCGGAATCCGATCCGCATCTGCGCGGAGACAGTCGGATCCCTGACCTCCCCCGCCACCAGCCGCCCGTAGTAGTCCTCGGCGCTCATCCGCTCCGCGACCGCCCCGTAGCCGTTCAGCATGCCGACGGTGAGCTGGCCGCGCAGGCCGAGCCGCCGGGCAACGGCCTGCCGGGCCGCGTAGAGCGCCCGGGCAATTCCCTGCCGCCTCCAGTCCGGGTGGACTCCAAGATCGGCGCCGTAGAGCCACTCGCCCGCGGGGTCGTGCGCGGCGAGGTACAGCCCTCCCAGGAACTCGGGGAAGCGGTGTTGCGGACGGCTGAGATCGAGGTTCAGCCGCAGGGTGGTGGTCGACGCGACCGGCGTGTCCTCGCCGGTCAGGGCGACGAACTGGCCGTCAGGGAAGATCTCGACGTGCTTCCGGTAATGGTCCGCAGCGAAGCACTCCGAGGGATCGAGTGTGGGGAAGACGATCCGCGTGAGTTCGGCGAGCGCCTCCGCGTGGCGGTGCGCGGTCGGCGCGACCCGCCAGCGCGGCGCGGACGTCATGGGGCCGCTAGCAGCCTGTGGTGAAACCCACGTGAGCGCCGAGACGGGTGAGGCGCCCGGCTGACGAGGCGCGTGAGGGAGGAATACCGGGGGTATTCCGACCGAAACGCAACGATGAGGGCCGCACAGCGGCCCGTTTCAGGCGGGATGTATCGCCCGTCGAACGCCGCGTGGGTTTTGCCACAGGCTGCTGCTAGGCGGACGCCGGCGGGCGGAGTCCCAGCGTCCCGAGCCGGCCCTTAGCCTCGATCGGCGCTCCCGAGGGGTCGGTGAGTGCCCGCGGAGGGTGACTCTTCCCGGTCAGCAGGGAAACGGCGACCGTCACCAGCAGGGACACCGGGGTGGCGATGAGCGCGTTCGGCAGTTCCCGGACCTCTTCGGGGGAAGCCGCGCCGGAGACCAGTTCCAACCCGACGAGCCCCAGCCACACGGCCAGCCCGGCCAGGATGCCGCTTACGCAGCCCGGCGTGTTCGTCCGCTTCCAGTACATCCCCAGGGTGAGCGGACCGAAGAGACCGACCATCATCACGGTCCACGATTCGACCATGAGCGTGTAGACGCTCTGGAACCAGAGCGCCACCGCGAGCGCCAGTCCACAGAAGATGACGACTCCCACCCGGACGGCGGCCAGGACCTCCTTCGGCTTCAGGTCGGGCGCCAGATTGCGCACGATGTTCTGCCCGAACACGCTCGCCGGCGCGAGCAGACCGCTGTCGGCCGAGCTCATGAGCGCCGAGAAGAGCGCGCCCAGGAAGAGCGCGAGTCCGGCCGGCGGCAGGTACTCCATGGCGAGACGCGGCACGATCTCTTCCGGGTTCTGCAGCCCCGGCATCAGCACCGAACCGATCATTCCGAGCGCCACCGGGATCAGGCCGACCACCAGGTAGAGCGAGCCGCCGAAGTAGGCGGACCACTGCGCGACGCGCTCGCTCTTCGAGCTGAGGGCCCGCTGCATGAGGTCCTGGCCGGGCAGGTTCCCGAGGCCGATCAGCAGCCAGGCCTGCACGAAGAAAAGCCATTCGAGCAGGCCGCCGGTCGGCAGGAATCGGGTCCGGCCCTCCGGCAGGGCGTCGAGCACGGAGGAGATTCCGCCCGCCGCTCCCAGGACGATCGGCAGCAAGACGCAGATCGCGGCAATCAGGACCAGCGCCTGGAAGAAATCGGTGAGGGTCACGCCCCACATGCCCCCGAGCACCGTGTAGATGAGGACGATGGCGGCGGCGATGAGGATGCTGGCGACAAACGGGAGACCCGCCATCGCGGAGAGCACCGTCCCCACCGCCAGCAACTGCGATCCCACCCAGCCGATGTATGCCGGAAGAATCGAGAGGGCGGAGAGGATTTCGGCCGACCTGCCGAAACGGCGCCGGAAGAAATCGGGGACCGTCAGGAGCCGCAGGCGACGGAGCAGCCGCACGTAGAACGCGCCGGCCAGCAGCAGGCAGAGCGCGGCGCCGAAGGGATCGGCCACCACCGCGTTCAGGCCGCCGGCGTAGGAAGCTCCGGCCGCCCCGATCAGCGTGCCTCCCCCGAACCAGGTCGCAAAGAGCGTGAACGTGCAGAGCCCCAGCCCGAGCCGGCGGCCGGCGACCACGAAGTCGGTGGCGTTCCGGATCCGCGTGGAGGCGACGGCCCCCAGGAAGAGGAGCCCCGCCAGATAGACGCAGACGGCGACGATGACGAAGGTCTGGCTCATCGCGGCCTGGCGGCCGGAGCCGCGCCGACCGATCCCGGATGCCGGGCGTCAATCGGGTTCACACACTCGCCTACCGGGATGTTCGCCGCCGGTACGCCTCCGTGTCGTAAACCTCCGGATTCACGCAGTTGGGCGCGCGCTGCCGGTTCAGGTGGGCCACCGCGTTCTCGGCGCACATGGTGGCCATGCGGTCCCGGGTGGCCACGCTGCCGCTGGCGATGTGGGGAAGCATCACCACGTTCTCGCACTCGGCGAGACCCGGATGAAAGGCCGGCTCGTGCTCGAACACGTCAAGTCCCGCCCCCCGGATCGCCCCGGACTTGAGCGCCTCCACCAGCGCCGCTTCATGGACGACCGGACCGCGCGCGGTGTTGATCAGGATCGCGGTCTCCTTCATCTGGGCGAACGCCGCCGCGTCGAAGAGGTGGTGGGTCGAGGGATTGAGATCGGTGTGGATGGTGACGAAGTCGCTGCGGGCAAGCAGGTCGTCGAACTCGGCGTATTCCACGTCCGAACGGGACTCGATGATCGCCTTCATGGGGGGATCGAAGGCCAGCACGTCCATGTCGAACCCCTGCGCCCGCCGGTGCATCGCCTGCCCGATGCGGCCGAAACCGACGACCCCGAGCACCTTGCGCCGCTCGTCGCCGCCCGGGCTCACGTCGACACCCAGCATCAGCGACGGCCCCCAGATCCGGTACCGGCCGCCCCGCATGTAGGCGTCCGCCGGCACCACCTGGCGCGCCGCCGCCATCAGGAGCGCCCAGGCGAGGTCCGCCGTCGTGTCGGTGAGGACGCCGGGCGTGTTCGTGATCGGCAGCCCGAGTTCGGTAGCCGCCGCCACGTCCACGTTGTTGAAGCCCACGGCGTAGTTGGCGACCCCGAGCAGCCGCGGAGAGGACTCCATGAGTTCCCGGTCCACCGCCTCGGTCAGAAGGGACACGTGAACGTCGGCGCTCCGGGCGCCGGCGAGCACCTGGTCCCGAGGAGTCGAATCGCCATCGGCGGTGGGCGCCACTTCCACCTCGGCGGCGGCGCGCAGGATGGCGAGGCCGGCTTCGGGAAAGGGCCGGGTGACGAAGATGCGGCTCATGCGGCGAGTCCCAGGGCAATCTCGTCCTGCAGGAAGCGGGCGAACCCGTCGTGGTCGGCGACCCCGGCGGCGATCCGCCGGATCCCCTCGCGGATCGAGTCCATGTCCGCTGCGTAGGAGAGCCGCAGGAAGTTCTGCCCCTCGCTGCCGATCACGCCGAAGCTGCGGCGGTCCACCAGGGCGACCCCGTGGTAGTAGAGGAGGAACCGGGAAACCAGGGTCGCCGGGCTGGTGCTCGCCTTCAGGGAATCCGGCAGCGACTCGAAGTGCGCGGTGGCGCCGAGAGATTCGCAGACGCCCGTGATGTTCGGGAAGACGTAGAAGGCGCCCAGCGGATTCGCGCAACTGATTCCGGGAATGGCGTTCAGCGCCGGCACCACGTAGTCACGCCGCCGCTTGAACTCGGCCACCATCGAACCCACCACCTCCCAGGTCTTCGGGTTCTCGAGCGCCTCGCGGGCAGCCTGCTGGATGAACGGAGGAACGCAGCTCACCGTGTTGATGTTGATCTGCTTGAACCGCAGGGCTTCTTCCGCCGTGGGAAGCACGCACCAGCCGAGCCTCCAGCCGGTCATGGCGTACCCCTTGGAGTGTCCGCTCGCGATGATCGTATGCCGGTCCATGCCCGGCAGCGATGCCATCGAGGTGTGCTCGAAACCGTCGAAGGTGATGTGCTCGTAGATCTCGTCCGAATAGATGCGGATGTCCGGGCGGCCCCGCTCCTTCACGAGCGCGGCGACCTCCTCGAGCAGGCTCTTCGGAAGCACGCCCCCGGTCGGGTTCGAAGGTGAACAGAGCATCAGGACCTTCGTCCTGTCCGTGAGCAACCGGTCCAGGTCGTCCACCGTGAAGGAGAAGCCCCGCTCCTCCCGCAGCACGAGCGGTCTCGGCACGCCCCCGAGATAGGTGACCCACGACTCGTAGATCGGGAACCCGGGACTCGGGTAGATCACCTCGTCGCCGGGATCCACGTAGGCCATCATCGTGTAACCGATCGCGGGCTTCGCCCCCGGGAGGATGATGATCCGGTCCGCGGCCACCTCGATGTTCCGCGTCCGGGACACGTAGGCGCCGAGCGCTTCCCTGAGCGGCGCGATCCCGGCGGGATCGGTGTAGTGGGTGTCTCCGGCGCGAATCGCCGCGATCCCCGCCTCGTTGATGTGCGGCGCGCTGTCGAAGTCGGGCTCGCCGATGGTGAACGGAATGACATCCACGCCCCGCTCCCGGGCGCGGGCCATGTCTTCTCCGATCTTGAAGGCGTTCTCGGTCCCCATGTGGCCGAAACGCCGGGCGAAAAGGGGCATGTCGTTCAACCGGGCGCCGGGGAAATCAGCCCGCCGCGGTGGCGAGCCGGGCGCCGGGGGGCGGATGATATATTGGCTGGTCGGCTCGGTTTCCCCTTGATGACGGTGCGTTTTGTGGTGATCGCCGCGCTGTTCGGCGCGTCGGCCGCGCTCGCCCAGCCGCCCGAAACCCGGCGCGCGGGCGAGAAGGATGAAGACGCGAAGGCCGCCGCGTATCCCTTCGCGATCCTCGACGATGTAACCCAGGGGACGGAACCGGCGAGCGCCGACGTGACCGGCCAGCTCGGGGTCGCCGACGGGGACTACATCCCCGAGGTCTTCCAGTACCGCCGGAGGGGCACCCAGCCGGCCCAGCGCGAGTTGAGCGGGGAACACCGTTCGACCGCGCTGACCGAGTTCCGCGTCATCGATCTGGAGGTGGATCCCGGGGACACCGTGCGGGCGATCGCCAGGGTGGAGCCGGCCTTCGAGAAGGGCCGGCGGTTCGTCGCGGAGTTCTGGAGCCAGCAGTACGGCCGGGCCTCGGTCATCTACGTGAACTTCAAGCCCCACGAGAAGGACAGGCACCTCTATCTCGGACGCGGCAAGGTGGACCGCCACCACCCGGGCGGCCGCTACAACGTCGGCTCGACGATGATCACCGACGAGCACGGCCACAAGAAGGCGTACTCCACCGAGTTCAACCCGGTGATGCGGGCGCCGGACGGCAGCCCCGCCTACTTCGTGGTCTCGGACAACCCCGAGGCCGATGTCACCCCGCCCACCCTCCGTTCCCTTGAAATCCTGACCGCTGAGGCGAGCGTCGGCGAGACCATCCGGGTCGAGGCGTTCGCGGAGGACAACCTCGCCGGTCCGACCCAGGCCCGGGCCGTGTTCACGAGCCCTTCGGGAAGGCGGTCCGTACGGGCGGACCTGATCGGCGACGCCCGGAACCCGGGGCGTTTTCTCGGGGCCTTCTCCATTCCCGAGTGGTACGAGGGCGGCCGGTGGGCAGTTCAGAAGGTCGAGCTCTACGACGCGGCGCGGAACAGCGCCCTGATCTTTGCCGCCACGTCCCCGGTGCTCGCGGACCTGAGTGTGCTCGTTCAGGAGAATCCCGAAAAACGCGACGACGAGGCGCCGGTGCTGCTCGCCGTGGAGTTGCCGCAGCGCGAGGCGCTCGCCAGCGAGTCCATCCCCGTGGCCGCCCTCGTGGAAGACAACCTGAGCGGGGTGGACAAGGTCTACGTCTCCTTCCAGAGCCCGAGCGGCGCCGACCTGGTCCGGGTGGAGCTCGAGAGCAGGAACCCCCCGCTGAACCGGCCCTCGCTGGTGCCCCAGCCCAACGTCTTCCGGGGCGCCCTGAAGATCGAGAAGTGGCAGGAGCGCGGCGCCTACTCGGTGTCCCGGGTCAACATCTCCGACCGGGCGCAGAACTACCTGAACCTGAATCCGGTCCGCGACGAGGAGATCCGCGGCCTGGAGGTGGTGTTCCTGCCCGAAGAGAACGCGGAACCGACCGCTGCCCCGAAACCACAATGAGCATGAATCGACGTCACTTTCTCGGGGCCGCGGGCGCCGCCGCCCTTGGCCTCGGCGGGAGCGCCAACCGGCTGCTGGCCGCCACCCCGGAGCGCGCCGCCGTCGTTCCCGACGCAAGCCTGAAGACGAAGCACCTGGTCGTCATCCTCTACGGCAACGGCTGCCGGAAGAAGGACACCGTCGAGGACCGGGCGCACGCGCCGCACATGGCGCGGATGATGGACGCCGGCAGCGTGTTCACCGAGGACTTCGGCGAGACCGCGAACCTCCACGGCTACATGTACACCGAGATGCTGACCGGCCGGGAAACGGTCTCGGAGCATCCGCTCTATCCGACCTGGACCGAGACCGTCCGCAAGGAACTCGGCGGGTCGGTGAACGACTACTGGATGCTGCAGGGAGTCAGCTACTACCGGTCGTGGGTCTTCGACCGGAAGCACTGGAGCGCCCACCCGGACGGGGGGCTCGAGTTCGGCGCGAATTCGCTGACCATGAACAAGCTGTTCCACGACGATCAGGAGGCGTCGGCCGCGGCTCTCGTGAAGGCCAACATCGAACCGGGACTCGGCCACACCCGGCAGACCTCGAAGGACCTCGAGGACTGGCTCGCCGACGCCGTTTCCCGGCGTACAGACGTCCCCGCGTCCACCAAGACCTCGCTCGTGGACCGCGAGGTGCCGCTCGGCGACGGACAGTGCTTCGAGATCGCGAAGCACCTGCTCCGGGACTTCCGGCCCAAGCTGATCACCATCCAGATGCTCGCGCTCGACGACGCCCACGCCGACGCCGGCTTCTGGGACTACGACACCGATTACGAGCAGTACCGGCGGCACATCGCGGCCACCGACGAACTCATCGGCAACCTCCACGATTTCATCCAGAACGATCCGTACCTGCGTGACACCACCTCGATCCTGCTGCGGCCCGAATGCGGGCGGGACGACGAGGTCAACGTGTACGGACAGCTCCATCACTCGCAGGGGAACTACTACGCGCACAACGTCTGGACGCTCGGGGTCGGCCCCGACTTCCGGAAGGGCGCGGTGTTCCCCGAGCAGGTGATGCGGCGCGACCTTTGCCCCACTGTCGTCTATCTGCTCACCGGGAGAGACATCGCGTCCCATGTCACGGGTTCTGTCCGTACCCAGATGTTCCGCGAGGAATATCGCCTTCCGCCGTACGTCCTGCGCGACCGCTTCGGTACTCCAGTCAAGACCTGAGCCGTTCGTCGCGGTTCTCGCCTTCGGCCTCCTGATCGCGACAACAGGGAGCACGACTCCCTCACCGTCCGCTCAGGAGAACCAGCCGTTGCTTGCCGAGGCCGCGCGGCGGAACCGCGCCCGCATCGCGGCCAGCCGGGAGCGACACGGCCCGGCGCCGCGCTTCACCGACGCCGATCTCTCCGGTACGCGCTCCACGAGTCCGGATCAACCGCCGGCTCCGCTTGAGACGGACCCACTCCGCGACCCTCCCGTCACCGGCGAAGACCTTCCGCCCGGCGACCCCGGCGAGGACACGGCCGAACCCAGCGCGGATGACGTTCAGGAAGCCATCGAAGCCCGGCTCCGCGAGATCGCGGAACGGGAAGCCGAGATCCGGGAGCGCCTGCTCGACATCGAGGCCTCGCTGACCGCCATCGGGTCAAGCGGCCTTCCCACCGCGCCGCGCAACCCCAATCGGTTCCTGAGTCCCCTCGACACGAACCGCCTCCGGGCGGAAGCGGAAGAGCTGGACCGGGAACTGGACGCCCTCGCCGCGGAACGCCGGATCCTGCGGTAGGGGACGCACCGCCCCCCTACGCGTCCACCTCGAACTCCACCCCGAACCGCTCGCCGTAGTCCACGAACTGCGTCGGGTTGGGATCCACGTTCAGGATCACGAAGCTGGCGCCCGGCGGCTCGAGCAGGTAGCGGTCGAGGGAATGCCAGGTCCCGGTCCTGTAGGCGTACCCCTTCCCCGGATCGATGAGGAAGGCGCGCACCTCCTCGGGCTTCGGAACGGCCTCGGCGTCGTCGAGATCGGTGGGCGGGGCCACCGCCACCACCGCGGGCGCACCCTCGAGCGGGATGAACGCCTGGGTGACCGCGAAGTGGCGCTCCAGCATCCGGAACCGCTTTCCCCCGGCCGGTTGCCAGATGACGTCCATCGTGGTCCGGCCATCGATCCGGAAGTCGACCGGAAAGAACCGGCGGCCATCGGCCGGCCGTTCCCGCGCCTCGATGACCTCGCCGTAGGGGGCGAAGGACTCGGCCGTCATGGGCTCGACCGGAAGTTTGACGATTCGCATGGTGACCTCAGAACGGGCCGAGCTGTATGTGCTGGGCGACCACGAGTCCGCCGGTCGCGACCAGGAGAATGATCCCGAAGAGCGGCAGGTAGTAGCGGATCCACTGCAGGAGGCCGACGCGCGCCATCACGAGCGTCGCCATGAAGTACCCGGACGTCGGGAAGATCACGTTCGTGATGCCGTCGCCCCACTGGGTGGCGAGCACCACCACCTGCCGGGTGACCCCCGCGAGGTCGGCCACCGGCACCAGGATGGGCAAGGTGATCAGGGCTTGTCCGCTCCCGGAGGGGACGAGGAAGTTGAAGATCGTCTGTCCGAACAGCACCCCCACGGCGGTGAGCGCCGGCGGCAGCGAAGACACCAGCAGAGCGGCGCCGTAGACCACGGTGTCCATGACCATCCCCTCGGTCATCACCACCGAGACGCCGCGGGCCACTCCGCACACCAGGGCGCCCACCAGGATCTCGCGGAACGCGTCGTTGAAGTCCGTGCAGATCTGGTTCAGGCCCCGCCCCGCCACCAGCGAAACGACGACCGCCATCGCGACGAAGGCGCCCCCGATCTCCTCGAACCCGAGCCCCAGCGTCAGGACCGAAACCACGAAGACGGCGAACAGCCCGAGCGCGACCACACCCGCCGCCTTCTGGCGCCCGCGGAAGGCGGCCGGCGGAGTTTCGTCCGACGAGGCGGCAATGGTCTCCCGGGGATCGCGCGGCTCGTGGCGCCTAGCGATCTCCCGCCGGGCCCGCCGCACCACGAAGACGGCCGCCGCGGCCTGGACGATCAGGAAGAAGACAAACCGGTAGGAGGCGCCCGAGAACATCGGCAGCCCCGCCAGCATGTGCCCGATGCCCACGGTCGCCGGCACCGTCACGCCGAATGCCGCGCCGAGGGTGGTGGGGAGCAGGGCGACCGCGGTCGCCGTCGTTCGCCCGCAGCCCAGCCGTCCGAGCATCGGCGTCACGATCGGTAGATAGGCGATCGAGAGCTCCGGCATCCCCACCGCGCCCGAGACCGCCGCGAAGCCGAACATGAGCGCCGGGATCAGCAGTTCGACCCGCCGCCCGGTGGCGGCGGCCAGCCGGTTCACCCCGAGATCCAGGATTCCCGCCCGGCGCATCACCCCCACCGAGCCCGCGCACAGGAACACGAGGAAGACCACGCTCGCCGCGTCGGTCAACCCGTCCGGGATTGCGGTCACCACCTCCCAGAAGCCCGCCGGCGACCGCTCGATGACCTGGTACGACCCCGGCACCACCGCCTCGCGGCCATCGGGAAGGACCGTCCGCTCGTAGCGGCCCGCCGGAATGATCCAGGTGAGGAGCGCCGCGACCGCGATCAGCGCCGAGAGGACGATGTAGATGTCGAGCCCGCGACCGACGTCCGCCGGACGCTCCGTCGCATGGGCTCCCATCGCACAAGGGTATGGCGAACGGTTTCCCGTCAGCCGGGGACTTCGCAGGCGGCGCCGCGAGCACGGCCAGTGTTCGCGGGCGGAGCGAGACGCCCGGCTCGATCAACGCGGTTGGACGGCCCGCTGCATGGCCTCGAAACTCGATACCAGATCGCTCCGGTCGAGGGCCGCTTCGAGGGATCGCAGCAGACGCCGGATTCGGCGGTGGTCCACTGCGGATCCGTGCAGACGCCAGAGGCTCCGCACGTCCTCCAGGTCCTTGGGGCGGCCAGCGAGGATCTTGGCGATTACGAGATCGGCGACATCGATCAACGGGACCTCGACGCCGCCGATGTCCGTCGTCTTCGCTCGCTCGAGGAACTCCTCTTCAAGGCCGGATCCGGCGAACACGACATCAAGCGGCATCCCTGTGGCCGCGTGAACGAACGGCATCACGCGCGTCTCCCGAACGAAGTCCGGATCCTGGACCGCCAGAGCGAACCCGGCGGCGTCCATGTCGCGGACGAAACGATCCGGTTCGTCGGGAACGAGTCGCAGCGTGACATCGACATCAGCGCTCATGCGGGGCACGCCATACACGACGACCGCCTGGGCGCCGAACAGATACCAGCGCCCCCATCGGTTCAGGACCGCCGCCAGGGCGGCCAGCAGATCACGGCCGGCGGGCTGCATCGGCGCGGGCGAACAGAGCGGCTAGGCGGACGTGGGAGGCCAGGTCTTCACGGCGGCTCTGCGCATCGGGCCAGCCCGGGTTCTCGAGGATCGCCTGTCGGCGCAGCTCGTCAGCGATGCGCAGTCCTTCCAGAGGCCCGAGACGTTCGATACGCTCGGCCCAATGGGCGTCCTTGAAATCGCGTACCCGCTGCCAATCACGACCCATGAACGCCCGGATGCCGGTGGTGATCCTGTCGTCCATTCCTGTTCCCGGACCGAGCCTACCCCATCAGGCGACGGCCCGGGTGCGGTTTCGTCGGCCCGGCTGGAACTCGGACCCCGGCCAGCCGATTGCTGCGGATAGCAGCCCGAAATGCAGAAACGGCTTGGAGCGCCGACCTCCGGTCGGCACGCGGCCCGGACGGCCGCAACCACGTACCGCCCCCGGGCCAGATGGCCCCGGCGGGCCACGCCACCGAGGCGCTGGGCAATTGCTAGCGGATTCGTGGGCTTCGGGGGCTCAGCGCCCTCAGTTCAGCGAACCGGCTCCCAGAGGCCCGCACGGAACTCGTGGGTGTGTCGGCCTTCCGATCCGGCCAAGAGCCGACTGGCGAACTCGATCCCGGCGTCCTTGTCCAGATCGTAAGACCGCGGAGGGGAGATGCAGTTGGGGCAGCTCTTCGCGCATCGGCACCGCTCGGCGACCTCCATCCCGACTTTGAGCATTCCTCTCCATACCTCGAGCGCCTTGCGCGCGATGCCGATGCCCCCGGGGTAGCTCTCGACGAGAAAAATCGAACGCGTTCCGCTGTCAGCATGGGTGAAGACGTCGTGGGCGTCGATGGGTATCGAAAACAGAGCACCGACCCGGAGCAGGTGCTGACACGTCTGCACGCCGATGCCCGCCATCGCGGGAACCGCCTCGTCGGAGCCGTCGGGAGGCAGGGAGATACAGAGGGCGTGCGCCCGGTCGAATCGTGCTTGATTCGACGACGGCGTCCATCGGTCGCGTTCCTCGTCGGACCGCTCATCCACCTCCACCACCTGGTGGATGCGTTCCATCGAGGAGCTGTCGCCGTAGGTTGCCTCGGGTCCCGCGGAACTCCATTTGTGCCCCTCGAAGATGTTCTGCATCGTCACTGTCGTGGTGATGACGGGGTTGGTATGAAGCCAGGGCTGCTCCTCCTGAAGGTGAATGGATCCGCCGTCCCGTCCGGTCGCGATCTCCGTGACCCGATAGGTGGCTCCGCCGTGCATGTAGATGGCCCGGTCGTACGCCTCCCGAAACTGCTGCTGCGCCGACATGGTGCCGATCTCCTCTTCTCCCTTCTTGAGGACGTACTGACCGGTGCTGCCACCCCGCAGGTTGATGTAGAGCTGCGGGGTGACGCCCTTCGCAATGACCGAGCCGGCGCGGAGCTTCTTTTCCGCCGCGTCATAGAGCACCGGCCGAAGAATCTCCGCACCATTCCTCAGCCCGTCGACGCTCCCGCTCTCGTGAAGCACGCAGGGGACATGTCTTTCGACGAGGTCCGGGTTGCCGGGATTGATGACGAGCTCGTCCAGCGGCTTGGTCAGAAACGCCGGCAGGTTGGAACCATGGAACTGGTCCACCGGATTGTTGCGGGCGAAGTAGAGGACGAAGGCATCAGACTTCCAGGAGCGCCCGGCACGGCCGATGCGCTGCCAGGCCGCCATGATGCTTTCCGGAAAGCCGGCGAGGACGACCCCGTCGAGACCACCGATGTCGATTCCCAGTTCAAGCGCGTTGGTCGCGAAGACCAGCCGCACGTCACCCCGTTTGAGGCGCTCCTGAACGTCCTGACGCTTCTTCGTGGAGAGTCCGGCCCGGTACACCTCGATGCGGTCCCGACCGATGCCAGGAGGGGCGTCGTCCCAAGCGGTGTCTCCCTTCGGTCGCATATGGACGGCCCGTCCTCAAGAATACCGGTGGATCGATTACGCGGCCCCCGAATTCTTGCGATCATGACGGTCGCGCAATACCGGTCTGATCTGACGACCGGCGATGTCCCGGACAACCTCCGGGACATCGAGGGTGATCGCTGCGCTCAGTCAATCCGTCGTGACCCGAAACAGGACGACGCCGGCGGCGACGGCATCTCCGGGTCGGACATCACAGTCGGCGAGAACCCCGTCTGCCGGCGCGCGGATCTCCCAGTGCATCTTCATGGACTCGATCACGGCGACCACGTCCCCTTCCTCGACACTGCTCCCGCCTTCGAGGATGCGGATGACCTGGCCGGCGAGTGGGGCCCGCACCTCCCCGGAGTCCTGCCCGCGACCGACGCTTTCCCCCTCCGCGGAGAGCGGCAGCGCCAGGGTCTCGCCGGACACGGTGACCGCCAGCTCGCGCCCGCCGGCGAGCCGGGTGGCCGTGACGTTCAGCGCCTCGCCGGCCCCCGCGTCACGGACCGCGGGGCCCGAGAGCGCCACCTCGCCCGCTCGCCGTCCCGGCTCCACCCGCGGAAACTCGTCCTCCTGACCGAGCGACCTGAAGACGTCCGCTCCCGCGGTCGTCCGGCGCCGCGAAGTGGCCGCCGCCACCGCGTCGGCTACCCCCGCACGCTCAAGTAGGGCCATCACGTCCGGCGCCAGCCGGGAAGCGGCGAGTTCCTCGATGCGCACCTCCAGCCAACCGGCGTGAACGCGCTCGCCGAGCAGGTCCGGATGCCGCAGCACGGAAATCATGAGCGAAGCGTTCGTCTCCACCCCGTGGATCACGGTGCCCTCGAGTGCGGACGCGAGCCGCGCCGCCGCGGCGGCGTGCGAGTCGCCCGAGGCGATCACCTTCGCCAGCAGGGAGTCGAAGCCGGGGGGCACCGGACTGCCCTCGACCACCCCGGAATCGACCCGCACGCCGTCCGCCTCAGGCTCACGGTAGCGGCGAAGACGTCCGGGGCTGGGCGCAAATCCGCGCTGCGGCGATTCGGCGACGATCCGCGCCTCGAAGGCCGCCCCGCCGGGCGAGAGGGGTTCGAACGACTCCACCCGGGACACCGGAGCCGGTAGCGACGCGGGCCAGCCGCCGGTGGCGATCTCCAGTTGCGCGTCCACGAGATCCACGCCGTAGATCTCCTCGGTGACCGGGTGTTCCACCTGGAGTCGGGTGTTTACCTCCAGAAAGTGGAAGGTGCCGTCCGGTTCGAGCAGGAATTCGACGGTCCCGGCGCCCCGGTAGCGGCTCGCGATCACCAGCCGCAGCGCGGCTTCCCCCATCCGGGCTCGCAGACCTTCCGAGATTCCGAATCCGGGCGCCCATTCGAGGAGTTTCTGGCGGCGGCGCTGGACGGAACACTCGCGCTCGCCCAGGTGGATTCCGGCTCCCAACCCGTCGCCGAGCACCTGGATCTCGACATGACGCGGGCGGTCGAGCCAGCGCTCGACGTAGACGCGGCCGTCCCCGAACGCCGCCCGGGCCTCGGAGGCGGCTGTCGAAAGCGCCTCGGCCAGCGCTTCCGGACGGCGGACCACGCGGATGCCGATGCCGCCGCCGCCCGCCGCCGCCTTCACGGCGCACGGAAAACCCACCCCGGCCCGTTCCACGCCCGCCACGGGGTCCGGTTCGGAGGCGAGTTCGTCGACTCCCAGCGAAGGCAATACCGGAACTCCGGCCGCCACGGCGGTCCGCCGGGCCGCCTCCTTGTCGCCGAGAAGGCGCATGCTCTCCGCTGTCGGGCCCACGAAGGCGATCCCGGCGGCCTCGACGGCGGCGGCGAACGACGCGCTCTCCGACAGGAACCCGTATCCGGGATGCAGCAGTCCGGCGCCCCAGCCGGCGGCCGCGGCGACGATGGCGTGACTGTCCAGAAAACCCGGAACCTCAAAGACCCGATCGGCTTCCCCCCGCACCGGGGCCCCGCGATCGGCGGCGGTCGAGACGACGGCCACCCGGCAGCCGCGCGCGCGGGCGGAGCGAAGAATCCGCCGGGCGATCTCGCCGCGGTTCGCGATGAGCAGCCGCGGGGCGGAGGACACGAGCGTCGTTATTGCGAGCCTGACGGCGCCCAGGGCGGCGGCAGCTTCGCGAAGAAGGCCGCCGTTCCCGCCTGCCCTTCCTTGGAGGCCCGCGCCTCGGCGATGGTGCGGATGGTCAACTCCTCGACATCCGGCGGAGGCAGCGGAGCCTCTCGCAGCATGAGCGCCTTGGCCTGGCGCACCGCGCGCGGGGCGCTGCCGAGGAAGCGTTCCACCGTCTGCGCGAGCACATCCTCCAGACCTCCCACCGGGGTCAGCTCGTGCGCGATTCCGGCGGCGAGGGCGGGGAGTCCCCGGGCCACGGCGCCGCCCAGCAGGAACGGGCCGGCGCGGCCCGGCCCCAGGCGCCGGACCACGTAGGGGGAGATGACCGCCGGGACGAGCCCGAGCCGCGCCTCGGGCGTGCCGAAGCGGGCAGTGTCCTCCGCGACGACGTGGTCGGCGCACACGGCGAGCCCGAAGCCCCCGCCGAGTGCCGCCCCCTGAACCGCGGCGATCACCGGGGCCGGAAACGCCGCGACCGACCGGAAGAGGGTTGCGAAGCGCCGGGCGTCCTCGCGATTCTCCTCCTCGCTCGCCCGCCCGGACTCGCGCATCGCCTTCAGGTCGGCGCCGGCGCAGAAGACCTTCCCCTCACCCTCCAACACCACCACCCGGCACTCCTCCGCCGGCAGAGCCGCCAGTTCCTCGAGGAGCCGCGGGATTCCGGCAACCATTTCCGGGGTCAACGCGTTCCGAGCCTCCGGACGCCGGAGGCTCAGCCGGACGACACCGTCGGCGGCGAAATCGAGTTGAAGGTGCGGAGAACTCATGAGGCGGAGAAGGGAGCTGCGAACCCGGGGGACAGCGGGCGGTTTTCGGGAGGGATCGTGGCAAGGAGAGCGGCCGGAATCCGGACTCGCCGGCGGAGGATCCCCTGCGCGAGGGTCTTGCCCTGCGGGTCGAGGAGCAGGCTGCGGGTGCCGCCGCCCCCGAGCGCCCGCTCCAGGATGAAGTTGAGAGCCCAGAGCCCGGGCACCTCGTAGCGGACGATCGGACCCCGGGCCACGTCCCTCACCCACTCCCCGACGAGCTCCGTGGTCAACTGCTCGCGGAGCCACTCGTAGCAGGCGGCGCTCCGGCCGACGATCCCGATGTTGGCCGCGTCCCCCTTGTCTCCGCTGCGGGCGTGCGCCACCGAGCCGAGGGGTGTCTCGATCAGGGGGCCCGATGCCGCGACGCCGGTCTGCGAGCGCTTGCCGGCCGCCGACGGCGCGTTCGCCGGAGCGGTCGGCCCCTCGAAACGCACCTTTTCCTCGCCGACCACGGTTTCGGTCCCACCCGCGGAGACCCGGATCACCCGGACGGACGCCGGGACCCGGTCGCGGGGAACGAGCGCCGGCCAGTAGCCGACCACTTCGGAGATCGCCGGGGCGCCTCCGGTGACGGCGAGTCCGGGGGGGCCGCTGAGGATGAAACTGGGAAGCAGCTTTCGGAAGACGTGCAGCGGCTCCCGGACCGGGCTCCAGGCAGCGAAGCGGACGAGCCCCTCGGACGGATCGAGGCGCGCGGCGTCCGCCAGCCCGCGCTGTGCGGCGTCCGCGCCCGCGAGGTCCACCCGGAACTCGGCGGCGAAAGGAACCCCCGCGGCCTCGCAATCCCCCCGCAGCCGATCCCGGAATGCGGTTTCGAGCGCCGCCGTCTTGCCCCGGACATCCGGCCCCCCAACCACCAGGCTGCCGCGGGCGCTGAAACCGCCCCGGACCGACGCGCTCACCTTCAGGTCGCCCGGGGGCGGACCTCCCCGCGCCCCCCGGACGCGCACCCGGTCCTCCCCGGCAGCCGCCACCGCGAGACCGGAGAAGTCCACGGTCGCATCCGGGCACAGGTAGCGCTCCGGGTCGCCCATCTCGTAGAGCAGTTGTTCCCGGACGACCGCGGGGGAGACCAACCCCCCGGTTCCCGACTGCTTCGTCAGCACGAAGGCGCCGTCTTCCTCGACCTCGACGACCGGGAAGCCCTCGTTGCCGAGTCCCGGAACCCGCTCCCAGTCGGTGAAGTTGCCGCCGGTGGCCTGCACCCCGCACTCGATGAGGTGTCCGGCCACGATGCCGCCCGCGATGCGGTCCCAGTCGTGGGGGTCCCAGCCGAGGGCGTGCCGGATGGGGGCGAGGGTGATTCCCGTGTCCGTGACCCGTCCCGTGACCACGACGTCCGGGCGGTGCGCCAGCGCCCGCACGATTGGCTCGGCGCCGAAGTAGGCGTTCGCCGACAGGACGTCGCCTCGCCGGGGCGCGAACGGATCGCCGGTTTCCAGGTTGTCGAAACCGACCCCGTCGTCCAGAAGCGCGTCGAGCCGGCCCATCAGATCATCGCCATCCACCACGGCGACCGTCAACTCGACGCCCGCCCCCGTCGCGGCGCGGAGCACCGCCTGCGCGCAGGCCCCGGGATTCACGCCGCCGGCGTTCGTGATCACCGTGATCCCGCGTTCCCGGACGGCGCCCAGGAGCGGCGCGACCTGGCTCACGAAGTCGCGGGCGTAGCCGGCCTCGGGATCGCGGGCGCGCTGCTTCTGCAGAATGCTCATCGTGATCTCGGCCAGGAAATCCGCGGTGACGAAGTCGGGAGGCTCCGGCCCCATCACGTGGGACTCGAGCGCCCGCGGGTCGTCTCCCCAGTAGCCGCCGGCGTTTCCGACCCGGACGGTTCGCTTCACGATGCGGCGCTCCCGGATCCCTACATCCGGAAGATGCCGTGTCCGGAGCTGCCAACGGGAGCGTTCGCGGCGGCCGCCAGGCTCAGCGCGAGCGTCCGGCGCGTGTTCCGCATGTCCACGATGCCGTCGTCCCAGAGACGGGCGGTCGCGTAGTACGGGCTCCCCTCGCGCTCGTACTTCTCCCGGACGGGCGTGGCGATTTCCTCGGCTTCGGCGCCGCTCAGTTCCTCGCCGGCGCGCTCGCGCTGATCGCGCTTCACCTGGACCAGCACGGAGGCGGCCTGTTCGCCGCCCATCACCGAAATGCGGCTCGCCGGCCAGGACCAGACGAAGGCCGGATCGTAGGCGCGCCCGCACATGGCGTAGTTGCCGGCGCCGAAGCTGCCGCCCGCGATCAGGGTGAGCTTGGGCACCTCGGCGGTGGCCACGGCGTTCACCATCTTGGCGCCGTCCTTGGCGATCCCGCCCTGCTCGTAGCGCGCCCCGACCATGAACCCGGTGATGTCCTGGACGAACAGCAGCGGCAGGCCCTCGCGGGCGCAGAGCTGGACGAAGTGCGCGCCCTTCAGGCCACTTTCGCTGAAAAGGACCCCGTTGCTGGCCACGATCCCCACCGTGATCCCCTCGATGCGGCCGAAGCCGGTCACCAGCGTGGTCCCGTAGCGCGCCTTGAACTCGTCGAGCCGGCTCCCGTCGAGGAGCCGGGCGAGCGTCTCGCGGATGTCCACCCGGACCCGCCGGTCTCGCGGCCAGATGCCGAGGATCTCCTCCTCCGGGTAGTCGGGCGGCTCGGGGTCAGCGTCGCGGATGGGATCTCGGTTGCCGGCGGGCAGCCGTCCGACGGCTTCCCGGAGGATCCGGATCGCTGCGGCGTCGTCCTCCGCGAGGTGGTCCGCCACCCCGGAACGCTCGGTGTGAATCCGCGCCCCTCCGAGTTCGTCGGGACTCACCACCTCGCCGGTGGCAGCCTTCACGAGCGGCGGGCCTCCCAGGTAGATGGTCCCGGTGCCCTCGACGATGACGGCCTCGTCGCTCATGGCGGGGACGTAGGCGCCGCCGGCCGTGCACATGCCCATCACGGCCGCGAGTTGCGGGATGCCGCGGGCGCTCATGACCGCCTGGTTGCGGAAGATCCGGCCGAAGTGGTCGCGGTCGGGGAAAACCTCGGCCTGGAGCGGCAGGAACGCCCCGCCGCTGTCCACGAGGTACACACAGGGGAATTCGCAGCGGGCCGCGATCTCCTGGGCCCGGAGGTGCTTCTTGACGGTCAGCGGGTAGTAGGTCCCGCCCTTCACGGTGGCGTCGTTCGCCACCACCATGACCAATCGTCCCGAAACCGAGGCCACCCCGGTGACCAGCCCGGCGGCCGGGGTGGGAGCGTCGTAGCAGTCATGCGCGGCGAGCGGACCGACTTCGAGGAACGGGGAACCGGGGTCGGAGAGCCGTTCGATGCGTTCCCGGACCAAGAGTTTCCCCTGCTCCGCGTGGCGGGCCCGAGCCCGGCCGTCTCCCCCTTGACGGGCCTCGGCCAGCCGCTCCTGCAGCGTCTCGCAGAGCCCGCGGTTATGCGCCTCGTTGGCCCGGAATTCGTCGGAGTCCGTCGAGATGTGGGACTTGAGCCGGGCCAAACAGTGCTTCCTGACGCGGCGTGATTTTAGTGAGGGGTTTAACGGCTCGGAACGCCGACTCCGTTATCGCCCCAGGCTTGAACCGGCCGATGCCGCTATTGCCCCAGGCTCGGGCCCGCCGACGCCCGTATCGCCCCAAGCTCGGACCCGCCGGCTCCCGTAGCCCCAGGCTTGAGCCCGCCGACGCCCGTATCGCCCCAGGCTTGAGCCCCCCGACTCCGTTAGGCGCGGTTCGCCCGGAGTTTCCTGAGCGGTATGCGCCGAACAACCCCCACGCTCTGCTCTGCGCCAAGCACGGGTTTGATGATTATTCATGCAATAATATGTTGTTCAGTAGGAAGATTCACGCAACACTATCGGGAGGAATCCGACATGAGCACGGTGCGGAAGACGATCAGCCTGACGCCCCAGCAGGATCAGTGGGTCAAGGCCCAAATCACGGCGGGTCACTTCACGAACGACAGCGAGTACATCCGCGATCTGATCCGGCGCGACCGGGAACGGAAGGATTCGTTCTTCGCACTCCGGGCCGCAATTCAGGAAGGGCTCGAAAGCGGAATCAGCGACCGCACCATCCCGCAAATCATGGAAGAAGCCGAAGCGCGGTTCCGGCGGGATGGCAATCCATAGGCTGACACGCCGGGCGGCTGCAGATCTCGATGAGATCTTCGATTACACGGCCCGACAATTCGGGTTGGCGCAGGCGCACGCATACCTTGACGGCATCAACTCGCTCTGCGAGCAGCTCGCGGCGAACCCGCTGATCGGCCGGTCCGCCGAGTCCCTGGCCCCCGGACTGCGGCGCTACGAGTTCCGCTCCCACGTCCTCTTCTACGGCACGGGAACCGGAGGCGTCGTGATCGTCCGCGTCCTGCACTCGAAGATGGACGCGCTCCGGCATCTCTGATCCGAGAAACGGCCCACCAACCGAACACTGAACCGGACCTCCGTGCGTAAACTCGCCGGTTCTGGAGGATCGCCCATGCCCGCGCTCCGCTCTTTCGCACTCGTCGCCGGTGTCGGACTCGCCATTGCCACCTTCTCCGCGTGCGGCGGCGCGGGCGCCGGAGATCTGGAAGGAGACGTCGCTGACCCCATGACCATCTTCGACGAGGCCGTCAGCCGCTTCGAACAGGCCCCCCTCGCCCATCTCCCGACGCCGTTCGAGGAGATGCCCACGCTCGCGGCAGAACTCGGGGGGCCCCGCCTGTTCGTCAAGCGCGACGACCAGACCGGGCTCGCCTTCGGCGGCAACAAGGCCCGGAAGCTCGACTTCATCCTCGCCGACGCGGTCGCCAAGGGGAGCGACAGCGTCGTTACCTGGGCGGGCGTGCAGTCCAACTGGGCGCGCATGACCGCCGCCGGTTCCCGCCGGCTGGGCATGGACCCGATCCTCGTCCTGCAACGGAGGGAAGACCAGTCCGTCGCACCGGCGGACGGCAACCTGCTGCTGGACCGGATCCTCGGCGCCGACGTGCGGATCATCGAACCGGATGGCGACCGGGAAGCCACGGTCGCCGAAATCGCCAGCGCGGAGCGGGAAGCCGGAAGGACGCCCTATGTCGTTTCGGTCGGGGGCTCCCGGACCGGCGGCGACATGGTGCTCCCGGTGGGTGCAGTGGCCTACGCAAACGGGTTCCGGGAACTGCTCGGACAGGCGCGTGAGGCGGGCGTGACGATCACCCACGTGGTCCACGCCTCCGGCTCCGGCAGCACGCAGGCCGGGCTCGTGGTCGCGGCGAAGATGCTCGCCCCCGAAGTCCGGATCATCGGCATCAGCACCGGTGGCAGCAAGGCGGCTGGTGAGGCGAACGTGCTCGCCATTGCCCGGGAGACCGTCGAAGCGATGCAGCTCGACCTGGAGATCGAGCCTGCCGACGTGGTGTTCCTCGACGAATACTTCGGCGAGGCGTACGGAGTCCTGAACGCGGACGTCGTGGAGGCCATCGCGCTGACCGCACGCACCGAGGGCATCCTCCTCGATCCGGTCTATACCGGGAAGGCGATGACGGGTCTGTTCGACATGGTGCGTAACGGCGCATTTCGCCCGACCGACACGGTCGTCTTCCTCCACACCGGGGGCACCCCGGCACTCTTCCCGTACCGGGAGGGACTGTTGGAGGATCTCCCGGATCCGGCGGACGAGTAGCGCCGGAGAGTAACCACCGGGCAGTTCATCGCAAGAGGGATAGCAACCGATTCGCCTGCGGCGAGAGCAGCGTCATCGACGCTGGTTTCGCGCTCCCGCGCGATGCCGACCGGAGGTCGGCGCTCCGAGCCGTCGCGCCACGATGCTGACGGGGATGGTTCCCTCAGCGGCGCGCTGTGACGGCGGGTAGCGGAGCGCCGTCCGCGACGCTCGGCGTCGCTGTGCCGACCGGAGGTCGGCGTTCCAAGCCGTGTCCGCCGTTCGCGGCGGTTAGCGCTGTCCGACCAACACCGCGCCCGTGACTCCCGCCTCCTGGAGGGCGCGGTTGAGGTCGGCGACCCCGGCGCCGAGCAGGGAGTCCAGCCGTTCGAGGATCGGCCTTGCCTCCTCCTCCAAGTCCCGGAAGCGCTCGAAAGAGCCGCCGGTGGGGCGGCCGTAGTTCTGGGCCACGTGGCCGTAGACGTAGGCGATCTGGTTGTCGATCTGCGGAGGGAAGTTGATGGGGTCCTGACTGGACTCGTTCTTCGGCTGGATGAGCTCTTCCTCGACCTCGGTCAGACGCTTGCGCAGCGCCTCGGCCTGCTCCTCGAGTTCGTCGCTCCAGCGGTCAGCCTCCCGGGCCCGCTTCTCGACCGCCTCGAGCTGGTCGCGCGCGTCCCGGAGCGCGCCGATCCGCTCGTGCATCCGCTCAAGAAGCGATTGCGCCTGCCGCACGAGGTCGTGCTGCTGCCGGAGATCGTCGTCGCTGGCGCTCACCCGGGGGTCCTTGACCACCTCGAACCGGACGGGATCGCCCTGGACTTCCTCCGCGCCCTCCTTTTGGAAGGACAGCGAGGCGCTATAGGCCCCTGGCATCACGAACGCTCCGCCGGTATAGGAGATGGACATCACGGAGCCCTTCAGGAGTTCGGGACGCCGGTACTTGAGGTCCCAGGCGAGCCGCTGGAGCCCGGCCTCGGTTTCCAGCACGGCGTCCGGATTCGGACGCTCGTCCTCGGACTCCTCCGGCTCGGCGCCGGACGCCGGCTTCCGCACGAACTCCCGGATCACCGCGCCGCCCGCGTCGCGAACGGTGATCCGCAGTTCATCCCCGTCCTCGAGATCTTCCGGCAGGAAGTAATGGAGGAGAGCTCCGACCGGACGGTTCTCCGGCGCCCCCGGACCCCGAAACGGCCGACTGCCGCCGGTGGCCAGCCGCACGGCCGTCCCCGCTGGCAGCAGCGCCGGGACATCCCACGAGCGCCCCGCCAGCGCCCGGAACGGGGTGAGGTCGTCGAGCACCCAGAAGGAGCGGCCCTGGGTGGCGACCAGCAGTTCGTCCCCGGCCACCTGCAGATCGGTGATGGGCGTCGCTGGCAGGTCTCCGAAGGGAACGAAAAGCTCCCCGCCGTCCAGGCTCAGGAAGAGCCCGAATTCCGTCCCCACGTAGAGGATGTCTGAGTCGACCGGGTCCTCCCGGACCACCCGGACGGGATGACCCGCCGGTATTCCGCCGTCGGCCCCCAGACTCGCCCACGTCGCCCCGAAGTCCGTGCTGCGGAAGACGTAGGGCTCGAAGTCGTTCTCGCGGTACCGCTGCACGGCGAGGAGGACGCCTCCGTCGTGATGGGCGGAAACGTCAAGGCTGTTCACCGTGCCGCCCGCCGGCATTGCCGGCGGCGTGACCTCGGTCCAGGATTCTCCACCGTCCCGAGTCAGGTGGACCAGCCCGTCGTCGGTGCCCGCCCAGATCACCCCGGACACCCGCGGCGACTCTCCGAGCGCGAAGATCGTTCCGTAGACCTCGACGCCGGTGTGGTCGTGCTGCACCGGCCCGCCCGGCCGGGCGCCCTTCTCGGGATCGCCCACGGTCAGGTCGGGCGAGATGGTCACCCACGAGAGGCCGCCGTCGGTGGTCCGATGGACGTAGTTGGAGGTGTGGAACACGACCTCCGGGTCGTGCCGGGAAACGACGATGGGAGCGTTCCACTGGAAGCGGTAGTTGAGGTCCCGCGGGGCCACGCCGTCCGCCATTTCCGGATAGACGATCACGTTGCGGGCGCCCGCCTCGTCGCGGTCCTGCCGATCGATCTGGCCGATGTAGTTCCCCGCGTAGGTGAGTTCGGGCCGACCGGGGGTCACGGCGATGTGCCCGCTCTCGCCGCCCGCCACGTCCCACCAGTGGGCCTCGGGTGAGAGGCCGCTGTCGGTCCAGGACGGGACGCTGATCGTCGAGTTGTCCTGCTGCGCTCCGTAGAGCCGCCGGGGAAACTCGTCGTCCACGGTGAGCCGGTAGAACTCGGCGGTGGGCTGGTTGTGGATGGAGGACCAGTTCGCGCCCCCGTCGAGGGTCACGGTGGCTCCCCCGTCGTTCGCCTCCACCATGATCCGGGGGTCGTTCGGGTTGATCCACAGGTCGTGGTTGTCTCCGTGGGGGACGCGGACGGTCTGGAAGGACATGCCCCCGTCCACGGACTTGAAGAAGGGCGCGTTCAGGACGTACACCGTGTCCGGATCGGTGGGATCGGCGATCACGTAGCTGTAGTACCAGCCGCGGGCGCGCAGCCGGCGCTCGCCGTTCACCCGCGTCCAGGTGTCTCCGCCGTCATCGCTGCGATAGAGACCACCCCGCTCCTCGGCGGCGGTCACGAACGCGTACACGCGGCTCGGGTCCGACGCGGCGATGGACACGCCGATCTTTCCGACCGGGTTCTCCTCGGACGCTTCCGGTAGCCCGCCCCCGACCAGTTCCCACGACTCCCCGCCGTCCCGGGTCCGGTAGAGACCGCCCTCCGAACCGCCGTCGATGAGCGTCCAGGGTTTCCGCTCCGCCTGCCACATGGCGGCGAAGAGTTCGCGGGGGTTCGCCGGGTTCATCGCGAGTTCCACGGCTCCGGTCGCGTCGGAGATCTGGAGCACCGCCGTCCAGGTGCTCCCTCCGTCCTCCGTCAGGTAGACGCCCCGCTCGGGCGAGCGGCCGAAGATCTGACCGAGGACCGCCACGAAGGCGCGATCCGGGTTACCCGGATCCACCACGATCCGGCCGATCAGTCCGGCGGCCTCGAGGCCCACATGGGTCCAGGACCGTCCGGCGTCGGTGCTGCGGTAGACGCCGTTGCCCACGGAGATGTTGCCGCGCGGGGCGGCGGAGCCCGTCCCCACGTAGACGACGTTCGGGTCCGAGGGAGCGACGGCCACGGCGCCGATGGAGCCGACGGCGAACGCGTCATCGCTCAGATTGGTCCAGGAGACGCCGGCGTTCTCCGTCTTCCAGACGCCGCCGCCGGTCGAACCCATGTAGAACACGTACGGCTGGTCGGGAATGCCCGTCACCGTGGTCACCCGCCCGCCCCGCGACGGCCCCACCATCCGGAAGTCGATGTCCCCGAGAACCTGCGCGGGCACCTCGAATCCGTCGGGCACCTCGGCGCGCTCGACCGGTCCCTGCCCGGCGGCGGGTGCGGCCGCGAGCAGGAGCAGGGCGCGCGCAAGCGACAAGTCGATCTTCATGCGTCCTCCGCAACCGCCGACCCGACGATCGCCTCGACTTCGATTTCGACGAGGTACTCCTCGCCGATGAGATCCGCGTAGGTCAGCGTGCAGGCGGGCCGGACGCCGGAGAAGAACTCCCCGTGGACCCGGGCCACCGACTCCCAGTCGGTCCCGGGCTTCACGTGGATCCGGGTCCGCACCACTTCCTCGAGCCGGCCGCCGAGCGCCTCGATCGCGGTGCGGACCTTTTCGAGCGCGAACCGCGTCTGGTCCTCCGGATCGCCGATCGCGACCGGCCCCTCGGGCCCGGTCGCGGTGGTTCCCGAAACCAGGATGCGGTCTCCGACCCGGGTCGCCCGGGAATAGCCGAATTCGGTCTCCCAGGAGACACCGCTATCTACGTGCGAGCGCTTCATCGGTGGCGGATTGTAGGAGCCTCACCCGCCGGTGGTCCCGTCTCCGCGCGCCCCTGGAACGGGCAGCGATCAACCGCCTGCAGCGCGGCGCGCTGCGGTGCCGGCCGGAGGCCGGCGTTCCAAGCCGGCGGCGTCATCACGGCGGGGCAGCTTCGTCGCTTTTTTCCGCGAACATGGCGTCGCCGTAGGAGTAGAAGCGGTACCGCCGCCGCACCGCTTCGCGATAGGCGGCGAGCACCGCGTCCGTCCCGCCGAGCGCCGCGACCAGCATGAGGAGCGAACTGCCGGGCAGATGGAAGTTGGTCAGCATCGCGGAGACCACCCGGAAGCGATGGCCCGGGAGGATCAGCAGCGACGTCGATCCGGCAATTCCGTCGCCTTCCAGGACCCCGGGAGTCTCGAGCACCCGGACGGTGGTCGTCCCGACCGCCACCACCCGGCGGCCCTCGGCCAACTGGGCGAGAACCGCCCTCCGGGTCGCATCGGGAAGAAAGAACCTCTCCGCGGCCAGGTCGTGGTCGCGGGGGTCCTCGACCCGAACCGGGGCGAAGGTCCCGTAACCGACGTGCAGCACCAGGTCCACGATCTCGATGCCGCTCGCGCGCAGCCGGGCGAACATCCCGGATTCGAAGTGGAGACCGGCGGTCGGCGCCGCCACGGAACCCGGGAAACGGGCGTACACGGTCTGATACCGCTCCCGGTCCGTCCCGTCCGGCCCTTCCGAACCCTCGGGATCGCGGCGGATGTAGGGCGGCAGGGGTGTCCGTCCCACCTGCTCGGCAAGATCCAGAATCCCCTCCGCGCCGGAGAGGATCCGGATCCGGCGCTGCCCCCCGCCGAGATCGGTTCCCACCTCCAGGCGGACCGGGTGCCCCTCGCCGGCGAGCAGGCGGACGCCCGGCCGCAGCGCCGGCCGGGTGAGGGCCCGGAAGAGCCCTCCCGGCCCCTCGTCCCCCGGGAGGAGGAACACCTCGACGCGCCCGCCGCCCACCTCCTTCCTGGCCGGCACGCGGGCGGGGATCACCCGGGTGACGTTGCGGACCAGCAGATCGCCCGGCCGGAGAAGCGACGGAAGGCCGGAAAAACCCAGGTGCGCGGTCCGGCCTCCGGGCCCGAGATGGAGCAGACGGGCATCGCTCCGCGCTGCCGGCGGCGCCTGCGCAACGAGTTCCGCGGGCAGTTCGTACGCGAAGTCGGAAGTCCGCAACCTTCGATCGACCGTCGCCGGCGCCGGGATCACGCCTTGGCGTTCGGCGTCTCCGGAAACAGCGTGCCCGAGGCGGCGCGCCCCAGGTGCCTCGCGCCCCGGTCGGTGATCATGCGTCCCTTCGCCGTCCGCCGCAGGAAGCCGCGGTAGATGAGATACGGCTCGTGGACCTCTTCCAGAGTGCGGTTGTCCATCCCGAGGGTGGCGGCGAGGTTGGCCACCCCCACCGGCCCGCCGGCAAAGTTGTCGAGCAGGCTCTCGAGGATCTTGCGGTCGAAACGGTCGAGCCCCTGTTCGTCGACCTGCGCGATCTCGAGCAGCGCGAGCGCCGTGTCCCGGCGAATGACCCCATCACTGCGCACTTCGGCGTAGTCGCGCACCCGCCGCAGCAGGTTGTTGGCGACCCGCGGCGTCCCCCGGGCCCGCGCGGCGATCTCCTGTCCGGCGTCCGGCTCGAGGTGCACCCCCAACACCCGCGCGGCGCGCGAAAGCACCCGTTCGACCTCCTCGACCGAATAGAACTCGAGCTGGTGGACGAGCGGGAACCGGTCGCGCAGCGGGCCGGTCAGCAGGTCGGCGCGGGTGGTCGCACCCACCAGCGTGAAGGGCGGCAGGTCGATGCGGAGGCTGTGGGCGCCCAGCTTCTCGCCGACCATGATGTCCACGTAGTGGTCCTCCATGGCCGGATAGAGGACTTCCGCGACGGCGGGCGCGAGGCGGTGGATCTCGTCGATGAACAGGATCTCGCCCTTCGCCAGCGCGTTCAGCAGCGCCACCATGTCACCGGTGCGCGGTACGAGCGGCCCCGCGGAGGTGTGCATGGGAACGTCGAGCTCCCGGGCCAGCACCGCGGCGAGCGAGGTCTTGCCGAGGCCGGGAGGTCCGTGGAGGAGCACATGATCGAGGGCTTCTCCCCGGCCTCGCGCAGCGCCGACGCTGATCTCGAGCTGTTCGAGGACGGCGGTCTGGCCGACGTACTCCCCGAAGTCCCGCGGGCGGAGAGTCTGATGGAACTCCTCGTCCCGGCGGCCGGGCGGAGGCTCTCGCGCACCCACGCCGCGCTCCGTCAGTTTTCCCGTCCCGGTCCGGGGGCCGGCAGCGAGGTGAAGTCGGCCACCTCGCCCCGGGGCGCCGGCAGGTCGAGGATCCGCATGAGGTCGAGCGCGTTGCCGCGGGCGAGGACTCCGTCCCGGAGCTGATAGTCGAACTCCATGGCGCCGTCCACCACCCGCTCCGTGAAATGCATGTTGCGGACGCGGCCCGGCAGTTCGTGAGCCAGTTCCGTAAGCGACAGGTCGTGCGTCGTCATCACGCCGACGGCGGATCGCCGGCCCAGCTCGCGGAGGAGCGCGGCGACCGCGGCGCGGCGGTCGTCCGAGTTCGTCCCCTGCAGGACCTCGTCCAGCAGGAAGAGCAGCGGCTCCCCTTCCGAACCCGTGTTCAGCACCGCCTTGAGCGCCAGCAGCTCCGCCAGGAAACGGGACACGCCGTCCTGGAGCGAATCGTGGACGGCGATCGAGGCCCCGAGGGCGAGGGGCCCGATGCGGAACGTCGTCGCGGCCGTGGGCGCCCCCATCCGGGCCAGGACGAAGTTGACGCCGATCGTCCGCAGCAGGGTGCTCTTCCCGGACATGTTGGAGCCGGTGACGATGAGCATGTCGGCTTCCCCGCGGCCGAGCCGCACGTCGTTCCGCTGCAGGCGCGCTTCCGGGATCAGCGGGTGACCGAGACCCCGCGCTTCGAAGCCGGGCACGTCGTCGAACTCGGGGAAGACGTGTCCGGGGCGCTCGATGCAGTACTGCGCGAGCGCCAGGAGGGCGTCGAACTCCCCGGCGGCCCGCACCCATCCCCGCGCCTCCCGCTGGTGACGGCGCCGCCAGCGCTCGATGGCCCACCGGTGATGCGTGCCCCAGAACAACATGGCGGCGAGCGGCGCAAAGAGCAGATTGCGGCGCGCGGCGAGGCGGACCTGCAGCCGCTCCAGCTCCCCGAGCGCCACCTCGGCGCGCGCCAGGCGCTCGGCAAGTCCCCGCAGCAGGGGCGACTCGAATCCTTCGGAGGTGACGGAGAGCGCGATCTGCCGGATGCCGGCGATCTCCGATTCCATCAGCCGCAGGACGGTTTCCTGGTCCCGCACCTGCGAACGGAGCCAGAGGCCCCACGCCGCCGAGAGGGACACCGCGGCGAGAAAGAACGACGCCTCCCCCGCCGTGATCCAGTGCGCGAGCCCCCCCAGCATGGTCGCACTCAGCAGGACGGCCAGCACCCCGAGCAGCACCTCGGGCTGTCGGCCCGAAGGTGCGACGGAGGTGTCCTCCGGCCCGGACGCGGGCCGGCCGGGCCCGTCACCGGCCCCGCCCTCGGCAGCCAGCCAATCGAGCACCACCGAGGATCGGGTGCTCGGCCACGGCTCGAGAGCGCCCGTCGCCGCGAGCGTCTCCTGGATTTCCATCCGGACGCCGAGCTCCCGAATGGCCAACTGGCGGCCGGCGACCTCCTCCGGCGCCGCGGACCGGAGCAGCCACCCCGCGAGCGTTTCGCCGCCCGTGTCGGTCCGCCAGTCGGCGAGCCGATCGAAGAGTCCACCCGAACCGAAGAGGTCCAGATGGTCGCCGAGGTGACTCTCCCCGAGATCGGAGATCCGGTGGCGCCGGTCCGCGAGACGATGGTCCTCGTCGACCGTGTTGCGGTGGGCGGGAGTCCCGCCCCGCCGGATCGCGGCCGCCGGCGTGTCCGGACTGCCCGCCTCCCCCTCGGTGTCCCGATCGACCCGGATCGCGGCCCGGTGGTAGAGCTGGGCGACGTGGTGGACGCCGCGCGCCCGGGTCAGCAGGCGGTCGTGCACGAAGGCCAGCCAGACAAACAGGGCGACCGGGACGAGGACCCACCACAGGGACCAGAACCCGACGTCGCCGGCGCCGAGCGCGAGGGCGAGCGCCACCACGACCACCGCCAGCCGCGCCGTCGAAACGCGGCGGACCCGCGTCAGCAGGCCGGACGCTTCCGTCAGCCGTTCCTGGGCCCGGCCCCAGAACTCGTTGGTGTCGGCCGGCGAGGGAGAGGGCGCGGTCATGCGGATCCTCGGGAAGAGAGGCGATTGAGCGCCGCCTTGAAGAGTTCCTGGACTTCGGCGTCGGGCTTCTCGGCGCGGACGGACTGCACGACCTCTTCGATGCGGCGCCGGTCGGTGAACTGCAGGTTCGTGAACGCGGTGACCAACTGTTCGTGGACCGGATCGCGTGGCGCCGGCGCTGGCGCGTCGTTCTCGTCGTCAGGAAGCGCTTCCGCGAGTTCCGTGATGAGGCGCCGCGCCAGCTTCGCCCCGACTCCGGGTGCCCCCTGGAGGAACTTCACTTCCTTGTCCCGGATCGCCTGGCGAAGCCGGGGAACGGAGAGCGACAGGAGATTCAGGGCCACCGAGGGCCCGACGCCGTTGACCCCGCGGAGCTGGTCGAAGAAGCGCGCCTCCTCCCGGCTGCCGAAGCCATAGAGCTGCACGGTTTCCTCGCGGTGGAGCAGCATGCGCACGGTGAGGCGGACCTCGTCCCCGGGTGCGGGAAGGCGCGACGCGGTGCCCGAGGGCACCTGGAGCCGGAAGCCGATGCCGCCCACGTCGATCAGCACCTCTCCCTCGCCTGTCTCGAGGAGCCGGCCGGCGAGGCGCTCGATCATCGCGGCCGTCCCTGCACTGCGCGGGTGAGACGGGCCGCGGCCCGCCGGGCGTCGAGATGACAGATCGCCACGGCCAGCGCATCCGCCGCGTCCTCCGCGTCCGGCGGCTCGGCCATCCCGAGGCGCTTCGCCACCATACCGGCGACCGAGCCCTTGCCGGCCGCCCCGTAGCCGGTGAGCGCCTGCTTGACGCTGCGCGGGCTGTACTCGGCGACGGGGAGATTTGCCGCCGCTACCAGTACCGCGCCGCGAGCGTGCCCGAGCGTGAGGGCCGCCCCGGCGCTGGCCGCGCTGAAGACCGACTCCACCGCGACCTCGTCGGGGTGGAGCCGCTGGATGACCTCGCCGATCTCCCGATGAAGCCTCTGAAGGCGCAGCACGAGCGGGTCGCGGGCCGGACACCGGACGACCCCGAAGTCCACGACCCGCAGACGGCCCTCCGTTTCGTCCACTGCCCCCCAACCGGCGATCCGTGAACCGGGATCGAGGCCGACGACCCGCATCCCGGGACGAATCCCGGAGTCACCGGCGGCCTTCGACGGATCCAACGGAGGCTGCTCGGTCAGGACGCGACGTCCAGCTCTTCGTCGTCCATGTCGAAGTTCGCCCACACGCCGGTCACGTCCTCGTGGTCTTCGAGGGCCTCCATGAGCCTGAGCACCCGCTGGGCTTCACCGCCGGCGACGCGCACATGCTGGGTCGCGAGCATGGCGATCTCCTCGCTGTCGCACCGGATCCCGCTCGACCCGAGCGCGTCCCTCACGGCCCCGAAGGCCTCGGGGGGGCAACGCAGGTCCCAGTGTTCGCCGTCCTCGAGCACATCGCTGCCGCCGCTCGACAGGACCAGGTCGATCAGGTCGTCTTCGGAGGCCTGGCCCTTGGGCACCAGGAACTGGCCTGCCTTCTCGAACATCCAGTTCACGGAGCCGCTCTCGCCCAGGTTGCCGCCGTACTTGGAGAACAGGTGACGGACGTCGCTGACGGTGCGGTTCCGGTTGTCGGTCGCCGCCTGGACGAAGACGGCGACCCCGCCCGCCGCATAACCCTCGTAACTGGCGTCTTCCAGCCGGAAGCCGGGGAGATCCCCGGTGCCCTTCTTGATGGCGCGGTCAATGTTGTCGCGGGGAACGTTCCCGGCCTTCGCCTTCTCGACCGCCAGCCGCAACCGCGGGTTGAACTGCTGGTCGCCGCCGCCGATGCGGGCGGCCATGGTGACCTCCTTGAGCAGCCGGGTGAACGCCTTGCCGCGCTTCGCGTCCACGATCGCCTTCTTGTGGCGGATCGAGTGCCATTTGCTGTGTCCCGACAACGGTTTCTCCTGGTGCGGTGCGGTGAAAAATCGTAACCCAAGCCGCGGTGATCACCCCGTCGCCCGGCGGGCGCGGTCCCACCGCCTCCGGGACGGCTAGTCGTCGAAGACGAAGGCCGGCTCCGCGTAGTAGCGGACGCGCCCGGTCTCGAAGCGATCGGCCACCAGGTCCTCGAGGCGGCGGCGCTTCTCGTCCAGCGGAAGGTTCGTTTCCAGGAACGACAGGGGAAGATTGAAACCCAGGACACGCCGGGGAACCAGGAACCGGGTGATCCCGGACGGCAACCGTTCGCCGGCCTCGGTCGTGGCGAGCACCTGCTCCTTCGAGATGTCCGAATACTCCAGCAGACCGCCGAACTCCGGGTAGGCGGATCGGACCTCATCGAGGTCGCGGTGCGCGATACGGGCGAGCCGGGCGCGAGGATGCGTGTAGCGCGTGCAGAGCTCGCGGAGCGCCGCCGCCCGCTCCGCCGGACCGGGAGGGCCCACGAGCGCCGTGGCCTCGCCGGCAGGTGACCAGAGCCGGCAAAAGGGCTCGCCCTCCGGACCGCGCGACTCCCCCGGGCGCTGGAACCCGGTGGCGGCGGGCGGATCCTCAAGGATCAGCGCCGCCTCCCGGGCGCGGATCACGTGGTTCCAGTGAGTCAGACCCAGGGCGTCATCTCCAAACGTCTCGGTCTGCACGAGGGCATGCTGCATTCCCATGCGCCTCAGTGCTTCGATCCGGTTCGCTCCGTCGAGGAGCAGCCGGCGGCCGTCGGCCAGCCGCGCGACGATGGGGGGATTCCGGAGGATTCCGTCGGAACCCAACCGCTCGATCAGCGCCGCTACCCGGGCGAGATCCACTTCCTCGTGCAGCCGGATGTCGCGGATCCGCAGCACTTCCATCGCCGGAATCCCGGCCTCCCGGTGTTGCGCGCCGCGCCTGGACATGAGGGCCGCGATTGTAGAGTCGGGTTGGGGCGGTCGACGGTCCCGCGGGTCAGCGACGGCGGGCCGGAGGGGGTAAATCGGTGCGCCGGACGAGGCCGGTCTTGGTAGGATTTCCGGTTCCCTCGCCCGGCTCCCGCCATGACTCCTGACTCGCGTCCTCGATGGTTTCCCGTTCTCGGACTTCTGCTCGGCGTGGGCCTGTTTCAGGCCTGCTCGGGCGGCGGTGACGACACGATCCGAATCGGGGCCGCGCTCCCGCTGAGCGGCAAACACGCCAACGTCGGCGGGTTCTTCCGGGACGGATACCAACTCGCCGTCGAGGAGGCGAACGCGGCGGGCGGCGTGGAGATCGACGGGGTTCGGCGCCCGATCGAATTGCGCGTCTACGACGACAAGAGCGACGCCTCCATCTCCCCGAGCCTCCTGGAGCGGCTGATCGCCGTCGACGGCGCCGTCGCTCTCCTGTCGGGGTATTCCACCCCGCTGGTCCAGGCCCAGGTGATCGTGCCGATGCGCCGCGGAATTCCCTTCATGAATGCCGGGGGAGCGTCGAAATCGATCTTTCGCGAAGGCAACCAGTGGGTCTTCGGGGCGCTCAGCCCCGTGGAGTCGCTCGCGAGCACGACGCTCGAGTGGCTGATGTGGGAACAGGACCAGGATCGGCTTCCCAAGCCGCTTCGGGTCGCGATGGTGTGGCAGAACACGGACCACGGCCGGGAATACCGGACCGGCGTTCACGACGTCATCGAAGGGCAGACGGACCGGTTCGAACTCGTCCTCGACGAATCCTTCGAACACCTCTCGAGCGACCACACCTCGCTGATCGTGAAAGTGCGTTCGGTCGAAGCCGACGTGTTTCTGTCGGACGCCCACGAACCCGACTTCCTGCTGCAACACCGCGCCTATGTGGAACAGGGGCTCGGGCACATCGCGGTGAGCTACGGGGCGCGCGGCCCCGAGCGCTCGGTTCGCGAGGGCCTTGGCGAGGCGGTTTCCCACCTGGTCTCGGCACAGTGGTGGACCCGGGCGCTGCCCTACGAGCGGTCGCGGCACTTCGTCGAACGGTACGAGGCGCAGTTCGGCGGACCGGTAACCGAGTACTACCCGGCGGTCGCTTACGAAGCGGCAAGGGCGCTGATCACCGCCATCGGAAACGCGGGCTCCACGGCGCCGGAGACGATCCGGGACGCCCTGAAGAACCTCGAGTTGGACGACTCCCTGCTTCCCGGGGGCCGGCTCTATTTCCCGGAGGAGAGCCGCCTGCAGATCGAGAACCGCTGCGTCATCGTTCAGAACCAGCCGGAGGGAGGCGTCCGCATCGTGTTCCCGCCGGATGCGGCGGAGGGACCCGCCTACCTGGGAAGCTGAGACGGCCACCCGGCGCCGGTCGGAGCGGGGCGTCGATGGCACGAGGGACGCCGACTGACGAACCCGCACTGTGGTTGACCTCCTCTCCGTCCTGGCGTCCGGGATCCTGGTGGGCACGGTCTACGCCTACATGGCGTACGGGCTCGGCCTGATCTACGGCGTCCTGCGGGTCGTCAACCTCGCGCACGGGGCCTTCCTGACCCTCGGCGTGTACGTGACCTGGTGGCTCAACACGACGTTCGGAATGGACCCGCTCGTGTCCATCCTGATCACCGTCCCCCTGGGCTTCGCGCTGGGGGCCACCGTGGAACGGACCCTGGTGTTTCGCCTCCGGGACAGCCCGCCGGTCACCACCCTGCTCCTGCTGTTCGGGGTGTGGCTGATCGTCCGGAACGCGCTGTATCTGATTTTCGGCGGCGCCGACCGGTCGCTCCTGACTTCCTACTCGCTCGAGTCCCTGGCGGTCGGACCCCTGACGCTGAGCATTCCGCGGCTGATCGTGTCCGCCTTCTCGCTGCTCGGGTTCGTGGTGCTGGCCCTCATGTTGAAGCGGACCTGGTCGGGTCTCGCGCTGCGCGCCGTAGCTCAGGACCGCGAAGCGGCAGCCCTTTCCGGCGTACCGGTGAACCGGGTGTGGGCGGTCGCCTTCGGAATCGGTTCCGCCCTGGCCATGTCCGCGGGAAGCCTGATGTCGCTGTTCTACTCGGTCACTCCCGAGTTCGGCGCCCGGTTCCTCCTCAAGAGCTTCTGCGTTGTCGTCCTGGGGGGACTCACCAATATCGGCGGAATCCTCGTCGCCGGGATCGGGCTCGGCATCGCCGAAGACCTGACCGCCTTCTACGTCCACACCGGCTATCGGGACGTCGTGAGCTTCCTGGTCCTGACCGCGGCGCTCGTGATGCGACGGGCTGATTCGGACTGACCGCGGTGTCGTCTTTCGCCCGGCGCCAGGCCCTCCTCGGGTTAGGGGCGCTCGGCGGACTGGCGCTGCTCGCTCCCCTGCTGCTCGCCAATCCCTACTCCTCGCGGCTCGCCCAGCTCCTGTTCCTGAACGTCCTGCTGGCCAGCGCCTGGAACCTGGTGGGAGGCTTCGCCGGCCAGATCTCGTTCGGCAACGCATCGCTCTTCGGGGTGGGGGCCTACGCCACGTCCATGCTGTGGCTGGCCGGCTTTCATCCCGTTCTCACGATGCCGGCGGCCGCGGTTCTCGCGGCCCTCTACGGCGTGATCTGGGGATGGCCCTGCCTCCGGCTCCGGGGGCCCTATTTCGCCATCGCCACGATCGGGGTGGCGGAAGCGACGCGGATCGTCGCGAACCACATCGAGGCGGCCGGCGGCGCGTCGGGCCTCACGCTGCCGCTCGAGCAGGACCTGGGGCCCGTACTGCTCTACGCACTCGGCGCCGTCCTCGCGGTGGCATCGGTACTCGTCAGCGCCGCGGTGAGGCGTTCGCGTCTCGGTCTCGGGCTGATCGCGCTCCGTGAGGACGCGCAGGCCGCCGCCGCTTCCGGCGTCAACGTCGCCCGGCAACAGGTCACGGTCTTCGCCATCACCGCCGCCCTGACCGGGCTCGCCGGCAGCTACTACGCGGTGTTCACGCTCTACATCGTCCCGGAGAAGGTGTTCGGTTTCGACCTTTCGATCAGCCTCGTGCTGATGGTGCTGGTGGGAGGGATCGGCACCGTGATGGGGCCGGTTCTGGGCGCCGGGATCTACCTCTTTCTCGAACAGTTCGTGCTCGCCAGTCTCGCGGACATCCACCTCGCGGCCTTCGGGGCGCTGCTCATCTTCATCATCCTCCTGGAGCCGCGGGGGGCGGCGCCGCGCGTCGCCCAGTTCGTGAGGCTGATCCGAAGGAGGTTCGGATGAGCGGTCCAGCGGCGGTATCGGCCCTGGTCGAAGCGCGCGGGGTGGTCAAGCGCTTCGGCGGCCTCACGGCGGTGCACCGCCTCGACCTGACGCTTTGGGATGGGGAGATTCTCGGTCTCATCGGCCCGAACGGCGCCGGCAAGACAACGCTCTTCAACCTCCTCAGCGGCCAGTTCGCTCCCGATTCCGGGGAGATCCTCCTGGAGGGGCGGGAAATCCAGCGTCTTCCCTCCCACCGGATCTGCCGGCTGGGGCTCGCCCGCACCTTTCAGGTTCCGCGCCCGTTCCTGGCCCTGACAGTGTCCGAAAGCGTCCTGGTGGGCGCCCAGTTCGGCCGGCGGGTTGCCGGGACCTCCGCTTCCGAGACGGCCGACGGGTGCATCGCGCTGACCCGGCTCGAGCCCCGCCGCAGCGCGCCCGTGCACTCGCTGAATCTGGCCGAACGAAAGCGGCTGGACCTCGCTCGCGCTCTCGCCACGCGCCCCAGGGTCCTGCTCGTGGATGAGGTCGCCGCCGGGCTCAATCCCACGGAAGTGCGTGAAACGGTCGGGATCCTCAGGGAGGTTCACGCGGCTGGAATCGGCATCATCTATGTCGAACACGTCATGGAGGCGGTCATGGACATCTCGCACCGGGTCCATGTGCTCGACCATGGCGCCACGATCGCCATCGGCACCCCCGACGAGGTGACCCGGGATCCCGCGGTGATCGAGGCGTATCTGGGCAGGTCGGCCGGATCGTGAGGGAGCTGCCCCCATGAGTCTCCTCGAGGTCCGCGATCTGAAGGTTCGCCGCGGCGGAGTGCCCGCGCTCCGTGGCGTCACCTTCGAGGTCGATCGGCGGGAAGTCGTGGCCTTGCTCGGAGCCAACGGCGCCGGGAAGACGACGACGCTTCGTGCGATCAGCGACCTGTCCAGACCGGAGTCAGGTGAGATCCGGTTCGACGGACGCTCCATCGTGGGCGTCTCCTCGACGCGGGTCGTCGAGGCCGGCATTGCACACGTACCCGAAGGGAGCCGCATCTGGCCCGAAATGACGGTGGCCGAGAATCTGCGGCTGGGCGCCTATGCCGTCCGCCGAAAGGGCTCCCCGGCCGAGCGACTGGACGCCGTCTTCAGGCTCCTGCCGCGGCTCGCCGAGCGGGCCGGACAACTGGCGGGCACCCTTTCCGGCGGAGAACGTCAGATGGCCGCAATCGGCCGGGCGCTCATGGCCTCGCCGAAGCTCCTGCTCATGGATGAACCGTCGCTGGGCTTGTCGCCCCGGGTGGTGGACACGGTGTTCGACACGATCCAGGAAATCCGCAGGGACGGGGTAGCGGTGCTGCTCGTCGAGCAGAACGTGGTGCGCGCGCTCGAGATCGCGGAACGCGCCTACGTCCTCGAAGGCGGCAGGATCGTCCGCCAGGGAAGCGGAGAGGAACTGCTCGACGATCCCGAGGTGCGCCAGGCGTATCTCGGACGAACGGCAGGCGCCGGATCCCCGGGAACCGGCGACTAGGACCTCAGTCCTCGGCATGGCCGGTCAGCCACGCTGACCGGCGCACGGAGCGGCGGACTATTCCGAGAGCCAGCCGGTGATGGCGACGAACTCGCCGTCTTCGACGCGCTTCAGCGTCACGGCGTCGAATCCGAGGTGACTCTCGTCGGAGAACGTCACGGGATGACCCAACAGGCCCTGCCAGTTGTCGAGGGTCTCGAGCGCGCGAATGAGGTTGATTCGCCTGAGGTCCTCTCCCGCCCGTTCCATGCCCTCGTGAGCCAGTTGAGCCCAGGCCATTCCCAGCATGGCGTAGTCCCCGAACGGCACCTCGGGCGCGTAGTCGGCGAGGATCTGCCTCACCAGGCGGGTGGAGTCCGAATCGACCGAGAGGTCGGGAGTGGTCGAGGCCACGATCGCTCCCTCGAACGCCTCGCCCGCGAGATCGATCATCGCCGTATCGGCCATCGCGAACCCGCCAAGCAGGATCGGGTTCCAATCCGGATCGGCGGCGATCGCCTTCACGACCTCGGCTCCGTACTCGGCGACGCCCCAGATGACAATCGCCCCCGCCTGCTTTTCCTTGAACTCGGCGAGGGCAGCTTCCATGCCGCCTCCTTCCTTCGGGCTGCGACGCATCCCCACGTCTTCCGGAGCAGCCTCGGGCCGGCCCCACCGGCCGCCATCAACCCGCTGGACCCGCCACAGGACCCCTTCGCCCCCGGTCGGGTACTCGTGCCAACCCTCACTGGTGGGGTCATCGGTCCGCGGGCGCCGGGGACGGCTCGAGATTCGCGCGTAACGCACTTCCACGCCGTCCGGAAGCGCGGCCGCCACCTGCTCGTAAAAGCGCCGCACGCCCAGCCGGTAGCCCTCCTGCCCCTGGATCCCGAAAGGGGTGTCCTCCGCCAGCGAGGCGATCCGGCTCACCCCGAGTTCGCTCATCGCATAGCGGGCCAGGACCTGCGCTGCGGTAACGGATGTGGGCAGAATGGAGAAGATGTAGGCGTCGAGCGGGTCTGTCCATTCCCGCGCGCTGGAACCGGGGTTCACCCAGGGCACCAGCCGCAACCCCACCGCCTCCCTGACCGCGAGGGTGTTGGCGCTGCTCATCCCGCCCACCATCGCGAAGACCTGCTCCTCCCGCAGCAACTCCTCCACGAGGGCGGGCGTCTGCTCCGGATCTCCCTGATCGTCCTTGAGGCTCAACCGGACCATGCGGCCGTGGATACCCCCCTGATCGTTGAGCCACTCGAAGTAAGCGGCCATGGAGCGCCCGACGTTGCCGAGCGCCGCATAGGGGCCCGTCAGCGGAGCAAAGCTGCCCAGCTTGATCTCCTCACCGCTGACACCGATGTCCGGGCCGCCACAGGCGCTGGCGGTGAGAGCCAGGCAGAGTCCGGCTACGAGGATGCGGAGGCGCAGGCGGCTGGCGCCCTTGGTGGATGGCGGACACTGGAAACGCACGGCGGAACTCTCCTCCCCGAAGCTGTGGAAGTTGTGGGAAACGCGTTTAGCGGGCCGGAGAATTTAGCATAGGGCCCGTCCCCGAAACGACCCCGATACCGGTGGCGCGGGCGGCGATTCCACCCGGAAACGAACCCCGGCGTCCCGGCGGGGAAGGGCGGCCCGCCGGCTCGTCCGGTCAGGAGTCGGCTAGGAAGACGCGGCCGGTTCCGGTGCGGGAGGTGAGGGCGCCGCAGGCGGCGAGGCCGCGGAGCGGGTGGCTTTCTTCCGCGCCGCCTTCTTCCGCGTGGCCTTCTTGCGGGACGCCTTCTTCCGAGACATCTTCTTCCGCGTCACTTTCTTCCGGGTAGCCTTCCTGCGGGTCGCCTGTTTCCTGGCGGTTGCCTTCCTCGTGACCCTTTTGCGCGACATCTTCCTGCGCGTCGCTTTTCGCGCTGTCGCTTTGCGCGTCACCTTCTTCCGTGTTGCCTTCTTGCGAGTCGCCTTCCTTGACGCAGCCGCACGGGAGGGGGTCCGGCGCGCGACCCCTTTCTTGCGCGAGACTTTCTTTCGGGTGGCGCCACTACCCGGCGCCATACGCGCAACGACCTTCCTGAGCGTTTTCTTCTTGGCCGACCGCCTGGCCTTCTTCTTCATTACAGTTCTTTTCACCCTTCGCGAGGAGTCCGTCCGTGGGATAGCGAGCAAACGAAACGATGTCCCGCTGTGCAACCCGCAACTTCAGCGTAACACTGCTTTCCAGCTTCGGTCAACCAATGAATGCACGCGAACTGAATGAAACACGTGGATCAATGTGGGACTGGTAATGTTGCCACCCGCATCCCTCCGTGTCCCCGCGGAGTATGAGGCACATGTCTTGGGACGCGTCCGGTAACGTGCATACCTCGTTTGGACACCGGCTCAAGGTCTGGGCCGAATACCTCAAGATTGAACATACGCTGTTCTCGGTTCCGCTGATCTATGCGGGAGCATTGTTGGCGGAACCTCCACTGACCCCGCGTACGGCGGTGTTGATTCTCGTCGCGGCCACGGGGGCGCGCACGACCGCGCTGGGGCTGAATCGCATCCTCGATCGCCATCTCGACGCACAGAATCCACGCACTGCGAATCGCGCGTTGCCGGCAGGCAGGATCTCCCTTCGGGGTGCGGTGGTGGTGGCAATCCTGGCGTTCATCGTCGCCCTGGCGGCGGCCTGGGCTATCTCGCCCCTCTGCCTGTTGATCGCTCCGATCCCGCTGGCGGCCTTCGTCGGTTACCCGCTCCTGAAACGAACCACCAGGTGGGCGCACCTGGGACTCGGCGTCACTCTCGCCCTCGGCCCGCTGTGCGGGTTCTATGCGGTCGCTCTCGAATGGCGAGATCTTCTTCCGATCGTGATGCTGTCCACCTTTACCGCTCTCTGGTCCGCAGGCTTCGACATTCTCTATGCAACCCTCGATGAAGAGTCGGACCGCAGGACCGGTGTCTTCTCGCTGCCCGCGGCCATCGGAAGCCGGCAAGCTGCAAGAGTCGCTGCCGGAATGCATGCCCTCGCGTTCGCGGCTCTTATGATCCTGTTCTCAACGTCGCTCCATGGCGCAGTGTCCGGTCTCCTGTTCACCCTCACCGGCGGCCTCTTCGTATTGCAACATCTGCTCCGGCAGCATGTGAATCTCGCGTTCTTTCACGTGAACGCCGTGTTGGGTTGCGTCGTCTTCCTGGGCATTCTGCTCTCCCAACCCTCCATCCCGGGCTCATGAGAATCGTCGTCGGCATGTCGGGCTCCTCGGGAGCGGTCTATGGTGTCCAGTTCCTGAAGCGCTGTCCCGGCGAGAAGCACCTCATCGTGTCCCGCTGGGGAGAGGAGGTGCTGCGGCTCGAAACGGGCCTCGCACTGGACGACCTGAAGGGTCACGTCCGGCGTGTTCATCGCGACTCCGATCTGGCCGCTCCGTGGTCCTCGGGTTCAAACCGCTACGACGCCCTGGTCCTGATCCCGTGCAGCCTTTCGACACTGGGCAAGGTCGCGAACGGAATCGCGGACACCCTGATCACCCGGGCAGCCCAGGTCGCCCTCAAGGAGCGTATGCGCCTCGTCCTCTGTGTGCGCGAGACACCCTGGTCCACCATTACCTTGCGGAACGCCCTCGCCGTTTCCGAAGCCGGTGGGATCGTGATGCCCGTGGCTCCTCCCTGGTACCGGAACCCCGACTCGATGGCCGAAGTCGTGGACGGCTTCTGCGACAAGGTGCTCGGCGTTCTGGGACTCGGCGACGCACCCGGCTGGCGGGAAGAAGAGACAAGGTAAGTCCCGGGCGTGCTCGTCTTCGGACCGGCGCTCACATGCTACGATTTTTGCCCCTCGATTGAGGCCTCCCGCGCCCGGGAGGCCGAACGCATCCGGCCTCTTACCGAGCGTCCGGCTCCGGAGATTCCCCGTGCTGATTGCCGAAGGCGTCGCGTTCCGCGACCGATCCCTGGTTCCGATCTGGGAGAGGGTGCTGGCCGGGGATCGCCTCGACTTTGACGATGGGATCGCGCTGCTGAAGACCGTCGACCTGCCGGCACTGGGCCGGATGGCGGACCACGCCGCCCGGGCGCGCAACGGCGACCGGGTCCAGTTCGTGGTGAACCGGCAGATCAACCCGACGAACCTGTGCGTTCTTTCCTGCGTCTTCTGCGACTTCGCCGCCAAGCCGGGCGACGCACATGCCTACGAGCAATCCCTCGAGGAAGTCCTCGCCCAGGTGTCCGACGAACTCTCCGAGGTCCATATCGTGGGGGGTCTCCACCCCAAGTGGCCCTTCGCCCGCTATCTCGAGATCGTTCGCGAGATCCATCGGAACTTTCCGACCGTGCAGATCAAGGCGTGGACCGCCGTCGAGATCGACTGGTTCGCCAGGCTGGAGAAAACCAGCATCGAGGACATCCTCATCCAGCTGAAGAAGGCGGGACTCCGGACTCTTCCGGGGGGTGGAGCGGAGGTGTTCTCGGACCGCGTCCGCAAGGAAACGTTCAAGACCAAGATCGGTCGTGAACGCTGGTTCGAAGTGCACCGGGCGGCTCATCGAATGGGGATCATGACGAACGCGACCCTGCTCTACGGGCACATCGAGACGCTCGCGGAACGGGTGGATCACATGATCCAGCTTCGGGATGCGCAGGATGGACGCGACCCTTCCGCTGCCGGGTTCCAGTCGTTCATCCCGCTCGCCCTGCAGCCTGGCAACACCGGGCTCGCCGAGCGCCAGGCTTCGGTGCTCGAGGATCTCCGAACCGTCGCGTGCGCCCGCCTGCTGCTCGACAACTTTCCCCACATCAAGGCGTACTGGGTGATGCTTGGCGAGGACTCGGCGGCGATGGCGCTCAACTTCGGAGCCAGTGACCTCGACGGAACCATCGGGGAAGAGAAGATCGCGCACCTCGCGCAGGCGACGAGTCCGGTCGGCGTCGCCCGGGAGCGGCTCATCCAGATGATTCACGACGCCGGCAAGGTCCCCGTGGAACGCGACGCGCTCTACAACGTGGTCCAGGTCTGGGAGGCCGCCTGACGACCCCGGTGCGCCTGCTGCTCGGGCAACTCGCCTACCTCAATACCCGGCCCTTCGAGCCCTTTCCGGGCCTGCGGGTGTTCCGCGCGTCTCCGTCCGAGATCGGCCGGCTCGCGGCGACTTCCGAGCTCGACGCCGGACTCCTTTCGGCGGGAGATCTGATTCGCCACGAAGAGCGGTACTCCTCGCTGGGAGACGCGCACGGCACGTTCGGAATCGCCTGCCGCAAGCAGGCGGGAAGCGTGTTTCTCCTCTCGCGGCGTCCAGCGGAGCAACTCGGTGGAAAGATCGTCGAGATCACCAGGGAGACCTCGACGTCGGTGCTGCTTCTGCGGCTCTGGCTCGAGCAGCGGCTCGGCATCGAGCGTCCGGAGTACCGCTCGGGTGTCACGCGCGAGCACGAAGCCGTCCTGCTCATCGGCGACGAGGCGCTTCGGGAGCGGGAACGGCCCGATCCGCGGTTCCCCTACCGCTTCGACCTCGCTGCGCGCTGGAAGGATTGGACCGGACTGCCCTTCGTCTTCGCGATCTGGAGCGCGCGCCGGTCGTTGACTTCGGCCAAGCGGTCCGGGCTCGAGGAAACGATCGCCGCCTCACTCGAGCGGGGCATCGAGAGGATTCCCGAGATTGCGGAGGAGGCGGCGGGGCCGCTGGGCGACGGGCCGACCATTGCGAGATATCTCCAGGATTTCACCTACCGCTTCGACGAGCCGGAGCGCCGGGGTTTCGAAGCCTTCCGGCGGCTGGTAAGGGAGTGCAATCTCGTTTCCTCGTCACCGGCGATGCTGAGGAACGGCGCGTGATGTCGACCGGCGCGATGGACCGGATCCGGCGCAAGGTGGAAAGCCGCGTCCGGCTCTCGGAAGCCGATGCGGTCTGGCTGATGGACGAGGCTCCCCTGCTATTCGTCGGAGAACTGGCAAACCACGACCGTTTCCGCCGGCATCCGGAGCGGGAAGTCACCTTCGTGGTCGATACGAATCCCAACTACACGAACGTCTGCGAGGTGGACTGCACCTTCTGCGCCTTCTATCGGCCCCCGGGACACGCGGAGGCCTACACCCATTCCGTCGAGGAAATGCTGGACCGCATCGGCAGGGCGGTCGAGCAGGGCGCGACGACCGTCCTCCTGCAGGGAGGAGTCAACGAATCGCTACCGCTCGACTACTACCTCGATCTTGTCCGTGGAACGCGCGAGCGTTTTCCGGAGGTGACCCCGCATTACTGGTCAGCGGTGGAAGTCGAAGGTATGGCCAAGGTCAGCGGGCTCGGCATTCGCGAGGTCCTGGTCAAGCTCAAGGAGGCGGGACAGGACACGCTCCCCGGGGGCGGCGCCGAGATCCTGAGCGACCGGGTGCGGCGGAAGGTGTCCCACAAGAAGGGGGGAGCGTCCGCCTGGCTCGATGTGCATCGAGAGGCTCACGCCGTCGGCTTCGTGAGTACGGCGACGATGATGTACGGCCACGTGGAGACGACGGCGGACATCGTCACCCATCTGGCGAGCATCCGCGAGCTGCAGGACGAGTTCCATGGGTTCACGGCGTTCGTGCCCTGGAGTTTCAAGCCCGGAAACACTCCGCTCGTCCGGAAGATCCCGCACTACGCGGGACCGAACGACTACCTCCGTATCCTGGGTGTCTCGCGGCTCGTGCTGGACAACTTCGATCACATCCAGGCATCGTGGTTCAGCGAGGGGAAGAAGGCCGGCCAGGTCGGCCTGCACTGGGGCGCCGACGACTTCGGAGGCACGCTGCTCGAAGAGAACGTTCACGCGTGCACGGGTTTCATCAACCGCACGAGCATCGACGAGGTGCAGATCCTGATCAGGGAAGCCGGATTCACTCCGGTGCAGCGGGACACCAAGTACCACGCGTTGCAGGCGGGAAAGTCGGCCGGGGCTCCCACTTGAGCCACTCCCGGTGACCTGGGCCTTCGCGGCGGCGCTCCTCGGAGTACTGGTCCTTTCGGCCTTCTTCTCGGGATCGGAAACCGCCTTCATGGCGGTGCGGCTGCACCGCCTGCGCGCCCTCGCGGTCCGCAGCCGCAAGGCGGCCGCCGTCATCCGGGTAGCCGAGCATCCGGAACGTTTCCTGGGAGCGATCCTGACGGGGAACGTCTTCGCCAACGTGCTCGCCGGCGTGCTGGCTACGGTCGTGCTTTCGGCGGGAGCCGAAACAACCGAAGAGCGCGCCCGGGCGGCCACCCTCGCGACGCTCCTCGTCGGCGCGGCCCTGCTCGTCTTCGGGGAGATGGTGCCCAAGAGCATCGCCGCGCGTCACTCCGAGAAGTGGTCCCTGGGCATGGTGCGGCCCGTGCAGGGATTGCTCTGGCTCCTCGGCCCGATCGCCGCCGCCCTGTCCTGGTTGGTGACGAATCTCCTGCGGGTCTTCGGCATCTCGCGTCCGGCGCGCGAGACCACCATCAGCGCCGCCGAGATGCGGGAGAGCCTGCGGTTCGGAACCCCCGACGCCGACGCCGTCGAGAGACAGGTCCTGGTGAAACTCGCCGATGCCACCGGGCGGCGGCTCACCGAGGTCATGACCCCTCGGCGGGCGATCGTGGCCGTCCCTTTCGGCGCGGAGGTCTCGGAGACGATGCGGCTCTTCCGCCAGCACGGCCACACCAGGCTCCCGGTGGTGGGGAGCACCCTCGACGACGTGCGCGGCGTCATGGATCTTCGCGACGTCCTGCCGGCAGTCGAATCCGGGGCCGGCTTCCGGCCGGAGGACCACTTGACGCCGGCACGCTTTTCTCCGGGTACCGCGACGCTCGCCCAGGCGCTCGTCCAGATGCGCGAGCAGTCCTGCCGCATGCTCATCGTGGTGGATGAGCACGGGGGCGTCGAAGGACTGGTCACTTCGAGTTCGCTCCTCGGAGCCATTCGCGGTCCCGGACCGGGCGAGAGCGCTCCGGGGCCCGGCGGGAGCTTTCTGCTCGACGGCACGCTGACCGTTTCCGAGGCCAACGCCGAACTCGCCCAGCACGGACCCGGCCACAGCGCCCCCGAAGTCGGGATCGAGATCCCGCCGGGGGACGACTACGACACCGTCGCCGGATTCGTGCTCGCCCGAACCGGCCACATCCCGGAGGAGGGGGAGAGCGTGTCGATTCCGGGCGCCGTGCTCCGGGTGACGGCCGTGGACGGCCACCGGATCACCCGGTTGCGAATCGAGCCGGTCCCGCCGGGGCCTTCCGGCTCGGGGGCGAAAGAAGATGGCACTTCGGAAGGCGCCTGACTCCGGGGTCTCCCAGGCTGCGTCTCCCGGGAAGAGGATGCCGGCGCGCCCGGTTCTCGCGGTCGTGCGGGAAGCGCTCGCCGCCGCCCTCGACTGGTTTCCGGACGATGCCGGGAACCGGTCCGTCCTGGTCGGGTTTTCCGGTGGTATGGACTCGACGGCCCTTCTTCACCTGCTCGGCGGACCCGGTGGGGTCCGCGAGAGGGCCGGTGGACCGGTGCTGCTGGCGGCGCACCTCGACCACCGGCTCCGGCCCGATTCCGGGGAGCAGGCCAGGTTCGCGCAGCGGGTCGCGTCCTCGCTCGGGATCGAATGCGTCACCGGCCGGCGGGACGTGCAGGCCCGCGCCCACCGGGAGGGCCGCTCGATCGAGGAGGCCGGCAGGCTGTCGCGGCTCGATTTCCTTGCCGAGATCGCCCGGGAACGGGGCGCTGCAACCGTTCTCCTCGGGCATACCCTGACCGATCAGGCCGAAACCGTCCTGCTCCAGTTGGCTCGCGGCGCCGGCGCCCTCGGGCTCGGCGCCATGGCCCCCGTCCGGAACGACGAGCGCGGACTCGTGATCGTCCGGCCCCTGCTGTCGGTTTCGCGGACCGAGATCTCCCGGCTCGTAACCGCGGTGGGGTGGCGGTTCTATCCCGATCCATCCAACGAACTCGAGGAGTTCACCCGGAACCGGATCCGGCGTGAAGCCCTTCCACTCCTCCGGGACGCCGTGAACCCGCGGGCGGAAGCGGCGCTCGGCCGGACCGCCTCGCTCCTCCGGGACGATGAGGAGTGGCTGAGCGAAATCACCTCCGAACGCTTCCGGGAGGTTGCGGGCGTGGTGGAACGCGCCGGCTCTCCGCTCGTCCGGTTTCCGGCCGCCGCGCTCGAGGCGGCGCACCCGGCGCTGGCGCGCCGGCTGGTCCGGGAAGGACTCAGGATCGCACGCGGAGACCTGCGGCGCATCGGGGCCGTGCACATCGAAGCGGTGCTCGGCCTCGTCAGGGCGGGCCGCGGCGGATCCTCCGTGGACCTGCCGGGGGCGGTCGCGCGGTTGGAGCAACGGGTGCTGACGGTCTCGCCCGCCGAAAAGGCCTCCGCCGCAAGCGCAGACGCGTCCTGAAGTACTCCGATGTTGGCTGCCTCGCACCGGGCTTTGCCGGATACCGAGCCCGGCCGGCCGGGAGATTCGGGGCGCAACCTATAATTTGCCGGGACTTGCTTCGTATGAGTGACGAAAACCGGGAGCCGGTGAAGAGAGTCGCGCGGCCTTTCCTCCGCGGACTGTTGAGTTGAGATGAGTTCGACGATGAAGAACCTCATGTTCTGGCTGACGGCCTCGCTTGTGCTGATCCTGTTCTGGAACGTTTCGAGCCGTATCTCCGAAGAGGAGAACGAGCTCTCGTTCACCCAGTTCATGCAGCGCGTGGAAGAGGACAAGGTCACCGACGTCCGCATCAGCGGCACCGGCGCCGGAAGCGAGATCACCGGAACCGACGTGGAGGGCAAGTCCTTCAAGACCTTCGCGCCGGAGATGGAGGGTCTGGTGTCCACCCTGCTGGACCGGGGAATCAACGTGGAGGCCGACGATGCCAGCCGCACTCCCTGGATCGTGACCCTGCTGAGCTGGTTGCCGATCCTGCTCATCGTGGGACTCTTCTTCTTCCTCATTCGGCAGATGCAGGCGCCGGGCAATCGCGCCATGTCCTTCGGGCGCAGCCGGGCGAAGCTGACGTCGAACCAGCAGAAGAAGGTCACCTTCAAGGACGTGGCCGGCGTCGACGAGCCAAAGGAAGAGCTTCAGGAGATCATCGATTTCCTCAAGGAACCGCAGAAGTTCCAGCGCCTCGGAGGGCGGATTCCCAAGGGAGTGCTGCTCATGGGACCTCCCGGAACGGGCAAGACCCTGCTGGCCCGCGCCATCTCCGGGGAAGCCAACGTTCCCTTCTTCACCATCAGCGGCTCGGACTTCGTCGAGATGTTCGTGGGCGTCGGGGCCAGCCGGGTGCGCGACCTGTTCGAACAGGGCAAGAAGAACGCGCCGTGCATCATCTTCATCGACGAGATCGACGCCGTGGGCCGCCAGCGGGGAGCGGGTCTCGGCGGCGGACACGATGAGCGGGAACAGACCCTGAACCAGTTGCTCGTCGAAATGGACGGCTTCGAGTCCAACGACGGCGTCATCCTGATCGCCTCGACGAACCGGCCGGACGTGCTGGATCCGGCGCTCCTCCGCCCCGGGCGGTTCGACCGCCGGGTGGTGGTGTCCCTTCCCGACATCAAGGGCCGGGAGGGAGTCCTCAAGGTCCACAGCGCCCGCATTCCCTTCGAAGCGGACGTGGACCTCAGCATCATCGCGCGGGGCACCCCCGGCTTTTCGGGGGCGGACCTCGCCAACCTCGTGAACGAGGCGGCTCTGAACGCGGCGCGGCACACCCAGAAAAAGGTGCGCATGGAGGACTTCGAGCAGGCGAAGGACAAGGTCCTCATGGGCGCTGAACGCCGCTCGGTGATCATGACGCCGGACGAGAAACGCACGACGGCGTATCACGAGGCCGGACACGCGTTGGTCGCGGCGCTGCTCGACAAGGCCGACCCGCTGCACAAGGTCAGCATCATTCCGCGCGGGATGGCGATGGGCGTCACGATGCTGTTGCCGGAGGACGATCGGCGCACCCATGACCGGGATTACGTCGAGGCGATGATCGCGGTCAAGATGGGCGGCCGGCTCGCCGAGGAGATCGTCCTCGGGCAGGTCACGACCGGAGCTTCCGACGACATCCAGAAAGCGACCGACCTCGCTCGCCGCATGGTCTGCGAATGGGGGATGAGCGAAACCCTGGGACCGCTCTCGTTCGACCGCTCGAACAACGAGGTGTTCCTGGGGCGCGATCTGGCGGCCCGGAAGGACTACAGCGAGAGCACCGCCAAGGCGATCGACGCAGAAGTGCATCGCATCGTGGACGACGCCTACCACCGGGCGAAGAAGCTGCTCGAGGAAAACCGGGACCACTTGGCGGCCGTCGCCGAAGCGCTGCTGGAGCGCGAAGTGCTGAGTTCCGAGGAAGTCCAGCTCGTCCTCGAAGGAAAACCGCTTCCCGAGCCCGCGCCCGCTCCGGCCGCGCCCGATGAAGAGTCCGCCGACCCGGCTCCGGAGCAAGTGCCCGGACGGGTCGCCATCACGCCTCCGTTGGTACCGGAACCCGGCGGCGCGACCTAGCCTGTTGGAGGCGGGCTCGCGGCGGCTGGGCACCTCGCCTGAACCAGATTGACCGAAACGATCCTCGAGCTGGCCGAGACGCTCGCGGCGCGCCTGTCCTGGACGGACGTCCTGGACATTGTCCTGGTGGCGGGCGCCATCTACGTCCTGCTGAAGCTCATCGAGGGCCGTCGCGCCTCCCAGATGGCCTTCGGCACGGTGATCGTCGGCGGCCTGCTGCTGCTCACCGGGTCCAGCCAGCTTGGGCTCACCACGGTCCAGTGGATCGTGCGCAACACGCTGCCCTATCTGGGAATCGCGCTCATCGTCCTCTATCAGGCGGAGATCAGGACCGGCCTCGCTCAGATCGGCGGCGGCGGTTTCCTCCGCGGCCGGCGCCGGGATGCGGACCCGCAGCGCGCCACCATCGCGACGCTGGTCGAAGCCGCCACCGATCTCTCCCGCCACCGGGTGGGAGCCATCGTGGTCTGGCAGGGGAACATCGGCCTCAAGAGCTATGCCGATTCCGGCATGCCGCTGGACGCGCAACTGAGCTCGGCGTTGCTGGTCTCGCTGTTCCAGCCCACCTCCCCGCTCCATGACGGAGCCGCCATCGTCAGCGGCGACCGGATCGTCGCCGCCCGCTGCGTCCTTCCCCTCTCCCGGCACGATGCGGAAGGCGGGTTCGGAGGAACGCGGCACCGCGCCGCGCTGGGCCTTACCGAGGAGACCGACGCCACGGTGCTGGTCGTGTCCGAGGAGACCGGTCAGGCGAGTGTGGTTGCCGGCGGCCGGATCGTTCCGGTCGCCGATCGCGCGGATCTGGAAGCGGAACTCGCGAGATCGCGTCCGGCCCCGTCGGGCGCCACGGCGCCGACGCCGGCGCGCCGCCTCTCGAGCCCGGAGATCATCCGTTGAGCAAGTTCGTCGCGAAGTCCGAATCGTTCCGCGCGGTCGAAATGTTCCGCGCGATCGTGGCGCTCGTCCTTGCCTTCGGCCTCTGGTTCTTCGTGGCGGACGAGCAGGGGGCCGAGGTTCTCGTTTCCACACCCCTGGAGCTCGTCAACGTCCCGGCCGGACTCGAGGTCGTGGACCAGTCGGTCCAGGAGGTGGACGTGAGGCTCCGGGGCGCCTCCGGCCTGCTTCGCGACGCCCCCCTCCAGGGACTCCGGGCGCGGCTCGACCTGACGGGGGAAGCCCCGGGCGAGCGCACCTGGTTTCTCGGAGCCGAGGCGGTGGAAGCTCCTTCGGGCGTGCAGGTGATGCGGGTGGACCCGCCGCAGGTGCTCCTGCGTCTTGACCGCACCCTGACCAGCACCGTCCGGGTGAGCCCGCGAGTGCTGGGCCAGCCGGCAACGGGGTTCGAGATCCACAGCGTCGTGATCGAACCCCTCGAACTCGCGGTGGAAGGGCCCGAGTCGCTGCTGCGCGACACGGCGCAGATCACCACCGAGCCGATCTCCGCACAGGGGCTGCGGGAGACCTTTTCGCAGCGCCTGCAGATCGAACTCGATCCCGCCCTGCGTCCCAGTGTCCGTTACGTCGATGTGCGCCTCGATATCGGCGAGGCGCGGGAAGCCCGCGAACTGCGGCTGGCCGTCTGGGTGACGCCCAGCGATCCCGACGAACCGGTGTGCCAGCCGGCCATCAGTGAAATCGTGGCGAATGTGCGCATTCCCCGGAGCATGTTGAACCAGGTCGACGAGTCGAACCTCTTCGCTGTCGTGTCCTGCACGGGACTCGAGGACGGCGTCTACGAAATCGTCCCCGAGCTGCTCTTCCCCGAGGCCCCCGAGGCGCCGATCGGCGTGGTTTCCTTCGATCCGGAGACCGTCAACACGGTGGTCGGCGCCCCGGAGGAACTGACGACGCCGGCCTGGGGAGGCGCCTGACCGGGCCGTCATGACCGCTCCCGCCATGCCGCGCCCGCGTTCCTCCGCCCGCGAGTACTTCGAATCGATCTGCGCCGCGGTGATCCTCGCACTGTTCGTGCGCACTTTCGTCTTCCAGGCGTTCAAGATCCCGACCGGCTCGATGCAGGACAACCTGCTCATCGGCGACCACCTGATGGTCAACAAGATGCTCTACCAGGACGGCGGCGCCGGAGTGTTGCCTTCGCGCGAGGTGGAGCGCGGCGACGTGGTGGTGTTCAAGTTCCCCGAGGAGCCCGATCGGGACTTCATCAAGCGGGTCGTGGGGCTTCCCGGCGAAACGCTCCAGGTCGGACGCCAGCAGGTCCTGATCGACGGCGATCCCCTGCCCGAGGACTACACCCGTTTCGTCCACGGCGGACAGCCCGGAATGCGGGAGTACCGGGTACCGGCCGGACACTATTTCGTGATGGGGGACAACCGGGACAACAGCCACGACAGCCGCTACTGGGGCGCGCTCCCCGCCGAGAACATCAAGGGCAAGGGGCTCTTCATCTACTGGTCCTACGGGGCGCCGCGTGAGGAATACCTGGAGACCCGGCTGTCCCGGCGGTTGGTGGACCTGCTGCTGCTGCCGGTGAGGTTCTTTTCCCGGACCCGCTGGGACCGCTTCTTTACGCCGGTTCAGTAGGAAAAGCCTGGAACGCCAGCTTCAGCGGGCACCGTCCGCCGCAGGCGGGCGGCGGCACCGGCGATTCACGGAGTCCGGGGGCCGAAGATGGCCGTGCCCACCCGTATCGTGGTCGCCCCCTCGGCGATCGCCACCTCGAAGTCGTGACTCATGCCCATCGAGAGTTCGGGGTCGCGGGGCAACAGTCCCCTTTCCGCCAGCCCGCGGCCCAGCTCCCGGAGACGGACGAACCAGGGGCGCACGGCTTCCGGATCGGGATCGAACGGCGGCATCAGCATGAGCCCGGAGAGCCGCAGGCCCGACAACCCGGCAATCTCTTCCAGGGCGCGTGGCAGGTCGGCCTCCGGGATTCCGAACTTGGAGGCCTCGCCGGCCAGGTCAACCTGCGCCAGCACCCGGATCGGAGGACCGCTACGCGGGACGACCCCCTGGCCGACCATGCCGCTCAGCCGGGTGGCCAGGGCAACGCTGTCCACGGACTGGATCACGGGGAAGAGTCCCGCCGCCTGGCGCGCCTTGTTGCGCTGGAGATGTCCGATCAGGTGCGGAGTGATCGAAGCCCGGAGATCCGGAAGCTTCGCGGCCGCCTCCTGAATCCGGTTTTCCCCGAAGTCGGTGACGCCGAGCGCGGCCGCCGCTTCGATGTCCGCGGCCGGCCGCTTCTTCGAGACCGCCACCAGCCGGACACTTCCCTCGGCCCGCCCGGCGCGGCGGCAACTCTCCGAAATCCGGTCGCGCACCGCGGCGATGCGCTCGGCGAGCGAGGGCCGGTTCACGGCAGGGACTCCAGGAACCCGGTCGCCTCGTCCAGCCCCGTGATCAGGGGGAAGGGCGGCAGGCTCCGCAGCAGTCGCCGGCCGTAGCCCATCCGGACGAGACGCGAGTCGAGCACCGCGGCCAGCCCCACATCCTGCTGGGTCCGGATCAGCCGGCCGAGACCCTGCTTGAGGGTGAGGGCCGCCTGCGGCACCGAGTAGTTGGCGAAGCCGTCGCCGGTCTCCTCCTCGGCCCGCTCGGCGCGCGCCCGGTGCAGGGGATCCGACGGCACCGGGAAGGGCAGCTTGTCGATCACCAGCAGGGTGAGCGCGTCCCCCGGAACGTCCACCCCTTCCCAGAACGAGCGCACCCCCAGCAGGACCGCGTTCGGCGTGGTCCGGAAGGAATTGAGGAGTGCCGCGTGGCCGCCGCCCCGCTGCTGGCGCAGCACCGGGAAGGGACAGGCCGTGCCGAGCACCCGCCCGACCCGGTCGAGGTTTCCCCAGCTCGTGAACAGGATGAGTGCCCGGCCGCGGCTGGCGGCGACCAGGTGGAGAATCCGTTCCGCGACGGCATCCTGAAATCCCGGGTCCCGCGGGTCCACCAGGTCGCGCGGGACATAGAGCCGCGCCTGATCCTCGAACCGGAAGGGTGAGGGAACAACCTTTCCCGAGGCCGCCGTGACCCCGAGCGCGGCAGCGGCGTAGTCGAAGCCGCCGTCGAGCGCCAGCGTCGCGGAGGTCAGGACACAGGACTTCAGGGGATCGAAGAGCCCCTGCCGCAGCTCGCCGCCGGGATGCACCGGAGCGGTGCTCGCGAAACAGGTGCGCCCGCGGCGGGCGCCGGCCTTGCCGTTCCCGTTCTCCGGACGCGCCGTTTCTCTACGGAACACGCTCCAGTGGACGTAGTCGGGCCGCGCCGTCATCAGCGCGCTCAGCTCGATGCGGAACTCGGTGATGCGCTTCAGGAACCGCTCGGCGCCGGTCTCGCCATCGCTTCCGTCAGGCGGCGGGTGCTCTCTCAGGGCTTCCCGGACCTTCAGAAGATGGCCCTCGAGGACCTGGAGTTGCAGGGAAGCCGCCTCCGCCTGTTCCCTGGTCTCGGGGGGCAGGCTCTCCGGATGGAACAGTTGGGGCCGGTCGTCGCGTTCGGGAGCGAGCGTCTCGAAGAGCTCGCCGTACGAGCGCCGGAGCTTGCGGAGGGCGGCCGGGGAAGCGAGTTCCGGCGCCGAGCGCTTGAGAAAGCGCGTCAGGTCGGTCGCCAGCCGGTCCGCCGCCGCCCCGGAGAGCGTGCTCGAAAGACCGTGTGTGGCGGCATCCTCGAGCCGGTGGGCCTCGTCCACGATCAGATGGTCGTACTCGGGCAACACCTCGCCGAAATCGGTCTGGCGCACGATCAGGTCCGCCACCAGCAGGTGATGGTTCACGATGAGGATCTGGCTGGAGTGGGCCGCCTTCCGGAGGGTCGTCAGGTGACACTCCTCGTGATGAGGACAACGACGGCCGATGCAGTTCTCGGAAATGGTTGAAATGCCGCGCCAGTAGTCCGTCGGTCCCCGGAGTCCACGAATCTCGTCGCGATCTCCGGTCTTCGTCTTCTCCGCCCAGGCGGCGATCCGCCGGAGGTCGGCGTTGCGCCGGGAATCGAGCTTCAGGTCCCCTGCGGTCTGGAACTTCTGCCACTCCAGACGACAGAGATAGTTCTCTCGCCCCTTCATGCGGGCCACCCGCACGCGGCTTCCCAGCAGGCCCTGAAGCTGGGGAAGATCCTTCTCGAAGAGCTGGTCCTGAAGGTTCTTGGTCGCCGTCGAGATCACCACCCGCTCCCCGCAGAGGAGCGCCGGGATCAGATAGGCGAACGACTTGCCGACGCCGGTCCCCGCCTCGATCATCAGGGCCCCGTCCCCGTTCAGCGTCTCCTCGACCCGCGCCGCCATTTCCACCTGCCCGGCCCGGTGTTCGAAGCCGGGCAACGACTCGGAGAGCACCCCGTGGGGACCGAGGAAATCGGCCGCGCGGCTCATTCGCGCCGGACCGCCGCGCGGTTCGATGCTCCGGGGATCGGCAGCGAGCCTGGAGCGCCGGTCTTCAGACCGGCATCGCCCGCAGGGCGGGCGAAACTCCGAACGTCATTCCGCAGCGTTGCGCCGCCGCCAAAGGGAAATGCGCGGCGGCAACTGCGCGGGCGTACTCTGCTTCGCCATGCCTGCGTCGGGTTCCCGCAACGGGGCGCCATGGCGCCGGGAGTTTCGCGGCCTTTGGCCGCGATGCCGGTCTGAAGACCGGCGCTCCTGCTCCTTGCGTTCACGCCGCCGGTGTTACGTAGAGCGGGAATCCCGAGGCAAGTTCGGCAACCTCGGCGGCGATCCGGGCGAGCCCCGCCTCGTCACCCGCCGACCGGAGCGCCGCGTCCATCAGACGCGCCACCTCGGCCATCTCGCTCTCGCGCATGCCGCGCGTGGTGAGCGCCGCCGTACCCAGACGGATGCCGCTCGCGATCATCGGCTTCTCGGGATCGAAGGGGATGGTGTTCTTGTTCGCGGTGATCCCGGCGGTTTCCATGGCCACTTCGGCGTCGCGGCCGGTGATGCCCCGGGCCCCCACGTCCACCAGCACGAGATGGTTGTCGGTCCCTCCGGAAACCAGCCGGAAGCCCAACGCCATGAGGGCCTCGGCCAGCGCCCTGGCGTTCGCCACGATCTGGCGCGCGTACTCGGCGAAGGACGGATCGAGCGCCTCCCGGAAACACACCGCCTTGGCGGCGATCGTGTGCATCATCGGCCCGCCCTGGATTCCAGGGAAGGTGATCCGGTTGAGGGCCTTTCCGTACGCCTTCTCGTTCCAGAGAATGAGCCCTCCGCGCGGCCCCCGCAGCGTCTTGTGCGTGGTGGTGGTGACGATGTCCGAATGGGGCACCGGACTCGGAATGGCGCCGCCTGCGACCAGACCGGCCACGTGCGCGATGTCGGTGACCACTTTCGCCCCGACCTCGTCCGCGATCTGCCGGATTTCCGCGCTCGGATAGAGGCGCGGATACGCGCTCGCGCCCACCATGATCATCTTGGGCCGGTGTTCCCGGGCGAGCTCCGCCAACTGATCGAGATCGAGTCGCTCGTCCTCCCGCCGCACCCCGTACGCAACCGGGAGGTAGAACTGGCCGGAGAAGTTCAGCGGGTGGCCGTGCGTGAGGTGTCCACCCTGATCCAGCGCCATGCCGAGGAAGGCGTCGCCCGGTTCCAGGATGGCCTGGTAGGCCACCATGTTGGCCTGGGAACCGCTGTGGGGCTGGACGTTCGCAAAGCGGGAGCCGAAGAGTTCCTTGGCCCGGTTGCGGGCCAGCCGTTCCGCCTCGTCGACGTGGATGCAGCCTCCGTAATAGCGCCGGCCGGGATACCCCTCGGCGTACTTGTTGGTCATCACCGAACCGGTGGCCTCCATGACCGCGTCGCTCGCGAAGTTCTCGGAGGCGATCAGTTCGAGACCCTCGGACTGGCGGATCTCTTCGGCCTGGATGGCGGCGGCGATTTCGGGGTCCCTCTCGGCGAGCAGGGGACCCAGGGTGCGGCGGGAAAACGTTCGGCTCACGGGAACGCCAGTATAGGACCGGCGCAACGGCGCTGGGCGAGTTGACCGCCGGGAACTAGAGAAGGTAGGCCGCCGCGAACCCGAGCTGGGCGACCATCATCATCAGGTACATGTGCCTCCAGGACACATGGTTGCTGCCTAACGCGAGCTCGTCGGGACGGCGCAGCATGAGCCAGGACGTAAAGGCCCCGTAGAGCACGAGCGTGACGCCGAGCGCGTCCAGCAGCACGGCATTGCCGGTCAGCAGATCGGTGCGCACCCCCACGGGAATCAGCACGAAGGGCAGCACGAAGAACGGTGCGATCCGCCACGCCGCACCCCGGGGGCCGTGCACCACCGGGAGCGTCCGGCAGCCTCCCGCGCGGTCTCCGGCGATGTCGGAGAAGTCCTTGGTGGTGGTGGCGCCGAGCAGAAACAGCCCGAAGATGAGCCCGATGAACCAGGGTTCCGGATCGAGCACGGTTTTGAGCGCCGACCAGCCCGCTACCTTCAGGAGCAGCCCGCGGGGGATGGCGACCGTCAGGTTGGCCAGCATCCCGAGTCGCTTCGTCCTCAGCGGCGGCGCCGAGTACATCCAGACGAAGACGCTTGCCACCACCACGATCCAGAAGCACTCGCGCCGGCCACCGGGACTCACGAACCACGCCGCGGCCAGCGACAGCAACCAGCACGCCGCCGTGAACCACCACGCTTCCGCGAGCCCCAGCCGCCCGGAAGGCAGGGGCCGGTCCGGTTTGGTGATCCGGTCGATTTCGAGGTCGCAGATCTGGTTCAGGGCGTTGCTCGCCGCGTTCAGGGTGGCGGCCATGACCGCCCCCAGGATGGGATAGATCCAGGGAACGGTTTCGAGAGCGGGCGGCGCGCCGTACGCGGTGACGCTGCCACTGAGGAAACCGATCAGGGGGGGCAGCAGGGTGAAGGGCCGCGAGAACTCGCGGTAGAGCGCCAGCCGCTCGGAGACGACCCGGATCATCCGGCGCCGCCCCCCGTGGAAACCCACGCCCACCCGAACGCCAGGAGGCCACCGGCAAGAACGGAAACGGCGTTGACGCCGTCATTGTCGAGAGTCCCGCGCGTCTCGAGCGGGGAGAGCAGACCTTCGAACAGGGCGGCCAGGAATCCGGCGGCGGCCACCGGCAGGAACCACGTGCTCGGGATCAGCCCGCCGCCCGCGGCGACGCCGCAGATCACAAGCGAGGCCATGAGCCCCGCGGCCGAACCCGCGAAGCTGATTCCGCCGGGGGTTCCGGCCGGCGCCCGGGAGAGACCGGGGAGCCGCCGTACCGTCCCTCCCAGGGATTTCCCCACCTCCGAGGACACCGTGTCGGCCGCCGCGGTGGCCAGCGAACCGACAAACGCGGCGGCGGCGGGGGCGCTCCAGGAAACCGAAGAGAGACCCGCCAGCACGCAGAAGAGCACGGGCGGTCCGCCGTTCGCGGCCACCTGCATCGGTCCCCTCGCGCCGCCGCGCGCCTCCGCGATCCCGAGAGCCCGTTTCCGGGTCCAGCCCATGCGGGTCACGAGGGCGCCGAGCGCGAAATAGAGGAGCAGCACCACGTATCCGGGCCCGCCCAGGCTCCAGACGACCGCGGCGCCGACCGCGAATCCGGCGATCGCGCCGGGCCCGGTGACGGTTCGGAGCCGCCAGCCCAGGAGGGCAAGGACGCCGTTCAGGACCAGTAGGAGGATCACGGCCGGTTACGCGGCAGGTAGGGAATTCGCCATTGTGATGGTGCAGAAGCGCCGGGCATCAGTAGTAGCTGTCGCGGCCGCCCGCGCCGAAGCCGAAACTGGTGAGTCCGCCGAGGGTGACGCTGAAGTGGAAGATGTTCTCGCTCCGGCTCACGAGGTTGTAGCGAATCCATTCGACGTTCAGCCCGCAGCACTGGAACAGGAAATCGGTGCGCAGCCGGATGTTGGAGAGTCTCCGTTCCGTGATGTCGTAGTTGACGTCGAAACCGGTCCGAATCACCTCGGTCGGGAAGAAGTCGGTTCCGGCGCGGAGGTAGCTCTTCGCGTCCACCTCTTCGCTTTCCGGGCCGCCGACCCGGCGGGCGCGGCGGGACCAGTTGAAGTTGAACCTCCGGTTGGAGAGCCGGTCCCCGACGCGCAGCCCGGTGCGGATGGAGGTGAACAGCCGCTCGTCCGGATCCCACTCCATGGTCCAGTCGCCGTTCACGCTCTGGTCCGGGGTGAAACGGAAATCCGAGCGGATGGGGGATTTCCGTATCTCGACCTCGCTCTCCTCGAAGGAGGAAGACACGTAGCGGGAGTCGTACGCTCCCGCCGTCGGGTCGAAGTACCAACTCTGCTGGATGCGCCAGGTAATGACGTCCGTCGCCGACGATTCCTCGACTCCGTCCCGGTAGCGCTTGGCCAGCAGGCGGTTCACCAGCCCGAAGCTGATCTGGTTCGCCTGCGTGGAGCTGTCGTAGCGGTCGAAACGGTTGACGTAGTCGGACTGGTCGTCGCTCTTGCGGTATTCCCAGTTGGCTTCCGGCTCGATCAGGTGCTTGAAGCGGGCGGCGTAGAAGTTGCCCGGGGTGTCGAAGATCCGTTCGAACTTGGGACCGGACAGTTGCAGGGACGTGCCGTAGAACCGCCGGCTCAGTCCCAGTTCCGGATTGAACTCGTCCGTCTCGGGGTCTATCGAACCGCCGTAGCGCAGGTACCCGGCGTCGATCTCGGCCCGCAGTTGCAGGAACGGGATCTCGGGCAGTGAAAGGCCCAGGGTCGGCCCCACGAAGAGCCGGTTCCACTCCTGAAAATCATCACGGCGTGAGCGGCCCACGCGCACGTAGTTGGCCTCGTAGCCGAGCTGGACGAACTGACCCAGCAGATTCAGGTTTCGCCGGGTGATCGAGAACTGCGGCATCGTCTGCCGGCGGCTGCTCCTGGACGTGTACTGGGTGTCCTTGCGGTCGATCTTGAACTTGATGCGGTGACGGAAGAGCTGGCCGCTGAGGTCCACCTTGGAGCGCTGGAACCGCCGGGTCGAGCGCGAAAAGGAATCCTGGAAACGGCGGCTGAAGTCGAAGCTCGAGAACATGTCGCCGGCGGCGCTGAAACGGAATCGCGCCGGCAACCGCTGCGCCACGTTGAAGCTGAGCGAGTACTCGCGGTTCTCGGTGGTCTTGTCGTTGATGACGAATCCTTCCGCCTCGCCCCGGGAACCGCTGTTCCCGCGATACCGGTACTCCATGCCGAGCCCGGTGCCCGCCACGGTGAAGTGGTCCACGCTGAACGTCGCATCCATCGAGCGGTTGATGGCCCAGTAGAAGCCCTGGCTGATGAGGTGTCCGCGGAGGTCCGAGCGGCTGTAGCGCGGGATGAGGAAGCCGGTCTGCCGGCCGTCCTCCTCGAGGGGGTAGTAGAGCGCCGGGAAGTAGGTCACCGGCAGGTCCTTGACGCGAAACGCGACGTTGCGCAGCCACACGTGTTTCTCCGGCCGTACGACCGCGCGGGTCGCAGTGAACTTCCAGCGCGGATTCGGCTGGGCGCAGGTGGTGAACGCGCCCCGCTCGATTGCGAACGCCCCGTCGTCCAGTTCCTCGAGGGTCTCGGCGACGAAGTGAAAGTCCTGGCCGAGGATCCCCCGGGCGTTCCGGAAGACCGCCGTTCCATCCTCGAGGCTGCCTTCCATGGACTCGGCGACGATCTTCTCGTCCCGGCGCTCGAAGACGACGTTGCCCTCCGCCCGCACGCTCAGCGCCTCCTCGTCGATCTCGATGCGGTCCGCCTGGATCCGGAGTCCTCCGTAGGCCACCTGCGCGTAGCCGTCGAGGACGACGTGGGAGCCCTCGCGGGTGACGTGCTCGGCCCGCGTGATCATGGTCCCCGCCGGCGGCGGGTCGTGGCTCCATGCCACGGGCGGCGCTTCCCGCTGGTTCCGATTCCGCTGCTGGCCGAACTGGATCGGTACGCCCTCGGCGAGAGCGGGAAGGATCAGGGCCAGGAGCAGGAGCGAGCTTCCGACGTTCTGACGCACCGGAGACCGGCTTGGCGAAGTCACGATGGGATTGCTCGTCCCGGCGCCCGCGGTGAGCGGGACCCCTCGCCGTCTACCGGGCCGGCTCGTAATAGGGGTTCGTCCCGGCGGCGTGGTCCGTGGTGTCCAGGATGGCCCCGATCTCCGGCACCGCCCGGCGCAGGATCTTCTCGACCCCCTGGCGGAGGGTGGCCGTTGCCATTCCGCACCCCTGGCAGCCGCCTCCCATGCGGATGAAGACCTGGTTCCGCTCCACTCCGACGAGGTCGATGTATCCCCCGTGGGACGCGACGGCCGGGTTGATTTCGTCGCGCAGGACAGCCTGGACGCGATCGCGGATGTCCTCCGGCGCGGGGAGATCGGCGAGTGCCTCGGGGTCCACCGCTGGCTCGGCGCCCTCGAGGACGGACCGGATCCGCTTTCCCGCCTCGCGGCCGATCGGCATCCAATTGGCCTGGTTCTCTGCCGCCGTCACCGTGATCAGGTTGTCCTGGATCAGCACCCCGGAAACGCCGGGAATGCTCAGGAGTTCCCGCGCGAGCGCTGAGTTCTCCGTGGGTCCGGCAGAGTCGAAATAGACCGAACCCCCGGAGAGAACGGGACGATCCACCACGAAGCGGCAGGTCGAAGCATCGCGCGGCTCGGCCCGAATGCGGATCGCGGGAGCGGGCGGCGGCAGGGACATGCACGGAAGCGTAGCAGTCTCCTTCGCAAGGCCGGGACCACGGCCGCAACGCCTTCACCGCAGGGTCGCCGGGAATTCACGAAACGCGGATTGTCCGACTCAGGGCGGTGAATCGCCTGGGGTGTTTCTGAATCGAACCGGCGCACCGGATACGGAATCCAAGGCGCCGATGAACCGGACATCCGGGTTTGCAGGGCACTCTCGCGGCCGGAACCGCGGATTCCCGGGCTAACAGCCGGCCGCGGTCGGCGGGAGGTCCGGGCGCATCCCTTGCGCCTTCCTGAGGACATGCACGGCAACGCGCCGCGGCCGCTCCGGGCTCCGGAAACGACGCGAATTCAAAAAACGCCGGCCCCGTCCCGCGCACCGGGCGCGAAGCCGCAACCCCAACCCCCCAAGGAGAAGCACTTCCCATGAAACCACTCATTCCCCTGGCGCTCGCGCTCTGGGCGCTCGCCGGCTCCGCCGCCTTCGGCCAGACCGCGGGAGAGATCGAGGGCCGGGTCACCGACTCACAGGGTCTCGCCGTACCGGGAGCGAACGTCACCCTCTCCGGCGAGGCGCTCATCACCGAAGCGAGGACGATCACCCTGAGCGACGGCTCCTACCGCTTCCGCTCGCTGCGCCGCGGCGCCTACAACCTGCGGTTCGAGATCTCCGGATTCCAGACGCTGGTGCGCGAGGGCATCATCGTCGAAGGAAACCGCACCATCACCGTGCCCGTGACGCTCGAGGTCGCGACCGTGGCGGAAACGGTGACCGTCACCGGCGAAGCGCCGGTGGTGGACGTCCGGACGACGGCGCTCTCCACCGACTTCGGGACCGAAGCCCTCCACGAGGTGCCCTCGGCAACCGACGTCTGGGCGGTGCTCGCCCAGACCCCCGGCGTGCGCATGCGCGGTTACGACGTCGGCGGCAGCCACAAGAGCCAGCAGACCGGCTACGAGAGCTTCGGAATCCGCCGCCAGAACCGGATCCTCGCCGACGGCGTGGACACCACCGAGGGCGAAAGCGGCACCGGCTTCTACTTCGACTACTACTCCATCGAGGAGTTCACCACCTCGGCCGCGGGAGCGGACGTGGAAATGACCGGGCCCGGTTCGATGGTGGTGATGACCATGAAGAGCGGCGGCAACGAGTTCAGCGGCATGCTGCACGGTGACTACGAACACGAGTCGTTCGTCGGCAACAACGTGGACCGCGAGCTGGAGGCCCGGAACTTCACGGGCAATCCGAACATCCTGTTCTGGGAGGCCCACGCCGACCTCGGCGGCCCGATCGTCGAGGACCGCGCGTGGTTCTACGGCTTCTACAACCACTTCCGGATCGACAAGCAGATCTCCGGAGTGGACCCCAACCTGGCGACCGACCTCGGCGACTTCGACCAGTTCGGCGGCAAGGTCACGGCGCAGTTGACCAGCCGGGACCAGCTCATCGCCTACACCAACTACCAGTTGAAGGAGAAGCCGCAGCGCGGCCTCTCGAACACGGTCGGACCCGACTCGGTCCTCGCGCAGGCGAGCTGGAGCTGGGCGCACAAGGGCGAATGGCAGCGCGTCTGGGACGACCGCACCTTCTCGACGCTCGCCGTCAAGCACTTCGGGTTCGGCTGGCCGATGGTTCCGCAGGTCGATCCCGAATCGAATCCGCCGCGCTTCGACCAGGCGACCGGGATCCATACCGGCGCCGGCTGGAACACCAACGTCACGGGAACGCCGCCGTTCACGTTCGAACGGTGGAAACCGCAGGTGACCGCAACCCTCAGTCACTACGTCCCCGATTTCCTCGGCAGCCACGACCTCAAGGTCGGCTATGACTTCCAGATCGACAGCCGGAAGTTCGGCGCCAACTCCAACTCCGGCCACGTCCGGTACATCGACGACAGCTCGCAGGGCCGACCGCTGGGCGTGGACCAGATCGCGCTGTTCAGCATGCCCGCGGACGGCCAGATCAACGCCGACTCGCGGAACACCCACCACGATGTGTTCGCCCAGGACACCTGGCGGCCGCATTCCAGGCTCACACTGAACGTCGGCGTCCGTTTCGGGCAGCAGCGGACCCACTTCCTGGACTCGGAGTCGAACCCGCTCTTCGCCGATTTCTTCCCGACCGGCGTGACCGAGGGTCGGACGCTCGTCACCTGGAACACCTGGGCTCCCCGGCTCGGGGCAACGTACGAGATCGCTCCGGGAACGGTTCTCAAGGGTCACTACGGCCGCTACTACGTGAACCTCGCCGACGCGCACCGGCGCGCGGACCCGGCGAACGTAGCCTGGGTCCGGTTCGATTTCCTCGACCAGAACGCGAACGGGCTCTACGACGGCGCTCAAGAACTCGGGACCCTCCGGGCCGAGAGCGGCGCCACCGGCACCGCGATCCGCGCCCTGGGAACCCCGGTGAACCCGAATCTGGAGAAGGAATTCGTGGATGAGTTCAGCGTCTCCTTCGAGCACGAGCTCGTCACCGACACCGCGCTCCGCGCGTCCTTCGTTCGCAAACAGCTCAACGCCGACAGCGGCCAGTGGAACGTCGCCCAGCAGACGGCGCTGCTCGAAGGCCGCGGCATTCCCTGCGGCACGGACTTCGACTGCCCGGTGAACGCGCTCACCGGAACGCCCATCAACGTGCAGCGGGTTCCGGACGATGTCGCCAATGTGGTGGACATCCGCACGGACACCTTCCCCGGGCTGGAAGCAAGCTACGACACGATCCAGGTCGCCGCGAACCGCCGCTTCGCCGGCGGCTTCTTCGTGCAGGCGAGTTTCGACTACCAGTGGCGCGACGAGTACCGCGCCGCCTCCGGCGAGTCCCGCAGCCCGCTGACCGCCGACCCGATCGACGTGGGGTCCGACGGCCACGGCACCGTCTGGCAGAACCACAGCCTGGACGTTCCCTTCCGCCAGGAAACCACGAACTGGAACGGACGGCTGCTCGCCCGCTACTCGCTGCCCTACGGCGTCGCGGTGTCGGGCAACATCCGTTACCAGAGCGGCTGGCCGTGGGCGCCGATCCAGCGGGTTTCGATCCCGGGTTCCGGCACCCAGCCGGTGTTCCTGTCGAACCTCGACGAGAACCGCTCGGATGACGTAACGATCGCCGACTTCCGCATCGAGAAGGGATTCGATGTCGGAAACGGCGCACTCCTCACCGCGATGGTGGACGTTTACAACGCGTTCAACTCCAATGCGGTGTCCAACTTCAACCTGCGCACCGGCTCCAACTACAACAACGTGATCGCCGCGATCGATCCCCGCGCCGCCAAGGTCGGCCTTCGCCTGACCTTCTGACGGCTTCCAGCCATGGTGGCCGGCGACATCTCGCCGGCCACCGCCCGCGGTCATCGGCGCGGAATGCGAAACTACGTTCGCTGCGCGAAACACCGATGTTCACGAACCCCTCCGCCCGGCGCCGCCGATCGGAAGCGGCGTTTCGCCTCGGAACCGCCGCGGCCGTCGTCACCGTGTTCCTCGTTCCCACGCATCTCGCGGCCCAGCGCCGTGAGCCCATCCCCTCACCCTTCGCGCCGCTCGGGATCCAGAGGATGTCCGAACTGGCCACCCAGGTTGTCGCGGGCAGTATCGAAAAGATGGAGTCAACCTGGAACCACGACCATTCGCGGATCTATACGCGGGTGACGATGCGCGTCGAGCGGGTGCTGTCGGGTCGGGCCGGCAGGCGGATCGTCTTCCGCATCCCGGGCGGCACGGTCGGGGAGACCACGGTGATGGTCTCGGAGATGCCGCACTTCCGGGTGGGCGAGGAAACCGTGGTCTTCCTGCGCGGCACGCGGGGGCGCCTGCCGTCGGTCCTCGGCGGGGTGGAGGGAAAGATGCCGCTTTCCCGGGCCGAGGACGGGAGCCTCAGCCTGCTGTTCCCGATCCCGGCCGCGCCCGCCAACGAAGCGAGCGGGGTCACGCACGAACTCGACGACCTCGAGAGCCTCGTGCGCGGCCACGCCCTACGGCGGTAGGGCGTGACCTGCTAACGCCGTCCGCGGCGCCGGTCCGGGGGCAGGTCCACCTCGCCACGGACGTTCTCGTAGTCGATGCGGGACCTCCGGACGCCCGTGACGGTCAGGCCCCCTTCGACATCGCGAACCCGAACGCGGCCGGAGCCGGCGTCGCTGACGCGCACCTCGCCGCCCACCTCCTCGATCTCGATGCCCCCCGAGCCGTCGTCCGTCACGACCACGTTGCCGGTCACGCCGCGCACCCGGGCCCCGCCGGAGCCGTCCTCGAGGGTGACGCTGCCCACGACCTCGCGGATCGTCAGGCCTCCCGAGCCGTCCTCCACGGACACGTCCCCGGTGACGCCCTCGATGGTCAGGCTCCCGGAGCCGTCCTCGACCCGAACGTCACCCTGGACGCCGCTGATGCGAAGACTCCCCGACCCGTCGTCCACGCGCACGCGGGCCACGTCCGAGATCACCGCCGATCCGGACTTGTCCTCCAGTTCGACGGCGGTGCCGGCCGGAACGCGGACCGCGAGGTGGATGCTCGCGTAGTGGTTCCTCCAAAAACCCCAGCCTCCACTCCGCCGCTCCGGATAGGTCGTGTCGAGGCGTCCTCCCTGCAGCGACACCGCCAGGCCGTCGAGGAGTTCCCGGCTGGCGGCGCAGAGGGTGGCAGCCACCCGGAATTCCGAAAGCCCGGGTTCCCCCGTGATCTCGACGGCCCCGGCCCCGCTCTTCACTTCGAGGGTCCCGCCCGCGGGATCGCTCAGGTTCACGGTGTTCCGGTGCTCGCAGTGTTCGGGATCCGGCTGCGCCCAGGCGGACGGCGCTACCAGCGCCGTCATCGCGAGCAGGATCGTCGTCTTCCAAGGTGTCGTCATCGGGGTGCCTCCCGCGGGGAACTGCGAGTCGCGTGCTGGCGTCGCTCGCCCCGCATTCGACATAACGGACGGCCGAGCCGTTCGGTTCCGCCTCGAAACCACGGTCCGCGTCCCTATACTGACGGGGCTTTGAGCCGTCGCGCCGGGATCCTCTTCGTCGCGGCATTCGGCCTCGCCGGCGCCGGGTCCGCGGCCGCCCAGGGATTCACCGAAGTCACCGGGGAAGCGGGCATTCGCTTCATCCACGACGCGGGCGACGAAGGCAACTTTTCCCTGCCCGAGATCACGGGCGCCGGGGCCGGGTTCTTCGACGCGGATGGGGACGGGGACCTCGACATCTACCTGCTCCAGGGGGGCCGGCCCGCCGATCCGGCGGGCCCGAGGCCCGGGGCTCCCGGCAACGCTCTCTACCTCCAGGGACCCGCGGGATCGTTCACCGACGCGGGCGCCGCTTCCGGAACCGCCGACACCGGTTACGGAATGGGCCTCGCCGCCGCGGACTTCGACGGGGACGGCCGCACCGACCTCTTCGTCACCAACTACGGACCGGACGTCCTTTACCGGAGCCTCGGTGACGGGCGTTTCGAGGACGTGACCGCGAGGGCCGGCGTGGCCGGTGAGGGGTGGTCCTCCTCGGCGGCGTTTTGCGACTACGACGCCGACGGGCGCCTCGACCTCTACGTCGCCCGCTACGTCCGGAACGATCCCGGGAAGTTCTGCACCCAGCAGGACGGCAGCCGCGACTACTGCAGTCCGCAGGTCTTCCCCGGAACCCATGACTACCTCTACCGAAACCTGGGGGACGGGCGATTCGAGGACGTCTCACTCGCGGCCGGACTCCGCGCCGTTCACGCGCCGGGGCTGGGCGTCGTCTGCCACGACTTCGACGGCGACGGGCGCCTCGACTTCTACGTGGCGAACGACGGCGAGGCGAACCAGCTCTGGCTGAACCAGGGTGCGGACGGTTTCGTCGACGACGCCTTCCTGGCGGGGGTGGCCCTGAACGACGCCGGGCGGCCGGAGGCCGGCATGGGCATCGCGCTCGGGGACGTGGACCACGATCTGGACCTCGATCTCTTCATCACCCACGTTGCGGACGAAACCAACACGCTCTACCGGAGCGACGGCGCGGACTTCGGCCTTGCGTTCGCCGACCGTACCGGCCCCTCGGGACTCGGCCCGGCGAGCATGGCCATGACCGGTTTCGGGACCGGGTTCGTGGATCTGGACCTCGACGGCGCTCTCGACCTGGTGGTCGCGAACGGCCGGGTACAGCGGAAGCCCGCCTTGCCCGGGGCGCTCGGGAACTCCTTCTGGAAGGCGTTCGGCGAACCGAACCAGGTGTTCCGGAACGGCGGCGTCGAAGGGAGCGACGCGCTCTTCGGCGATCTTGGGGACGCCGGTGACTTCGCGGCGGTCATCGAGGTGAGCCGCGGGCTTGCTCTCGCCGACTACGACGAGGACGGCGATCTGGATCTGCTCCTCGCGAACGCCGAAGGGCCGGCGCGGCTCTACCGGAACGACTTCGGGCGGACGGGATCGCCGCTCCGGGTCAGCACGCTGGACCGCGAGGGACGGCCTTCCTTCCCCGCGGCGGTCACCGCCGTTTTTGCTGACGGCAGCCGATCGGTGCGCCGCGCCGATCCGGGCGGCAGCTACCTGGCGACCGGTGATCCGCGGGCCTTCTTCGCCGTTCCCGCCGGCGCCCGGGTGAGCGGGTTCCTCGTCGTGTGGCCGGACGGCGCGCGCGAAGCCTTCCCCGGGACCGGAGCCGATACCGTCAGTCTGCGCCGCGGCGCCGGCGAATCCCGCTGACGACGATGGCCCGCTCCCGGCAACCCCGGAAACGGCGGGGGGAGAAGACTCGCGGGGTCCCCAGGGGACCGGGCGAGCCTCGCAGGCCCTCGCACCGGCCCCCGGCCCCCGACGGGGCCTCTCCCAAACCACCGACTGACCGGCGTGGAGGCGCCTCCCGATCCCTCTGGCTCGGGGCTGCCGCCGCAGTCCTGGTCGCGGCCTTCTTCGTGCTGCGGGGCGGCGGCCCGGATCTTCCCGATCCCCCGGACCCTGACCTCTCCCAGAGTGAATCGGAAGTCGCCGAGGTCGTCCGGCGCGCCCGCCGCGGCGTCCTCGACGACCGCGGCTCGCCGGATCGCTGGGCGGGGCTCGGCGCCGCTTTCCTGGCTCACGAACTCCATACCGAGGCGGCCACCGCGTACACCGCCGCGGGCGCGCTGGCCCCAGGCGACTACCGCTTCCCGTACCTCAGGGCACGGTCACTGTGGCGGGTGGATCCGGAGCTGGCCGAAGCCGCGGCGCTCGAAGCAATCGACCTGAATCCGGACTACATTCCGACCTACCTGCTCGCGGGACAACTCGCCGAGGATCGCGCGGATCCCGAGACCGCGAGAGGCCGCTACCGCGCCGCGCTCGACCGCCTGGGAACCACGCGCTCCGCGCCCGCCAACACCGCGGCCGCGAGTTTCCGGCTCGGGCGCCTGCTCGCCAGTGACGGAGACCTCGAAGCAGCGCTGCCGCTTCTGGAACAGGCGGAGGCCCTCGCTCCCGAGTCCGGCGCCATCGCCGCCGCGCTCGCCCGGGTCTACCGGCGGACGGGTGACGGCGGGAAGGCGCGGGCGGCGGCCGAACGCGCCCGCAGTCTCGACCACGACCTCATGATCCGCGATCCGTTGATCGACGCGGTGAACAACGTTGCCGCTTCCGTAATCGGCAAGGAGCGCCGCGCCTTCGCCGCCGAGGGCGCCGGGCGTCCCGAGGTGGCGGAGCGCCTGCTGCGCGAGATGATCCGTTCGCGCCCGGACGCCGCCGACCTCTACTACAACCTCGGGAACAACCTCTCCCGGCAGGGACGGAACCCCGAAGCATTGGCCGCCTGGGCCACCGCGCTCGAGAAGAACCCCGGCCACGTCGCGGCGCTCATCAACTCGAGCATCGTCCTCGCGCAATCCGAAAACCTCGGCGAAGCGGAGCGGCGCTGTCTGAGGGCACTGGAGATCCAGCCGAACCATCCGGGAGCGCTCTCCAGCCTCGGCAGCATCGCCGCGCTCGCCGGAAGAAGAGCCGATGCGCTTCGCTGGTTCCGGCGGGCGCTCGAACAGGAGCCCGAGCGCGCCGGGACCCATGATTCGATCGCCCAGGTGCTGGCCGCGAACCGGCAGTTCGCTGACGCCATCCGCCATTTCCGCATCGCGGTCAGCAAGGAACCGTTCCGGGGCGACTACCGGTTGGGACTCGCCGCCACCCTCGCCTCCACGGGGGACTTCGAAGGCGCCTGGGAGGTCGCTCACGAAGGCCGCCGGCTTGGAATCGAGCTGCCCGCGGACTTCCTGGGAATGCTCCGCCAGGCGATGCCGGAACCGGCGTTCCGGTAGCACGGCCGGCTCCCGGCCATTACCTGCCAAACGCGTTTGAAGTCGGCGGAAAGTCCCCCATATCATCGGTTCATTAATTTGAATGATCTTGCGTGCCGCATCGCGATTCGACATGCCGCCCACCGGGTCGGTGCGCCGGGCATCCATGTGGTCAGCGGAAGCTCTACTTGCCTTTCCCGTGAAGGAGGGACCATGAGAAAGATTCTCCTTGCTCTTCTGCTCCTCGCGTTCGCCGTCCCGGCGGCCGCCCAGCAGCAGTACGGCCGCCTCGAAGGCGCAGCGCGCGATGCCCAGGGGCTCGCCCTCCCTGGGGTGTCCGTCACCCTCTCGGGTGAGGCGATCATTGGAGGCCGGAACGCCACCACCGACGTGGACGGCTCCTACCGGTTCCAGGCGCTGCCGCCGGGCGACTACAACATCCAGTTCGAGCTCAGCGGCTTCCAGACCGTGGTG
>JAJEIY010000006.1 GCA_022828085.1 Acidobacteriota bacterium | reverse complement strand
ATGGCGTCACGACGGGCGCGGCGCGGAGCGCCGCGCGTGCCGGTCGGAGACCGGCGTTCCAAGCCGTCGGCGCCATCGACGCAGCTTGGCCTTCCCGGCCGTGCCGCCGTGAGGCTGCATGGCGTCACGACGGGCGCGGCGCGGAGCGCCGCGCGTGCCGGTCGGAGACCGGCGTTCCAGGCCGGCGCGCCGCCTAGTGGCCCTTGTGGCCGAGCGGACCCCGGGCGGAACTGCGCTGCGCGCCGCCGCCCTCGTCGTCACCCTCGCTGGCGTTGCCGCGCAGGATGGCGGGCACGTCGACTCCGGTGGAGGTCTTGAGCTGCTCGAGGAAGGCGGCGATGGACCCGGTGAGGCCGCGCACGTGGTTCGGGACCGCGCCGCCGGTTCCGTTGTCCACGACGGTGAGCCGTTCCACGTGGAGGTTGTCGTGGAGCACGTGGGTCACCTTGTCGAGGAGCTGCGGGAGCATCTGGAGCAGCATGATCTCCCGCGTGGTGTCGTCGTCCCACTGGGCCTTGATCTCGGCCAGCGCCTGCGCGGTGGCCTTGCCGTTCTCCCGGATCCGGGACGCTTCACCCTCGGAGGTCAGCGACCGGGCCTGGCTGGCCGCTTGGGCCGGCACCACCGTGTTGGCCTTCTCGCGGAGTTCGTTCCGGGCCACCCGGATCTCTTCCAGCTTGCGCTCCTCCTCGATCCGGGCCATCCGCTTCGCCACCTCGGCGACCTGCTCGGCCTGGTTCGACGCCGCCGCCCGCTCGGCCCGGCGCATCCGCACGCCGTGCTCGGCGTCCACGATGGCCTCTTCGGCGCTCGTCTCGGCGACCACCGCGTCGCGCTTCGCGCTCGCGGCCACGTCCCGCGCTTCGGCGTCCGCCCGGGCCTCGGCGACCTTGGCGTCCCGGCGGACGGCCGCGCTGCGCTTGCGGCCGATGGCGTCCAGATAGCCCTCGGTGTCCGACAGGTGCTGGATCTTGAAGGTGTCCAGCACGAGCCCGAGCTGCGAGAAGTCCTGCCGCACCGATTCCGCCACCGCATCGCCGACGCCCAGCCGCTCGGCGTTCGCCTCCTCGGGGGTCCGGGTGGCGAGCACGCCGCGCAGGCTGCCTTCCAGCGTCTGCTTCGCGACGGTCTGGATCTCGTGCTGGGTCCGGCCGAGGAAACGCTCCACGGCCTGGTCGAGGCCGCCTTCCGGATCGCCGGCGATCTTGACGGTCGCCATGCCGTCCACGTCCAGCGGGATCATGCCCGCCGACAGCGCCTTCTTGACCGTCACCTCGATGGGAATGGTGTTCAGCGAGATGCGCGACACCGTCTCGATGAGCGGACGGCGGAAACCGCGGCCGCCGCGGATGATGCGATAGCCCTTCTTCCGCCCCGAGAAGATCACCGCCTCGTTGGGGGCGCAGACCACCACGTGCGCGCGGATGAAGATGATGATCGCCAAGATCCCGACGATCGCGAGAGCAAGGGCGATTCCAATGGTTCCTGGAGTCATGAAAGGGCCTCCGTGGTCGCTGGCCGGCCGCTTTGAACGCCGCTTCGAAAATCAGCAGTCATAGTAGAGAGCGAACTCCGCGGGGTGCGGTCGCTGGTCCATGTAGGCGAGTTCGTTGGCCCGCTTGTAACGGATCCAGGTGTCGATGACGTCCGGCGTGAAGACGTCGCCCCGCAACAGGTACTCGTTGTCCTCTTCCAGCGCGTTGAGCGCCGCCTTCAGCGTCGGCGGGGTGTCGCCGATCTTCCGCAGTTCCTCTTCCGGCAGTTCGTAGAGGTCCTGGTCCACCGGATCGGGAGGAAGGGTCCGGTTCATCACGCCGTCGAACCCCGCCATCATGATGGCCGAGAAGGCCAGGTAGGGATTGGCGCTCGGGTCGGGACAGCGGAACTCGATCCGCTTGGCTCCCGGGGCGGCCGAATACATGGGGATCCGCACCGCCGCGGAGCGGTTGCTCCGGGAATAGACGAGCTTGTTCGGCGCTTCGAACCCGGGCACGAGGCGCCGGTACGAGTTCGCGGTGGGGCAGGTGAAGGCGCACAGCGACGCCGCGTGCTTCAGGATGCCGCCGATGAAGAAGACTCCCGTCTCGCTGAGGCCGGCGTAGCCGCTCGGGTCGTAGAAGAGGTTCTGCCCCTTGCGCCAGAGGCTCATGTGGCAGTGCATTCCGGAGCCGTTGTCGCCGAAGAGCGGCTTCGGCATGAAGGTCGCGGTCCGGCCGTGCCGGGTGGCGGTGTTCTTGACGATGTACTTGAACTTCATCATCGAGTCCGCCATCTGGCTGATCGTCGTGTACTTGATCCCGATCTCGCACTGGCCGCCGCTGCCCACCTCCTGGTGGTGCAGTTCGGCATCCACCCCGCAGTCGCGCAGGTTGGTGAGCATCTGGGACCGCACGTCCTGATAGGGATCGGTCGGGGGCATCCGGAAGTAGCCCTGCTTGAGTCCCGGCTTGTGGCCGAGGTTCGGCTTCTCGACCCGTCCCACGTTCCAGGCGCCGATCCCGGAGTCCACGTAGTAGAAGGCCTCGTTCACGGTCTGGTCGAAGCGGACGTCGTCGAAGATGTAGAACTCGGCCTCGGGGCCGACGTAGCAGGTGTCGGCGAGCGCGGAGGTCTCGAGGAACCGGGTGGCCTTCTCGACGATGTTCCGGGGGTCGCGGGAATAGAGACTGAGGTCCACCGGGTCCTTCACGTTGCAGATGAAGACCAGCGTCGGCTCCTCGTAGAAGGGATCGATGAAGCCGCTGTCCGGATCGGGGCGGAGCAGCATGTCGCTCCGCTCGATGCCCTGGAAGCCGCGGACCGACGAACCGTCGAAGCCGATGCCGTGGACGAACATGTCCTCGTCGAAGGCCTCGATGGCGTAGGAGATGTGGCGCCAGCCGCCGAGGAGGTCGGTGAACCGGAAGTCCACGAACCGGATCTTCCGGTCCTGGATGACGCGGCGGACGTCGCGAAGAGACATGGAGCCGCTAGCCGATGGCCTGCGAGCCGCGCTCGCCGGTCCGGATCCGGATGCAGTCGTGGAGGTCGGTGACGAAGATCTTCCCGTCGCCCGCCTGTCCGGTCTGCGCCGCCTTGAGGATCGCCTGGACCGCGCGCTCCACGAAGTCCTCGTTCACGGCGACGTCGATGCGGACGCGCTTCAGGATGTTCACCTGCGTCTGGACCCCGCGGAAGGTGGCCTGGTACCCCTTCTGGGTGCCGTGGCCGACGCCCGCGGTGATCGAGAACTTGTTGATCTGCGCCCCGAAGAGTTCCTCCTGGACCAGGGGAACCACCTCGGGTTGAACCATGGCGGTGACTAGCTTCATGTCGTGACAGCCTCGAAGGAAGTTCCCCTCAGGAACCCAGGATCTGGAAGCCGGTGTAGGACTCCATGCCGTGCTCGTTCATGTCGAGACCCCGGATCTCCTCCATCCGGTCCACCCGGAGGCCGAGCACCGCCTTGATGGCGATGAACACGAGGCCCATGGAGAGGAAGACGAAGATGCCGGAGGCGAAGGTGCCGAGCGCCTGGATCCCGAGCTGCTCGAAGCCGCCGCCGTAGAAGAGCCCCTCCCGGGCGAGTCCGAGCGATTCTCGCCCCCATAACCCGACGGTCAGGGTCCCCCAGATGCCGCAGAGGCCGTGCACCGGGAAGGCGCCGCAGGGGTCGTCCACCTTGATGATCCGCAGCAGCCCCTCACCGAGGACGATCACGAACCCGCCGGTCACGCCGATCCAGATCGCGGCCGCCGGGCTCACCACCGCGCAGGGCGCGGTGATCGAGACCAGGCCGGCGAGCGCCCCGTTCATGGTGAAGAACAGGTCGGGCTTTCCGAACAGGATCCAGGAGATGAAGGTCGTGGTCACCGCGGCGGCGGCGGCCGCGAGGTTCGTGTTGATGGCGATCAGCGAGATGGCTTCCCCGTCGCCCACCGCGAGGTTCGAACCCGGGTTGAACCCGAACCAGCCGAACCAGAGGATGAACACCCCGAGCGAGGCCAGCGGCACCGAGTGGCCGGGGATGGGGTTCGAGGAGCCGTCGGCGTTGAAGCGGCCGAGGCGCGGCCCCAGGATCATGGCGCCCACCAGCGCGGTCGCGCCGCCGGTCAGGTGGACCACCGTCGAGCCCGCGAAGTCGAAGAAGTCGAGCTGGGCCAGCCAGCCGCCGCCCCAGGTCCAGTGCCCGACGACCGGGTAGATGAACGCGGAGATGATGAAGGAGTAGGCGAGGTAGGCGGGGAACTTCATCCGCTCGGCCATCCCGCCGGCGACGATGGTGGCGGCGGCGCCGCAGAACGCCGCCTGGAACAGCCAGAACGCCCACAGCGGCACGTCGGCGGCCGACTCGGCGCCCACCAGGAAGAAGCCGCTGGTCCCGAAGAAGGGGTTCCCCTCCGAGAACATGATGGCGTAGCCGAACACGAAGAACCCGAGCGACGCCATGCAGTAGTCGAGGAAGTTCTTCGTGAGGATGTTGCAGGTGTTCTTGGCGCGGATGAACCCCGCCTCCAGCATCCCGAACCCGGCCTGCATGAGGAACACGAGGAACGCCGACACCAGCACGAACAGGGTGTCGAGCCCCACCGTGCTCGCGCCCCCCTCGTCCTGCGCAAAGGCGGGTGCGGCCAGCAGGAGCGCGGCCAACCCGATCAGCGGAATTCGCCTCAGCATCAGAACCTCCTCCTCGGGAGCACTCGACTCCGGGCGCCCGCCATCCCGGCCGGGCGTCCCTACACGGGCGCGGAGAGTACGGCCAAGAGCGCCAATGGGTCAACCCCGGAAGGGGGCGCCGGACGAGCGGGCGGTCCGCGCCTGTCCGGCCCGGGGAGCAACGCGAGGCGCCTACGCCGTCAGTCCCGTGACCATCAGGAGCCCCGCCAGACCGAACAGCACCGTCACGGCGTGGACGGTCATCAGCGCGATCTGCTTGACCAGCGTCTTCAGCACCCCCTCGCCATAGACGCGCCGGAGCGACAGGAACAGCATCGCAAACACGGCGAGATAGGCGATCAGGGAAGGGATCTGGGTGCCGAGCATCAGGGTTCCGGCGACTCCGGCCACCAGCAGCACGAACGCGAGCGTGTGGAAGTGCAGGGCGAACACCAGGTGCGGGACGAAGAAGCGCTCGCGCCGCCGGAAGAGCAGCCGGAGCCACAGGGCGAAGAAGGGAACGAGGGCGAACACGGCCCATTGGAGCCGCTGGTGGAAGAGCCGCTGGGCGCGTTCGGGAGCCTCCAGCGCGGGTCGGACCACGTGGGCCATGAACCAGTCCGCAGCGTCGAGCGCGGGCCCGACCACGTCCGGGTCGTCTTCGCCGGACGCCGCATCGTCATCTTCGGTGACGCTGACCGCGAACGGGCCCGCGCGGTCGGCCAGATCGAACGTCGCCGGCCCCGAACCGATCCTGAGCGGCGCCCAGGGGTTCGTCCCGGTCGCATCGAGGATGGCGTTCGGCGCGACGACGGCGAGCAACAGGAAGGTGGCGAAGCTGACGATCAGATAGAGCCGCAGCGGGGTCACGAACCGGGCGCGCCGCCCCTGCCAGTAGTCCGCGGTCAGCGACCCGGGACGGCGGAACAGCGCGATGAGCGTCCGCCAGATCCGCGAATCGAACGAGAAGACGTCGTCGAGCGCCTCGCGCAGGAACGCGCCGACCGGCGTCCGGAGTTCGGCGGCGCGCTGCCCGCAGGCGGCGCAGTACTGCTCCACCTGCGCGGACCCGCAGTTCGGGCAGCGCTCGCTCATCGTCGCAACCCGAGCGTACCGGATTGCCCGGGCTTGCTGTCCCTTTGGCCGTTCTTGCGCTTTGTTCAGGACGGCGCCCTTTCCTTGCGCGCCGTTGCTGTTTCGTTGTCCCGCCCTGCTGTCTTCGCATCCCTCGCGCGTGCGCCCGGATCCGCGGCGTGGAACACTCGATTCAGGCGTCATGGCGAAGCACAGGACACATAGCGTCGCACTCAAACGGCAGGTCGTTCAGGAATACCTCGGCGGCGAGACGCTCCACGAACTGGCGCGCCGCCACAACCTCCCCCGCAACCTGATCCGCATCTGGGTGGATGAAAACGTGTACCCCACGCGCGACGGCGAACTGAGCGAAGCCGCGGCGCTCGACGACATCGCGGCGCTGGCGCAAACGATCCACGAATGCGAAACCCGCATCGAAGCCATCGAACGACTCGTCGCCCGGCGGGCCGCGGAGTTCGCGACCCCGAGCCGGGAACGGCCGCGGGGACGGGAGCCGGACGACGCATCCGATTGACCCGGTCGGCCGGTCTCCCGAGGCGGGGAGCGTCCGTCGTGCGGTGCATCGCACGGACGGGTCATTTGTTGTCATGACATCGAGCCCCGGGCGTAACCGCCTGCAACGTCTTCATGGTGCAGCGCCGGGCATCGCCACGGACGTTGACGGATCGACGCATCCACCGCAAGGCGCGTCACATTCGGTCATGCGATAGCACGCACACTTCGAAGTTTGTCGCGCTAAGGAAAGGATGCGCGACACGAACACGGCGTCACCGCGTCCGGTTTGCGCAGTCAACCGGGAACGGTTATCAATACGTGACACTCATTGGGATCGTGGTGGTGCTTCATGGAGAAACGTCGACGCCGGCGCGCTGATTTCGACGCGACGCGTCCTCTCGGCAGACACGTACCCGCCAAGTACATCACCGGGACCCAACTCGGCACGAGCAACGGCCGGGGATGGAAGAGGCTGCTGGCCGAGCGCTGGCGTCACGCGCCGGGCCAGCTCGGCAACGCCCCGGGAACCGAAACGGAAGTCGCCGTCATCCTGCGAGGCCGTCTCCCCGTCCGGCGCCGCGACCACGGCCGGTCGCAGGACTGCTACGCCATCCCGGGCACGGTGGCGCTGTGTCCCGCCGGTTTTCAGGAGGAGAGTTTCCAGCTCCGGGGGGAGATCGGCGAATGTCTCCACCTGTTCCTTCCCGGGCTCGCGGAAACGGCGCTTCGTGAGTTCGACGCCGATCCCGGCAGGATCGGGCTCCGCTACGAAAAGGCAATCCGCGATCCCCTGATCGAGGGAATCGCCCGCGCGATCCGCGCGGAGATGCTCGATCCCACCCCGGCGGGCAACATGCTGGCGGAGACCCTGGCCACCGCGCTCGAGGTTCACCTCCTCCAGCGTCACTCCAGCCTGACGGCCGCCGCCGCATCGCTCCCGACCGCCCGGGGCGCGCTCGATCCCGGACGTCTCGGCCGGGTCACGGAGTTCATCGAGACCCATCTGGGCGAGGACCTGACCATCGAGGCGCTCGCGAACGAGGCCTGTCTGAGCCCCTTCCATTTCGCCCGCGCCTTCAAGGCGGCGACCGGGATGGCGCCGCACCGCTACCTCACGAACCGCCGGCTCGAAAAGGCCCGGTCCTGGATCGCGGAGGGACAGCTCCCGCTCGCCGAGATCGCCTTCCGGTGCGGTTTCTCCTCGCAGGCCTCGTTCACCAAGTGGTTCAAGCGGCTCGTCGGCGCCACCCCGGGCGAATACCGGACGAGCTACTCCTGATCCGGACCACGGCCGCCGCTCCCGCGAGGTGGCGGCGCCATCACCGCTCCTGACCGACCCCGGAACTGCATCTTCGCTTCGACTTTTCCACAAAACCCTGGAGCCTCGACCTGACGAACGACGAGGAGTTCAAGGCCGAGGAGGCCGGGCTCTTCGAGAAGGACTTCCGGAACACGCTCTACCAAGCCCAGCTGACCTTCGACACCCGGACGGGCACCTCCGTCTCCGCCTACTACGGCCAGGGCGTCAACTTCGACAGCGACCTCGACCAGTTCGGCGGCGTCGTGGACTGGACCATCACCGACGCCCTCACCGCGGCCTACGACCTCAAGCGGGTCTGGTTCGACCCCGACCCCCACGACCGCAGCAGCTGGGTCCACTTCGTCCGGGCCACCTACTACGTGAACAAGGACATGTTCTTCAAGGTCTTCTACCAGACCCGCTACGACGTCACCGGCAGCCTCGCGAGCCCGATGTTCGAGCTCGAGCGCGAGACGATCCAGCTCCTCTACGTCTGGAGGTTCTTCCCCCCGTTCGGCTCGCTGCAGCTCGCCTACCAGGAGGGCCCGGCCCAGTTCGACGACGAACTGGTCAACTACCGGACGCTGTTCACCAAGCTCTCCTGGGTGTTCTGACCGCCGGCCTCCAGACCGGACGGGTGGCGCCCACGGCTTGGAACGCCGGTCTCCGACCGGCACGCGCGGCGCTCCGCGCCGCGCACGTCGTGACCCCGCTCAGGCAAGGTGTCGCGTACGGCTTGGAACGCCGGCGGGGCCGTCACGGCTCTTGGCCGACCAGCAGAACTGCAGCTTCGCTTCGACTTTTCTATACTGCGGACGAGCAGACACGATCCATGGTTTCGAACGGCGTGGCCGAGCACACGCAGCCGATGCTGAAGGAAGTTCGCGACCTCGCCGCGCAGGTTCGCGACCTCGCCGAGATCGTCGCCGAGAACCACCGCACGCTCGCCGCCGACATCCAGGCGCTCAAGGAGGCCGGCGCCGAACGCGACCGCAAGCTGGACAAGCTCATCGCCCAGACGTGGGTGTTGCTGGCCCTGATGGGCGTGGCACTGATCCTGGAACTCGCCATTCTCGGTCTCCTGCTGACCCGCTGACGGCGGCAGGTGCAGGGGTTACGGCACGGCTTCATCCCGGCGTGCGGGCCACCCCCGGCCTGCCCCGTGGCACGCCCGGCTTGGAACGCCGGTCTCCAGACCGGCACGCGCAGCGCTCCGCGCTGCGCACGGCGCAACCTCGCCCATCGTCACAGCACCCACGCGGGAGGTTTCCGAGTTCCGGTCGATATCCGAGGTCGGCGGGCGGAGCCTTAGGTCGATATCGCCCAGCTCCGGTCGATATCCAGAGCCGGCGCGCGGAGCCTTAGGTCGATATCGCCCAGCTCCGGTCGATATCCGAGGCCGGCGACCTCGAGGCTCCGGTCGATAACACGCACCTCCGGTCGATATCCGGGGCCGGCGGCCGAAGGCTCCCCCGGCGGGCGGAGGCTCCGGTCGACAACGCAGAACTCCGGTCGATATCAGAAGCCGGCGAGCCTTCAGACGAGACGCCCACTTATACTGCGGACGCGCACACCGAGTCCATGGTTCCCGAGATCGATGCCGCGCAGGCGCGTCCTATCGTCATAGAAATGCGGCGCGTTGACCAGGAGTGGCACGCACACCCGGACCATATGGAGTTGCGGCCGGACCCGCTCCCCTACGGTCCCGCCGAGGGAGTCCGGGTGCACACCACGATCTCGGACGCCATCGCGCCACAGTTTCAGTCGCTGATGGCGGAGATGACCCGCCGGTTCGACGAGATCGACCACCAGTTCGACGGAATCGACCGCCGATTGGACGAAATCGACCGTCGGCTGAACGAACAAGGCCACAAGCTGGACAAGCTCATCGCCCAGACGTGGGTGCTGCTGGCCCTGATGGGCGTGGCACTGATCCTGGAACTCGCCATTCTCGGTCTCCTGCTGACCCGCTGACGGCGGCAGGTGCAGGAGTTACGGCACGGCTTCATACCGGCGTGCGGGCCACCCCCGGCGTGCCCCGTGGCACGCCCGGCTTGGAACGCCGGTCTCCACCCGACTTCGCCACTTTGGACGTATCGGGATCTGCAAGCCGTTGACAGGTCGCCTGTTAGAAGAACGGGCGCCGGCAGCTTGGCACTACGTTTGTGTGTCTTGTTCTGATCTTCGCCGG
>JAJEIY010000008.1 GCA_022828085.1 Acidobacteriota bacterium | reverse complement strand
CGCCGAGCGCACCTACGCGGGCGCCTACCAGGACGAATAGCGAAACGGCTTGGAACGCCGGTCTCCGACCGGCACGCGCGTTGCTCCGCACCGCGCACGTCGTGACGCCGGCCTGCGGGATGGTCCTCTTCTTCGGAGCCGGCCGGAAGCGAGGGCACGTGCTTGTCCCGGCGTCCCATCGGGGCAAACAGCGACATGTCGCCTGCGGCCCTCCGGGCCGCGTGCCGGTCGGAGACCGGCGTTCCAAGCCGTTTCCGCCATTTTCATGACGGGCGGGGTGCGTCGGAGGACGCGCGCATGGGCGTTTATCCCGGCGGGGGCGTCTGACCGGCATCGCGGCCCGCAGGGCCGGGAAACACGCAGGACCTCTCGTGCAAGAGTGTGCCCCGCCTGCCGGGGCCTTGCGGCATAGCGGTTGCATTTTGGTGGTAACAGGCCACAATCCATGCAGAAGTTCATGACCCTCCTCGTTTCGATCGTCCTTTCCGTTGTGCTTGCGGCTCCCCTGACCGCCCAGCCGCGCTCCGACACACTCCTGCGAGACGAGATCGCGGCCGCGATCGAGGAGGCCAACCTGCCCATCGGCCTCTTCGAGGTGGATGTGCGCGACGGCGTGGCGGTCCTCTCCGGCGAGGTGCTGAACGAGACCACGCAGTCGCGGGTGGTGGAGCTCGCCCTCTTCGTGGACGGGGTCACCGCCGTGGAAACCGACATCACGGTCCTCGAACCGGAGGCCCTCGCCGACCCGGAGGAGGACGCCGGCGATCCGGAAGCCGCCGACGCCTCCGGCGGCGAGGCGGACCCCGCCCCGCCGCCGCGCCCCGCGGGAGTGGCGACCCGCCCGGACGATGCGGTCCAGGCTGACGTGGCGCGGGAAATCGAGCGCGCGGACCTCGAGGGCAACGATCCCCGGGTCAGCGTGAACGGCGGCGTCGTGCGGCTCACCGGCCAGGTGGTCAGCGCCTGGGAGTGGCGCGACCTCGTCGAGCGCGCCGAGCAGGTCGAGGGAGTGCTCGCGGTGGATGCGGACCTCGAGGTCGCGGAACCGGAGAGCATGGAGGACCTCGTCGACGGGATCCGCAGCGCGGTGCTCCGCTACTCCTACTACACGGTCTTCGACGACATCAACTTCGGTATGGACGAGCCCTACGTGATCATCCTCCGGGGGGCGGTCACCGAGCCCTTCAAGAAGACGGAGATCGAAAAGCGGGTCGCCCGGGTCTTCGGCGTGAAGCGCGTGGACAACCAGATCGAGGTCCTGCCGCTCTCCCCCAACGACCAGGACCTCCGCCGCGCGCTCTTCTACCGGATCTACCGGGACCCCCGCTTCTCCGACCGCGCCAACCAGATCAATCCTCCCATCCACATCGTGGTGTCGCGGGGCGTGGTGGCCCTGACCGGAGTGGTGCGGAGCCCCATCGAATCGCGGATGCTGGAGTCCATCGCCCGCAGCACGCCGGGCGTCTTCCGGGTCATCAACCGCCTCCAGCACTGAACGCGAGACCGCCGGTCTTCAGACCGGGACCGCGGCGCGCTGCGCCGCCGGGGTACCGTTGTTGCCGCCAGGTCTCCCGGTCCCCTTCCAGTCCCGATTCCTTGGGTCCCACCCTTCAGGTCCGGTCAGTAACCGGTTCTGAACTCGCCGCCCGATCCGGGCGCCCCTGACGTGAGCGATGTCGTCGAGACCGGAGCTCGCGTGAAACCATCGCCACCGCGGTTCGCTGCAACTGGCGCACCCGCTCCGCCGAGATGTGGAGTTCGTGGCCGATGTCCACCAGGCTGGCCTCGGCGGAGGCCCCGAGTCCGTAGCGGCGGCTGACGATGTGCCGCAACCGCGGCGGAAGGTGGGAGACGGCCTCGCGAACCTGTTGCCGCTCCTCCGACCGGATGGCAGCGTCGCACGGGTCCGGTGACGTCGGGTCTTCAAGCCGGCTCCACACCGGGAGTCCGCCGGGCGCGCTAGGAGCGTCGAGCGATTCCACGTCGGGCACGAGCCGGATCGTGGCGCGCAGCATCTCCGGATCCACGCCGATCTCGTGGGCGTCGTCGTCCGTCGTGTGAGGCCGATGCCATCCCGTGCGGCACTCTTCGTTGCGGTATCGCTGTTCGACGCTCGCTTCCACGCTGGCTGCCCGGCGCCTGAGCGCCAACTGGTCGAGCGGAATCCGGATCGTCCGGGTCTTCTGCGAAAGCGCCCGGCAGATTGCCTCCCGGATCCATCCCGCCGCGTAGCGCGAAAAGCGCCGGGTCCGCGCCGGATCGAACCGACGCGCCGCGGCCATCAGCCCCAGGTTTCCCTCCTGGATGAGGTCCGCGAGCGGCAGCCCCATCCCCTGGTATCGCCGCGCGATCGAAACAACCAGCCGTAGATTGCCCTCGATCAGCAGGCAACACCCGCCTTCGCAGCTGTTTCCGAGCTTCTTCTCCGGTTCTTCCGCCTGCGCGTTCTCGTTCAAAGCCTTGCGGATGAAGCGGCAGCAGCGCCGTTCCTCGCGCGCAGTGAGCCGGTGCTTCCGGCCCGTGTCGCGAAGGTACAGCCGCACCGCCGCGAGATCCCCCTGACTCTCCCGAGTCGGTTCCTGGATGCCGGCCTTTGGCGAGAGACCCGCTTCCCCGGCAAAGGCGTCCTCCGCCGTTGCATCCCGCCAACCGTCTTCGCGGAGCGCCTTCGGCTTCCCTTCGGAGCCCGGAGCGCCCATGGTCATCTCCCTCCTGCGAACGCCTGTGCCAGAGGTGACTGACAGTTCCGAACAAGCAATTTTCATGCCTTGAACTTCTCGAAAGAGCCACGATTTTCCCCCTTGAAAATCGCTTGACGGCACGCTTAACAGACAAGTGTGACAAGCGGGCCGCAAATGGCCGGAAACCGGACGACGTCAGCGATTCCGCGATGCTCGGGACCGCCGTCTGCCTGCTGGCCGCACCCGGGGCTGCGGCGTCACCACCTGTGGTCCCGGGTCGGAGCCATGCCGCAAACCAAGTTCGGGAGGTGAGAAATGACCCGACAGAAACTCGACGTGAACCCGCAGGACTACGCGATCCACTATCGACCGCGGCGCTGGTCCGCCACCCTCATCATCGCGAAGACGTTGCGTTGGTTTGCCGCCAGAGCGCGCCGGTCCGCCCGCCGATCCGGTGCCGTCTCCACCTTTCACCCGCGACGAACGCGGCGACCTGGACGCGCGCTGGTGCGGATGGTGGGTTCGATCCGCCGCGCTCGGGGCCCGTTCCAGCCGACCGGCGCCGCCTTCCGGCAGGATTCGGCCGGGCGGTACCACCCTGTGCACCCTGCACTTCTCCTGATTGCACTTCTGGGGGCTGCCGCGCCGGCGTTCGGAACGGCGTCCCAACGGAAGGACCACCGCGAAAGCGATTCTTCCACCGCCGAGCCGGCGGCACCGACAAGAGCTACTGGGTGGGGTTTCGTGTTGTGCGCGCGGGGCGGGTTCGCCGGGATCCCGGCGAACGGCGAAGTGCTGTGGACCGGAACGGTTCTTGCCCCCCCGGCTCCTTTTGAATTGCAGTTCATCACGGAGGCGGACCGGCCCGACCGGACGCCGGCGTGGGGAGCCGGATTCCGGGCGATGCGTGGACGCTGGGGCTTCGAGACGCAGTACCTGCGGATGACGACCGGCGCATTCCAACCCGGCAGCCTGATCGATGAGACGGCTCTCAACCCGTTACGAGAGCTGGCCTCGGGCGGACAACCCGAGGACCTGCTGATCGCTCAAGGCATCTTTGAGTTCCCGATCAGGGCCGACGGTACCCGACTCTTCGTTGGGTTCGGGGCCGGCTGTCTCCGGTTTCCGACACTGGACACGAGCCGCAGGGACGGGATCCTGCTTACCGATTTCTACGCGGCCGAAGTCGAACCGGACCTGCAGCAGAGTTTCTCGAACAGCCTCACGCTTCAGGAGGAGCGGACCGGCCGGTATTCGTTCCTGGTAGCCGGATCCGCAGGACTCACCCTGGAGACCCGGTGGTTCTTCGTTCGACCGCGCCTTGACGTGCTCCTCGGCCGAACGCGCGAAACCGCAGCGACCTGGGGCGCGGGCGGCGAGTTCGACCTTCCGGAGGTCGGCCGCCAGTGGATTGATCTCGGAACGGAATCGGTCGAGGTCTCCGGGCGTCCGCTCTTCGTCCTCTTCAGCGTGGACCTCGGCTGGGCGTCCCGCAGATAGATCGCCATCGCCCGCAGCACGCCGGCCGTCTTCCGGATCATGAACCGCCTCCAGCACCAGAAAGCCGGCATCGCGCGTACGGCTTGGAACGCCGACCTCCGGTCGGCACAGCGGGCCGGAGGCCCGCGGACGGCGTGCCGCTGTCAGCCGTGGGCGACGCAGGCGCGGGAACGTCCCGTCGCTCCAGGTGATCGCCGAGGCAACGAACCATCCCGCAGGTCCAGGTCACGCCGAGCGCGGCGCGGAGCGCCGCGCGTGCCGGTCTGGAGACCGGCGTTCCAAGCCGGCGGCGCCATCCCGGCTGCTGGCGCTCCTCCGGGACAGCGTCAGGTCGGATTGGGTGGCTCCGGAACCGTGGCTCGCGCCCGCTTGGGGGGCAGGGCGCTCCAGAGCAGCTTCTTGCGCAGCACGCGGAAGTAGTTGGTTTCCGGAAGGCTGAGGAGCTGGACCCGGATGTCCGACTTCCGGACCTTCAGCACGTCCCCGGGAAGCAGGGGATGGCTCGCCTGGCCGTCGAAGGTCACGTGCACCTGGCGGCGGCGGCCCCGGAGCGTCAGGGTCAGGTCCTCGGTGTCCGGGAAGACGACCGGCCGCTGGGTCAGCGTCAGCGGCACGATGGGCGCGAGGACGATCGCCTCCACCGCGGGATGCACCACGGGCCCGCCGGCGCCGACGTTGTAGGCGGTGGACCCGGTGGGAGTGGCGACGATGACGCCGTCGCCGAGCACCGTGGCGACGAAGCCGTGGGCGGTGGTGATCCGCACCTCGATCACCCGGGCGATGGAGCTGCCGGTGATCACCACGTCGTTCACCGACATTTCCTCGACCAGCGTCTCGCCGTCGCGGAGAAGCGCGGTCCGGAGCGTGGTCCGCTCGTCGATGACCCCCTCGCCGTCCAGGATCTTCTCGAGTTCGGGGTAGAGCTGGTCGAGGGGAGCGTTGGTCAGGAAGCCGAGGCTCCCCAGGTTCACCCCGAAGATGGGGACCTGCCGTTCTCCCATCGCCCGGGCGACCGACAGCAGCGTGCCGTCACCCCCGAGGACCAGCACGAGGTCCCGGTCGCGCCCGATGGCCTCGAAGGGCGCCGAGGCGCCGCTCCAGTCGGTCGCCTCGGCGAGTTTTTCCTCGAGGGCGACGATGGCGCCCCGGCTCTCGAGCCAGCCGGCCAGCCCGCGGGCGGTGGGGGGCGCCTCGGGCGCGGCGATCTTGGCCGCGATCCCGACCCGGAAACCTCCCCCTTCGGGAGGGACGAACCGCCGGGCGTCCGGCGCCGCCGCCCCGCGCCGGGGCCGGGCGTTCTTTCGCGCGGCGTTGTTTCGGGGCATCAGGCGGTACGACGGAGGATGCGGTCGGTGAGGGCGTCCAGGAGGTCCATCCCGGAGGAATTTATGGGCGGACCGGGCTCCTTGCCCACCGCGGCCAGCAGTTCCCGGGCCCGTTCCGCCCGCCGGGAGGCCTCCGCGCGGGCGCCCTCGATCCCGTGGATGGCGGGATAAGTGGCCTTCCCGGCGGCGCGGTCCTTGCCGGCGGACTTGCCGAGCCGGGCGCTCGTCTGCTCCTCGTCGAGCAGGTCGTCCACGATCTGGAACACGAGCCCGAGTTCCCGGCCGAAGGCGGCGAGGGCGTCCGCCTGTGGGACGCTGCCCCCGCCGGCAAGCGCACCCAGCGCGAGCGATGCGGAGATGAGCGCCCCGGTCTTCCCGCGGTGGATTGCTTCGAGACCCCGGGCGTCGGGAGTCCGGTGCTCGGCTTCCATGTCGAGCACCTGTCCGCCCACCATGCCGGCGGGACCGGCCGCCGCCGCCAGGCGCGCCACGCAGCCGAGCCGCACCTCCGGCGGCGCCTCGCTGCCGGCGATGGTCTCGAACGCCAGGGTGTGGAGCGCGTCGCCCGCGAGGACCGCGATCGCCTCCCCGTAGCGGACGTGCACTGTCGGCTGCCCCCGCCGCAGGTCGTCGTCGTCCATGCACGGCAGGTCGTCGTGGATCAGCGAGTAGGTGTGGATCATCTCGAGCGCCGCGGCGGCGGGCAGGGCGTTCCGGCGCTCGCCGCCCACCGCGATCGCCGACGCCATCGCCAGCGCCGGCCGGATCCGCTTCCCGCCGCCGAGCACGGCGTAACGCATGGCGCTCGCGAGCGTCGCCGCCGGGCCGGTCTCGGGGGGGAGCGCGCGGTCGAGGAACGCGTTCACGTCCCGCGCGCAACCGGAGAGGAACTCGGCGACGTCCGCTTCCGGCCCGGCCGCCGGAAGGGCGGTTTCAGACGGGGGCATCCGCATCGGAATCCGATTCGCTGCAGCCCGGCCCGCCGGCGGCCCGCTCAACCGCTTCCTGGGCGTCGTCGAGAATCGCCTCGCAGCGGGCTGCGAGCCGCTGCGCCTCCCGGTGCAGTTCGATGACGCGGGCCAGCGGGAGATCGTCGGCCTCCAGCGCGTTCACGACCGCGGCCAGGCGGTCGCGCACCTTCTCGTAGGGCTCCGCGGGGTCCTTGCCGCCGGGGGCGGCGTCCTTGCCGGGTTCGGCGGTGGCCTTCCGCGCCGCTTCCACGAGGGCTTCCAGCCGGCGGTGCATCGCCGCGGCGCGGGCGTGGAGCTGCAGGCGCTCCTCCAGCGGGACGGACGCGTCCTCGAGCCTGCGGGTCGCCTGCTCCAGTTCGGCTTCCAGCGACTCGAAGGTCGCCTCGGGTGGCGGGACGGGGTCGCCGGCTTCGCTCATGACTCGTTTCCCTCGGAATTCTGTCCCGCGGGCGGCGGGGCCGCCGCGTCCGGCGGTAACCGCACCTCCTCGACCGCCGCGCCGAGTTCCCCCTCGCCGAGCAGCAACCGCAGGTGGTCCCCGACGCGCACCTCGCGGCTGGAAGCGAGCGCGCGTCCCGCGGAATCGAGCGCCAGGCTGTAGCCGCGCCGCAGGACGACCCGCGGATCGAGGTCTCCGAGCTTCCGGCCCACCGCCCCCGCGACGAAGGCATGGCGCTCCAGCGACCTCCGGACGGCGGTGCCCTCCTTGGCGCGGCGGGCGGCCAGCGCGGCGCGCTCCGCTGCGACGAGCCGGTGGAGCGGCTCCGGCGAAACCCGGCGCCGGGCTGTCTCGAGCCGCGCCTCCGGACCGCGAAGGAGGGGCAGGCCGGCAAGGCGCTCCCGGAGACGGTGCAACTGGGCGGCCTGCTCGGCGAGCCGCCGGGCCGGATGGTTCCGGTCGAGCCGTTTCCGCGCGGCGTCGAGACGGATCTCCCGGCTCCGGATGGCGCTTCGGACCGCCTCGAGCGACGTGGACCGGTCCCGCCCGCGGCTCCGCCGCTCCGCTTCGAGCCACGCGGGCAGCGCCGCCGTCGCCCGGTGGGTCCGGAAGCTCGCCACCCGGCCCTCCGCCGCCCGGAGGGCGCGCCGCACGGTGGCCTCCGACGCTCCCCGGCGCGCCTCGATCTCCCGGACCAGGTCCTCGCGCAGGGGGAGGATGTCGCGGGCGGCAGCCGAGGGGGTGCTCGTGCGGAGGTCCGCCGCGCGGTCGAGCAGGGGACGGTTCGCCTCGTGGCCGATCGCGCTCACGAGCGGCACCGGACAGGCGGCGGCCGCGCGCACCACGAGTTCGTCGCTGAAGGGGAGGAGGTCCTCCACCGAACCGCCGCCCCGGGCCACCACGATGACGTCGAGATCCAGGCGGCCCAGCGCCCGAATCCCGGCGGCCAGCGCCCCCGGCGCCGCGGGCCCCTGCACCGGTGCGTGGTGTTCGCGGATCCCGACGCCGGGGAACCGCCTGCGGGCCGTTCGCGTGAAATCGACCGACGCGTCGCTGCCGGCGGCCGTCAGCAGGCCGATCCGGAGCGGCAGAAAGGGGAGTGCGCGCTTCCGCGCCGGATCGAACAGCCCCTCGCGTTCGAGACGCGCTTCCCGCTCCTGAAGTTCCTGCAGCAGCGCGCCGGTCCCGGCCTTCTCGAGGCGCTGGACCTGGAACTGGTAGACGCTCTTGCCGTCGTAGGCGCGCAGCCGGCCGAAGGCGCGGATCCGGTCCCCCGGCTCGGGAACGAACGCGAAGCCCCGGGCGTCGCTGGCCCAGGCCATGGCTTCGAGGACCACCCGCTCCTCGCGGAAGGTCAGGTAGAGATGGCCGCTCTGCGGCCGGCCCACCTGGGAAAGTTCCCCTTCGATCCAGAAGCTCCGCGGGAAGCCGTCCTCCAGCACCTCCCGGATCCGGGTGCTGATCTCGCGGATCGAGAACGGGGACGCGGCCGACCCCGGACGGGCGGCGGCAGCCGTCTCGATCCGGGGTTCCGTCGCCGGCGGCGGGACCGGCGGCGCCGGTGAGGGAGGGCGTCCGAAGAGAGAACGGCGGGTCATCGTCCTCCGGATGCTATTCCGGTGGAAGCGCCGGGCTAGCTACGGCTGCGACGGCGGGCGCGGCGTTCCGCTTCCGCGGCCTTCCGCTCGGCCCGTTGCTGCTGTCGCTCTCGCCGCGCATCTTCCATCCGGCGTTCCCGAACCGCTTTCATCGTCCCCGACAGGAGGCGGGTGATCGCCGATTGCGCCTGGCCGGCGGTGCCCTCCTTCTCCGTCATGTACTCGACCACCAGCCACTTGCGGATGCGGGAGCGACGTTTCTCCTCTTCCCGGCTGATGATCTTCTCTTCATGGCGAAAATGCAGGCGCTTCAGAGCGAGGGCGAGACTGCGCACCGTTCCTTCCCGCTCTTGGGCTGTGATCAGGTCCAGGCGCTCGGCGACATCGTTGATGGTCGGCTCGAAGTCCGACCCGAGGACCTCCTCGATCACCCCGGGGGAGTCGCCGGCGTGGCGGATCCCCCGGCTGGCCGCCTGCCCGGCCGGCACCAGAATCCGGTTTCCGGTCGAGGAGTCCTGCGGGTTCAGCTCGAGGAGATCGAGGCCGGTCTGGGCGTCGTGGATCACCTCGCCGACGTCGCAATGACCGATCTGGGGATAGAAGACGAAGTCCCCCAGTTCGAAGACGCCCGGAACCGGGGCCGGCGGGACGCCGCCGTCGTCTGAATCCTCGCCGGACAGTTCTTCCTCGGACAGCTCTTCCGCTGACAGTTCTTCGTCGGACGGGGGTTCCATGAGGTCGGCTCCCCCTTCCTGCGCGGCCGTCAATTTCGTGGGGGAGACTGGTTTCTCAGGTCGGGAAGCGCCGGAAGATGCAACGAATTCGCGACTTTATCACGCAGCAGTCGTCCGGAATTCCGCCGCGGCCGTGCGCGAACGAGGCAAGCGCGGCCTCAGCTACAGGCTGCTAACGCCGCGTCGTAGTCGGGTTCTTCCTTGATCTCCGGAACGAGCTGGGAATGGCGGACCCTGCCGTCGCCGTCCACGACGACCACGGCGCGCGCCAGCAGGCCGTTCAGCGGCCCGTCGGTGATCCGGAGGCCGTAGGCGTCGCCGAACGAGCCGTCGCGCATCTCCGAGGCGCAGCTCACCGCCTCGATGTTCTCGGCGGCGCAGAAACGACCGTGCGCGAAAGGCAGGTCACGCGAGACGCACAGGACCGACACGCCCTCGAGCGACGCGGCTTCCTCGTTGAAGCGGCGGACCGACGCGGCGCAAACGGGCGTATCCACGCTCGGGAAGATGTTCAGGATCAGCCGCTGCCCGGCATAGTCGCCGAGCGAGATGTCACCGAGGTCGCCGCCGGTCAGCGTGAAATCGGGGGCGGCGTCTCCGGCCGCGGGAAGGTCGCCCGAGATGGCGAACGGGGTGCCGCCGAGCGTGACGGTAGCCATGAAACGTCTCCTCCTTGGGAATACGCAAGCCCCCGAAATCACGGGGAGAACATCCCTGGATTCCGGGGGCCATCCGGTAACGGGGTACAAGCGGAACGGGCCGCTTCCGACCGGGTAGGATAGCCCGTCCCCGCGGAGCGCCCGTCCCATGAAGATCACCGTTTCCCGTCCCGTTGCCGGCCGCCTGTTCGTGCTGGGCCTCGCCTGGAGCGTCGCCGCCTGCTCCTCGCCGCCGGCCGGCGAGGAGATGCCGCCGGAAGAAGAGGCCGGCGAGCCCGCGGCGGCCGGCAACGCTGGCCCGTCGTGGAACCGGGTCGCCTCGTTGCTGGCCGACGGTCAGGTCGTCTTCGGGATCTTCTCGGGCGAGCGGACCCCGGAAACGGCGATGGAGATGGCGCAGCAGGAGCTGGCCGACTTCATCTTCTACTCGCTCGAGCGCGGGCCCTTCGACCTTCCCACGATGTCCGCCTACCAGGAGGCGCTGTCGCCTCCCGACGCGCGCGGGTCCGCCAATCCGCACCCGGTCCTGCTCCGGATTCCACCGATCCGGGACGGGATGGACGAGGCGGCGGAGCGGACGGCGGCCGGGCTCGACGCCGGGACCTACGGCATCGTCTTCCCGCACGTGGAGACCGCTGACGAAGCCCGGCACGCGGTGGCCTCGATGACGCCGGCGGGGGCGGGCGGGCTCCGCGGGGACGCGGACCCCGAAGCGGCGCGGGTCTTCGGAGTCTCGCCGGAGGACTACGCGGCGCGCGCCGGGGTGTGGCCGCTCGATCCGGCGGGCGAGCTGGTCAGCTTCCTGCTCATCGAGGACCGGATCGGCATCGAGAACGCGCTCGAGATCACGAGCGTCCCCGGGATCAGCATCGTTTCGCCGGGTCCCGGCGACCTGCGGCGCGCCTACGAGGGCGACATGGACGCGGTGGAGGCTGCGATCCAGACCGTGCTGGCCGCCTGCCTCGAGGCCGGCGTTCCCTGCGGGATCACCGCGGGTCCGGATGACATCGCGATGCGGATCGAGCAGGGATTCCGCGTTTTCATCGTGACCTCCCCGGAGGCGCTCGCCGTCGGCCACGCGGCCGCCGGCCGCTGAGGCCCAGTCGCGGAGAGGACCAAAACCAGAACCGAAGGGAAGGCCAATGTCCCAAACCAGCAAGTCGGCGCTCCTCGAGCGGGACGCCGAACACCTGATCCACCCGGTCCACTCGGGCGCGGCGACCGCCGCCGGCCACGTCTGGGTCCGCGGCGAGGGCGCCCGGCTCTTCGACGCCGACGGCCGGGACTACGTGGACGCCCTCTCGGGACTCTGGAACGTCTTCATCGGGCACGGCCGCCCGGAGCTCGCCGACGCGGCCGCGGCGCAGATGCGGCAACTGGCCTATGCCTCCGGGTACGCGGGAAGCTCGAACGCCCAGGCCATCGCGCTCGCCGAGACCCTGGCCGAGCTCGCCTACCCGAGCATCAACCGGTTCTTCCTGACCTCGGGCGGGGGCGAATCCACCGATTCGAGCATCAAGACTGCCCGCTACTTCTGGAAGGTCCGCGGCAAGCCGGAGAAGACCAAGGTCATCTCGCGCATCTGGGGCTACCACGGCGTGACGCTCGCGGCCATGTGCGCCACCGGAATGAGCGTCTACTGGCCCATGTTCGAGCCCCGGATGCCGGGCTTCCGCCACATCAGCTCCCCGTATCCCTACTTCTACGACCCGCCGCCGGGGAAGACCCGGGGCGAGGCCGCCGCCGACGAGCTCGAGACGGCGATCCTCGAGGAAGGGCCCGACACCGTCGCGATGTTCATCGCCGAGCCGGTCCAGGGCGCGGGCGGGGTGATCGTCCCCACCGACGACTACTTCCCGCGGATCCGGGAGATCTGCGACCGCTACGAAGTGCTGCTCGTCTCCGACGAGGTGATCACCGGATTCGGCCGGACCGGAACGATGTTCGGGCTGAACCACTGGGGCATCGAGCCCGACATCATGCAGTTCGCGAAGGCCATCACCTCCGGGCACATCCCGCTCGGCGGGATCGGCCTCTCCGACCGGGTGGCGGCGACCCTCGACGAGGGCGATCCGATCTGGATGCACGCCTATACCTACAGCGCCCATCCGGTCTCCTGCGCGGTCGCGCTCGAGAACCTCCGCATCATCCGGGAAGAGGGACTCGTGGAGATGGCGGGCGAGAAAGGGGCCGAACTGATCCGCAACCTGGAACAGGCCTGCGGGAGCCATCCGAACGTCGGCGAGGTGCGCGGCAAGGGACTGATGGCCGCGGTCGAAGTGGTGGCGGACCGGGGGACGCGGGAACTCTTCCCCGCTTCGGAGAAGGTGGGGCCCCGCCTCCTGAAGGCGATCGACGAGCGGGGGGTGTTCAGCCGGCTCCGCGGCGACGTGTTCGTCTGCGCCCCGCCGGTGTGCTCGACGTCCGCCGACCTCGCCCAGATCGCCGACGCGGTCGCCGGCGCTCTCGAAGAGGTACTCGGCTAACGGACGGGGTGGCAGCGCCGGCGTTCCCAACCGGCGGCGCCATCACACGCGTCCGCGGACGACGGGAGGAACCCCTGCGTCCGGGACCCCACCGCCACTCGGGGTGTGCTCAGTCCGCGAAACCCGGCAGCAGACGGAAGCCTTCACGCTGGAAATCGGCGTCCAGCGACAGGACATCACTGATTCCGCGCTGCCGCATCAGTTCGAAGCTGACGCAGTCCACGAAGGACAGGCGCCGGCGGTTCGCCGTCAGGAACGCGGCGGTTGCCGCCGCGTGGACCTGATCGGTCGCGAACACGGTTTCCACCAGCGGGAGGAAGCGCGCGACCAGAACGCGTACCGCTTGCATGCCGACGCGGCGCTGCAGAAGTGCGAACGACTCGACCACGACGTAGTTGGAAGTGACCACCGGGCGGTCTGCCGCAACGACTCCCCTCCACGCGTTCGCCACGTCGTCGTGTCGGCGCTGCGCCCGATCCAGCATCGCCAGGAACGCCGAGGTGTCCACGAACACGCTCAATCGTCGAAGTCCTCCGCCAGATACCGATCGTGGTCTTCCGCGAGGTCGGGGATCCCGGAATCGAAGGCGCCCAGCATCTCCTCGGCGAGCCGCACCCGTTCCTGCCGGGCCGGCGCGGCATCCCGCGCGAGAAAGCGGGTAACCGATTCGCGAACCAGATCGGAAATGGATCTCCCTCGCGCTCGGGACGCCTCCTTGAGTGCGGCCGCCTGTTCGCCCGTGAACTGAACCTGCATTCGAATCATGACATCATGATACTGAATCTGATGGCATGATGGCCACCACGCCCTCTCAGGAACGCATGTCGAGCGTGGTCGGAATCAGACGACCTCCACCACGTAGCGCTCCCGCAGCAGCCGCCAGGCCGACACCGCGAAAGCGGTCAGCGGGATCGCCAGCAGCGTGCCGGTGAGGCCGCCCAGCGCGCTTCCCCAGAACAGCAGCGCGACGATGATCGCCATCCAGTGGAGCCCTGTCTGGTCGCCCATGATCCTGGGCGTGAGGATCCAGCCCTCGATCAACTGCACCGCGACCAGCACCCCGGCGGCGAGCACGGCGAGGACAAGACCCCCGTCCGGCTGGATCCAGGCGAGCGGCACCGCGACGGCGAACCCGACGGCGGTCCCCAGGTAGGGGATGATGGTGAGGACGCCCAGTCCCAGACCGATCACGAAGCCGTAGTCGAGCCCGATCGCCGTGAACCCGATCGCGACCAGCAGGCCCTGCAGGAACGCCACCACGAGCTGGGCGCGGAAGAAGACGATCAGGATCGAAACGAAGTCGCCGGTGAGCCGGACCACCGTGTCCCGGGTCCGCGGCTTCAGGAAGGGCAGCATCCGCGCGGTGTCGGTGGGCGGCGGCTCCCAGAGCAGGAAGAAACCGAAGTAGAGGGGCAGCACCGCCCAGGAGAGCAGCGTTCCGACGCCGCGCAGGATCCCCGCGCTCGCCGCCACCGCCTGTTCCCCGACCCGGGCGAGCCCCTGGAGGAGGGCGGCCTGTTGGCTCAGGACGAAGTCCCGGATCTGCTGTCCCACCGGGTGGTTCTCGAAGAAATCCACGAAGGTCGGCGTCTCCGCGACCACCCAGGCGTAGGCGTTTTCCAGAAACGTCGGCGCCTGCTGGGCGAGGTCGCCGAGCTGGGTCGCGAGCAGTCGCCCGAAGACGAGCGCGAAACCGGCGAGGACGGCCGCCACCGACAGATAGACGCCGATGAGCGCCGCCCAGGCGGGCAGGCGGAAGCGCGTCCGGAAGGCGTGGAACCACGGCTTGAACACCAGCGCCGCGAGCCCCCCCACCGCGAGCGGCAGCAGCACGTGGGAGAACGCGGAGACGAATCGGTAGAGGAGCCAGACGACGCCGCAGACGGCGCCGAGGAGCACCGCCGACGAGAGGACGATCAGGGCGGCCGTCCGCGGGTCCCCCGCACGGGGTCCCGCCGGCTCTTCCGTCCGGTCTTCCGCCACGGGCTAGTACCGGTAGGTGTCCGGTTTGTAGGGACCGTCGACTGGCACGTCGATGTAGTCGGCCTGCTCCGGGGTCAGCCGGGTGAGCCGCGCTCCCAGCTTGTCGAGATGGAGCCGGGCCACCTCCTCGTCGAGGTGTTTCGGCAGCACGTGGACGCCCAGCGCGTAGCTGTCGGGCCGCTGGTGGAGCTCCAGTTGCGCGAGCACCTGGTTCGCGAAGCTCGAACTCATGACGAAACTGGGATGGCCGGTGGCGTTCCCGAGGTTCAGCAGCCGGCCCTCCGAGAGCACGAGGATCTGCCGGCCGTCCGGGAAGATCCAGGCGTCCACCTGGGGCTTGATGTTCTGCTGCCGGATCCCCGGCTCCGCCGCGAGCCCGGCCATGTCGATCTCGTTGTCGAAGTGGCCCACGTTCCCGACGATGGCGTTCAGTTTCATGCGCCGCAGGTGTTCCACGCCGATCACCCGGACGTTGCCGGTCGCGGTGATGAAGACGTCCGCCTCCTCGACGACGTCCTCCAGCCGGACGACCTGATGCCCGTCCATGAGCGCCTGGAGCGCGCAGATCGGGTCCACCTCGGTCACCACCACCCGGCATTTCTGGCCGGCGAGGGACTGCGCGGCGCCCTTCCCGACCTCCCCGTAGCCGAGCACCACCGCCAGCTTGCCGCTGAGCATCACGTCGGTGGCGCGCATCAGGCCGTCCACCAGGGAGTGCCGGATCCCGTAAACGTTGTCGAATTTGCTCTTGGTGACCGAGTCGTTGACGTTGATGGCCGGGAACAGCAGCGACCCCTCGCGGTGCATGCGCGCCAGCCGGTGGACGCCGGTGGTGGTCTCCTCGGTGACCCCCGCGATGCCGGCGGCCAGCTCGCCGAACCAGCCGGGCCGTTCCTCGGCGGCGGCCGCGAGCAGCGAGTAGATGACCCCGAGTTCCTCGTTCTCCGCCGACTCCGGCGCCGGACCCGTCCCGGCGCGCTCCAACTCGACGCCCTTGTGCACCAGCAGGGTGGCGTCCCCGCCGTCGTCGAGGATGAGGCTCGGTCCGCGCCCGTCCGGCCAGTCGAAGGCCTGCGCGGTGCACCACCAGTACTCGGCGAGCGTTTCCCCCTTCCACGCGAACACCGCCGGGCCGCGCAGGTCGTCCGCGCTTCCGCCCCGTCCAGCCACCACCGCGGCGGCGGCGTGGTCCTGGGTCGAGTAGATGTTGCAGCTCGCCCAGCGCACCTCGGCGCCGAGATCCAGCAGGGTCTCGATGAGCACCGCGGTCTGGATCGTCATGTGGAGCGATCCGGTGATCCGGGCGCCGGCGAGCGGCCGGGACGCCGCGTAACGCGCGCGGATCGCCATCAGGCCCGGCATCTCGTGTTCCGCGAGTTCGATCTCGCGCCGTCCGAAGGCGATCGTTTCCGGCGAGAGGTCGGCCACCCGGTGAGCGATCCCCCCGAAGAGCGGAAAGCCGGTGTTCAGGAAGGTTCGGGTCGGAGCGGAAGTCTCGGGCACGAAGTGCGGGTCCTTTGGGAAGGGTGGTCGGGGTTCTAGCGGTCGGCTCGCCGCCGGCCGCTGCCGAGGAAGGACGTGAACCCGAACCCTCCGGCGAGGGCCAGACCGGCGGTGACGATCTGGGCGCCGGTCGGTGCGAAGTAGACGCCGTTCATGGTCTGGAAGGGCCAGAGCCCCGCCGTCGCTCCCAGCAGCAAACCGAAGAGCACGCCGAGGGTCGCCTGCGGATGGGCGCCGAGGAAGTATCGCACGAGCCGGGCGGCGGCGGCGATGCCGAGCGCGATGCCGAGGAAGAACGGGAGGACGCCCCAGAGGGCCGCGAGAATCGCGGACGCATCCCACGGACGCGGGCCGAGAGTGTCCGCCAGCCGGTCGGCGGCGTTCAGGAACGGCAGGTACATCCCCATCAGGAGCAGCAGGGTGCTGCCGCTGATTCCGGGCAGTACCATGGCGAATGCGGCGACCGCTCCGGCCCCGAAGAACGCCGGCGCCGATGCCGCGAGTTCGGAAGCCTCCGGCGCCCCCCGGCCCGAGAGCAGAAACGGGAGCACGACGGCCGCCGCCCCCGCCACCGCTCCCGCCCCGAAGCCCCGGCCGGGGCGCACCGCCATCCTCCACAGCAGGGGAGCGCCGCCCAGCGTGAGCCCGAGGAAAAGCGCGAAGAACAGGACCGGCCAGGCAATGAAGGCGTCGCGGGCGGCGCCGGCGACGCCGAAGACCGCGACGAGCGCCGATCCGACGGTTACCACGAGGCGGGCTGCCGAGGCGCGGTGGAGCCGTCCCGAGGTGATTTCCGCCACCGCGCCCACGAGCTCCGGATACACCCCGGACGCCAGGACCATGGTGCCGGCGCTCACCCCCGGGACGAGGCTGGCGAGCCCCGCGAGGACCCCGGCTACCGCGCAGCGCGCGAGGGACGCCGTTCGGCGCGGGGGCAGGCCGCCTTGCTCGCTCACTCCGTCAGTGTACGGAGGCCGGCAGCCTCTCCGGTGCGCTCCGACCGGTGGTCAAGCCACAATTGGAGCGTGTTCGCCGTTCGCGATCTGGAGATTCCGGGCCTCCCGCCGCTTTCCTTCGAGGTGCCGCCCGGAGGAGTCCTCGCGGTCTCGGGTCCGTCCGGATCGGGCAAGACCCGTCTCCTCCGGGCGCTGGCGGACCTCGATCCCCACCGGGGAAGCGTCCGCTGGGGAGCGCGGTGGTGCGCCGCGCTCCCGGCGCCGGAGTGGCGCCGCCGGGTCGGCCTCCTTCCGGCGGAGCCGCGTTTCTGGCGTCCCGTGGTGGGCGAGCACTTCCCGGAGGACGGAGCCTCGCTCGCCGGGGAACTCGCCGGGCTTCGTCTTGACCCGGAAGTCCGAAACGCCGACCCGGCGCTGCTCTCCACCGGGGAACGGTCCCGGTTGGCGCTCCTGCGGCTGCTCCTGAATGCCCCCGAAGTTCTGCTTCTCGACGAACCGACCGCGAACCTCGATCAGGACAACCGGGGGCTCGTCATCGGAAGGATCGACAGGTTCCGGCAGGAGCGGAACGCGCCGGTGGTGTGGGTATCCCACCTTCCCGAGGTCGTGGCGGCCGCGGACCGGGTGTTGGTCCTGCCGGAAGGCGAGATCCGCGGCTCTCCCGATCCGGACCGGGTTCCGGTGGAGACCCCGGCGTGATCCCCCTCAGCTACTGGGATCTCGTCGCCGCCGCGGCGGCGGTGGTGCTGCTCGCTCTGGCGAACCGGATGGCGGGACTCGGCGTCTCCCGCCAGCTCCTCTGGCTGGCCGCGCGGGGATCGGCGCAACTCCTGCTGCTCGGGCTCGTGCTGCGCTTCGTGCTCGGGACGAGCCACCCGGTGATCGTCGGGCTCATGGCGCTCTTCATGCTCGGGGTCGCGGCGCGGGAGGTCAAGATCCGCCAGGCGCGGCCGCTGGCCGGACGCTGGGGGTACCTCGCCGGGGCCCTGGCGATGTTCCTCTCTTCCTTCCTGTTCACCGTCTTCGCGCTCGCGGCGGTGCTCGGCCCCGATCCCTGGTGGGCGCCCCGGTTCTCCATCCCGCTGCTCGGGATGCTGCTCGGAAACACGATGAACGGGGTGTCGCTCTCCACCGAGCGGCTCACGGAAGCGGTGGTCCGCAGCCGCGAGGTGATCGAGCAGCGGCTGGCTCTCGGGCAAACGCGGGAAGCGGCGGTGTCCGACATCGCCCGGGAGAGCGTGCGCGCCGGGCTGATCCCGATCTTCAACGCGATGGCGGCCGCCGGGGTGGTGAGCCTGCCCGGAATGATGACCGGGCAGATCCTCGCCGGCGCCTCGGTGGACCAGGCCGTCCGCTACCAGATCCTGATCCTGCTGCTGATCGCCGCCGGGACCGGTTTCGGGGTGCTGGCGGTCGTGCGGGTGGTGTCGCGGCGGCTCTTCGACGACCGCCACCGGCTGCGTCTCGACCGCCTGGCCGCCTGAAGAATCCGCCGGAAGGACGGCGGGTGGATATGGGATACTGCCCGGCTTCCGGAGGAGCCTTCCGAATGTCTCGAAACCGTTTGTCCACCCTGCTGTTTGCGCTTCTTGCGGCCTGCGCCGTCGCCGTACCGCTGGCTGCCCAGGACGAGATTCCCTACCCGGTGCCCGACCGCACCGACGGCGAGGGTCCCTGGGACCGGGTCATCCTGCGCGGTCCCATCGTGATCGACGGAACCGGGGCGCCCCCGTACGGCCCGGTGGACATCATCGTGGAGGGGAACGTCATCCACTCGATCACGAACGTGGGTACCGGGGTGAGCCCGATCCACGAAGAGGACCGGCCGGTGGCGCAGCCGGGCGACCACGAGATCGATCTCCACGGGCATTACATCCTGCCCGGGTTCCTGGACATGCACCTCCACCAGCACAACGAGGGCGACGGGCAGGGGGTGCCGACCGAGTACATCCACAAGCTCTGGATGGCGCACGGGATCGCCAGCGGCGCCGATGTCGGGAACTTCAACACCCGTTGGCTGATCCACCACAAACGGCGGTCGTGGAACAACGAGATCACCTCGCCGCGGATCCAGGCGTTCGTGGTCTTCGGGCGCGACGGCGAAGAGCCGGTCACGAATCCGGACGCCGCCCGCCGCTGGGTCCAGTGGGTCAAGGAGCAGGGCGCCGACGGGATCAAGTTCTTCGGCGCCCAGCCGCGCATCTTCCGGGCCGCGCTCGACGAGGCCGCCAAGCAGGGCCTCCGCTCCACCACCCACCACGCCCAGCTCGACGTGGTGGGCATGAACGCGCTCGACACCGCGCGCGCCGGGCTCACCTCCATGACCCACTGGTACGGGCTTCCCGAGGCCATGTTCGTGGACAAGCAGATCCAGCACTACCCGTTCGACTACAACTACAACAACGAGTACCACCGGTTCACCCAGGCCGGGAGGCTCTGGGCGCAGGCCGCGCCGCCGTTCTCGGAGAAGTGGAACGAGGTGATGAACGAGCTGCTGGAGCTCGACTTCACGATCCATCCGACCTGGGTGGCCTACATCGGCACCCGGGACCTGATGCGCCAGCAGCGGAACGAGTGGCACTCGGTCTACACGCACCCGAACCTCTGGGAGTTCTACCGCCCGAGCGCCGTGAACCACGCGTCCTACTTCTTCGACTGGACCACCCAAGTGGAGCTGAACTGGAAGGAGAACTACAAGCTCTGGATGGCCTTCGTGAACGAGTTCAAGAACCGCGGCGGCCGGGTCGCGGTGGGGAGCGACTCCGGCTACACCTTCAACCTCTACGGGTTCGGCTTCGTCCAGGAGATGGAACTCTTCCAGGAAGCCGGGTTCCATCCGCTCGAGGTGATCAAGGCGGCGACGCTGAACGGCGCCGAACTGCTCGGGCTCGACGACCGGCTCGGGAGCATCGAGGAGGAGAAGATCGCGGACTTCGTGGTCGTCGACGAGAACCCGCTCCACAACCTGAAGGTGCTCTACGGCACCGGCACCATCCGGCTGAACCACGCCACCGGCCGGACCGAGCGCATCGGCTCCATCAAGTACCTGATGAAGGACGGCATCCTCTACGACACCCGGAAGCTCCTCTCCGACGTGCGCGAGACAGTGCGGGCGGCCCGCGCCGAGAAGGGCCTGCCCCCACCGCCGATGCCCCTTTTCCTCGAGGACGACCCCGACCACGAGTACCCGAAGCCGACCAAGCGCTAGCGGCGCGACGGCTTGGAACGCCGGTCTCTGACCGGCACGCGCGGCGCGCCGCGCCGCGCACGTCGTAACGCCGCATCGCCCCGAGGGCGCCCCCGGGCCGGAACACCAGCCTCCGGAAGGGCCCGGTGGCGCCCCCGGCTTGGAACGCCGGTCTCTGACCGGCACGCGCGGCGCTCCGCGCCGCGCACGTCGCAACGCCACGTCGCTCTGAAGGCGCCCCCGGCGGGGACCACCAGCCTGCGCCACGGTGTCACATCCGTAATTGGCAAACCGCTTGCGTGCGCAACCGCTGAAAACTCCACGGGAAGGGAGGTCGCCGATGTCCGGAAACCCTGTTCTTGGCACGTGCACCCCGCTGCGGCTCACCCTGATCACGGCCGTGCTGATGCTGAACCACGGTTGCGCCGACGACCTGGCGACGCCCGCGCTCAACCTGCCGGACCCGCCTCCGGATCCCGTCACGACCTGGCTGGCGGCGAATACGCATCCGTTTACGGGTCCGCACCTCTCCCTCCCGCACGCGGAACTCGAGTTCCTCCGTGACGTCCTGGGAGACGCCCGCATCGTGGCGCTTGGTGAAAACACACATGGCGCCCGCGACTTCTTCGAGATGAAGGCGCGGATTCTCAGGTTTCTGGTCGAGGAGATGGGATTCAACACGTTCGCCATCGAGGCGACCTGGCCCGAATCACGGCGTCTCGACCACTACGTGCGCACCGGCGAGGGAGACCCGGAAAGACTCCTGTCGGGGCTCTATTTCTGGACCTGGAATACCGAATCCGTGCTGGAAATGATCGAATGGATGCGGGAACACAACGAGGCCGGGGGCGATGTGGGATTCCACGGTTTCGATATGCAGTACCCGGGGATGGCGCTTCACAACGTGCGGAAATACGTGCGGCGCGTGGAGCCCGAGGCATTGGAGGCGGTTTCTGCCCGACTCGACTGCCTCGACAGGTATGCGAACGGCCCCGACGGACGCATTCCGCGTCCCGGCTACCGGGATCAGCCCGATTCCTACCGGACGGCATGCAGCGCATCGCTCGACGAAGCTCGCGTGTTCCTGCTCTCGCAGCGTGACGCATACCAAGCCGCGGCAGGAGAGGACGCCTTCGAGATCGCGTTGCAGAGCCTGCGCGTCGCGGTGCAGTACCACCTGAGCGCTGCGCGGGAACAGGGTCGGGACGAGTCCATGGCGGAAAACACCGAGTGGATCAGCGGCCGGATCGGGGCGGAGGGACGAATGGTGCTGTGGGCCCACAACTACCACGTCTCCACGCAGCCGGAAGCCCAGGGCTGGTACCTGCGCGAGACCTTCGGCGACGACATGGTCGTCGTGGGGTTCAGTCACGAGGGTGGGCAGTTCACCGGAGTGGACCTGGAGGCGACCACCTACCGCGGTTATCCCGCATTCGACCTCGACATCCCGACGCCGGGATCGTTCGAGGCCACCCTGGCGCGAAGCGTCTCCCCCAGATTCGTTCTTGACCTCCGCAACCGCGACACGAGTGCTCTCGGAACCTCTTGGCTTGCGGGGGAGCGGCTGTTCCGCTCCATTGGGTGCTGTTACCGGCCCTCCATGCCCGACCGCTACTGGCGCCCGGTCCCGCTTGCGGAGTGGTACGACGTCCTCATTCACTTCGAGCGGACCCGGGCCACCACGGTCCTGCCCTATCGGCCTCCGGATACCTGGCGAACGACTCCCGGATCCTGGAGATGCCCCAACCCCGGAAGCACCTCCCAGTCCTGATTCGTTCGCTCTGCCTCGTTGCCGCCTTGGTATTGACCGAGGGATGTCAGGAAGATGCGGCGGTCGGCACGGTGCCGCAGCGTCCGCTGCCGATCCTCCCGCCGGACCCGGTGCCGGCTTGGCTCGACGCGAACGTACTTCCTTTCGACGGCACCCACCTCTCGCTGCCTCACACCGACATCGAGTTCCTTCGTGACATCGTGGGTGATGCGCGGATCGTTGCTCTCGGCGAGGGAACTCACGGCACGCGCCACTTTTTCGAAATGAAGGCGCGGATCCTCCGCTTTCTCGTTGAGGAGATGGGCTTCAACACTTTCGCAATCGAAGCCACCTGGCCGGAATCCCGGCTCCTGGACCGTTACGTACGCACCGGGGAGGGAGACCCCGAAGTGCTGCTGTCGAGGCTCTACTACTGGACCTGGAGAACGCAATCGGTGCTGGAGATGATCGAGTGGATGCGCGCACACAACGAGGCCGGTGGAGATGTCGGGTTTCATGGCTTCGATATGGCGTTCCCCGCGATGGCTCTTGGTGGCGTTCGAGAGTACGTCCATCGTGTGGATCCGGACAGCACCGAACGGATCGCCGGAAAGCTGGACTGCCTTGCACGGTTTGCGAACGACCATCGCGGTCGGTTCCCAAGTCCTCGGTACCGGGACCAGTCGACTTCCTACCGGGCGGAATGCGGTTCGTCGCTAGGGGAGGTGCGGCAAACGCTTCTCTCGCATCAGGAGGAGTACGAAGCTCTAGCTGGCGAGGATGCCTTCGAGGTAGCGCTCCAGAGCCTGCGCGTCGCGTTCCAGTATCACCTTCAGGCGACCGGGCAGCAATCCCGCGACCAATCCATGGCCGAGAACACCGAATGGATCAGCCGCCGGATCGGGCCGGAGGGCCACATGGTGCTCTGGGCTCACAACTATCATGTTTCGACCGAGCCGGGCGCTCAGGGTTCTTACCTGCGCGCAACCTTCGGGGAGCACATGGTGGTCGTGGGTTTCAGCCATGAAAGCGGCGCGTTCACCGCGGTGGACCTCGAAGCCCCTCGGGGCCCGGTCACTTTCCCGTTGGACCCGGTGATGCCGGGTTCCTTCGAGGCCAGTTTCGCCAAGTCTGCTGCGCCTCGGTTCGTCCTCGACCTCCGTGATCGGGACACAAGGACGCCGGGCACTTATTGGCTCGATGGGGAGCATCTGTTCCGCGACATCGGATGCTGCTACCGCGCCTCGGCTCCCGGTCGCTACTGGCTTCTCGTCCCGCTCACGTCGTGGTACGACGTGATCATTCACTTCGAGTCAACGCGCCCGACCACGATTCTGCCCGCTCGCTACCCGGAATCCTGGTGACGGATCGGCCGTCCCCGGGTCCGGTCCAGGCTCATTACGAAATACGGACTTCTGTTAGTATGTAGTTATGGCAATACAGAAGATGACGTTCAGTCTGGATACCCTGACGGCCGCTCGCATCGGGGCCCTGTCAGAACGGCTCGGGAAACCCAAGAGCGCGATCGTCCGGGAAGCGGTCTCGGTCTATGCACAGACGACGGGCAAAGTCACGGAAGCCGAGCGTGTCGAGCGGGTTCGGGTGTTCCGGGAGTACCTTGCCCGCGTCCCTCCCCGGCCTGCTGAGGAAGTCGAAGCGGAACTGCGGGAACTGCGGCTCGCACGACGAAGTGGTGGCCGTCAAACTCCCATCGAGTCGTGATCGTCCTGGACACTTCCGTCCTGGTCGCGCACGTCAGGCCCTCGGCGGGTGCGTCTGGACCACTGCTGGCGCTTCTGGAATCCGATGAGGCCGTGCGCGTTCCGGCGCTCGCGATGTACGAGTGGTGGCGCGGACCGCGGCGAGATGACGAACTCGACATCCAGCAAAGGCTCTTTCCTCCGGCTCAGTTCCTGACGTTCGGTGCGACGCAGGCGCGGATGGCGGCCGACCTCTATCGGATGGTCGGTCGCGCTCGCGGCCGGGATACGGACATTGCCATCGCGGCTTGCGCGCTGATCGCGAAGGCGGACCTGTGGACTCTGAACGAGAAGGACTTCAACGATATCCCCGGACTCCGGCTGTACCAGCCCTTCCTGCAGTGACTTGCCGCGAGCGGGGGCAGAGCGGAGGGTTACGAAATCAGGGACGCGGCAGGTACTTCTTCGGGTACATGGCCACCACCGTGTAGTGCGGATCCACCACGTTCCCGATGCGGGCCTTGCCGACCTGCGAAAGAAGCTGCAGCGCCTCCCAGCGGTCGAGGCCGTAGTCGTCCTCGAGCCAGAAGATGATCTCCGTGTGGGCGATGCGGTAGGCGTCCATCAGCGGCCGTACCGAACCCGCGACCATGATGTATTCGTCGTTCTCGATCCGGGGCCAGGCGATGGACTTCCCCTTGATCAGGTCGAACTCGAAGGTCACCTCCGCCGTGGTCTCGAGTCCGGTGCCGGTGATCTCGCCCTCGCCCTGGAGCGCGTGGACGTCCCCGAAGTAGAAGTAGGCGCCCGGTTCGAACACCGGCAGGTACACGGTCACCCCCTCGCGGATCTCCGGGGTGTCCATGTTGCCGCCGAAGTTTCCCGGCGCGGCGTTCCAGATGACCTCGCCCCGGTCCGGAGCGACCGCCATGCGTCCGAGCATCGGCTCGAGCTCGACGGTCACCGGGTCCTTGCCGCTCGCCGGCAGCTCGAGGGTGCCGGTGTTCGCGTCGAGGTCCAGCACCCACTCGAAACGGCGCGCGGGCACCGGCTCGTGGAGCATGGCCGTCTGCGGCGTCATGGTGAGCGCCGCGAACCCGGTGGAGGTTCCCGAGAACGCCCGGTCCTGGTTGAGTTCCAGCCGGACCACGCGGATGGCGAGCGTGTCCCCGCGCTCGCTTCCCTCGATGTAGATGGGCCCGACCTCACCCGCGAGGTGCCGGTCCTCCTCGGGCATGAAGGCCGCGCCCATGGACTCGCTGATCAGCGTGTCCCCGGGCGCGATCCGCAGCACCGGCTCCCGGACCGCGAAGCTCTGGTAGCCCCGCTCGGGGACGAAGGTGTGGGTCTGGCCCTGCCCGGCGGCCAGGCAGGGAGCCAGCAGGAACCACGCGAGCGGGGCGATCCCACGAAGACGGCGAGGCAGGGTAGGGGAGTCGGTGCGCATGGCACCGATTCTATGGAGAAGGAGCGGGGTGCGGGCGCCGGCTGCGGCAGGGGCCGGATCCCGGGTGCCGGCTGATTCCCGCGCGAGACGGTCCGCCGGCGGGCTCGTGCCCTGGCTCGGTGCGCACTACGACGAAGACAGAACCCTCGCGGGATCAACCCGCGCCGCTTCTCGTGCGGGAATCCAGCTCGCGATGGCCGCCACCCCGAGGATTCCCACCGCCGCCATGCCGAGCGTTCCGGCATCGGTTCCGGTGACGCCCCAGAGATACGCCTCCAGCAGGCCCGAAAGGACCACGGCGCCCACGAGCCCGAAGCCGATTCCGATCGCCACCGGCGTCAGGCCGCGAACGACGATCAGTCGCAGCACCGCATCGCCGTTCGCTCCTACGGCCATGCGGATCCCGATCTCGCGGCGCCGGACCCGGACGGCCTGGGCTAGCGTGCTGTAGACGCCGACCACGGTGAGGATGAGCGCGAGAGCGCCGAAGAGCGAGACGAGGATGGTCCCGAACCGTTCCCGGGCCAGCGAATCGGCGACCGTTTCGCTCAGCGGGAAGACCCGGGGGCCGGGCAGCGCGGGATCCACCGTGAGGATCGCCTGTCTGAAACCGCGCTCGATCCGCTCCAGCGGCTGGCTGCTCCGAACCACGAACACGGGCAGCGTGGGACGGATGCCCGCGATCACGTCGGGCGCCTGCGCTTGCGGCAGGTACATCGTGCGACGGACGGCGGTCCGGAACGACACGTCCTGAACATCGGCGGCGACCCCGACGATCACGATTCCCGGTCCCTTCAGGGACGGATAGCGATACACGTTGCCTCGCCGTCCGAGGTCGATCCGCTGTCCGATCGCGTCGCCTCCCGGAAAGTACCTGCGTGCGAACGTTTCATTCACGATGGCGACCGGGACCGCGCCACGGACATCCATCGCGGTGAAGGATCGCCCCCGGATCAACGGAATGGCCAATGTCCGGAAGTAGCCCGGGGTAACGGTCCGCAGCTCGACCGAGCCACCGAATTCACCTCGCCCCGCGATCGAAATCGGGAAGTTCAGGCCCCGTTCGAACGGAAGACTGCTCGCGCCCGCGACGACGCCGGCGCCCCCGGCGCGGACGGCTTCGATCACTCCCCGAGCGAACCGCTCGAGTCGCTCGGAGGTGTCGTACGTGGGCGGCCGGATCGGCAGTTGCACGGCTACGAGGGCGTTGGGATCGAACCCCGGGTCGACCTGTCTGAGGTTGGACCAGGTGGTGAAGAGCAGGCCGGCGCCCACGAGCAGGATCATCGAGAGCGCCGCTTGTCCTGCCACCAGCGCCTCCTGCAACCGGCCCGACCCGGTCGTGGTCCGGGAATCCCGGCGCAGCGCTTTCCACGGTCCGCCGCGAACCCCGGGCCACGCGCCGATCAGGCCCACCGCGACGGAAGCGGCCAGCGAGATGCCGATCGCAAACACCCCGACTCTCCAGTCGACCGCGATCGCCCCAGTGAGCGGGAGCCGGACCGGCGCCAACGCGACGAGCGCGCCCGCCCCCCAGACCGCGAACACCGCTCCGATGGCTCCCGCGGCGGAAGCCACCACGAGAGCCTCCACCACGCCGAGCCGGATGATCCGGCCCTCGGTGGCTCCGAGGGCGTTGTGGATCGCCAGCTCCTGGCGGCGCCGAAGCGCCCTGGCGAGGAACAGGCTTCCCACGTTGGCGCACGCGATCAGGAGGACGGCGGCGACCGCGCCCATCAGGATCCAGATCGCGTTCGCCGTTCGCCCGGCGTACAGCTCGCCGAAGGACCCGAGCATCATGCCGGGTTCGGGTTCGCCGGCCTGCTGCGGATACGCCGCCTTGAATCCGTGATTGAGCCAGACCACCTCGGTCCGGGCGTCACGCATCGCGACGCCAGCGTCAAGCCTCGCGAGAGTCGTCCAGTTCTGGGCTTCATCTTCCGGGTCGACGAACACCTCGGTGGCGATGACGATCTCCACGGGTCTCGCCACGTAGGGGAAGGTGAAGTCCTCGGGAAGGAGTCCCACGACGGCGTAGCGCTCTTCCTCAACCCTGACCGAGACGCGGCCGGACACATCCACCGACTCGCCGAAGTGCATCCGCCAGAAGTCCGGAGATACCAGCGCAACCGGGGGTCCTCCAGAGCGGTGCTCTTCTTCCGAAAAGGCGCGGCCCACGGTGGGCGGCGTGCCGAGGACGCGGAAGAAGCCATCCGTTACGCGGAGACCCTGAGCGCCGGTGACTTCGCCGGGCTCGCCCACGCGTCCGAAGAACGGTTGCCAACTCCCGATCGCCACGAAGGAGCTGGTGTGCTCCCGCCAGTAGGCGAACTTGGCCGAGCTCAGACTGGGGGACACGGTGTCACCGTGGTTCCACGCCAGACTCACGATCCGCTGGCCGTCCGGAAACGGCACGGGCCGCAGCAACATGGCGCTGAGCACGCTGAAGATCGCGATCGTGGCTCCGATCCCCATGGCGAGGACCGCCACGGCGACGAGGGCGAACCCGGGATTCCTGCTCAGCGACTTCAGCGAATGGCGGACATCCTCGAGCAACTCGCGGGTTCGGACGAACCCGGGCGCATCCCGGGCCTCCGCGCGCAACGACTCCCGGGAACCGAACGCGATGCGGGCTTGACGCCGGGCCTCCCGGGGATCCAGCCCCTGCTCCCGGAGCTGTGCTTCGAGCAGTTCGAGGTGGAGTTCCATCTCCTGGGCGAGTTCGCGCTCCGCCCGCCGGCCGCGGAGCAGCAGCCCGAGCCGGCGAACGAATGCCGGAAGATGCAACGCCTAAACGCCGTCCAGCACTCGCTGGACCGCCGCGGCGAAGTCGACCCACTCGTCCCGTTCCGCCTCGAGCTGCCGCCGTCCGGCGGCGGTGAGCGAGTAGAACCGCGCTCTCCGTCCGGCCTCGGACACCGCCACCTTCGCGCTGATCCGGCCGGCCGCTTCGAGCCGGCGGAGCGCGGGATAGATGGAACCCTGCCCGACCTCGAGCACCCTTTCCGACAGGATCCCGAGCCGCTGCGCGATCGCCCAGCCGTGCATCGGGCCGCCGGCGAGCGACGAGAGGATCAGCAGGTCCAGGTGGCCGTGGAGCCGGTCGTTGGCCGGTGTCATCGATGCTGATTATGATAATCGACAACAAACATCCCATACTTTCCGGGTGACCGGGTGACCGCATGGCGACCCTCGACTGGCTGATCATCGCCGCCTACCTCGGGGCGGTGGGGGGACTCGCCGCCTGGGTCTTCTCGAGGCGCCAGGACACGCCGGACGACTACTTCCTGGCCAACCGCAACCTCGGGTGGTTCATCGTCGGGGCCTCGATCTTCGCGTCGAACATCGGCTCCGAGCACCTGGTCGGCCTCGCGGGGTCGGGCGCCACCGACGGAGTCGCCCTGGCGCACTACGAGCTGCACGCCTGGTGCCTGCTGGTGCTGGCCTGGGTGTTCGTCCCGCTCTTCGTGCGGTCGCGCGTCTACACCATGCCCGAGTTCCTCGAGCGCCGCTTTTCGCCGGCCGCGCGCTGGGTGCTCTCGCTGATCTCGCTGGTGAGCTACGTGCTGACCAAGATCGCTGTGGGGATCTTCGCGGGCGGGGTGGTCTTCGCGACGCTGCTGCCGGACGTGAACCTGCAACTCGGCCCGTGGCTCCTCAACAGTTTCTGGGTGGGCTCCCTGGTCGTGATCGTGCTCACCGGCATCTACACCGTCGCGGGCGGAATGCGCGCCGTCGCCTACACCGAGGCGCTGCAGACGCTCGTGCTGGTGGTGGGCTCGGGTCTCCTGACCTGGTTCGGGTTGTCGGCGCTCGGGGGCTGGGGAGGGCTCAGAGAGGCCCTCGATCCCGATCTCTTCAACCTGTGGAAGCCGATCATTCCGGAGGGGATGGACGGGACCTGGGCGCCGGTGCTGGAGCCGAACCGGATCGCGTGGTACTTCAACGGCAACTTCCCGTGGCCGGGAATGCTCCTGTGTGCGCCGATCATCGGCCTCTGGTACTGGTGCACCGACCAGTACATCGTGCAGCGCGCTCTCGGCGCCCGGAACGAGACCGAAGCCCGCCGCGGGAGCATCTTCGCCGGGTTGCTCAAGCTGCTGCCGGTCTTCATCTTCATCATCCCGGGGATGATCGCGCTGGCCCTGGCGCGAACGGGGGACTACGGCGCGCTCAACCAGATGGTCGACGCGGACGGGAACGTGATTCCCGGGGCCGCGCAGGCGGCCTTCCCTCTGCTCGTGACCAGCATTCTGCCGGTGGGTGTGCGAGGGCTGGTGGTTGCGGGACTCCTGGCGGCCCTGATGAGTTCGCTGGCGGGTGTCTTCAACGCCTCGTCCACGCTCTTCACGATGGACCTCTACCAGAAGTGGCGTCCGCGGGCCTCGAAGCAGCGCCTGGTCTGGGTGGGTCGCGTGGCCACCTCGACGATGGTCCTCATTGGTCTGCTGTGGATCCCGGTGATCCAGGGCTCCCGAGGTCTCTACCAGTACCTGCAGGGGGTCCAGGGGTACCTGGCGCCGCCGATCTTCACGGTCTTCTTCCTCGGGGTCTTCATGAAACGCGCGAACGCCCGGGGATGCCTGGCCGCGCTGGTCGTCGGGTTCCTGCTGGGGGTGTTCCGGCTGGCGGTCGACACGCCGGTGTCCATGGGGATGGAGGGCTTCGAGGCCGGGTACGCCCCGGGATCGTTCCTGTGGATCGTCAACAACATCTACTTCCAGTACTACAGTCTCTTCATCTTCGCCGTCTCGGTGGTGGTCATGGTCACGGTCAGCTACCTGAGCGAGCCGCCGTCGTCCGAACGGATCTCGGGGCTGACCTACGCCACGGTGACCGGCGAGCAGCGGGCGCGGTCGCGCGCGAGCTGGGACCGGCGGGACGTGCTGGGGTCCGCCGTGGTGCTGCTCATGATCCTCATGGCCTACCTGTACTTTCGGGGCTGAGCGAGGCGCTCAGAGCGCGAGCGAGAACGGGTGGATCCCACGGATGGACGCCGAGTAACGGAAGATCCTGCATGGACGATTCATGTTAGAATATCCGTGCTATAAGCGGATTATCCGACATGATTCACGACCGAAGATCCGCTCTGTCGGCCTACGCCAGCGGTCTGCTCTCCGCGGGCCGGACGGTGTTCACCGCCGAAGAAGCTCGGGACGCGCTTGGGGTCGGGCACGGCGCGTTCCTGGATGCTGCCGAGCGGTTGCAGCGCCGGGAGGCGCTGCTGAATCCGCGGCAGGGGTTCTACGTGGTCGTCCCCCCGCAATTTGCGGCCTGGGGGGCGCCGCCACCGACCTGGTATGTCGATGCGCTCATGCGGCATGAGGGGCAGGACTACTACGTCGGGCTTCTGAAGGCCGCGGAGTTCCACGGAGCGACGCATCAGGCAGTCATGGAGTTTCAGGTCGTTTCGGCGAAGCGTCTTCCGAGAATCCGTGCGGGACGCAGCCTGATCGCCTTCTATTTCCGCAGGGATCTGGGACCGGTGGCGGCTGGGGTCGAATCGCGCAAGACGGACACCGGCGTGATGAAGGTGTCCTCGGCCGCGCTGACTGCCCTCGATCTGCTGCGTTATCCGCAGGCGTCCGGTGGTATCGACATGATCGACACGGTTGTCGCGGATCTCGCACTGAAGATCGATCCCGACCAGCTCGCGGCCCTTTCGGGGGCGGTCGAGAGGCCGGTCGTGCAGCGTCTGGGGCACCTGTTGGAACATCTCGGCCATGAAGCCCTGACAGGGGCGATGCGGGAGGCTCTGCGGTCGCGAGAGCCGCTGCCCTGGACCGAGCTCGATCGGCAAGCCAGGGCCGATCCCGACTTTCGGAGGGAACCACAGAAGCGGGATCCCCGATGGCGCGTCGTGGTGCGAGGGGCACCGGAGTCCGACGGATGATCCCGGCTCAGAACATCGTTGCCTGGGGCCGCGTGGTTCCGTGGGCGGATCCGCGTCAGGTCGAGCAAGATCTCATCATCAGTCGCGCTCTGGTCGAGATCTTCTCGGACGAGATGCTCCGAGGCGCTTTGCGGTTTCGAGGTGGAACGGCGCTCAACAAGCTGCACTTTCCCGAGCCGATGCGCTATTCGGAGGACATTGATCTGGTTCGCACCGCCACGGGTCCGATTGGTCCGATTCTGGATCAGTTGCGTGCCGTGCTGGGGTCGTGGTTGGGGCCGGCGCGGTTTGATCAGAGCCCGGTAGCGCCAAGACTCCGATTCCGGGTCGATGCTGAGGATTCGAGCGGCGTGCCGATCCGGCTGAAGATCGAGATCAACACCCGCGAGATCCATGCATACGACACAGTGACAGCGCTGCCGCTGGTCGTCGCGAATCCATGGTTCGCGGGCGAAGCGACCATCCCCACGTTCTCGCGCGAGGAAATGCTGGCAACCAAGCTGCGCGCCCTGCTAAAGCGTGACAAGGGACGCGATCTCTATGACCTCGCGCACGCGCTCGAGGTCTTTGAAGGCCTCGACGCCGATCGGATCGTCAAGACGCTCGGGCAGTATCTGGCCGCTGCGGGCCAAGCCGTCTCACGGGCACAGGCCCACGAACGAATGTTCGCCAAGCTGGCGAATCCGCATTTCCTGCTCGATGTGCGCCCCTTGTTGCCGGCCACCCACGCCGAGACCTTCGCGAGGGAGGCGAAAGGCGAACCGTTTCGCCGGGTGTTCGTAACTCTCGTCGACAACCTGCCCGGTGAACCCTGGGTGAGGACGCCGGCGATGAAGCAGAGGTTCGCCATCTCGTGGTAGTGAAGCGCGAACGATCCTGCGCCCGTCAGCGCGCGAGCGAGAACGGGTGGATCCGCCAGAAATGAGCGCGGTAGCTGAAGACCGTGAAGGCGATCCGGTCGCCGAGCGGTGACCACGCGGGCTGGGTCTTGTGGGTCGGGTCCGAGGTGACCTGTTCCGCTTCGCCGCCGCCCACCGGCACCCGGAAGATCTGGAAGAAGCCGTCCCGGGCCCGGTCCACGTAGGCCGCCCAGGCGCCGTCCGGCGACACCCCGATCCCGGAGTGGATCTGGTCGGAGCCGAACTCGTGGAAACGGACGGGCTCGCCCCCCTCTCGGGACACCGTCCAGAGGCTCTTCCGGCCGACCGCCGCCGCCGACTCGAAGAGCAGCGTGTCCCCCGCGTCCGCCCACTCCGCCTGGATCACGTCCTCCGTGAAGCCCTCGAGCGGTACCTGGACCTGCGGAACCGCGATCTCGCCGGTTTCCTGGTCCACCCCGATCACGTAGAGCCCGCCGTGCCGGGCGCCGGTCTCGTCGCGCCGGTAGCTGGTGAAGACCACGAAGCGGCCGTCGGGGGACCAGCGCGCCCAGCCGGTCTCGTGGCCGTCGACGCTGATCTGGTGGGCTCCCGTGCCGTCGGCAGCCATCAGCCAGATGTCGTCGGACTCCTCGTGGGTGTGGAAGACGATCCACCGCCCGTTCGGTGACCACTGCATGCCCTGATCCTCGGAGTAGGACTGCCGCACGACGCGCCGGGGCGCCGAGTGCGGCGCCTCGACGTTCACCGGGACCGTGCCTAGGTGCTGGGCGATGTCCGGATAGTGGATGTCGTCCGTCACGTGCCGCCAGCTCCCGAAGGTGAAGGCGATCTCGCTGCCGTCCGGGCTCCAGATCGGCGTCTCCGACTGGAATGCGGTCAGCGGTTCGGACGGACCGCCCTCCGCCGGGGCCGTTGCCAGGAAGACGCGGTAGTCCTGGCTCTTGAAGACGACCTCGCCGCCCGCGCCCACCGACGGGGCGTAGGCGTCGCGCGCGAACGCGGAGAGCCGGGTGCGGCGGCCGCCGCTCACCCGGCGCATCCAGAGGTCGAGGAAACCGCCCTCACCGGGGACCCCGTAGATCACCCACTCGCCGTCGGGTGAGAAGGCGATGCGCCCGTAGGCCTCCTGATCGTCGAAGAGCGGCTCGGGCGCCGAGCAGGGGAGATGCAGCCGTTGGCGCTCCCCGGTGCGGACGAGGCAGGCGATCCGCCCGTCGGGGGACCAGGCGGGAAAGGACAGGCGCTCGCCGCGGGCCTGCGGCGCCGCGTTCAGGCCCGCGGCGTCGATGACCCACAGGGTCGAAACGCCCTCCGCCCGGGTCACCCCGGCGATGGCCGATCCGTCCGCCGACCAGCTCAACTCGACCAGCGAGCCGGTTGGGGGCTCGGCGTCCGGCGCGCGGTCGGGCCACAGCGGACTGCGGCTGCCGTCGGCCCGGTCGTAGATCCACCATTCCTGGCGGCTGCGGTCGAAGACGTTCTCGTGCACCAGCACCCGGCGGCTGTCCGGGAGCCAGGTGAGGTAGCGGATGGACGCCGCCCCGGGCCCGATTCGCTGGACGGCGCCGCCCGCCGTCGGGGCGAAGCGGAGCTGGCCGCGTTCGAGCGTCGCGAGCCAGTTCCCGTCGGGGGAGATCGCCCCCACCGGATCGCGGTAAGCGACCGGCCCGGCCTGATCGGCGGTGGCGAGGTAGTGGAGCGGCGGCAGCGTGCCGCGCTCCGGGGCGTCCGCTCCACAGCCGCCCAACAGGAGAGCGGAAGCCCAACCGAGGTGACGAATCCCGCGCATGGGGGAATCGTATGGGGGACGGGCGGAGATACCCTTTCTCCGAGGGAGGTCCTCACCATGGCGATCACCAAAGGCCAGAGTTCGGCGCAGGCGCCGCGCTCCTCCCACCCCGCGGGCGGGCTCACCCGCCGGCAAGTGCTCGCCGGAGCCGGCGCGGCGGCGCTGGCGTCCGGCGGCCTGCGGGCCGACGCGCGGGAACCGACAGGCGCGCCTGCAGCGCAGGCGGGAACGGTCGTCTTCACGAACACCACCGTCGCGAACCCGGACGCCGTCCAGGACGACGTGGCGCTCGCGGTCCAGGACGGCCGGATCGCGGCGATCGGGCCCACGGATGCGGTCCTCGCCGACTATCCGAACGCGGAACGTTACGACGGCCGCCACCGGGCCCTGGTCCCGGGCCTCGTCAACACCCACGCCCACATGCGGGCGGTGATCGCGCGCGGCTTCAACGAGGACTTCGGCTTCCCGAACACCGCGAACCTCGCGCTCTCGCCCGCCGGCCTCCTCGAGGGCGAGGAAGGCAACCTCATGGTGCAGGTCGCGGCGCTCGAGGCCATCCGCACCGGGACCACGACCATCGTCGAGTACACCGGGAACGTCCACCGCCAGGCGGCGGTGCTCGCCGACTCCGGGCTCCGCTGCGTCTTCGCCGAAGGGATCCGCGACGCCGAGAACGTGCCCGGCCCGATGTCCACGCGGGCGATGGCCGAGGCGGTCAGCGAGACCCCCCGCTTCTCGGAGAGGCTCCTCGACGAGGGGATGCAGCGCATCAGCGATCTCTTCGACGAATGGCACGGGGAGCGGAACGGCCGTATCTCGGTGTTCCCGGCGGCCGGGCTCGCCGAGACCTCGTCGCCCCAACTGCTACAGGCGGTGCGCGATTTCGCCGAGACCCATGATCTCGGGTACACGATCCACCTGAACCAGAGCCGCGCCGAGTACGAGTTCATGGTCCTGCACCACGGGCTCCGTCCGACGACGTACCTGGACCGGCACGGCTTCCTCGGGCCCCGGCTCTTCGCGGCGCACGCCCGCTACGTGAACCACGAGGAGGTCATGTTGCTCGGGAGGTCCGGGACGATCATCGCGCACCAGGCGGGGATGGCCTCGAACCGCGGCATCAGCCCGCCCATCCCGGACCTGCGGGCGGCCGGCTGTCCCATCGCGCTCGGTACCGACAACAACACGAACGACGTCTTCGAAGTGATGCGGATCGCCATGCTGACCGAGCGGATCCGGCGGAACCGCGACGGCGACGAGGTCCCCGGCCTTGCCCCTCAGCCGGAAGACGTGCTCGCGGATGCGACCCAGGGGGGTGCGCAGGCCGTGAACCAGGCCGACGATCTGGGCACGCTGGAAGTCGGCAAGAAGGCCGACCTCCTGGTGGTGAACACACTCCGGGCTCACCTGGTGCCGGCGGGGCGGTTCATCTCGGCGCTGGTGCACAGCGGCCACCCGGGCGACATCGAGTCGGTCATGGTGGACGGAGAGTTCGTCATGCGCGACCGCACGGTCCTCACCATGGACGAGGAGAACCTCCTCCGGGAAGCCGACGCGGTCGGCCGGCGGATCTGGGGTCAGGTGCTGGAGGCGAGTCCGCTCAACGTGCCGCGGCTGCCGCGTCCGGGCTGATCGGACGTCGGGCTGCTGCCGCGGGGTTCCGGCGCGGTGGCCCGACGCGCCTTGCGGCCCTGCGGGCCGGCCGGACGCCCCCACCGGGAGGACGGGCCGGCGTTCCGAGCTGGTGCGCTATGCGGCGTCCCGAGCCGCCTCCTTACAGAGGCATAGCCAGGCGTTCTCGCTCAGGCGGCATTCGCCCGGCGCCGCGCCTGCGCGAGATCCCAGGCCGCCTGGCGTCGCATCCAGAAGTCGGCCGTGCTCCACCCCTGCCGCTCCAAGGCCAGCGCCATCGTGGCCGAGATGGCGGCGCGGCCGTTCAGGAGGCGGGACAGGGTGGGCCGCGAGCAGCCAAGCAACCGCGCGGCGTCGGTGACGGTCAGGCCGCTCGCTTCGATGCAGTCGAAGCGAACGGTTTCTCCGGGATGGGGGGGATTCGCCATCGGACTCATTGTCGTTCTCCCTTGGTGGCGAGCCGCTTGCCGGCTGGAGGCCGGCGGTCCAGGCTGTCTCAGCCGCCCGGCCGGTTGGCGACGATCGCAATCCGGGTGCCGTCCGGGCTCACGGCAAGGCGGGTGATGCCCTCGACGCCGAGGTCCGAGAAGTCCGCGATCTCAGTCCAGTCCGAGCCCTCCGACCACGAGAACAGGCGCGAGCCGTCGCCCATCAGGATCTCGCCCTCGGGCGTCCACGCGTAGTCCTCGCGGCTCGGCAGCGTCCTGGTGATCCGCACCGTGGCTTCCGCGGCGGGGTCGAGGCGTTCGAGCCACCACTCCTCGTCCGAGACCTTGCGCACGAAGGAGATCTCCTCCGTCCCCGGGATCCGGTGGATCGAGCGGCCCGGGTGCTCGGCGACGATCCGGATCTCCCCGCTCAGCGCGTCTCCGACCTGGAGGGTGGCCGGATCGCCGAGGATGAACATCGCGACGACCTGTTCGTTGGCCCACGCGTGGTACCCCACCGGCTCGGCGGTGGCGAAGATCGGCCCCACCGGGGCGCCGGAGAGGTCGTAGCGCCACAGGTACTGCTTGCCGCGGAGCTCGTGGATCGCGGAGAAGGCCTCCTGCCCGGGGATCTGGAGCGGCGAGAACTCGCTCGCCTCCGTGTGGGTCAACTGGACCGCGGGGCCGGATCCCGCCCCGGAGGCAACGTCGAGGCGCATGGTTTCCGTCTGGCGCCGCTCCGGCGCCGCTGTCCAGAGGATGGCGGAGCCGTCGAGAAGGAAGGTGGGCTGGTTGTCGTAGCCGTCGCGGTCGGTCGCCTGCGCCAGGCCGGAGACCGAGAGCGCGCCGCCGTCCCGGACGAGGGTGCCCAGCCAGATGTCGGTGGCCGGCGCGCCGGCTGCCGTTGGTACGTACTCCTCGGGGGCCGGTCCGATCCCGGGCATGGGCCCGTCCGGCGGCTGGGCCGGGAAGGGGAGCGCCGTCTCCGCCTCCTCGGCCGCCCGCTCCTCGCCGGCCTCGTCGGGGTCACCCGTGGCGCAGCCCGCCAGCGCCGCGGTGGCGAACACACCGAGCAGCAGCCCGGCGCCGCCGCGGTGGAGGATTGCGAGCATGGTGGGAATCGTATGCGGGCTCCGCCGTCTGCCGACGGGGGCGATGGCGCACCGGTTTGGAACGCCGGCCTCCGGCCGGCACAGCGGGCGTCCGGCCCGCGGACGTCGCAACCTCACCCACCCCCAACGGTCCGCCGGCTCGCAACCCCCACCTCCGGAGGCGACGAAACCGCCTGGAACGCCGTCCGGTTCTCTCGGTAGCGGCCTCCAGACGGGCAACTTCGGCCGGCAGGGCGCGGGCGGTTCGCGGCCGACCGAGGGAGGAGTCGCCCTTCAGGGATCCGGAGGGACTTCCTCCGGCGCGTCACCGCAGAGCCCTACTTCCCGGTGGGCGTCGCTTGCGGGCCACTCCGTTTGGCCGGGAGATGCGTACGAGACCGTTCCCAGGTATTGATCCAGCGCCTCCTGCTGTTCCATCGTGAGGAACCTTCCAAAGACCGGCATCGCCAGCTCGAAGATCCACACCCCTTCCTCCAGATGACCGTTCGTCAGCGTCCACATACCTGAGCCGAACGGAATCCGTGAATACACCGCATCCGTCCCACAGGGATCGGCCGCCACCTCCTTCACCAGCGCCACCTGTGCCTCGTACTCGTCTCCCGCCGTCGGGAACCCGTCAGGCAGGTCCGCCATCGGGTCCATCGAGGCGTAGAACGCGAACGTCGCCAGGACCCCCAAGCCGAAACCCGCGCCGAGCCCTGCCACGAACCGCAGGTGACCCATGCGAGCGTGCATGACTTGGTCGGGAGGTGAAGGCATGTGCGAGCCCGGGCGCGTACCAAACCGTAGCGCGTTCCTGTTTGGTTGGCGATGAACCACCTGCGGCCCTGCGGGCCGCGTGCCGGTCGGAGACCGGCGTTCCAAGCCGGCGCGCCATCAGGGACGGTCAGCCCTACTTGCTCTGCGGCCCTGCGGACCGCCGCAGACCCCTCGTAAGTCATTGTTATTGGGGACGATTATACACGTCCGCCGAAAGCGGAGGTCACGTCTGGGGACACTTCCTGAACCGCCCGGCAACCCCGAGTCAGAGGGGGCAACGGCGGGAACTTCGCGCACTGTCGAGCGCGCCGGGCGGCGAGATCCGGGACCGCGAGCCGCACGGGGTGGAGCAGCCGCAGGAACATACGACACCTTCGGACCGCTGCCCGGCGCGCCGCTCCTGGACTGCGACTGCCGCCGTGACGCGGACGAGCGGGCCATCCTCGACGAGTACCGCCCGTCAGCGGACCGGGAGGCGGAGCACTGCCGGCCAGAGTCGCCGGCTCGCCGGGAGTCCCGGCCCGAGGCGCGATGCTGCCCGATTGTCGCGAGGAAGGCACGGCGGCGGGGTCACTCCCGGGGCCGCTTTCGTACGAATGAAGGACAGACCCCCCCTTTATTCGCTGCTTCATTCGTGCCCGCCCCCCGTGATCGTTCACGAAAGTCGTTGGCACCGTTGCGGTTCGTCGGCAGGCTCCCGAACCGCAGGACTCCGCCCAGGGGCGTAGGGAGGGGCTGGGAGCGACCCCCCTCCGATCCACGGATCTACAGCCCCGAAAGCCGGCGCTTCATTCGCCGGTCTATTCGTGGTTCGGGGTCGCTCC
>JAJEIY010000083.1 GCA_022828085.1 Acidobacteriota bacterium | reverse complement strand
CCTCACCGGCGCCGCACCCGGCGAAGATCAGAACAAGACACACAAACGTAGTGCCAAGCTGCCGGCGCCCGTTCTTCTAACAGGCGACCTGTCAACGGCTTGCAGATCCCGATACGTCCAAAGTGGCGAAGTCGGGTGAAGACCGGTGCTCCCCTCTACGTCCCGCGCACCTCGGCGAGGAGCTCCAGCACCTCGTCGTGAAGGGCGCCGTTCGTGCTCAGCGCATTCGGCCCGTGGATGGTGCGGTTGCCGTCCCAGTCGGTGAACCGCCCGCCCGCCTCTTCGAGGATCGGCAGGAAGGGGCTCGAATCCCACGCCTTCATTTCCGGATCGAGGCCGATCTCGGAACGGCCGGTGCACACCAGCGCGTGACCGAACGCATCCCCCCAGGTGCGGCGCACCGCGCCCTTCGCCCCGACGGCGTCCCAGATGGGGCCGATGGTCGCCGGGTCCGTCGTGGTGGCGAGTGCATTCTCGATCGCCGTCACCTTCGAAACCTGCGCCGGCCGGCCGTTCCAGAAGGCTCCTTCCCCCACGGCGCCGGTGACCATCTCGCCGAGTCCGGCGATGTTGCACACCCCAACCACGGCCTCGTCGTTGATCTCGAGGCCGATGAGCATCCCGAACAAGGGCACGCCGTGGATGAACGAAGTGGTGCCGTCGATGGGATCCAGGATCCAGCGGTGCGCCGGGTCGGAGCCCGATTCGCCGTCTTCCTCGCCGAGGATGCGGTGTCCGGGGAACTTCGCCTCGATGCGCTTCCGGAGCAGCCGCTCGCCGGCGATGTCCGCCTCGGTGACCGGCGTCCGGTCAGGCTTGTGTGAGACACCCACCCCCACCTGGAAGTGGCTCATGATGAGACGGCCGGCTTCCCAGCCGATCTCGGTGGCGAAGTCCAGCAACTCGCGGGTGCTGGCCGGGGCCCTGTCATTCATGTCCTGCGTGTCTCCTCTCCCGCCGGGCGGGCCGGGCGGCGCGAACTATGTCATGCGGAAGGTGGGATTCCCCTGCCCGAACCCCCACAAACCGTGGACTTGACGGCCTTCTCACGCCCGATTCATTCCGGCTTCACCGGTTGAGCAGAAGCCCCCGGCGCGGTGCGGTTTCGAAATGTGCGTGGGACGCCTCCGCAAGGTAAATTTGACCGGTTATGCGCTTCCCGGCCCCTCCCTTGCTCGCCCTCGGCGCCCTGCCCCTCGCGGCCGGGCTCGGCCTGGGCGCCGAAGACGAATCGGCGACCGGCGCCCGCATCGGCCGCGCCTTTTCGACCCTCGAGGCGCCGGCCATCGACGGCCGGCTCGACGAGGATGTCTGGGCTGCGGCCGAGCCGCTGACCGACTTCGTCCAGGCGGAACCCTTCGAGGGCGAGCCGGCCACCGAGCGCACCGAAGTCCGGATTCTCTTCGACGACGAGGCGGTCTACATCGGCGCCATGCTCTACGACAGCGACCCGTCGGGGATCATCGCCACCGACGCGCGCCGCGACTCCAACCTGCAGGACACCGATTCCTTCCGGGTCGTCTTCGACACCTACCACGACCTCCAGAACGGCTTCGTCTTCGGGACCACCCCGGCGGGGCTGGAGTACGACGGCCAGCTGAGCAACGCCGGTGGCGGAGGCGGCGGTGGCGGAGGCGGGCCGCAGATGCGCGCCCGCACCGGGTCCGGCGGCGGTTTCAACGTGAACTGGGACGCGAGTTGGATGGTGGCCACCCAGGTGACCGACGAGGGATGGTCCGCCGAGTTCGCGATCCCGCTGCGCACCCTGCGTTACGGGTCGAGCCCGCAGACCTGGGGGCTCAACTTCCACCGCAACATCCGCAGGAAGCGCGAGGAGGACTACTGGTCTCCGGTGGCCCGGATCTACGACCTCTACCGGCTCTCGTCGGCGGGCGAGCTGCACGGGCTGGAGTTGAGGAGCCCCCGGAACTTCAAGGTCACCCCGTATGCCCTGTCCGCCGCCGGCCGCGACTACGCCGTGGAGGTCGAGACGCAGACGAACACCGACTTCGGAGTGGACGCCAAGGTCGGCATCACGCCGAGCCTCAACGTGGACCTCACCTACAACACCGACTTCGCCCAGGTGGAGGTGGACGACCAGCAGATCAACCTTTCCCGGTTCAACCTCTTCTTCCCCGAGAAGCGTCCCTTCTTCCTGGAAAACGCCGGCAATTTCTCCATGGGACAGGGAAGCTCGGTGGACCTGTTCTTCAGCCGCCGGATCGGGATCGGTCCCGGGGGCGCCCCGGTTCCCATCCTCGGCGGCGCCCGACTGTCGGGGAAGGCCGGCGATTACAACCTCGGTTTCCTGAACATGCAGACCCAGGAGGTCGCCGGCGTGGTCGCGGCCAACAACTTCTCGGTAATGAGCCTGAGCCGCGAGTTCGGCGAACGTTCCTCGCTCGGCGCGATGTTCGTCAACCGAATGGGCACCAGCGGACCCGCTTCCGAGGACGACTGGAACCGCACCTGGGGCATCGACGGCCGGCTCGGCATCGGCGAGACGCTTACGTTCACCGGCTTCGCGGCCCGCACCGAGACACCGGGATACGAACTGCTTGACGGCGGCGAGTACGCCTACATGGCGCGCGGCGAGTACTTCCGCCGGGATCTCCGGCTCTGGTTCGGCATGACCGAGGTGGCCGCCAACTTCAACCCCGAGGTCGGGTTCCTGCGCCGGAAGGCCTACCGCAGCTACGACTACGGCTACTTCGGCTACTACCGGCCGGAATTCCTCAAGAGGTTTCCGGCCCCCCTCCGCGAACTCCGGCCGCACGTCACCTACTCCGGCTTCCAGACCCTGGACGGTTTTCTGGAGACGAGCCGGCTGCACGTGGACAGCCACGTCGACTTCGAGAACGGTTACTACTTCAGTCCGGCGATGAACCGCATCGTGGAGGGTCTCCAGGAGCCCTTCGAGATCCGGGAGGGCATCGTGGTCCCGCCCGGCACCTACGAGCACTGGCAGCTCGGCTGGCGGTGGAACACGAACCGCGCCGCCCCTCTCTCCTACAACGGGGCCCTCGATTACGGCGGGTTTCTCTCGGGCGACCAGACATCGGTGGACACCACCTTCAACTACCGCTGGGGCACCCGCCTCATCACCTCGGTAGCGTGGCTCTACAACGACATCCAGCTTGCCGAGGGCAGCTTCGTGGCGAACCTCGGCCAGTTCCGGGTGGCGTACAACTTCACTCCACTGATCTACCTGCAGGCGCTCGTCCAGTACAACGACGATGCCGACATCTGGTCCTCGAACGTCCGTTTCAGTTGGCTGAATACCGCCGGGACCGGCCTGTTCGTCGTCTACAACGACACCGAGGGACTCGGCAACGTCCTGATCGGACCCCAGAACCGCAGCCTGACGGTCAAGTACACCCGCCAGTTCGACGTTCTCCGGTAGCTCCCGATGAGCGCCGGGATCCTCGGCGGGCTGGTGGTCTCGCTCCTTTCGGGGCTCTACACCTCTTTGTGGGGCGGCTTCAAGGACTCCCCGTGGGAGGGCTTCAAGACGCGGACCTTCCCGCGCAGCATCCTCTTCTCCGCGGCGATCTTCGCCTTCCTGCTCGCGGTTCCCGTCCTCCGCGAACGGGTCGCCGGGCTGGGACTGGTCCAGCTCTTCTTCCTGGTGATGGGGCTCGAGCGCTTCCTCACCGAACTCCACAAGGGCTGCTTCCGCGAGGAATCGCAGGAGAAGTACTTCGTCCCCTCGGCGCTCACGATCCTGGGGCGCCCGGTGCGGAGCCGCGGGCTCCGGATCGCGGCCGGCGTGGTACTCGTCTCCGGAGTCATCGCGGTGCTCTTCATCGGGACGCCGGTGACGGGGTTCTGGGCCTATCTCGCCGTCGCCTACCTGACCGGCCTGCTCGTCTCCGGCGGCGGCGCCTGGAAGGACGCTCCGTTCGAGGGGTTCCATACCCTCAAGTTCTTCCGCTCGGGGCTTACGCTTGCCGTCGCGTCACCGCTCTTCTACTGGCTGCAGACGCCCGGTGAGCCCGTCGCGCTCGGAATCCTGATCTACATGAACGGCGGACTGGAGCGCTTCCTCGTCGAGTACTACAAGACCTACATCCAGCGGAACATGTCCGGGAAGTTCCGGCCCGATCTGCCCCGGGTGGAGTCCTTCCGGCGCGAAGGCTTCCACTACGGCGCCTGGGTCCTGATCCTGGCGGTCGCCGTAACCGCCTTCCTCGAGGCCGGCGCCGTCTAGAAGTGTCCGGCTGGGACGACGCCGCCGGCTGGGACGCGATCGTCATCGGCTCCGGCCTCGGCGGAGCGCTCGCCGCCCACCGGCTCGCCGAGGCCGGGGCCCGGGTGCTCGTCCTCGAGCGGGGTCGCTGGCCGCACCGGGACGAGGGCGACTGGAACCCCCGGGCGATCCTGAACGACCTCCGCTACCGGGGAGGGACACCCCTCTCGGTGCGGCAACTCGGCGACCGCCGGTTTCGCCCGCTCCCGATGAACGAGACCGTCGGCGGGATGTCGGTGTTCTACGGCGGCGCCTCCCTCCGGCTCCGGCCCCCGGACTTCGGTCGCTGGCCCTTCGACTACCGGGATCTGGAGCCCTTCTACACGGAGGCGGAGCGGCTGCTCGGCGTCCACGGCGCCGCGGGGGCCGATCCCTTCGAACCGCCGCGGTCGGGGCCCTACCCTTTTGGCGCCGTTCCCTGGTCGGCGCCGGCCGAACGCATCCGGCGGGCGGGCGAAGGACTCGGTTTCCGGCCGTTCCCGATCCCGCTGGCGATCAACTTCTCCGGGGCGGAGCGACCGCAATGCGTGCGCTGCAACACCTGCGACGGCTTCCCGTGCGCGATCGACGCCAAGAACGACGCCGCCGGAATCCTGCGCCGCGCGGAAGGAAAGGGAGTCACGGTCCGCGCCGGAATCGTGGTTTCGAGGCTTCGGATCCGTGGCGCACGGGCGGTCGGCGCCGAGTGCTTCGATCAGGAATCGGGCGAGATGGTCTCGTTCGACGCGCCCCTGTTCGTGCTCGCCGCCGGCGCCCTCGGCAGCCCGGCGATCCTCCTCCGATCCGGGATCGGCGACGACGGCACGGGCCCACTTCCGATCGGCCGCTTTCTCATGCGGCACTGCAACGCGGTGGTCGCCGGGCTCTTTCCCTTCCAGACGAATCCGGAGCAGGTGTTCCACAAACAGGTCTGTTTCACCGACTTCTACGAAGAGGCGCGCGACCGGGACGGCCTCGCGGTCGGCGTCATCCAGGACATCTACACCCCGGACGCCGGTGTCGTCCGGCGAGCCGCCGGTGGGGTCGCCGGCGTCTTCCTCGCGAAGCCGCTGGTGCACCGGCTCCAGAATCTCCTGTGCGTGGCGGAGGACGAACCGGACCGGGACAACCGGGTGTCCCTGGAAGCGGCGACGGACGCATTCGGCATGAGACGGATTCGGGTCGAACACCGCTACCGGAAGGCTGACCACGACCGGTTGCGGTTGCTCGTCCGGCGGGCGCGGAAGATCCTCCGCACGGCAGGGGCGCTCGCGACCCGCGTCTGGCCCATCTCGTCGTTCTCCCATGCGGTGGGCACGCTCCGGATGGGCAACGAGGGGGATGATGCGCCGCTCGATCCGGCGGGCCGCCTGCGCGGGCTCGACAACCTCTTCGTCACCGACGGCAGCACCTTCCCCGCTTCCGGAGGGGTCAACCCCAGCCTCACAATTGCGGCGGGAGCCCTTCGCATCGCGGACGGCATCGTCAACCGGAGAACGTCGTGACCGCAGAGCCAGCCGCGGACGCGGCCCCGGGGCGTCCGACGGTCGCCGTCGTCGGTTGCGGCCGGATCGCCCGGGTACACGCATCCAATCTGGCGCCGCACGCGCGGCTCGCGTTCACCAGCCGGAGTCCCGAGTCCGCCCGCGCCCTCGCGGCGCGGTTCTCCGGTGATGCGCTCGCCGGTTTCGAGGAAGCTCTGGAGCGTGCGGACATCGCAGCGGTCGCCATCTGTTCGCCGCTCGAGCATCACGCCGCCCAGACGGTCGCCGCACTCGAAGCGGGCAAATCGGTCCTCGTGGAAAAGCCGATGGCGCAGTCACGCGCCGAAGTCGACGCGATCGGCCGCGCACTGGCCGGGCGGCCGCCCGGGTCGCTGATGGTCGCGGAGAACTACCTCTACAAGCCGTCCCTGGGCCGGCTCCGGGGGTGGCTCCCGGGTATCGGGCCGCTGCGCCGGGTCCGCCTGTCGAAGCTCACCCGGCAGCGGCCCTCCGACTGGCGGGCCGGGCACGGCGCCCTGCTCGAGGGCGGCATCCATTTCGTCGCGCTCCTCGGCGCCATCGCCGACGCCGAGCCCATGGCGGTGCGGGCGGATTTTCCGGGCGGCAGCGAGCCGGAGCGGCACGCCCGCCTCGAACTCGAATACCCGTCCGGAATCCGCGCCGAGGTCCGCTACGGCTGGAACACGCCGTCACTCCCGGGCGGGATCCTGCAGCACTCGTTCGTGGAAGGTGAGGACGGCCGCGTCGTCTTCGAGAGCAACGGACTCTACGTCTGGTCACGCGCCGGGTGGGGAATCCGGCTCCGGGTGGGCCCGTTCGCGGACCTCATGGGGTTTGGCGCGATGGCCGGAGATTTCCTCCGCTCGGTGCGAAACCCCTTGCACCGTCCCCGTTCCGATTTCGAGACCGCGCGGCGCGATCTGGAGGTTGTTTTCCGCGCTTATGACGCCCGGTAATTCAGTGGCTTATGGGTCGCCGGATGTAGTATATTTCCATTGCGCTGGAAAGTTCACCTCCTTACATCCGGCGTCCGGCGTTGCCGGGGGCTGTCGCGCGAAGACCCACCCATCCCCAAGCGGCAGCCCGAAGGGGGTTTTGGTGGAAATTGATCCCAACCGCGTTGGGGGAACGTCTGTCCGGCTAGGAAGAAAAGCGCGCGAGCCGGTAGTCCGACAGCAGGGTGACCTCGACGTCGTCGAGGATTTCCATTGCGGCGAACATCCCCATGACGGGAGCCATCGTGATCCCGCTGTGCATCGAAGCGAAGTAGATGCCGGGCGCCGCGGGATCGAAACCGACGATGGGGTGCCCGTCCCTCGGTAGCACGCGGTAGCCGAGACTGACCTCCTCCACCTCGAGGCCGGCCGCCGCCGGGAGGACCTTGGCGGTCTCCCGGAAGATCTCCTCGCCCACGGCGTGGGAGTGGTCGGTGGAACCCGCGCCCGCGAAGCCGACCCCGGCCACCACCTTGCCGCCGGCGGCCTGCTTCACGTGGATGCTCGGCGCCAGCACGATCCGGTTCACCACCGTTTTCGCTGGAGTGGAGTGGGCGAGGATGCCGGGCGACTCGATGAGGGGTACGTCGACCCCCGCCTGGCGCGCCAGCTCGGGCGCCTGAACCCCGGCCGCGAGGACCAGCGTGTCGAGTTCATGGTCTCCCGCCGAGGTCCGGACCCCGCGCAGGACGCCGTAGCCAATGTCCAGCGCATTCACCTCGGCAATCAGGAACTTCGCCCCGGCGGCTTCGGCAGCCGCCCACAGCGCCCGGGTCGCCGAGCGCGGCTCGATGTGTCCTTCGGCGCTCGCCCAGATCGCGGCGAGGACCGGCGCCTCCGGAGTCAGTCCCGGTTCGAGTTCACGGAAGCGGGCCTCGTCCACCTGATGGATGGGGTAGCCCCAGCGCTGACTCCGCGCGAGCTGCTCGTGCAGGAGCCGCACGCGATCGGCCTCGGTGCGGTACTCGAGGCTGCCCCCCCAACTCACTTCCAGCGCGCCCCCGAGCTCGGCCTCGAGCCGCCCCCAGCCCTGGAGGCCCCGCCAGTTCAGCTCGTGATAGGAGTGCGGCCGCTTCGAGAAACTGGCGTTCATCCAGGCGAAGGAGTTCCCGGTGGCGCCCGCCGCGGGGCCCTCGCGCTCGAAGACGGTGACATCGGTGCCCCGGCGCGCGAGGTGGAGCGCGATGGAGCACCCAAGGATGCCCCCGCCGACAACGCCGATGCGTCCGTTCAGCCGCTGGGCCGCTGGAACCCCGCGGTAGCCCGAGACCACCGCGACACCCGCGACCGATGTCAGGAATCGGCGGCGTCGCATGTGGCCAATTTACCGGACGGCGCGGCCGGCGGCGACTCACGGCGCGCCGGGAAGTGGGAAGATTGCGGACCGGATGACCAGCGATCGAGATTCCTTTCCTGCCGGCGGGGCAAACCCAAAGGCCGACCGCGAACTCGGAATGGGCCGGAAGATCAGCCGGCGGGACTTCCTGAACGGGATTCCGGTGGGCGTGGGAGCTCTCACCCTTCCGGGAGCCTCGGGATGGTTGCTCGGGGCCTGCACGCCGCCCGGCCCGAGCGGGCCTTATCCTCCGGCATTGACCGGGCTGCGCGGCAGCCATCCGGGTTCCTTCGAGGTCGCCCACGGACTGCGTGACCGCGCCGCGAGTGCGGGCGCGTGGGATGACACCGGCGCCGCGGACGGCGGGTATTTCGATCTGGTGGTGGTCGGCGGCGGCCTCAGCGGGCTCAGCGCCGCCTGGTTCTATCGAAAGGCCTTTCCGGACGCGCGGATCCTCGTTCTCGACAACCACGATGACTTCGGCGGACACGCGAAGCGGAACGAGTTCACGCACGAGGGCCGCACCGTAATCGGGTACGGGGGGACCCAGTCGCTCGACTCCCCTTCCACGTTCAGCCCGGAAGTACACGGCCTGCTGAACGATCTGGGAGTCGATCTCGACCTCTTCTTCACCGCCTTCGACCGCGATCTCTACCGGTCCCATGGACTCGGTAGCGCCGTTTTCTTCGGTGCCGAGGACTTCGGAGAGGACCGCCTGGTCACCGGCATGGGACGCCGCCCCGCCGCCGAGTTCGCCGGCGAGGCCCCGCTGAGCGACGCCGGCCGTTCGGACTTCGTCCGTCTCCACGAGGCGCCCGGCGATCCCTGGCCCGATCTCGACGAAGCGGCCAAGAAGGAGCGGCTGGCGTCCACCAGCTACGAAGCCTTCCTGGAAGCGCTCGGGATGGGCGCCGAGATCCAGGCGCTCTACCGCCAACGCACCCACGGACTCTTCGGAATGGGGCCGGACGGCGTTCCCGCTCTCGATCTCTGGGGACTCGGCTATCCGGGATTCCAGGACATGGGCCTCGCCTCGGGAGACCATCCAAGCCTCAGCCTCACGGCGAAACCGAACGAGAATCCGGATCCCTACATCTTCCACTTTCCGGACGGCAATGCCACCCTCGCCCGACTGCTGGTGCGCAAGCTGGTGCCGAGCGCCGCGGCGGGCAACACCCAGGAGGACATCGTAGAAGCGCGGCTCGACTACGGGGTTCTCGACCGTCCGGATTCGCCGTGCCGCATCCGTCTGAACAGCACCGCGGTCCGGGTTCGGGAGGGGGGCAACGGAGCGGCCAGCGTCACCTACGTCCAGGAAGGCGCCGAGACCCGCGTCCACGCGGACCATGTGGTGCTCGCCTGCTACAACCGGGTCATCCCCTATCTGCTCCCCGAACTCCCCGAGAATCAGCGCGAGGCACTCGCGTATCCCCCCAAGGTCCCGCTCGTCTATTCCAACGTCCTCATCCGCAACTGGACCTCGTTCGTCGCACTCGGCGCGTCGAGGATCTACTTCCCCGGCGGGTTCCACGCCAGCGTGTCGCTCGATTTTCCGGTGAGCATCGGGGGCTACGACTTCTCGAGCGGCCCCGAGGACCTCATCGTGCTCCACACTGTGCGGACGCCGTGCCTCCCCGGAGCGAGCGCCCGGGTGCAGCATGCGGCGGGACAGCACGATCTGCTGCAGATGAGCTTCGAAACCTTCGAGCGCGAGACCCGGAGCCAGCTCGCCCGAGCCCTCGGCCCCGGGGGCTTCGACCCGGCCCGCGACCTCCTCGGGCTCACCGTGAACCGCTGGCCGCACGGCTACGCGTTCGAGTTCAACTCCCTGTGGGATCCGCCCTTCGCCCCGGGCGAGGCGCCGAACGAGATCGGCCGGAGGCCTTTCGGCCGGATCCACATCGCGAACTCCGACGCCGGCGCTTACGCCTATACCCAGTCCGCCATCGACCAGGCCCACCGCGCCGTCAGCGAAATCCTGAGCGGCTAGCCGGTCTCTCTCTCGGGCGCCTCCTTGCCGGAACTGCCGGAAGCGGAAGCGAACCGCGAGAACCTGACGACCTGGCTCGCCGGAGAACGACTGCTGGAGGTCGCGGTTCCCGATCCGCTTACCCGGCGGGGACAGGCGGAGAGCAAAATCCGGGCGGCGGCCGAGGGTCGCGTGGTGACAGCGGTCCGCCGGCGCGGCAAGTTCCTGCGCATCGAGTTGGAACCGGGCGGCCCGGCGCTGCTGAGCCACCTCGGGATGAGTGGCAAGTGGGCGCTCCGCCATCCGGGCGACCCAGAACCGCCGGCGGTCCGGGCGGCTCTCGGGATCGCCGGCGGGCGCCGGGTCCTCTTCTCGGACAAGCGGCGTTTCGGTCACTTCTCCGTGTGTCTTCCCACCGATGAGGAACGGCTTGCCCGCCTGGGTCCGGAACCGCTCGGACCGTCATTCACGGGCCGGCGTCTCGCGGCGCTGCTGCGCGCCAGCCGCAGGCCCGTGAAGTCGCTCCTCATGGATCAGGACCGGATCGCCGGGATCGGCAACATCCAGGCGGCCGAGGCGCTCTGGCGCGCGGGCATCCACCCGGCCCGGAGCGCCGCCGAACTCGGAGACCGGGAGGCAGCGAAACTCCAGCGCGCGGTCCGCTGGACGCTGCGCCGCTCGATCCGCAGCACCCGGACTCCCGAGATTCTCTATTTGAGCGATGGCGAGGCCGGCCGGCAGAGCACCTCGGCCCGCTTCTTCGTCTATGGCCGCGAGGGCGACGCCTGCCCCCGCTGCCGGCGGGGGGTGATCGCCCGCATCCCGATCGCGGGCCGGTCCTCCTTCTACTGCCCGCGGTGCCAGACTTGACGATCGCGCTTCGGGGCGTGTTAGGCTTCGGATTCGGCAGTCGGGGTTGATGCCCCGCGTCCCTGACGCTCCTCGAACTGCTCCAACCATCGGCGATTCAGCGCCGCTGAGTCGTCCCGGGCATCCGATGGATCAACGTGTCGCGCCTCGTTTGCGCGGCTGCTCCGGATGGCCCCACGGGCCGTCCCTCGAAATCCCCGTAGATCTTCCTCCCGAATGAAGTACCGCCGCCGCGGACAGCGCAAGCGTCGCGATAGCGAAGAGCAGCGCCGGTTCCAACGCGAGGTGGGCGAGCGGCTCGCCGATCTCGGCAATACCGAGCAGTTGCGAACGCTCCGGCTCGCCGGCGACCGGCGCGCCACCATCGTGACCCGGTGCGCCCGCTGCGGGTATCAGTGGCCAACCGGTGAAGTCTCGATCGTCGTAGGCTCGACGTGTCCCACGTGCAGCACGCCGCTCCGCTCCTGCCGGCACTGCACGTTCTTCGATCCGAAGGAACGCTACGAATGCCGCGCCGACATTCCGGAGCGCATCGTCAACAAGTGGGCCGGCAATGAATGTCTCCACTTCCGCCCCACCGAGGTCCTCGACGTGACCGGGAGGAAGCTGGACACCGCCCGGGACGCCAAAGCCGCGTTCGACAGCCTCTTCGAGAGCAGTTGAACCTCCTCGCCGGCACGTCCGGCTACGGCTTCCGCGAGTGGGTGGGCGCCTTCTATCCGGAGAAGACGAAGCCCGCCGACTTCCTTTCCTACTACGCCTCGGTGTTCCGGAGCGTGGAGGTGAACCACACCTTTCGCCGCTTTCCCAAACCCGAACTCGCCGCGGCCTGGGCCGAGAGCACGCCGGAGTCGTTTCGCTTCGCGATCAAGGCCCATCAGGGCATCACCCACCGGGCCCGGCTCGCGGACACCGAGGAGTCGGTGGCGTCCTTTCTCAAGGCGATCGAGCCGCTCGGAGAACGCCTGGGACCGATCCTCTTCCAGTGTCCCCCCTGGTTTCGCCGCAACGACGAACGGCTGGCGGCGTTCCTGGCGAGTCTGCCCTCGGGAAGCCGCGCCGCACTCGAGTTCCGGCACGACTCGTGGGACTGTGACGCCGTGCGCGACGTCTGCCGGGCGGCCGGCGCGGCGCTCGTAGCCGGAATCTCGGAGCTGGAAGAACCGCCGGACGTCTCCGTCACCGCCGAGTTCGCCTACGTCCGTCTCCGCCGGGACCCGCCCTACACCCCGGAGGAGCGCGTGGTGATCGCCGGAATGCTGGAGCGGCTACGCGACCGGGTGGAAACCCTGTATCTCTACGTCAAGCACGACGGCCCGGGCCTCGCGCCCGAGGCCGTGTCCTGGATCCAGGGTTTGGCGTAGCTGGGGGGCGCCTTGGGCTGATCGACATCGCGGCGCGTGGCGCTACGCGCTACACTTCATCGTGCGGATCAGGCACAAGGGACTGCGAGCGCTGCACGAGCGGGACGATGCCGCACGGCTGCCTGCCGGTCTCGTGCCACGACTCCGCCGCATCCTGTTCCGGCTGCAAGAGGCGACTCATCCGGGTAGCGCCGACGCCCCCGGCTTCCGGTTGCATCCCCTGAAGGGCGACCGCGCGGGCCAGTGGAGCGTTCGTGCCTCCCGCAACTGGCGCGTCGTGTTCCGCTTCGAGGACGGCGAGGTCGTGGACGTGGACCTGATCGACTATCACTGACCGACAGGGGAGTACCTGACGATGAAGGACATTGCAAACGATCGCGTCGGACCGATGCTGAACCCGCCGCATTTGGGCGAACTGATCCGCGAGAGCATGGACGAGATGGGCTGGAACGTGACCGAGACCGCGGCGCAGCTTGGGTGCGAACGCGGAACACTGTCACGCGTGCTGCATGGAAAGGCCGGCGTGTCCGCGAGCATGGCACTGGCGCTGGAGGACATCGGCTGGGGCACTGCCGAACACTGGATGCGGATGCAGGCGAGCCATGAGCTTGCGCAAGCTCGCCGGAATATGTACGAGATTGAGGTGAAGCGATACCTGGTCGAGCACCAGTTCCCTCCATCGGAGGGATGGATCGTCGCGATCAATCTGGATCCGATGGAGTACGCCAAGGGCGGACAGCAACCACTAGACAAGTCGGAACGCGCCCGCCGTGCTCTGGAATGGCTCGAAGCCGCGGGAGTCAGGATCGGCACGGACCCTGAGTTTGGGCGAGCTGACCTCGTGGTGAGGAAACGGGGTAGTACCACTACCGTGGTGGAGGCAAAGGGCGACTCGGCGCGCCAGAAGGACCAGGCGCTGTACGCCGCGATCGGACAAACCGTGCTGACGATGCGAGAGGACGGGAGGGTTCGTTACGGACTCGCTGTCCCGGACAATCCCTTGTGGGAACGCCAAGTGCAGAAGATTCCCGCGCACATCTGTTCCATGCTGTCGCTGACGCTCTGGCTGGTGGGCGAGGCGGGGGTTCGAGAACTCACAGGATCTGTGTAGACGGGGAGCCCGTTCCTGCGACAGGCTCTTGGTGAAGGGGCGGTCAGCGGAAGGCCTGAAACCGGGTAGAGACGTTGTATCTCTACGTCAAGCACGACGGCCCGGGACTGGCGCCGGAGGCGGTGTCCTGGATCCAGGGTTTGGCGTAGCTGGGGTTCCAGGCGGACGGGGGAGCGCGCTTCCGCCGTGCGCGGGTGGTGAGGGTTGCGACGTGCGCGGCGCGGAGCGCCGCGGTCCCGGTCTGGAGATCGGCGTTCCAAGCCGGTGTGCGATCTGACGCGCCGGGCGGTCCTCCGGACCGCTTGGGGCTAGAAGGGCCAGCCCATCCAGAAGTCGAACTTCCAGCCGTCGAGCGTCGTGGCGAAGTCGGTGCGCTTGGACCAGGCGAAGTTCAGCGGCAGCCCGAGGAAATAGACGCGGGCGTTGAATCCGTAGGAAGCCACGAAGTCGTCGAGGCCGCCTCCTTCCGACACACAGAGCACGTTCTGGCGCGGACCGCAGAGGCGGCCGAGCCGCGACTCCCGGCGCTCGGAGGAATAGATGTTCAACTCCTCTCCGTCGTAGGCGGCGCCTCCGGCATCAACGAACACGCTGCCGCGGAAAGGACCGATCAGTCCCAGGGGGGTGATGGCGGCGTCGATGATCGGGAAGCGGAATTCGACGGTGGCGTGGCCGCCTCGGTTGCCCACGAAGGAATAGAGGTCGTAACCGCGCAGTTCGCCCATTCCGCCGAACCAGAAGAACGCCGGCGCGTCGCCGGAGCTGTGCATCCACTTGAGGCGCGCCGCCAGCACGCTGGAGGTCGTGACCTGGAAGTACTTCCGGGCATCGAGGTTGAAGGTCGTCCTCGACAGGAACGCTCCGCCCGGGGACCACTCGAGGCCCGCATAGACCGTGCTGCCGGCCTGCGGGAACACCGCCGGTCCCAACTGGCGGAACCGGATCGTGTCCTGAACGAACGAGAAGCGCGCCGGCAGGACGTGGCCGGTCGGGAAGATCCGGGAGTAGAAGTCGTCGTACTGATCGACGAACTGCTGGGGGAAGAGCGGGTCCTCGCCCGGCTGGAGGTAGATGTTCTCGAAACCGGCCTTCTGGTAGTCGTAGCCGATTCCCATCTCGAAACGCCGGAAACGGCTCAGCGGGTAGAGCGCCCGCGCCGAGGCGCCCGAGGAGCGGATCGTGCCGATGCTGTCCGCGCGCGACCAGAAGTTCGTGAGGTAGTAGGGAAGCCCCGGGTAGAAGAAGGAGGTCTGGTCGTGCGCCTCGAGGGCGTACTGGAACCGGCCCGACAGGTTGGCGTACTGGGCGTTGTAGATGCGGTAGGAACGGACCGAGTAGGCGGTGAACGAAAGCCGGTCGTCACCGAGCACGTCGGAGAGCGAGATCGCGGTGCCGCCCAGGAAATCGAAGTCGCTGGTGAAGCCGGCCGTGATCGGGGGCGGCCCGTCGAGGAAGAGTTTCTCGAAGCGTCCCTTCTCGCGCTTGTTCTCGCTGATGACCTGGTGATTGACGGTAGGGACGAAGTCGATAACCGGCCCCGGGGTCCGGACGATGGTGTCGGCGAAGATCTCCTTGACCGGCTCGTCCATGCCGAGCGTGTGCAACCCCCAGTTGCCCTTGTAGTAGCTCGTGAAGAGCAGCGTCTCCTGTTCCGTCTCGGGATCCCTGATGACGCTGGGCGCGAAGTTCCCGCCGAGGACGTCGGTGTACTGGAGGATGTCGCCGGTCTCGGTGTCCAGCGACCGGATGTTGAAGATCCCGTCGTCCTCATTCGAGGAATAGATGAGGTCGCGGCCGTTGGGCGCGAAGATCGGGGCCACGTCGTTGAAGGTGCCGAAGGTGACCTGCTCCTTCTCGCCGGTGGCGATCCGGAGGCGGTAGAGCTTGTCGTAGCCGCTGATCCGCCGACTGTAGTAGATCCATTCGCCGTCCGGGCTGACCGTCGGGAACTTGTCGTGGAAGTCGTCCCGGGTCATGTTCTCGATCTCCTCGGTCTGGATGTTCACCCGGTACACGTCGGAGATCGCGTTGTTGAGCGCGGTGAAATAGACCCACTCGCCGCCCGGCCCCACATGTGGGAACTTGGCGCGGTCGAGCGGCATCTCGATGCGCCGGACGATCTTCGACTGCACGACGTCGGCGAACAGCAGCGCCCGGCGTTTCTGGAACCGCCCGAAGAAGGCGACCTGCGCCCCGTCGGGCGTCCAGCTCAGGTTCCGCCCCATGAGCTGGTCCTCACCGCTGAGTCCGACTACATTGATGAACTCGCCGGCGTACCCCGGGGTCAGGTTACGGATCACCTCACCGTCCCTGGCGGACAGCAACACCACGTCGTATTCCGACTCGCGGCGGTTCCCGGCAAGCACCGCGATGACCTCTCCCGACGGCGACTGCGCGGCGGAAATCGCCCCGACGTAGCGTCCCTCGCGCGGCGAGAGGTCCACGCTGTAGTCCTCCGGAATCTCCTTGTCCCGGTAGGGCTTGAACCGCTCCTTCATCCAGCGCTTGTACTCGCGGTAGAACTCCTCGGACGGCATCCGGAAGGCTTGCTCGAACACCTCTTCGCTGACCCCGCCGGTCACCGCCCGGCGCAGCGAGAAGACGAACTGCCGCACGCCCTCCTTCCCGAAGCGTTCCTCCATGAAGTCGAAGATGGAGGCGCCGAAGGAATACGGCGCGCGCGCAAAGCGCTGGTTGAGTTCCTGGAAGGTGGGAATCTGGTCCGCGACGGCGGCATCGCGAACCACCATCAGGTCGACCGGATCCCACTCGTCCTCCATGTAGGTGGCGAGCCCCTCGTCGATCCAGAGCGGCACCGTCTGCCGGAAGAGCGACCGGGGAATGATGTCGAACTCGAAAATGTGGGTGAGCTCGTGGAGGAAGAGCTCCTGGAGTTCATCCGGGGGGTTGTCGATGGGGATGACCATCCGGTCGCGCGCGGACTCCGCGAAGGCGCCCACGCCCTCGGGAATCTCGGATGGCGAGAGGTTCGTCTGGGCGAACTCGGAAAACGTCTTGTAGAGGATCAGCGGAATGGCGAACGGGATTTCGTGCTTCAGTTCGTCCGACAGCGTCTCGTAGGCGCTCTCCGCGTAGCTCACGAGCCGCCCGAGTTCCTCCTCCATCTCGGGGTAGTAGTAAACGTCGAAGTGCGGCGACCGGTACACCTGCCAATCGTGCTTGTCGTACTTGACCTTGTTCTTCCCGTAGAAGGGGATGAAGTACTGCGCCGGCGCCACGGCCGCCGTTCCGAGCGCCGCCAGCAGAACGGTGAGAACGAACGGCGCCCGGGCCCGGGAGCCGGATTTGGAAGAATCGCGAGTCACGAGTCTTCTCCTTTCTTTGCCGGACAGCCCGTCAACGCAACAGGACTCGGGTGCCTCGGAACGTCTGCGGCGTTACCACGCTCAGGAAATTCGGGAGGATGCGGTCCATCAGTTCGAAGTAGGACGAGAGCGCCGAGCTCTCCTCGTCCCGTCCGAAGATGACCTCCTCGGTGAAACGCTCGCGGTGGATGGTCCGGCCGCTCGCGCCGTCGATGAAATAGAACTCCGCGGTCAGGGTGTAGGCGTTGCGCTCCTGGAACTGGGTGCTGCGCACCAGCCGGGGCCGGTTGAAGCTGTCGCGGACGTAACGGTCGCGGCGGGAAAACCCGGAGCGTTCCTCCGCCGCGAAGCGGAGCCGGCCGCTGATGATCAGCGGCTCCTCGAACTCCTCGCCCAACTGCCGCCAGTACTCCTCGTCCTCGAGGAGCTTGTCCTGCTCCAGGTCGATCCACTCCTGCCGGGAGATTTCTCCGTCGCCGATCGCGACCGCCTCGGCCGCCATGTCGTCGAACTGTTCGGCCAGCCCGCTGGCTTCGAGCGCCGCGTCGGAAAAGTCCCCGAGGGGCTCGACTTCGGCCTCGATCACGGCCAACCGCGAGTTCAGGCGCAACTGGTTCCTGAGCAGCCGCGAAGTCTCCGAGTCGAGATCCAGGTTCTCGTTGGTCTGGCTGACGAAGCTGCCGACGAGCACCCGGCCGTATTCCGAAAGGTCGAGCTTGGCGTCGATCGGAATCTCGATGGGCACCTCGACGTAGGGCCCGGCGGCGCAGGCGGTGAGGCCGAGCAGCGAAAACGCAACTCCCGCAGCGAACCGGCGATAGCGAGCAAGACCCATGAGCCGGTCAGCGTCTCCGGGAGCGGGCGGCGTCGCGGTCCTTCCGCTTCTTTCGCTCGTAGGCCTCGCGGAACAACTCGTAGTTCTGACGGATCTGCTCATTGCTGGGCATCAGTTCAAGCGCCGTCTCGTAGGACTTGAGCGCTTCTTCGAACTTGCCGGAGCGCTCGTAGGCGACCCCGAGATTGTTGTGGGCCTTCGGGTTCTGGGGATCGAGTTCCACCGCCTTCTCCCAGCGGTAGGCCGCCTCCTTCCAGAGGCCCTTGCTCGCCACCTCGACCCCGAACGAGTTCTCCTGGCCGGACCGCTCGCCGCCGGCAGATGCGGAGGCGTCGAGCGTCGCGACGGGCTGGGCCGCCGCGGACCCTCCGATCAGCAAGGTCGCGGCAGCGAGCAACCAGGCGGCGCGGGGTGCGGGCAACCGGTGCATCGTCAGTCTGGAATGCAATGAACAGGCCATGTTGCTGGTTCCCGGGCAACTGCCCTGGAGAAGGCTCCGGACGGGAATCCGAACGGTCTCCGATAGTAGCGCGAGCCGGCCGGTGGGGGAAAACCCCATTGGGGTGAGAAGAAAACGACACGAATTGCGTCAATACCTACTGAGGGCGTTTCGACCCGTTCCGATCCCCGGAGCGGCGGAACCGGCCTCGGGGAGATGACCGATGACGAACCGTCCCGCCCCCTCCGGAGGACACTCTCACGCCCGTCTCGAAGAGGCGGCGCTCGCGATCGCCCTTGCCGAGCGGCCGCCGCCCCGAGAGCGCGCCCGCTGCTTCGAGAGCGGCAATCTGGAAGCGGCCGTTTCCACGTTCCGGCGGAAGTTCGGCGAGGCGCCGGCCAGTGGGCTCGAAGCGGCGCGGCGCTGGCGCGACGCGGCCGCCGCGGCCGGGCGCCGGCTGCTGATTCTCGGGCAGCCCGGGTTTCCGCCCCGGCTCGCCGAAATCGCGGTTCCTCCGATTGCGCTCGAGATAGCGGGCGAGACCGACCTCGCGGCGCCGGCGGTCGCGGTGGTGGGCTCCCGGAGAGCGACCCCCTATGGAATCGCGGTCGCGGAACGACTCGCGGCCGCGCTGGCCGAAGCGGGCCTCGTGGTGGTGAGCGGTCTCGCCCGGGGCGTGGACGCGGCGGCTCACCGGGCGGCGATCGAGGCCGGCGGCAGGACGGTCGCCGTCCTCGGTTCCGCGCACGACTCGCTGTATCCCCCGGAGCATCGCGGTCTCGCGCGCGCCTGCCGCGCCTCGGGAGCGGTGCTGACGGAGTTTCCCCCCGGAACGCGTCCCCTCCCGCATCACTTTCCGCGCCGGAACCGGATCATCGCCGGCCTTACCCTGGGCACGCTGGTGGTGGAAGCCGCCGCTCGGAGCGGTTCCCTCGCGACGGCCCGCCACGCGGTGGACTCCGGACGCGAGGTCTTCGCGGTCCCGGGCCCCATCGGATCGGATACGAGCGCGGGGTGTCACGCGCTGATCCGGCTGGGCGCCACCCTGGTCACGGGAGTGGCCGACATCCTGGAGGAACTGGGGCTTCCCTCCGGTTCCATCGAATCCGGTGCGGACTCGGGAGACGTCCGAAGCCGCGAACCGGGCGGCGCTTCCCCGAGACCGGGCCCCGAAGCCGCGCGTCTGCTGGACGCGCTCGGGAAACGCCCGTCCGGAATGGATCTGGACACCCTCCTCGGCGCCGCCGGCCTCCCGGTGCCGGTGGGGCTGGCGGCGATCTCGGAGCTGGAACGGCGGGGCCTGGTGCGCCGGTTTCCGGGTGACTTCTTCCGTGGAGCGGATGGATCGTTAGACTGATTGCACGTCATGGGAAACGCACTCGTCGTCGTCGAATCCGCCGCCAAGGCCAAGACCATCGAGCGGTTTCTGGGGGGCTCCTACCGGGTCATGGCCTCGGGCGGGCACGTCCGGGACCTGCCGCAGCGGGGCCTCTCGGTGGACATCGCGAACGGTTTTCGCCCGCAGTTCGAGGTGGTTCCCGACCGGGCCAAGATCCTCGAGAGCCTGAAGCGCGCGGCGAAAAAAGCCTCCCACATCTACCTGGCGACCGACCCGGATCGGGAGGGGGAAGCGATCAGTCACGACCTCGCGGAGGAGTTCCTCGGCGCGCTGCCGCCGGGCCGCCAGGTTCCGATCCAGCGGATCACCTTCCACGAGATCACCCCGCCGGCGGTCCGGCGCGCGCTCGAGAGCGCGTCCGAGGTGGATGGGAACAAGGTCAAGGCGCAACAGACGCGTCGCGTGCTGGACCGGATCGTCGGCTACAAGATCTCTCCCCTGCTTTCCCGCAAGGTCGCTCCGCGCCTCTCCGCCGGGCGCGTGCAATCGGTTGCTCTCCGCCTGATCTGCGCGCGCGAGCGCGAGATTCGGGCCTTCAACGTCGAGGAGTACTGGACCATCGACGCGCTCCTCCTGACCGGCGCCGATGCGCCGCTGCGGGCGACCGCCGAAGTTCCGAAGAGCCTCCCGCGCGAGCCGGCGGCGCGCAACGAGGCCACGGCACGGGAGATCCAGCGCTGGCTCGAGACGTGCCGTTACCGGGTGGCGGACGTCGAGTCGAAGGACCGCCGGGAGAAGGCTCCGCCGCCTTTCATCACCAGTACCATGCAGCGCCAGGCCGCCTCCCTGTTCCGCTTCCCGGCCGCGCGGACCATGCGCGCGGCGCAGGGGCTCTACGAGGGGGTGGACCTTGGCTCCGGGGACCGCGTCGGACTGATCACTTACCTGAGGACCGACTCCACCCGGATCTCGAAGGAGGCCCTCGGGGAGGTGCGGAAGTTCATCGGCCAGCGGTTCGGCGACGACTTCCTCCCCGAGCGGCCCAACCACTTCCGCAAGCTGAAGGGGGCGCAGGACGCCCACGAGGCCATCCGGCCAACGTCCGTCGAACGGACTCCCGATCAGGTGGCGCCTTTTCTCAAGGACGATCAGCGGAAGCTGTACCGGATGATCTGGGAGCGGTTCATCGCTTCCCAGATGACGCCGGCCGTCTGGCACGACACCAGGGCCACGATCCTGGCGGAACACCCCGGCCGCGACGAGCCGCCCGAGATCCCCGGCTTCGGCAGGGCGCCCGAGCGACTGGTGGCGAGCGGCTCGGTCCTGGCCGAGCGCGGCTACCGGGTTCTCTATCGCGAGGCGGCCGAAGACGCGGGCCCATCCGCCGACTCGGACAAGAGGACCGTCATTCCCCCGCTCGATGCCGGCCAGCCGCTCGCTCTCCAAGCGGTCCTGCCGGTCCAGCACTTCACCGCTCCCCCGAAGCGGTACAGCGAAGCGAGCCTGATCCGCAAGCTGGAACAGAACGGAATCGGCAGGCCCAGCACGTACGTGCCGATCCTCCGCAAGATCAAGGACCGGGAGTACGTCCGGACGAAGGCGCGGGTCTTCGTTCCCACCGAGGTGGGCATGCTGGTGAGCGACCTGCTGGCGGGAAGCTTCGACAACCTCTTCAACGTCCGCTACACGGCGGACATGGAGGAGAACCTCGACCGGATCGAACAGGGCGAGGCCGGTTTCCAGGGCACGCTGGAGGCGTTCTACGCGGATTTCTCGCTCGACCTCGACAAGGCCGTCGTCGAGATGCCGCGGATCAAGGGGCTGCCGACCGCCGAGCCCTGCGAGCGCTGCGGGCGTCCGCTCGTCCTTCGCTGGTCGGGGGGCGAGAAGTTCCTCGGTTGCGAGGGGTTCCCGGAGTGCCGCGGAAGCCGTTCCCTGGGTGACGCGGCCGATGAGCCGAAAGAGGAAGAGGCGCCGGTCTGCCCCGAATGCGGCGCGCCGATGTCCGAAAAACGGGGTCGCTTCGGGGCCTTCCTCGGCTGTACGCGATACCCCGAGTGCACCAAGATCATCCAGGTCCGGAACGGCCGGCCGGTCGCCCGGCCGGCTCCCGTACCGGTCGAGGGCAAGTGTCCCGAGTGTGGGAAGGGGCTCGTCCAGCGCCAGAGCCGGCGCGGTCCCTTCGTCGGCTGCAGCGGTTTCCCGAAGTGCCGCTACATCCAGCCGCGGCCGGCGAGGAAGGGGAAGAAGGCGACCTCCCGAAAGACCGCGGCCAGACGCGGCGCCCGCTCCCGTCCCGCGGCCTCGTGAGCCCGGGGGAGGAACCCGCACCCGGACCCCCGGCGCCGCTGCGCGCGTTGATCCGGGATTTCCTCGACGACCTGGAGGAGCGCCGGGGGGCCTCGCCCAACACGGTGCGGAGCTACGGCAGCGACCTGTCGCAGTTCGCCGAGTTCGTCGAAACGGAGCGCGCGCCGGCGGACGTGCCCGCCGGTTCGGAACGCGTCGATACGGCGGTTCTACGCGCTTACCTCGGGTCGCTGCACGAGCGCGGGCTGTCCAGCACCACGGTCGCTCGGAAGCTGGCCGCTCTCCGCTCGCTCTACCGGTATCTCACCCGTTCGGGAGCGGTGGAACGGGATCCGGCGCGGGCGCTCCGGGCGCCGCGGACTCCGGCGAGGATCCCGACCCGCATGGAAATGGACGAAGTCGAGGCCCTGCTGCACGCGCCCGATCCGGCCGCGCCGCTCGGCTGCCGGGACCTCGCCATCCTCGAACTCCTCTACGGAACGGGACTCCGGGTCTCCGAACTGGTCGGTCTCAACCTCGCCGACATCAACCCGAGCAGCCGGATCCTGAGGGTCCTCGGCAAGGGCGGCAAGGAGCGGGTGGTTCCCTTCGGCGAGGTTGCGGCCGACGCGCTCGGTCCCTGGCTTCGGGTGCGGGCGGACGTCCAGGGAACCGCCGGGACTACCGAGGCGGTCTTCCTGAACGCACGCGGAGGACGCCTCTCCGACCGGTCGGTGCGTACGGTGGTCCGGCGCTATCTGGGCGAGGCGGGCCTCGTCCGGCTTGCCGGCTCGGTGTCACCCCACACGCTGCGCCACGCGTTCGCGACCCACCTGCTCGATCACGGGGCCGACCTGCGTTCCATCCAGGAGTTGCTCGGGCACACGAGCCTCGCGACCACCCAGAAGTACACCCACGTTTCGACGGCCAGGATCTTCGAGGTCTACTCGAAAACCCATCCGCGCCAGGCGGGCGGATCGGAAAAAGGGGACTAGGCTCGGCGATTCAGTACCTGGGAATCCGGGGCGACGCGGCGGCGGCGCCGAAGATCCGGCGGTAACGGCGGATCTCGGCGGGACTCCCGGTGCTCTTCGCCGGGTTGTCGCTGAGTTTGACGAGCGGCCGGCCGTTCGCCGCCACCGGTTTCACGACCAGGGAGTAGTTGGGGACCCCGCAGTCGTTCGTCAGGTTGGTCCCCCAGCCGCAGGACACCCCGATCCGTCCGGCGAACCGTGATTCGAGGTCGAGGATGTCGGGGAGTTCCAACCCGTCGCTGAAGACGAGGGACTTCTGCCGCGGGTCCACCCCGAAGTCCTCATACCAGCGGATCGCGCGCTCCCCGAAGGCGGCCGGATCGCCGGAATCCTGCCGCACGCCGCGAAACCGCCGGGCGCGCGCTTCCCCGACGTCGGCAAAGAAGAAGCCGGAACCCCAGGTGTCCGTGAGAACGAGCGAGAACGGCTCGCCGTACATCTCCCACCAGGCATCCAGCATCCGGCGCTGCGACCCGCGGATGGACTCGTCCGATCCATCTCCCGCCGCGGCGCCCACCATGAAGACTTCGTGAGCGATGGTCCCCACCGGAACCAGGCCGTGCTGGAAAGCCGAGGCCACGCAGGAGGTGCCGGTGAACTGCTCCGGCAGCGCCCCGGCGAGACGCTCCTCCAGCGCGAACTGCCAGGCCCGCGAGAACCGCCGGCGGGTGCCGAAGGAAGCGAAGCGGACCCCGGGACGTTCACGGAGCGCGGCGATCTTCCCCTCGAGCCGCTCCCGCCCCACGGCCTCGGCCTGCTCTCGCGCCCCGGCGCCCGCCTCGGCGAGAGCGGCCCGTGAAAGCAGTTCGCTCAGCACCGAGAGCATGAGCGTCTCCCAAAGAATCATCTCCGGCCAGGTGGATTCGACCTCGAGCCGCAAGTCGCCGTCCCTGACCTCGAGTTCGACCGGCGGCAGGCGGAGGCGTCGGAGGAAGTTCAGATAGTCGTCACCGAAGAGTCCTCGCGGCTCGAGCCCCTTGAGGTACTCGAGTTCCGCCGCGGCGAACGCCAGCGACCTGACGGCGTCGAGAGCGTCCCGGAGGGCCTCCGCGGGCACGAGATTCGCCAGCCGGACCTCCGGGGTACGGCAGATGAGTTGATACCGGACCCGCACCCCCGGGTGCAGCCGGAAGACAAACTGCCCCATCGTGAACTTGTAGAAGTCCACGTCGAGGAGGGAGGCGACCGGAGGCCCGGTCGTCAGGCCGGAAAGCCGGGCCACTCCTCGAGGGGGTCGGTGCTCCGCACCCGGACCATCCCGGCGCGTTCGAAATCGGCGAAGGCCGCGTCGGCGGCGTCGGTAAAGTCGGCGCCGGGAACCACCACCGGAGAGGTGGCGTCCTCGAGCAGGAACACCCGGCGGGCGAGTCCCTGGACGCCATCCGGATCCCGCCGCGCGATTTCGTCCCGCAGGTCGGACACCGTCCAGGCGACGCAGTGGCTCTTGGCCTGGCCGGCGACGATCAGGGCGTCGTACTCGAGCAGATGGTCGAGCAACTGCCGGTTGGGCTCCGCGATGGCGTTGCCGTCCGCGTCATCGAGGACCTCGGGCCGCAACACCGAGTAGTTCTCGGTCAGCGGATTCAACCCCTTGGGCTCGAATCGCGGCTGGGCCGACCGTGCGATCGAGTGAAAGAAGACGGCTTCCTCGATGGCCGGCACCACCGCGTGCCCGGCGCCCCCGAGCATGGCGTGATAGGGCCAGATGACCAGCACGTACTTTCCCTGCGACTCCAGCCGGCGGCAGTAGTGGAGCGCGTGGCGGGAGAGTTCCTCTTCGTCGAGCCCGGCAGCGGCGGCCGCGTCGGGATTGACGCGGTAGCGGCCCGCTTCGAGGTCCTCGGAGGCGATCTGGGTGTAGGCCGCGGGCGGGTTTCCCTCCCGGTCGAGGAAGAAATGGGCGTGGAATACCTGGATCGCGGTGTGGGTGTCGAGCGTCAGGACGATCTCGCTGATGCGGTCCAGGTGGCCGTAGAGGAACTGGCACAGCCGCCACGAGTCCTTCACCGCACCCAGCCCCGATCTGCCGGCGACAAAGAGTTCGCCCCCCGGCAGGCAGAAGGTGTTCTGGCAGTCCACCAGCAGCAGACCGATGCGCGGCGCGTCGCCAGCCGCCGGAGCGAGCGCGTGCTGCCGGGCCCAGGCGCGGGCCTCCGCCGCCCGGGTCTCGTAGGGGACCCGGTAGAGCTGACCGACGCGCTCGGAATCGAAGAAATCGGGGATCGGAAGCGTTTTGGACATGGGAAGGAAATGGGGAGATTCACCCCCAGCCGCTATCGGTTTAGGCTAACACCCGATGCTCGACCCCGACCGGATACGGCGGGACCCGGAGGGGACCGCCGAGCGCCTTCGCAACCGCGGCCACAGCGGGGATCTCTCCGCGATTCTGAGTCTGTTCGAGGAGCGTCGCCGTCTGCAGGCATCGATCAGCGAACTGCGGGCGGCGCTCAAGGCCCGGAATCGGGAGGTCGGCGCGCTCTACCGGGCCGGGGAGAAGGAGGCGGCCGACCGGCTGCGCGAGGAGCTCGCGCGGGCGCCGGACGAGGTTTCCGAGAAGGAAGAGCGGATGCGCTCCGCTGAACAGGAGCTCGAGGAGAGCCTGCTGGAGCTTCCCAACCTGGCCCACGAGAGCGTGCCGGTCGGCTTCGAGGAGGAGGCCAACCACGAGATTCGGCGCGCCGGATCCCCGCCCGCGTTCGATTTCGAGCCGAAGGCGCATCACGAGTTGGGAGCTGCACTCGGAATGCTCGACCTGCCGCGCGCGGCGAAGCTGAGCGGGTCGCGTTTCGCGGTCCTGACGGGAGCCGGCGCGCGGCTCGAGCGGGCGCTCATCCAGTTCATGCTCGATGTCCAGACGAAGGAGCGGGGGTACGAGGAGATCTGGCTCCCCTTCCTCGTCAGCTCCCGGTCACTGGTCGGCACCGGCCAGCTCCCGAAGTTCGCGGACGACCTCTTCAAGGCGGAGGGACGCGATCTCTACCTGATTCCCACCGCCGAGGTTCCCCTCACCAACCTGCACGCCGGAGAAACCCTGTCGGCCGAGGAGCTGCCGAAACGCTTCGTCTCCTACACCCCGTGCTTCCGGGCCGAGGCCGGCGCTCACGGCAAGGACACCCAGGGACTCATCCGCCAGCACCAGTTCGACAAGGTGGAACTCGTCAAGGTCACCGACGCGGAGAGTTCCTTTGACGAACTCGAGGGACTCACCCGGGATGCCGAGCACATCCTGGATCTCCTGGGACTCCCTTACCGGGTGGTTCTTCTTTCAACCGGAGACATGGGAGGGGCGGCCACCAAGACCTACGACATCGAGGTCTGGCTCCCGGCGCAGGGGACCTACCGGGAGATCAGCTCCTGCAGCAACTGCGGCGACTACCAGGCGCGCCGCGCCCGGATCCGCTATCGCCCGGCGCCCGGCGAAAAGGCCCGCTTCTGCCACACCCTGAACGGTTCGGGCCTTGCCATCGGCCGCACCTGGCTGGCGATCCTCGAGAACTACCAGCGGGCCGACGGCAGCGTCACCGTTCCCGAGGTCCTCCGCCCCTACCTCGACGGCCTCGAAGCCTGGCGCCCCGCGTAGACGCGCCGGCCTGTAACGCCGGTCTCCGACCGGCACGCGGCCCGCAGGGCCGCGCACGTCGTAACCCGCCCCGGACAAGGTGGCGCTCGCCTCGGCGTGAAGCTCAAGCGCGGAGGTGACACGTACGGCTTGGAACGCCGACCTCCGACCGGCACGCGGCCCGCAGGGGCGCAAAGGGCGTAGGGCCGTGTGGCCAGAGGGCGCACACGGCTTGCCCCCCGTCAGACCCGCCGCATCCTCGCAAAGAAGTCGATGTTCGAGTTCACGATGTACTCGCGCGCCGCGGCATTCGGCTCCAGGGACCACTCCCCCCGCTCGCCGGTCCCACCGAGGATGATCCCGGAACTCCGCGGCTGCATGCTGAAGCCGCCGACACCCGGCGGCGCCCCGGGGGCGTTCCCGGACACCGCGTAGTTGATCTCCGACTGCGGAACGAGCACGGTGAGCTGCCCCTTGAGCGGCATCAGTTCGGGATCGGGGAACAGCTCCCCGGATCCAAGTCCCGTGCAGTTCACGACGAGCGACTCTTCGAGTGCGACAAGTTCCTCGGCGTCCGTGAACTTGCGGATCACGATCCGCCCGCCGACCTCCACGAAGTCGCGGACCAGCGCGTCCAGATAGGTCGCCGGCTCGATCCGCATGTAGCTGCGCCGGGTTGCGTAGCGGGTGGGGAAGGGATGTTCCCCGGGCCCCAGCCGGAGCCGGCCGCTGATCAGGTGGTCGGGGAGGAGCGGTTCCCGGCGGCGCGGTCGCCGACTGGCTGACGGATCGCGCGGCTCGATGTCGGTGGCCGTGTAGCGGTCAAGCCAGTCGATTCCGTATCCCCTGCCGACAAGCCACTGGAACTCGCGAAAGGAGATCTCGGCGGCGTCCCGGAACTGAGCGTCGAACGCGGGCGTCCGCATGTTGTCGTCGACCAGCCAGGCGGCCGGGGTGAAACCCGCCCACGCCATGTTCGACGTCGTATTCGGCGGCACGGACATGGCGTAGATCGTTACCTCGAAGCCGCGGCGCTGGAGTTGACGCGCCGTCGCGAGTCCCACCGCTCCGCAGCCGATCACGGCGGCCTGCCGGCTCCGGTGCTCGAGCGCCATTTCGGCCACCCGGCGTCCCGTACCCCAGGAGAGCGAGATCCCTGACCCGCCGTGGCCGTAGTTGTGGAGGACGGTGGTGCCGTCGAGCTTGTCGGCGCGCAGCACGAACCCCGAGGGGCGGTACGGACGAAGTCCCACGGTGGTGCGGATGACCCGGTTCCACGCCACGTTCACGATCGGCAGACGGAACGCCGGCTCCCGTGGCAGGACGTCGGAGCGTGCGGCGCAGGCGCCGAAACCCGCGCCCAACAGGCTTCCACCACCGAGTCGTAGCAGGGTCCGTCGATCCATCGTTGCCGCCGCCCGAAGCGGGCGACAAACAGTAGCAGGCCGACTTCGCTCTGAACTCGACCTTCCCCTCGGAGAACGTCCGCAAAGACACCCGAGCCGCGGGTCAAAGACCTTCGGCTACCAGCCGTTCCAGCCCTATCGCCTCCACCCTCGCGTGCAGGGAGAAGCGGCCGCCGCCGGGGAAAACGACGAACAACCGGTCGAGCCGCAGGTCGGCGAGCGCCGCGTGCATGGAGCGCGTCATGCCCGGCGCGCTCGTCCGCTTGAACTCGAATCCGAGGCGGCGGCCGCCGTCGAACGCCAGCAGGTCCAGCTCGGCGCCCCCATGCGTCCCCCAGTAGTAGCAGTTCTCCCACGCGAACCCCAGGCGATGCACGACCTCGTGAAGGGCGAAACCCTCCCAGGAGAGGCCCGACTTCGGGTGGCCAAGCAGCGCCTCGGAGGACTCGAGGCCCAGGAGCGCGTGCAGCAGGCCGGAATCGGCCACATAGACCTTCGGCGCCTTGACCTGCCGCTTCTTCAGGTTCTCGAACCAGGGCACGAGGCGCCGCACGACGAGCGCATCCACCAGAGCGTCGAGGTAGGTCATCACCGTCGGAGCGGTGACGCCGAGGGCGCGAGCCAGCTCGGCGTGGTTCCAGACGCTCCCGTGGTAGTGCGCCACCATCGTCCAGAAGCGCCGCATGGTGGCCGCCGGGATCGCGACGCCCAGTTGCGGGAGGTCCCGCTCCAGGAAGGTTCGGATGAAGGTGGAGCGCCAGCGCATGCTCCGGCGGTCATCCGCGGCACGGAACGAGCGGGGAAAACCGCCCCGGAGCCAGAGCCGCTCGACCGTGTCCGGCCCCGTGCCGACTTCGCCGATCCGGAAGGGCGGCAGCTCGTGGTACGCGATGCGGCCCGCCAGGCTCTCGGAGGATTGGCGCAGGAGCGCGGGGCTCGCGCTCCCCAGGATGAGGAAGCGGGCCGGGTTGTCGGGGCGGTCCACGAGCACCCGTAGAAGGCGAAAGAGGTCTTCGTGCCGCTGCACCTCGTCAATGACCACCAGTCCGCGAAGGGGCGCCAGCGCGAGCTTGGCGTCCGTCAGCCGGCGCTCGTCGGTCGGGTCCTCCAGATCGAAGAAGGTCACCGGTCTGGGCAGATCCGCGATCAGCCGGCGGGCGAGGGTCGTCTTGCCCACCTGGCGCGCCCCGACGATGCCGACGACCGGGAACTGATCGAGAAGATCCCGGATCTGGGCTTCATGGCCCGTGCGAGTGATCATGGAGCCATGATACTTGAAAAACAAAAGTATCGCTTTTGTTTTTCACGTTTCTAGCACAATGTCCCTCCTACTGCGGTTCGCCCGCCTACATCGCGGACCGGAAAGGCCGAGCGTTCGACCTGTCGCCGCTGTTCAGCTTCCTGTCGCTCCCGCTAGCATTTGACCGCCGAGCCCGATGGCCTCGCGGCCCGCACGATGAAAGACCTCCTCCCTCCCGACGAACCGGGGATGGAGGAGGTGCGCCAAATCCTGATCGGTGTCGCTCGAGCCCGGACGAAGATCCCTTACTCGGCACTCTGCGACCGGTTGACACCTCGCCGATTTGAGCCCAACAGTCGCCGGCTGTGGAAAGTCCTGGGGCAACTCTCGATCAACGAAAACAGGCGGGACCGAGGGCTAAAGAGTGCTCTCGTGGTCAACAAAGACACCGGGATCCCGGGCCGTGAGTTCTTCACGGAAATCGCAGCGAAGCTACGAGATGACATTTGTGGCGATTTCCTGCATGAGGAACAGCAGCGCGTGTACGCCGCATGGCCTGAGTGACGTTGCAAGTGACGGGTCGCATCAACTAACCGGAGCCCGCATTGCGCTACTCAGGCGCGAAACGCGGACAAGTGGAGAAGACTATGGCTGCCTCAACATCGTCGCTCTCCCGTCGGGCGCTCGTGATCGCCGCCCTCCTGGCGATCACATGCAGTGCTCACGAAGCCGCCGGTCAGGGCACCTACATCCTCGCCACGGGACGGCGACTGCCGTACCTCTACGCGATTTCTCTTGATGAGGCCGTCACGCCGGCGAACAACCACACCCCGAACGCGATCGTCAGTCGCGCCAAGGTGGCGCTCGACCGGCTGGACAGTCAACTCCTCGGCGATCCCGCCAATCTGGTCGTGAGTGAGGACGGCGGCACCGTGTACGTGGTCAATCACCATGGCGCCATCGACAACGTGGAGTTCCGGCAACACGGTGGCCGGGGAATGGTCGCGGTGCTGGACGTGAACGACGTCCTCGATCCAGACAACGACAAGACGGCCAAAGCGCTCCGGCGGCACCTCGATTCCGGCGGCTTCGGCGCGCTCGGCGTCGTGCTGTTGCCGGACATGCTGATCGTCGGCAATGCCGAGAACCACCTGACCGAGGACGGCGGCAATCGCATCACGTTCATCGATCGGCGGACGGGGAGTCTCCGCGCTACCGTGGAGTTGGCGCTCGGCTCACCCGGGTTCGCCTGCGAGGAGTACCCGGTCCCCTACGCCGCCCCCTATGGGCCGCCCAGGAATCTGGCCGTACTTGCCCCTGGTCCCCACCTGGGGTGTTTCCCCAATCCGAACGGATTGGCGCTCGGCCGCTCGAGCGATGGCGGCGAGTACGTGTTTTCCGCCAACGGCGGCACGAACGACGTGTCGGTGATCTCCCTTGCCCATGCCCTTGAAGGGGACCGGCTCGCGGAGATCGGCCGGATGCCGATGCAGGTCGGCCCCTGGGGAATCACGGCGACCCCCAGCGGGCGCCACGTCATCGTTGCCAACGGAGGAAGCCAGCGTGAAAGCCGGTCGGGCAACGCGGTTTCCATCATCGATGTCGATCGGGCGAGCACTGGCGACGAAGACGCCGAAGTCGCGCGCGTCCTGGTAGGGACGGATGATCCCGAGGAGCAGACACATCCGCTTATCCTGTCCGTGACCCCGGACGGGAGGGAGGTGATCGTCCCGAATGTCCGCGCGAACAACGTGTCGATCGTGGACCTGGATCTGGCGCTGGCCGGCGAACACGCCGAAATCGCGCGCATTCCGCTGCGCAGGGCGGATGGGCGGCCCGCCCGCCCGAAGGGTTCGGCGGTCACGTCCGATGGCCGCTACGCGGTGATCAGCGGAGGGCCGGGGTCGCAGCCGTTCTCCGAGGAGACCGGGTACGTCTATGTGATCGATCTTCGATCACGCACCGTCGTGGGCACGGTGACGGGCGTAGGAAACGATCCGTACAACCTGGCCCTCGTACGGAGGTAGCGGCGGCACGCCCGCCCCGTCCGTCGGCTGCTGAGCCGTTTCGCCCGGTTCAGACCGCCAGGACGCGCTCACCCGATCGCCAGGCACACCACCGATGCCGGCTGCATCGGGGGAAAGTGTGAAAGGGGGGCGCGCCCCCTTTCACAAGAAGACAGCTCGAATCGCGAATCCCGGAGGGTTCGCGATTTCCGGCGCGCAGCGCCGGACGGCCCGCCAGGGGGTCGCTCTCACCTCAGCCAAGTCATGTCGGAATCACCATGTCGGCCAGGCGCCCCCCTTGCGGGCCGCCTGGTCGAGCGGAGGGGGAGGGATTCGAACCCCCGGACCCTTTCGGGCCAGTGGTTTTCAAGACCACCGCCTTAAGCCGCTCGGCCACCCCTCCGGTAGTTGCCGCCGGGCTGGCGGCGTGCTGGTTACTCCGGCTTCGGAAGGGCGTCCAGCATCGCCTGCGCCTGCGCCGCGGCGGCGCTTTCCGGCTCCACCTCGATCGCCATCTCGAACTGTTCGGCGGCAGCGGGGAAGTCACCCATGTTCAGGTAGACGATGCCGATCTGGACAAACGGCTCGGCCCAGTCCGCGCGCCGGTCGGCGGCGATCAGGTAGTACTCGATGGCCTTTTCCGTCTCGCCGTTCTGGAAGGAGATCTGCGCCACGTTGTAGGGAATGACCTCATCCTCGGTCGAATCCACCGCCTGTTCCCAGAACGCGAGCGCTCCGTTCATGTCGGAGTCGGCCATCGCCATTTCGCCGAGTGACACCAGCGCCGCGGCGTTCCCGGGTTCCTGGTCGAGCACGATCTGGTAGGCCGCCTTCGCGTCATCCGGCCGGCCAAGCTCGCGGAGCACCGCGGCCCGGTTCAGATTGATTTGGTACACCGTCGGATCGGTGGTGAGCACCTCGTCGTACATCGCGAGCGCCTCGTCGTAGCGCCCCGCCTGGTGGAGCTCCTGGGCCTCAGCCAGCAGACCGCCGCCGGTCCCCGCGGACCGGCCCATCTGGGCGCGCTCCAGAACGAGGTCCATGTCGGGGTTCTTCCCCGCTTGCCGCATCGGCGCCTGGTAGTTGTAGGGCATGAAGCCTGCCGCCTGCACCGAGAAGTCGTAGGCGCGGGACCGGAAACCGAGAATGGCCCAACGGCCACGCCCATCCGTGGTGGCTTCGAGGACCCGCCCCGAGTCGCCGGCCTGTGCGGTGACGGTCGCCCCTTCGATGGGGTTCCCCTCCTGATCCTTCACCGTTCCGGACACCCGGCCGGTACCCATCTGGGCCATTGCCGTTTGCGCGACAAAGAGCAGGCCGAGCGCAACGAGTCCGGCCTTCTGAATCGTGTTTTTTCTCATCGGAGATCTCCTTCGCCTCTGGGCTCGGGGCTCCCTTCCGGCGGACGCCCCTTCCGCCCACACCCGGCTGGCTGGGAAGCAGGGACTCGAACCCCGATTCCACGGTCCAGAGCCGTGTGTCCTGCCATTGGACGACTTCCCAGTGTCGCGGGAACACATGAGGATAGCACTCCGGGTCGAGCGGTTGTTGACCGGGGCGTCCGGCCCCGCAGCCGGCGTGCAACACCTCAAGATCGCGCCGCGAGGACGCCCCGATCAACAACCGCCCGGCGCTTCGCGCCGGCAATCGAAACTCCCTGCGCGCTTCGGCGCGCTCCGGCGAGTTCCGATTCGGAGTTGTCTTCTTGTGAACGGGGGGGCAAGCCCCTCTTTCACACTTTCCCCCCAACCGGGAGACAGCGTGGCCCGGGCGTCCGGTCCCGCTGCCTGCGTCCAACACCTCAAGATCGCGCCGCGAGGAGCCTGGATCATGCACGCCGGGCGAACAGACGAGCTACAAGATACGATCCCCTGCCCGGCGGCGAAACCCTCGCCTGAAACGGGCGCTGGAGAGGTGCTGGAGTGGCTGAACAGGGCTGCCTGCTAAGCAGTTGCGCGGGATACCGCGCCGAGGGTTCGAATCCCTCCCTCTCCGCCGCGCCGCCGGTCCGCGGGCGCCTGCTCGCGGCGGCCGCTCTGAGTTCGTTTCTCGCGGCACTTCCTGCGCCCGGAGCCGCACAGCCGACCGGGGGGGTGGACGGCGTCGTACTCGACGCCACCGGGGGCGTACTGCCGGGCGCCCGGGTGTCCCTCGTGCTTCCGGAACGCGGGGTCCGGCGCGATCAGGCCGCCGGACCATCGGGACGGTTCGGGTTCGCGGGGCTCGAGCCAGGCACCTGGACCATCGCCGCGGCGCATCCCGGATTCGAGGACTCGCCACCGGCCGAAGTCGTGGTGGACGCCGGGTCGGTCGTCGAAATCCGCCTGCAACTGGCGCTCGCCGGAATCACCGAGAGCGTCGCGGCGGTCTCACGCCGCCTCCTCGACCTCCGCGGCAGCGGCGTTCGCGAAACCATCGACCGGCCGGTGCTCGAGGATCTCCCCAACACGCGCGACATCTGGACGGTGCTGGAGCAGACGCCCGGCATCATGATGTCCAAGATCAACGTGGGGGGGGCCGAAAGCGGCCAGCAGTCCCTTTTCTCGGCGGCGGGCTCGGCGTGGACGCAGAACCAGTACTACCTGAACGGCGTGAACGTGACGGACCCCGCGGCGATGGGGGCGAGCATCGCCTACTACTCCTTCGACACCTTCGAGGAAATCGAGGTGTCCACGGCGGGACACCGGGCGGAAATCCAGACCCCGGGCGTCTTCCTGAACATCGTCACCCGGCGCGGCACCAATCGGTTCGCCGGCAGTGGCAGCTTCTTCTACGAGCACGAGCGGTTCCAGGCGGAAAACCTGGACGACGCGCTGCGCGCCCGGGGCGTGGGACAGGCCAACCGTCTCAAGTCGCTCCTCGACGGGAGCGTGGAACTCGGCGGCCCCGTACAACGTGACCGCGCCTGGTTCTACTTCAACGTCTCGCGATTCCGGGTCGAGCCGTTCCTGCCGGGCTTCTTCTTCGAGGGCGGCGAACCCGGCGTGGACCTCACCGAGCTGAACAACGTGCTGGCCCGGGGCAGCGTGCGGGTGGCCGAGGGACACGAGATCGGACTGTTCTTCTACTCGAACGGCAAATACCGGCCTTACCGGGGGGCGAGCCTCTTCCGGCCCCGGCCGGAGACAACCTTCCACCAGGACTCGACCGCCACGCTCGGACAGGTCTCCTGGTCCGGCGTTTTCGGCGAGTCGCTGCTCGTGGAAGCGCGCGCCAGCCGTCTGGATCTCTACTTCCCGTACGGACAGCAACCCGACCGCGAGCCCGGGATTTCCCGCTGGGAGCTGAACACGGGCATCTGGTACGGCGGCTCGGGGACGAACACCATCTACGAGCGGGACCGTTGGCAGGGGAACGCCACGGCCTCCCTGTTCCGGGACGGGCTCTTCGGCGGCACGAACGAGTTCAAGGTCGGCATCGAAACCACCGTGAACCCGGGCCGCACCACCCATGACCTGCACGGGGGCATCGTCTACATCCACGACCGGGTGCGCCCTATCGAGGTCACGCTCTACAACGACCCGGTGGCGGTCCGGAACTTCACCCGGAACGTCGGTCTCTTTGCCCAGGACAGCCTCGTCCGAGGGCGGCTGGTCCTGGAGATCGGGCTCCGCGCGGACTGGTGGGGAGCCGGATACCCGGACCAGGAGAACGCTCCGGGGGCCTGGGAAGAGGCATTCCGCGGCTTCGGAATTCCCCGGCAGGTAGCCGGCGAACCATCCCTCGTTTCCTGGCTGGGGATCGCTCCGCGTTTCGGCGTCAACTACCGCCTCACCGAAGACGGCAGCACCCAGGTCCGTTTCAGCGCGGGGCGCTACCTCCACCAACTCGGTCTGAGTGTTCCGGGTTACGGAAACCCGAATGCCCGCGCGTCCGCGAGATTCCGCTTCGAAGACCGGAACTTCAACAGCCTGGTGGACGCCGGAGAGGTGGACTTTTCCCAGCCGCTCCGCATCTTCATTCCCGTGAGGAACGAAGTGGACCCGGACCTCCGGCAACCCTTCACCGATGAACTGACCCTGGGAATCCATCGCGAGATTCCCTGGGGGATCACCTTCGGCCTCACCGGCATCCTGCGCCGCGAGCGGAACCTCCTCGAAGACACGGATGTCGGTGTCCCGGCGACCGCGTGGCGCCCGGTTCCCCATCTGGATCCGGGCCGCGACTTCGTCCGCGGCAGCGAAGACGACGTCCCGATCACGCTCTGGCTCCAGGATCCCGCAACCCGTGGAGCAAGCCGCTTCCGGTTGTACAACCCGGGAATCGGCTCCAGCTACCAGGGGCTCATCCTCGAAGCCCGGAAGCGGTACGCGGCGGGCTGGCAACTCCTGGCCTCTGTCACCGTGAGCCGCTCGATCGGTTGGCTGCCGGGTCCGGGCGACCAGATCGACGAGGCTACCGGATTCCCGGGCCCCCTCCTGAACAACCCGAACCACGGGGACCTGCACGAGGGCCCGACATACTGGGATCGCCCGTTCATCGCCCGGGTGTCGGGGAGCTACCGCCTGCCCTGGGGCTTCGCGGTGGCGGGCTCCTTCCGGGCGCACTCCGGTTGGCCCAACTACCGGTCCGTCATCTTCACCGAGACGCTGGACGGGAGGCCTCTCCCGCAGGGCAGTACGGAGGTGATCGTCGAGCCGCCCGGCGCGGCCCGCTCCCCCGCCGTGCCGCTGCTCGACTTCCGCCTCGATCATCGGCTGGAGCTACCGGGATCCGGCGAGTTTTCCACCTACTTCGACATCTTCAACGCGCTGAACCTGAACAACGTGGTGGGCGAGGGATCCCGCGACGATTCGTTCGGCGCGGTGGTGGGGATCCTGCCGCCGCGGGTGGCGCGGGTGGGAGTCCGGCTCCGGTTCTGATGGTGTGCGCCCGCCACCTTCCTGCGAGGAGTGGCGTCATGCCGCCGCGGGCCGGAGGCCCGCTGTGCCGGCCGGAGGCCGGCGTTCCAAGCCGGGTGCGCCATCCTGCCGCCGCGGGTGGCGCGGGTGGGGGTGCGGCTGCGGTTCTGAGGGACGCGCTGCGGCCCCCTTACGCGAATCAGCGTCGAGCCGCCGCGGCGCGGAGCGCCGCTGTGCCGGTCGGAGACCGGCGTTCCAAGCCGGCGCTGCTAGCGGGGCGGGGGTGCGCTGATTTCGGCGAGCCGCTCGCGGAGGAAGGGCTGCTCGGGATTCATCTCCAGCGAGCGCTGGAACGTCGTGCGCGCCTCGTCGAGGCGGCCGACCTGGGCGTAGGCATCTCCGAGGACATTCAGCAACCCGAATCCCGGTGTGCGCAGCGAAAGGGCGTGTTCCAGGTGGGTCACGCTCTCCTCGAAGCGGTTCTGGAAGTAGCGGACGAAACCGATGCCGCTGGCCACCTCGAAGACCTCCGGGAACTGCTCGACCATGGGCTCGAGCAGCGCCGCCGCGTCGGCCACCCGGCTCGTCTGGATGTAGCCGTGAGCGAGCTTCCAGCGCGCCGCGGGCAACTGCGGATTCCCGGACGCCACCGCCGCCTCGTACTCGCGAAGCGCGTCCTCGAAGCGTGACAGCGTCAGGTACTGGTCGCCCCGCACCAGCGGGAGGAGACCCGGTGTCTCCGGATTGAAGCCCCGGCGGTACACGAACGCGGCGCGCGGGACCCCGGCGCGCGGGGAAACCTGGATGCGGCGGTCACGCTGGTCCAGCAGGGCGCCGCCCGAGTCTTCGAGCCGGGCCCGTAGCCAGTAGCTCCCGCCGACCCCGAGATCCAGCGGCATCCGGGCCAGAACCGCGCCTGCGGCGGGAACACCCGCGGTCAGTTCGGCGAGGGGTTCCCCCTCCGGGCTGCCCGAATCGTCGGCGAGCAACTGGAACCGGATCTGCTGGTCCTCGCCCGCGTCCATCACGTGCGCGAAGGCGTAGAGCACGTTCCCGAGGGCGAAGAGGCCGTCCGCGGCCGGCTGGACGCGAACGCTGCCCACCTGGAACGTGCGGATCGCGTCGGGGCTGGGCGCCTCCATCAGGTCGGTGCCGTCGAACCCCGCGACGATTCCCGCGATCCGGGACGAACCGGCCTCGGCCAGGCCGGTGGTGTCGATCTCCGTCTCGAGCACGGTGAACTGTTGGGCCGCGCGGTTGCGGACGATCACGCTGAACTCATATTGGCCCGGCAGCAGCGGGACGCTGTCCTGGTACGCGAAGGGCGACGCCTGGACATCGCGAACCTGCGCCGGCGTGAGTTCCAGGTAGGCGGGGCGGTCGATCGCCAGCACCACCACGTCATCCTCGTTCACCGCCTCGACCGAGATGTCGAGGGTCGTATAGAACGACGTCTGGTCCTCGTCGGTCTCGAGCGTGAAGTTCTGGGGGTCGATCTCGACGCTGAAGTGGACGAACGGCGTGCCGGAGGGCCCTCCGGTGACTCCGAACACTCCGCGGCTCGGGACGAAGTTGAACGAGTAGTCGGCCGAGACCCGGTCCCGGTAGCGGAGCCAGGCGTCGGCGTAGTCGGTGCGGATCGCCCGGCGCGGCGAGTCCTCGACGCGCGCGATCAGGAGATCGCTCCCCAGCGAGGCCCGGCCCGAGGTCCAGTCGCCCGGCTCCGACGGATCGAAGGAGAGCGAAGCGTTGGCGAGCTCGGCGTCGATGCGCTGGAGGGTCTCGTAGGCCTGGACGTTTCCTTCCGGGCCGGGACCCTGCGTGTACTGCCCCCTCACCAGTGACTGGGGCCCGTCCACGACGGGGTGATACAGCCGGTATTCGCCGATGTCGTGGCGCTTGAAGAAGACGAGATAGAAGAACGACGGCAGCCCTTTCTGTACGTCTCCCTGGTAGAACCAGAGCTCGGACGAGACCACCTCGTTGTAGCCGTCGAAGGAATGCCGCTCCCGCGGCTCGCCGAGGAGGATGTAGTAGCGGCCGCGATCGGTGCGCCAGCCCGCCCGGAAGGTGTCCCGGCCGAGGTACTTGTTGGCGTATTCGATCCGGGCGTAGTGCTCGTCCCTGAACTCGTTCGCCGGGGTGGCCGGATAAGGATCGCGTTTCTCCCAGAAGACCTCGATGAAGCGGGTCCGCTCCTCGAGCGTCTCGAGGCTGAGGAACACGTCCTCCTCCCGATCGGTGATGATGTAAACCACCTCTTCCTCGAGCCAGGTGCGGTGGTCCTCGCGGAGCCGCTCGAGCCTCTCGTCCCGGCTGAGTTCGTCCTGGGCGGCCAACGCCACCGCCGGCAGGACAGCCAGCAGAACGGCGAGCCGGGCCAACCGTCGCACTGTTCTCATCATTGGGCCTCACGAAGAACGGAGCCGAAGGTCTCCGGAGGGCGCCGGCCGAACCGGATGCCGTGGCGTTTGAGCATCTCGTTCAGGGTGGTGGGCTTCAGGCCAAGGACCTCCGCGGCGCGCTTCTGAATGCCGCCGACCCGGTCGAGCGTCTCGAGCAGTAGCTGCCGTTCCACCTCGGAAATGTACTCGCGGAGCGTGACTCCGTCCTCAAGCGGCGGAACCGAGGCGACCGAGGCCCGTGATGTCCGGCTCCGGACGGCGTCCGGCAGCAGGGAGATGTCGATGTCGTCGGCCGGGGTCAGCACCACCGCCCGCTCGACCGCGTTTTCGAGCTGGCGCACGTTTCCGGGCCACGGACAGTCGAGCAGCGCCTGCATGGCGTCAGCGGAGAAGGAGAGCTGGTGCTTTCCGTTCTCGCCCCCGTACTTCCTGAGGAAGTGCTGAGCGAGTGCGGGAATGTCCTCGCGGCGGTCCCGGAGCGGCGGCAGGTGGATGTTGATCACATCCAGTCGGAAGTAGAGGTCCTCGCGGAACTTGCCCTGGTCGGCCAGCCGCTTCAGATCGGTGTTGGTGGCGGCGATCACCCGAACGTCCACCTTGATCGTCTCGACCCCGCCAAGGTTCATGAACTCCTTCTCCTGGATCACCCGGAGCAGCTTCGCCTGGGTGTCCACGTGCACGGTGCCGATCTCGTCGAAGAAGATGCTGCCGCCGTCGGCAATCTCGAAGAGTCCCTTCTTGGGCGCCACCGCACCGGTGAAGGCTCCCTTGAGGTGGCCGAAAAGGTTGCTCTCGAGCAATTCAGGCGGGAGGCTTCCCGAGTGGACGGTGACGAACGGGCGTTTCTTGCGCGGGCTGAGGCGGTGGATCGCTTTCGCAACCAGCTCTTTCCCGGTCCCTCTCTCGCCGGTGATCAGCACGTTGGACCGGGATCCGGCGACCTGTTCGATGAGCGCGTACACGTCCTGCATGCGCGGTGACTTCCCCACCAGTTCATCGAATCGCTCCCGACGGACCAGTTGCTCCCGAAGCGAACGGTTCTCCCGGGCGAGCCGTCGCTGGCGCACTCCGTTCCCGACGAGGTTCAGCACCTCGTCGTTCTTGAAGGGCTTGGTCAGATAGTCGAACGCGCCGCACTTGATCGCCGTCACCGCGGTTTCCACCGAAGCGAAGGCGGTGAGCATGACGACCGTGATCTCCGGGTCGATCTCCCGGAGGCGTTCGAGGACCTTGAGCCCGGAGATGTCCGGAAGCATCACGTCCACCACGGCCAGATCGATCGGTTCGCGATCCACGATCCGGATCCCCTGCTCGCCGTTCTCGGCGAGCCGCACCGAATAGCCGGCCTGGCGCAACAGCGCTTCGAGGATCTCCCGCATCACCTGCTCGTCGTCCACGACGAGGACGGTCCCGCGGTTTCGACTCATTGCCTGGTCTCCGCGGCGCGGGCGCCGGCGGCCTTCGGAACCGCCAGCGACGAATCCCCGGAAGCCTGACGGTCAGCCGACGAATCCGCCGCCGGGAAACGGATGAGGAAACGGGTTCCGGTGCTCACGCTGCTTTCGACCTCCATCGCGCCGCCGTGTTCCTGGACGATTCCGTAACTGATCGACAGGCCGAGGCCGTTCCCGCCGCTCTTCTTGCGGGTCGAGAAGAAGGGGTCGTAGATGCGCCGGATGTCTTCGGGCGCGATGCCCTCGCCGGTATCGGCGACTTCGGCGATCACCTGCCCTCCCTCGCTGCGGGTGGTGAGCGTGAGCCAGCCGCCCGCGGGCATGGCGTCGAAGGCGTTCACCGCGAGATTCACGAAGACCTGCTGGAGCTTGTTCTCGTCGCCCCGGAGCGGCGGAAGCGCCGGGTCGAGTTCCTTGCGGATGCGGATATGGGAACTCTTCAACTGATGGTCCAGGAGGGACAGCACGTCCCCCAGGACCCGGTTGAGGTTCACGATCTGGAAGTCCGTCTGTCCGTGCCGCGCGAAGTTGAGCAGGCCGTTGACGATCTTCGAGGCGCGCTCCGTCTGTTTCTCGATCTTGGTGAGGAGCGGGCGGCGGGGATCGTTCCGGGAGGTCTGGTCCTGGAGCATCTGGGTGAAGCTCGAGATCCCGGTAAGCGGCGTGTTCACCTCGTGCGCGACACCGGCCGCGAGGACGCCGAGGGAACTCATCTTCTCCCGGAGCTGCATCTCGTTCTCCATCCCGACGCGCTCGGTGATGTCTTCGAAGATGAGGATCGCGCCGTGGCGCTGCCCGGCCCCCGACATGAACGGCGCGGCCTTGACGTTCACGACGCGGTCCCGCCCATCGGCCGCCCTCAGGTTCATCCGGGAGATTCCGCCACCCTCGCTCCGGGAAAGCCATCCCTCACCGAGGCCGGCGTCGAGCGCCTGGCGAAGGCTCCTCGGGAAGACCGCCGCGTAGGAGGAATGGGCGACCTCGTGGCGGCTTCGCCCGTAGATGATCTCCATGGACCGGTTCCAGCGGACGACGCGGCCCTTGAGGTCGAGGACCACCACGCCGGCGGCCAGCGACTCGATCGTGTCTTCGCTCTGCTCCCGGAGCGCCACCACCTCCTCGTGCTTGGCCTGGAGGGAGCTGTAGAGGCGTGCGTTGACGAGGGCGGTCGCCGCCTGCGCCGCCACCGTGCGGAGCAGGTCCAGGTCCTCGGAGGAGAGTTCCTCGCCGTCCACGGTCTCGCCCAGCAGGAAGGCGCCCACGACCTCGCCCCGCGCGAAGCACGGGACGGCATTCAGCACCCAGACGCCTTCGCGGACCGGCGCCGGCATCTGGTAGGCGCGGGCGATCGCCCCGGCGCTCAGCCGCTTCCGTACGGATGCGGACGCAGTGAATCGCTCGGAAGCGGCGATCTCCGTGTCGTCAAGGCCGTGCGCCGCCACGACCCTGAGTTCCGGAACGGCGGTGTCGGGCACGGCGGTGAGCAGCGCCACCCGCTGCATCCGGAAGGTCTCGGCGATGCGCTCCACCAGGCGGTTCGCCAGCGGAACCAGATCGAGCTGGGAGTTCATCTCGCCGGCCAACCGGGCGAGCGCCCGCCGGAAGTCGTAGTGCTCGCGATAGAAGAGCCGGTCGATCAGGCGCTCGGTGCGGGTCCGGAAGGCGGGCACCGCCAGCGCCGCCACGATGGCCGAGAGCACCGCGATGATCAGCGAGTGTTCGTCGCCCCCGAACCAGGTGGTTCCCGCCAGGAAGGCCGCGAGGAAGATCGCGGCGATGCCCAGCATCAACGAAGCCAGCAGGATCCCGCGCTTGAACAGCACCTCCACGTCCATCAGCCGGTACTTGACGATGGCGTACGCGAAGGAGAGCGGGACCAGGACCACCGGCACGAGGGAGAGCTCCATTTCCGGCGTCGTGGGAAGTCCACCCAGATAGGGAACCGCGTAGATCAGCGCGAAGGGCAGCATTCCGGCTCCGGTGCCCCAGACGATCCACTTGAGCTGTTTCGAGACCGTGACGCTTTCGGCGTTGCGATAGGCGTCCACGAACGCCGCGAACGCGGCGAGGGAATAGAGCGCCCACAGCACCGGCTCGAGGCGGTCCAGCACGAACTCGCTGCCGGTGATGACCCCGCCCCCCGGACTGAAGGGGGAGAAGTAGAGGATCCGGGAACCGATCGAAAGCCCAAGCAGGGCGAAGGACGGCGCGTACGCCCAGTGGAGCAGCTTCGGCCACCGCTCCAGGAATCGGCTGTGATTGGGAAAGGTCAGCGCGAAGTGCAGGAACACCGGAGGGAAGAACAACACCCCGATCCGGTCGAGCCAGAAGAAGAGGTGATCGAAGAGATCCAGTTCCCCGGTGAACGAGAACGAGAACGCGAGCAACCACAGCAGACAGAGCCCGTAGAAGTGGGCCGACGCCGAGGCGCCGCGGCGGAAGGCGTAGACGAAGGTGCCGACCCCCCCGGCAAAGATCCCCACGGCCGCCAGGAACAGGTAGAGCGAGACGTTGCCGGTCGGGAGAGGCACGACGGAGAGCGTCATCCCGCGCCGCTCCCCCTCGCGGATCAGGACGTAGCGCAGGCGCGATCCCTCCGAAGCATCGTCGAGCACGCTGCGGACATCAGCCGCGCTGTCCACCTCGATGGTCGTGCCGCCGGCCCGGTCGGTGATGACCTGCAGCGCGTCGCCCACTTCGATGCCGGCGTCGTCCCCCGCCCCGCCCGCTTCCACGCGCATGGCGACCACGCGGCCCAGCTCGTCACCCCACAGCACGCCGTCGTCCATGACGCCGGAAACCACCTGCCGCGCGACGTTCGTCACCGCGAGGGCGAGCAGCAGCGCGGTCGCTGCTACGGCGAGGGTGGAGCGGGTGACGCCGCGGAGGAGGGGCATGCCGTCAGTCGCCGGCCAGTGGATCAGGTGCCGGAACCCGCCATCTTATCCAATGCGACGGATTGACGTCGGGAGATTCAATGGATTGGATGATCGGACAGGCCGCGGGCCAGCGATCCGAGGCGTACGTCCCGTGAGCGCGGGTGGCGCTACGACTTGCGCGGCGCGGAGCGCCGCGGTGCCGGTCTGGAGACCGGCGTTCCAAGCCGGTCTGCCGTCCGGCGGCTAGAACCGGACGGCGAGGCCACCCACGACGCGCCGGGGCGCATGGGCCACTGCGATCTCGTCCAGCAGGGACCGTCCCAGCATCTCGCGGAAGAAGAGATCGCGAACCGCGAGCGACAGCTCCCATTCGGTTCCGCTCCAGTCGGCGAAGGGGATGAGTTGGACCAACTCCACGTCGAAGCGGGCCGTGTGCTCGTCGGCGGCCGACAGGGCCGGATGCGCGGGCGTCAGACCGGGATGGCGGATCACGCGGTACGCCGCGGCCAGGCGGGTCCCCGAGGGACGAAGCCGCGCCAACACTTCGGCCGAGAGGTCATGGACTACAGCGGTGCCTCCGACCGGCAGCAGGAAGCGCGTCGCGTTCGTGACGTCCGGGCCGCCCGGACCGACAAAGCCCAGCGGACCGGCGGGCCCTTCAAGCGATGCGTCGCCGCCCGGATTCCGGACGGCCGCCACCAGCCAGGAAACCCGGCCGCCCAGATCGAGCCGCCGGGTGACCTGCCCCATCTCCCGAATCCAGTCGAAAGCGAACCCCGTCGAGGAATAGTCGCCGGCGTTCGACACATCGAAACGCCCTCCCGAAACCGGACCCGATTCGAAAGTCCGCAGGAGCTGGTCGGTCGTGACCTCGCGGAACAGCCGGGCCGCGAGGACATGGTTGGGAGAGGCCTCGAACTGGACGCCGGCCTGGTAGCGGGTGTTCCGCTGGGCGGCCTCCGAGCCGAACCACGACGGATCGAGGGCAAGCAGGTCGCCGTGCGCCACCCGGGACAGCAGCGCGGAGTCTTCTCCGATCGGGCCGTCCACCCGGACCGCGACCCCGCCCATCAGCGTCCAGTCCTCGGCCGCCCGGTACTCCAGGACCGCCCGCGGCGCGAGGCCCCGGTGTCCGGTCAGGTACGAGAAGCGGCGATAGGTCAGCCCGGTGCTCAGGCTGGCCCGCCCGAGCGTGAAGTCATCGGCCACGAACACCGCGCCGTCCCATTCAGCCTGCGGTTCCTGGAGCAGCGCCAGATTCAGGATCGGCGCCGCCGGCGGGCGGTAATCGGGCGCATCGCCATAGACGTGCCGCTGGTAGGCGATCCCCGCAGCGAACTCGTGTCCGTCGAATTCCTCCATCGTGTAGGAGAGGTTCGCCGCCCAGGACGCGAACGCCGACTCCATGAGGCGGGCTTCGGCCTCCCAGTTGCCGCGCGCCGTGGACGGCAGTTCGAACCGCGTGTAGGCGATTCCCGAATCCACCGCCCGGCTCTCGGGGAGTCCGAGCGAGCTGCCCGATGCGGCGAAGAAGCCGAACTCGCCTTCCAGGGAGGCGAGCGCCGGGAAGCGGGACCCATCGTTCCACGGGCCCTCCCAAATGTTGTCGAAATCGATTCCCGCGCGACGGTCCTTCAGGACGTTCCGTCCGCCGCGCTGCAGCAGCCAGCGCAGCTCCGAAAGCGTGCCGGTGCCCTGTTCCGATCCGATGGCGGCCATCTGGATCAGCAGGGTGTCCGCGAGCGACGCACCGCTGCGAACCAGCACCTGTGCCCGCGGCGACGGGAGGAATCCAGCCAGGTAGGCGCGCAGGCTGTAGAGCCCGGGGGACGCTTCGCCGACCTCGAACCGGCCTTCCTCGTCGGTGACCGCAAAGCGCGCCGCGCCGTCGTCGCTGTCCGCCGCGAAGACCGAGACCAGGGCGCCCGGAAGCGGGTTCCCATCCTCGCTCGCCACCACCCCCGAAATCTGAGCCAGGACGACGACGCCGGCGGACGCGGCGCCGGCCACGCTGGCCTCACCCGTCTCCCGGCCAATCGGCGGTTCCTCGAAGACGGAACCCGGGAAGGCGAGGGCGGGGGCCGCCAGCAGCAATCCCGCGTTCAGGCAAAGGGCCAGACGCCCATGCCCGCCGACAATCCGGGGATTCATACGTCCGTAAGTCAATCGCGCCACCCCCCCTTTGTCAAACGGCAACCGAATCCCGAACCATGAGCCAACGATCGACCTCTGGACTGCTATGTTTCGTAACGTCATGAAGTTGCCGGACGAACGCCGTTTTCCCCGGGTGGCGGGAAGGCCGCTCTCCGCTCCCGCCGCGGGGACACGGACAGCGAGAGTCAATCCATGACGCGGCGGATGGAAGAGAGCGACACCTGGATCGACCGGATTGCCGCCCGGGAGATCCTCGATTCACGCGGGAATCCGACCGTGGAAGCCGAGGTGTGGCTCGTCGGGGGCGCCAGCGGACGGGCCGCGGCGCCGTCCGGAGCCTCCACCGGGCGGCACGAAGCCGTCGAACGCCGGGACCGGGACGAGGAACGCTACCGGGGGCGGGGAGTGCTCGGGGCAATCAACGCCATCGAGGAACAGATCGGCCCCGAACTCGCCGGCGAGGACGCGGCGGACCAGGCGACCGTGGACCGGCTGATGATCGAGCTCGACGGTTCCGCAGACCGCTCGCGATTCGGGGCGAACGCAATCCTGGCCGTTTCGCTCGCGAGCGCCCGGGCTGCGGCAACGGCCGCGGGACTGCCGCTCTACCGGTCCCTCGGCGGCGCCATCGCCGACACCCTGCCGGTCCCCTATTTCAACGTGCTGAACGGCGGCGCCCACGCCGACAACGCTCTGCTGGTCCAGGAATTCATGGTGGCCCCGCTGGGCTTCGACTTCTTCTCGGACGCGCTCCAGGCCGGAGTCGCCGTCTATCACGAACTGCGAGAGGTACTGGGCAAGCGTGGTCACTCGACGGCGGTTGGCGACGAAGGCGGGTTCGCGCCGGCGCTGGCGGACGCGGGCGAGGCGCTGGAGCTCCTGGTGGAGGCTGTCGAGAGCGCCGGCTTCGAGCCCGGCGAGCAGATGGGGCTGGCCCTCGACGTGGCAGCCACCGAGTTCGCGGACGAAAACGGCTACCGCTTTCCCGCGGACGGCGCCGCGCAGCCGGCTTCCGCGATGATCGACACCTACGCCGCCTGGCTGGACCGGTTTCCCGCGCTGCTCTCCATCGAGGACGGACTCGCGGAGGACGACTGGGAGGGCTGGTCGGAGCTGACCGCGACACTGGGGGACCGCGTGCAACTGGTAGGCGATGACCTCTTCGTAACCCAGGAAGACCGGCTGCAGCGGGGGATTCGAGAGAGGGCCGCCAACGCCATCCTGATCAAGCCCAACCAGGTGGGCACCCTGACCGAGACGGTGCAGGTCGTCCAGGCAGCGCTGCGGGCCGGCCTCGGAGCCATGCTCAGCCACCGGTCCGGCGAGACCGCGGACACCGCGATTGCCCACCTCGCCGTCGCTACCGGGGCCGGCCAGATCAAGGCCGGAGCCCCCTGCCGCGGAGAACGCGTGGCGAAGTACAACGAGCTCCTGCGAATCGAGGAAGAACTCGAGGAACGCGGACGCCTGTGGCCGCATCCCGCGGCGCGTTAACAGCCTGTCCGTGGACCAGCCCTTCCGGATCCGCCAGTACCCGCTGGAGTCCGGCGCGCTCGAGATCCAGTTCATCGAGGAGTTCTTCGGCGAATTCGACCGGAAGAAGTCCGCGCTGGAGATCCGGGAACGCCTCGAGGGACGCGAACACGGGATCTTCATGGTGGAGGCGAGCCTGCCGGAAGAACCCACCCGCTTCGCCCCGGTCTCCTACCGGGTGGCCCACGAGATCCGGAACGAGGAGACCGACCCGGAACTCGCGGACCTGGTCGAACGCCTGCGCGAAGCGGTGCGGTTCTCGGGACAGCGCGTCCTCTACGCCTGGCTCGGCGGGACGAGGAGCGACTGGCGCGGCCAGGGCCACTTCCGCGCCCTCGACGAGTTCCAGGAGGAGTGGGCCATCGACAAGGGCTTCCGGGAAATCGTGGTCAAGACCAAGAACCGCTACTACGAGATGCGCAGCACCCTGACCCACCTGCACTTCGACGTAGTCAAGTACGAACCGCACCCGATCCACAACGGCGACTCCAAGGTGTACCTGTCGAAACGGCTCGGCGGCGGCGTCCGCCGGCCGCGCCGGGCGTCGCTGGCCCGCTACCTGGAAGTCTGAGAAGCCCGTAGCCTGAAGGCTGCGGTATCTTCGGCGGCCAACCTTCGGGAGGACTCGGGTATGTCGAAAGGAAACACGCGCACCGTCGTCGCGGCTCTTGGCCTGCTGGCCGCACTCTCGGTTCCCGCCGCCGCCGAGGTCGTGGGGTTCGAGATCCGCGAGCGCTCCGACGTGCTCGGAGGCAGGAGCTTCGGCCTGGCCGGCGCCTACGAGCAGATCATCGGGGTCGTCCATTTCGCGTTCGATCCCGAAAACGACGCCAACCGGATCATCACCGACATCGCTCTCGCGCCGCGGAACGCCGACGGGAAGGTCGAGATGTCCGCGGACTTCCACCTCGTCCGCCCCAAGGTGATGGGAAAGAGCCGGGGCACCCTGCTGCACGAGGTGAACAACCGCGGGCGGAAGGGGATGCTCGGCTACTTCAACATGGCCCAGGGGAGCCTCGCGCCGACGACCGAGGAGCACTTCGGGGACGGTTTCCTGATGCGCCACGGGTTCACCCTGCTCTGGCTGGGCTGGCAGTGGGACGTTCCCGACGACGACCCGCTCCGGATGCGGATGCACCCGCCGATCGCGACCAACCCGGACGGCTCCGCCATCGAGGGGCTGGTGCGGGCCGACTTCGTGGTCCGCAGTGCTGTCGACCACCACACGCTGGCCGACCGCAACCACCGGCCCTACCGGGTCAAGGATCCGGACGATGCCGAGAACGTGCTGACGGTGCGGCACCGGGTCGAGGACGAACGGGAAGTCGTTCCGCGCGGCCAGTGGGGCTTCGGCAAGGTCGAGAACGGCTCCGTGGTGCCCGACGACGGCGCGGTCTACCTGAAGGGCGGTTTCCAGCCGCACCGGATCTACGAGGTCGTGTACCGCTCCCACAACCCGCCGCTGGTCGGCCTCGGCCCGGCCGGCATCCGCGACTTCGTGACCCTGCTCCGCCACGACGGATCCGAAGACCTGGGGATCGCCCGGGGCGACATCAAGAGCGCCATCAGCTTCGGGGTCTCCCAGAGCGGACGCTTCCTGCGCACTTTCATGTTCTACGGGTTCAACAGCGACGAGAAGGGACGCCGGGTGCTCGACGGCGTGATCTCGGACGTGGCGGGCGGCGGCCGCGGCAGCTTCAACCACCGCTTCGCGCAGGCCTCCCGGGACGCCCATCCCTACATGAACCAGTTCCATCCGACCGACATCTTTCCGTTCACCGACGTGGAGCAGACGGATCCGGAGACCGGACTCACCCTGGGACTGCTGACCCGGCAGCGCGAGGCGTTCTATCCGCGGGTCTTCTACACGAACTCCTCGTACGAGTACTGGGGCCGCGCTGCGAGCCTCATCCACACCACGATCGACGCCAGCGAGGACGCCCGGATCCCGGACCACGTCCGCGTCTACATGTACGCCGGCACCCAGCACGGCCCGGCGGGGTTCCCCCCCGGCGTGACGATCGGGCAGCAGCGCGCCAACCCCAACAACTTCCGCTGGGGGCAGCGCGCCCTCCTGCTCGCCATGGACCGCTGGACCCGGGAGGCGGGGGCGCCGCCGCCGAGCCAGTACCCGAGCATCGAGGACGGCACCGCGGTCGCGGCGGAGAACCTCGGATTCCCGGACATCCCCGGCGTGGAGTTCTCGGACCGCGTCCACTACGCCTACCGGGCGGACTACGGCCCTGACTTCCTGTCGAAGGGCGTGGTGACCCAGGAACCGCCGGCCATCGGCAAGCGGTTCCCGATCCGGGTTTCGTCCGTGGACGAGGACGGCAACGAGGTCGCCGGCATCCGTCTGCCGGAAATCACGGTTCCTCTCGCAACCTATATGGGCTGGAACCTGTTCAACGCGGAGTCCGGACCTCCGGACGAGATCTCCAGCATGGCCGGTTCCTTCGTGCCGTTCCCGAAGGACGCCGCCGCGGCGCAGGCCGCCGGAGACCCGCGGAAATCCGTCATGGACCGCTATTCGAGCCGGGAGGACTATCTCGGGCAGTTCACCGAAGCCGCGCTCGAGCTGATCGAGGCCGGCTACCTGCTCGGTGAGGACCTGCCGGCGCTCACCCGCCACGCCCTCGAGTTGTGGGACCACGTCACGGGAGGCTCCGCAGCGGCAGATTCACAGCCCTAGCGAAACCTGCGAGGCCGTGACGCTCCGGTACCGCGAGTTCCCCGTCCACGGGGCGCTCGCGCCGTACGTCCGGCTGATCTGGCTGCTCGAATGCGACGGGCCGGCGCTCTTCGGCGGACCGGAGCGCATCGTGGCGGACGGGGTGGTCGAGGCGATCTTCCACTACCGCACGCCGTTCACGATGCGCTTCGCGGGCGCGGAAGCCGCCGCACAACCCGTCAGCCTGCTGGTCTCCCAGACGCGGCGATTCGTCGAGATCGAGCCGGCCGGCGCCGGCGGTTTCGTGGCGGTGCGGTTCCATCCGTGGGGAGCCCACCAGTTCCTCCCGGTCCCGGTGCGTGACGTCGCCGATCGCGCCACCTCGGCGGACGAGGTCTGGCGCGGCCCCGACGTCCGTGAGATCGAGGAGCGCATTGCAACGGGCGCGACCGACGAGGAGCGGGTCGACGCCTTGCAGGCGTTTCTGCTGCGGCGCCTCGCAAGGCACCGGAGGCCCGACATCTCGGGCCTGGTGCGGACGCTCTGGCGGACCCCGTCCCCGGTACGGATCGATCGCATCGCCGATTCGCTGGGCATCGGCCAGCGGCGCCTCGAGCGCACGTTCGAGACCGGTCTGGGGATGACGCCGAAGCACCTGACCCGGCTCGCGCGCTTCCTCCGCGCGTGCCAGCGCCTGCGGGAGGCGCCCGACGCCCGGCTCACCGGGGTCGCCTACGACGCCGGGTTCTACGACCAGGCCCACTTCATCCACGAGTTCCGGGCCTTCGCCGGCATGACGCCGGGGAAGTTCGCGGCTGACGCCCGCGTGTCGGCGCTCGAGGTCGAGTAGGCCGTCGAATCCTTACAATCGCGCGCGCGGCAGCGCGGATTACGGTGGCCATGGTCGGGCAGTCACGGGTTGCCCGGGAGGACGCCATGAGAGCCATCTTCATGCTGCTGCTGATCGCCACCGCCACCTTGTCGGCCGCTCGCCAAACAGGCTCCCCGGAACAGAGCTGGGGCGAGTCGGAACGTTGGGCCGCGTTCGAGTTCTTCGCCGGTGCGTGGATCGGAGAGGAATCCGCCACCTTCGGCGAGGGACGCGGCGAACGCACCTATGAGCTCGTTCTGCAGGACGCGTATCTGCTCGGCCGAAACCGGTCCGTGTTCCCTCCCCACGAGGGTCTTCCCGAAGGGGACACGCACGACGACTGGACGGTGTTGAGCTTCGACCGGGACCGCGACACCTATGTCCTGCGCCAGTTCAACAGCGAGGGGTACGTGAACACGTTCGTCCTCGATGCCGCGTCGTCGCCTCCGGAGCGCCTGATCTTCGTCCTCGAGGAATCGGAGAACGCACGCGGCACCCGTGCGACCCTCACCCTGACACGGGTCGACGCGGACACCTTTGACGAGGTGTTCGACCTGACGCTGCCCGGCGCGACGGAGAGCATCACGATCCGCAGCCGCTGGACGCGCAGCATTCCGTAGCGTCCGCCACGGGCGAACCGTGGTTCAATCCGCAGGATGCGACCCGGCACCGCCGTGCTGGCAGCCTTCGCGCTGGCGCTCGGCGTCTCCTGCTCCCCGGACGGCGGGTCCGGCCCCACCGTAATCCGCCTCGGGCACATCGGGTTTCCCGATTCGCCCTTCGACCATGGTGCGCGTCATTTCAAGGAACTGGTCGAAGCGCGCTTCCCGGGGCAGGTCGAGATCCGCATCTTCGGCACCGGCCAGCTCGGCGAGGACAAGGAGATGCTGGAGGGGCTCCGCCTGGGCACTCTCGAGATGCACATTCCCTCGTCGGTGATGCATTCCGTGGCGCCGGAGTTCGGCATTTTCGACCTGCCCTTCCTGGTCGAGGACCGGGGCCACTTCGAGCGGATCGCCGCCAGCGAGATCGGCAGGGGTCTCGAGGAGACGCTCCGGCGGGATCACGGGCTCACCCTGCTCGCCTTCTGGGAGAACGGGTTCCGGGTCATCACGAACAACGTGCGCCCGGTGGTGACGCCCGCGGACCTGGAGGGGATCCGTCTCCGCACCCCGAAGGACCCGGAGCGCGTCCGCCTCTTCGAGACCCTCGGCGCGAGCCCCGCGTCCATGAGCTTCGGAGAGGTGTTCTCGGCGCTGCGGCAGGGGGTGGTGGACGGGCAGGAGAACCCGCTCGCCCAGTTGACGGCGGCGCGGCTCCACGAAGTGCAGAGCTACCTGTCGCTCTCGAACCACGTCTACACCCCGGCCTACCCAGTAATGCAGACCGCGTGGCTCGAACGTCTGCCCGCGGAGCTCCAGACCGGACTTCGGGAGGCGGCGATCGAGACCGGCGACTGGCTCCGGGACTTCCTGGCCCGGGAGGACACGCGCCTGCTCGCCGGCCTCGAAGGGCAGCTCGCCGTGAACGAAGTGGACCTCCCGGCCTTCGCCGCGGCGGCGGCGCCGGTCTTCGAGCACTACGAGGAGCGCTTCGGCGCCGGGTGGATCGAAGCGGCGCGGGAATTGGCGCACTGACGACGGAACCCAAGGGCCGGGATCCGCTGGCCGTCGCCTGTTCGCTGCTGCTCGCCGCCATCGCGGTGCTGTGCCTCGTCGAGGTCACCCTGCGGTACGGCTTCGGCGGCGGGCTCGGCTTCTACGACGAACTCGCCGGCTTCGCCCTCGTCTGGCTCACCTTCCTGGGGGCGGTCCTCGCGCGCCGGGACGGGGCCCACATCGGTATCCGGGACCTGGTCAGCCGTCTTGCGCCCCGTCCGCGGCGGATCGCCCGGATCCTCGAACACGCGGCGGTCCTCGCCCTTCACCTCGTCCTCGCCTGGTTCGGCACCGTGCTGGTGCTCCGCTTCCTGGGCGAACGCTCGATCACCATGCCGGTTCCGATGGGCGCTTTCTACCTGGTCCTGCCGCTCTTCGCATTGCTGACCGCCGCCATGGAGGCCCGGCGCCTCGTGGCGCTCCTCCGCTCCCCGGCGGACTGACGCGGCGCCATGGAGATCCTGGTCGCGCTGATCGCCGCGCTGGCGTTCATCCTGGTCGGGATCCCGATCGGGTACGTGCTGATCGCGGCGTCGGTGCTGGCGATCTGGCTCACCACGAACACCCCGCTGGTGGTCGTCCCGCTCCGCCTCTTCAACGGGACCGACTCCTTCCCGCTGGTCGCGATTCCGCTGTTCATCCTCGCCGGGGCGCTCATGAACCACGCCGGGATTTCCCGGCGCCTCACCGACTTCGCCGCCTCGGTGGTCGGCTGGATGCGGGGGGGCCTGGCGATGACGACCACGGCGTCCAGCATGCTGTTCTCCGAGATGTCCGGGTCGGCCGTCGCCGACGCTGCCGCGCTCGGGAGCGTCCTGATTCCGGCGATGAAGGAACGCGGCTATCCGGCCCCCTTCGCCGCCGCCGTGCTCTCCGCCTCGGCGACGATCGCGATCCTGATTCCGCCGTCCATCCCGATGATCCTCTTCGGAGCCGTTACCGGGGCCTCCATCGCCCGGCTCTTTCTCGCCGGATTCGTCCCGGGCGTGCTCGCCGGCGCCTTCATCATGCTGGTGAGCCGGTGGCTGGCCCGCCGGGGCGGGTTCGGCGACTCGGAACCCTTCCGCCTGCGGCGGGCGGGAACCGCGGCCCGGGCGGCGGCGTGGCCGCTGCTCATCCCGGCGATCATCCTCGGCGGCATCTTCCTGGGCTGGTTCACGGCCACCGAGGCGGCTGCGGTCGCGGTGCTCCTCGCGCTGCTGATGGGCGTGGTCGGTTACCGCACCGTCCGGTTCGCGGCGATCCGCGAGGCGTTCACCGAGTCGGCGCGGCAGACCGCGGTGGTCATGCTGCTGGTCGCCGGATCGGCGATCCTCGGCTGGTACCTGGCCAACCAGCAGGCCCCGGAGCGGCTGACGGCGTGGGTGCTGTCGCTCGCGGACGCGCCCTGGGCGGTCGCGCTGATCCTGAACGGCGTCCTGCTGCTGGCCGGAACCATCCTCCACAGCGCCGCCGCCATCGTGCTCCTCGTGCCCATCCTGCTGCCGCTGGCGGAGTCCGCGGGGATCGGCACCGTGCACTTCGGCATGATGGTCACCGTGAGCCTCGCGGTGGGCCAGCAGACGCCCCCGGTGGCCTCGGTCCTCATCACCACCTGCTCCATCGCCAAGACCGAGATCTCGGAGGTGATGAAGGTCAACGTGTTCTTCATCGCGGCGCTGCTCGTGGTGCTCGGGATCGTCACGTTCTGGCCGGAAGCGAGCCTCTTCCTGCCGGACCTGATCCTCGGGGAAACCGGAGGTTAGGGCGCAGCCGGCTGCTAAAATCGGCGGTCCTGCTGGAAGGCAGAGCGTCCTCTCTCCTTCCATGACCCGGGTTGGGGCTGTGGCGCAACTGGGAGCGCGCGTGAATGGCATTCACGAGGTCACGGGTTCGATCCCCGTCAGCTCCACCAGGGGGTGGACCACTGTGCTCCACGGTGTTCCAATATCTCGCCAAGAGTGCCAGCAGAACCCGTGAACGGCCGGTGAAGTCTCCGCAGCGGTCACGGCGCCCGACGTTGGTGCGCCGTTGCCTCGTGCCAGTACCCCTCCTCCTGGCGGCGGCGTGCGGAGGAGGCGTCGAAGAGGTCTCGGACGTCGTGCTCGCACGACACGTCCACACGGACCTCTACGACGCCTACCCGGGCATCCCGTCGCCCGCCGGCGACCGGGTCGTGTTCGCCGACTACGCCGCGAACACCCGGTCGCTTTCCGTCTACGACGTGGCGGCCGGGGTCGGCCGCGTGGTGACGACGAGGCCGGCGGGGCGGTCGCGGGTGACCTGGTCGCCCGACGGTTCGCGGGTCGTCTACGTCGACCGCTGGCCCGAGAGTCACGGGGTCTGGACCCTGGACCCGGCCAGCGGCCAGGAGTCGCGCGTCGTGGATCCCGGGGACGCACGCATCGACTATCCGCGATTGTTGCCGGACGGCACCGTGACCGCGCTACGACACGCGGACCCCGCTACCGCGTGGGTCGCGTACGCGCCGGGACTCGACGCCGCGACCGTGCTCGTCGACGATGCCGGGGGCTGGGCCGCGCCCGTGCGATCTCCCGACGGGCGCACGGTGGCGCACCTTCAGGTCGCGAGCGGGTACCGCGCGGACCTCGCCGTGACGGAGATCGCGACGGGCGAGACGCGCACGCTCGCCGCCGACCTCCGGCTCGGATGGGACAGCCGCGTGGAGTGGTCCCCCACCGGCGGCGCGCTCTATCTCGCGGCAGCGGGGCCCGACGATGCGCTCTTTGCCGGCTGGCGCGTGCCACTGGATGGCGCCCCGGCCGAACGGCTGGAGGGTGGCGGCCGTGACGTGCTCGCGGTCACGCCGCTCGCCGACGGCCGCGTCGCTCTCAGCGTGTACCACACGCGCACCGCGGTGGGCCTCGTGCCCGTGACCGGAGGGGAACCCACCGATGTGACAACGGCGGGTCCCGCGAGCGCCTTCCTGCCTTCCTGGCGCCCCGACGGGAGAGCGCTCGGCTTCATCACGTTCTCCTGGCGACGCCTCCGCATGCCCGTCGACTTCGATCTGGGCGTCCTGGACCTCGACGCGGACGGGGCCCCAACCGGCACGGTCCGGACGCTCCTGTCGGAGGAGCACGAAGACTACGGCGCCGCGTGGTCGCCGGACGGCCAGTGGCTGGCCTTCCAGGGGCACCAGCAGCAGAGCGACGACATCTGGATCGTCCGGCTTGGCGGGAACGAGCGACCCGATCGACTCACGCGGTTCGGACCGGGCGCGGACACCGGAGAGCCGGACTGGAGTCCGGACGGGCGGACGCTCGCCTTCAGCAGTCACGGCCCGCCAGGCGAGGAAAACCCGGGGTCCGTATACACGATCGCCGTCGACCCCGCTACGGGGCTCGCGGCCGGCGACCCCGTCCGCGTCCCGCTCGACGGGTTCGAGGGCTATGCCATGGGAGCCCGTTTCTCGCCGGACGGGGAACGGCTGGCCTTCTACGGACGCTCGCTCGAGGACGGACGCGTCACCGTTTACACCGTTCCGCCGGCGGGTGGCACCCCCGCCGCCGTCATCACCTTTGCCAATGGCGAACCGTACAGCGCGCCCGAATGGAGCGCCGACGGCGCGTCGCTCTTCTACTCGCGCAACGACGGCTTCGGGCCCTTCCAGGTGTGGCGGGTGGACATCGCCACCGGCGCGACGGAACAGGTGACGACCGGCGCCCTCGGCGCACTCCAACCGAGCGTGAGCCCCGGCGGAGGCACCCTCGCGGTTACCATGCGTGAGGCTGCCATCGAGGTCGTCGCGCTCGCCACCGGGAGCACCGGCGCCGAAGATGGGGCCAGCGGTCGGTGAACCGGTGATCCACCGGGATCCCCTCCCCCTGGAAGCGCATGGGGTCTGGCGGCCTCCGCGGACTTCAAATCCGTTGATTCCGGGTTAGTCCCCGGGATGGTGGGTTCGATTCCCACACGCTTCCGCCAGGGTGGCGTGATTTGTCACCGGGGCCGGATACAGTGCCGTTCAGCCGCGGGATTTCTGCACGCATCGGACTTCTCCGGCGCCTGACCCCAGACCCATGAAATCGGCTGCACTCCTGGATGGTCCCGGGAGAGGCTCCGGCGCTTCCGGGGTCGCGCTCACGGCGCCCGAGCGGCGCGCCGCGATCCGGTCGCTGGTGGCCGAACTGGATGCCGGCGCCGCGCTCCGGGGAGTCACCGCGCTCCGCCACTTCCCGGCGGAACCCGGCGACTACCGGGACTTTCCGGAGCACATCGACGCCCGCCTGCGCGACGCCTACCGCCGCCGGGGCGTCGAAGCGCTCTATTCCCACCAGCGGGAGGTGCTCGACCGGGTCGAGGCGGGGGAGAACGTCGCCGCGGTCACCCCGACCGCTTCCGGCAAGACGCTTTGCTACAACGCGCCGGTCCTCAACCGGATCCTCCGGGAGCCCGACGCCCGCGCGCTCTATCTGTTCCCCACCAAGGCGCTCTCGCAGGACCAGAAGAAGGAGATCCTCGACCTGAAGGACCTGCTCGGGGAGGACGTCCGCGCCGATGTCTACGACGGGGACACCCCGGGGGACGCCCGGCGCAGCATCCGCACCCGGGCGCACATCGTGGTCACGAATCCGGACATGCTCCATGCGGGCATCCTCCCCCACCACACGAAGTGGGCCAAGCTCTTCGAGAACCTGCGCTTCGTCGTCATCGACGAGATGCACACCTACCGCGGGGTGTTCGGCAGCCATCTGGCCAACCTGCTCCGGCGGCTCCGCCGGGTGTGCGCCCACTACGGCGCGGCACCCCGGTTCATTCTCAGTTCCGCCACCATCGCGAATCCGCGGGAATTGGCGGAGGGGCTCACCGAACGTCCCATCTCGCTCGTGGACCGGAGCGGCGCCCCCCGTCCGGAACGCTTCTTCCTGTTCTACAACCCCCCGGTGGTGAACCCCGAACTCGGGATCCGCCGCTCGGCGCTCGGCGAGACCCGCCGGATTGCCGGGGGATTCCTGAAGGGCAACCTGCAGACGATCGTGTTCGCCCGCTCCCGCACCCAGACCGAGGTGCTCGTCAAGTACCTGAAGCAGGACATCGAGACCCGTCCCGACCGGAGCGACCGGATCCGCGGCTACCGGGGCGGCTACCTGCCGAAGAAGCGGCGGGAGATCGAGGACGGCATCAAGAACGGGAGCGTCCTCGGCGTCGTCTCCACGAACGCGCTGGAACTGGGGATCGACATCGGCAGCCTCGACGTGGCGGTGATCTCCGGCTACCCGGGAACCATCGCCTCCACCTGGCAGCAGGCGGGCCGGGCGGGACGCCGCGGTGGAACCGCGGCGGCGGTGCTGGTGGCGAACTCAACCCCCGTCAACCAGTTCGTCATCCAGCACCCGGACTACTTCTTCGAGGGGACGCCCGAGCGGGGGTTGATCAATCCGGAGAACCTTCAGGTCCTGATCGAGCACCTCAAGTGCGCCGCCTTCGAGCTGCCGTTCCGCAAGGGGGAGAGGTTCGGCGACGAGAACCTGGAGGAGCTTCTGGGGGTGCTCGAAGAAGAGAAGATCCTCTACCGGGCCGGCGACCGGTGGTTCTGGACTGCCGACTCCTACCCTGCGAACAGCGTGAGCCTGCGCTCCATCAGCTCCGACAACTTCGTGGTGCACGACCGGGAGAGCGGCAAGGTCATCGCGGAAGTGGACTTCGTGAGCGCCCATTCGACGCTCCATGAGAAGGCCATCTACATGCTCGAGAGCGACACCTACTACGTCGAGCGGCTGGACCACCAGGAGCGCCGGGCCGAGGTCCGCCCCATCGAGAGCGACTACTACACGGACGCGGTCACCCACACGAAGGTCACGATCCTCGACACCTTCGCCGCGGCGCCGGAGCCGTCCTCGCCGGCGGCCCACGGCGAGGTCCACGTCGTCAAGCAGGTCGTCGGCTTCAAGAAGATCAAGTTCTTCACGGGCGAGAACGTCGGCTCCGGCGAACTCGACATGCCCGCCGTCGAGATGCACACCACCGCGTTCTGGCTCGAGGCTCCGCCCGAGGTGCTGGCGGCGGTTCCCTTCGGTCCCGAAGACCGCCGGGACGGCATCCGCGGGATCAGGAACGCGATGCGCGCGGTGGCGACCACCTTCCTCATGTGCGAAGCCCACGACATCGGGTCCGCCATCGGGACAGGCTCGCGCGATGGCGGGGCGCCTCACCCGGAACCAGCGGAAGCGGGGCCTGGCGAAGCGGATGCGGTGACCCGGATCTTCATCTACGACAACTATCCGGGGGGCATCGGTTTCTCGGAGCCGCTCTGGGAGTCCCGCGCCACCCTGCTCGCCGAGACGCTCGGGCTGATCGAGCGCTGCCCGTGCCAGGCGGGATGTCCGTCGTGCGTGGGGCCGGTGGGCGAGATCGGCCGCCACGGCAAGGCCGCCGCGCTCGCCATTCTCGAGGGGATTCGGGGCCGTGAAGAAACGGCGCCCGCAACTTCCGCCGCGAGCGTCCCCTGACGCCACCCATGGCGCCGCATCGAAGCTCCCTCGCGGAACGGCTCCGGCGCAGCCGGGCGCGGGTTGTTGGCCGCGTCGCTGGCCCGGAGCGGGCGGCGGAGGCGCCGCTTCCTGAAGCCTCTGTGGACCCGCCGTCCGCGGGGATTCCGGAAGAACCTCACGGGAGCGACAAGACCGCCCGGCTGGCGCGAGCCCGGGAACTCATACGACGGACGGAGCGCGGCTGGAAGGAACTCCGCATCGGTTCGCCCGGGGATGGCCAGCCGTCGCTCCGGGAGGTCCAGCCTGGAGCCGCTCCCGAGGCGGACGACGGGGAAGCCGACCCCGCGCCGGAGGCTCGGGCGGCGGACGAACCCTTCTCCCGGGAGGACCACGACGTCCCCCTGGCGTCGCGTTACGGCGGCGAGGACCTCGTCCGCCTGCTGGAGGTCTCCGAGGAGGCGGCGGCGCGCCTCCAGATCCGCCCCGAGGAGCCCGGCGTGGACCTGTCCCGAGCCCTCTTCCTGGACACCGAGACCAGCGGACTCGCCGGCGGCACCGGCACCTTCGCCTTCCTGATCGGCGTCGGCTTCGTGGAAGAGGACCGCTTCCGGGTCACGCAGTTCCTCCTGCGCAATCCGCTGGGGGAAGCCGCCATGCTGGAGGAACTGACGGTCCTGGCGGCCGGCCGCCGCGACCTCGTGACCTACAACGGGGGGAGTTTCGACCTTCCGCTGCTCGAAACCCGCTTCGCGTTGAACGGCGTGCGTTCCCCCTTCCGGGACGCGCGCCATCTGGATCTGCTGCATCCGGCGCGCCGGCTGTTCAAGCCGCGCCACGAGAACGCCCGCCTTTCCACGCTGGAACGGGAGCTCCTCGAGGTCGAACGCGACGACGACATCCCAGGGGACCGCATCCCCCAGGTGTTCTTCGACTTCCTCCGCTACGGACACCACCCCGCCATGGAATCGGTGCTGGCGCACAACCGCTACGACATCGTCACGCTGGCCGCGCTCGCACTGAGGGCGCTCGAGCGGATGGACGAGGACTGGTACAGCGACGATCCCGCGGACCTGCACGGCGCTGGACACCACTTCTGGCGCCGGGGGGAGTCGGAAGTGGCCATCCCGCTGCTGGAGCGGGCGCTTTCCGCCGGGCTCTCAGGCCGGAACCGCGACCGCTGCCTGCTGGACCTCGGGGAGCGGCGAAAGCAGCTCGGCGACTGGGACGGCGCGATCGAACTCTGGCGCCGGGTCAGCATCGTCGATTCCCGGGAGCGGCTGGACGTGCTCGTCTGGCTCGCGAAGCACGAAGAGCACCAGCGGAAGGAACCGGCGCGCGCCCTCACCCACGTCGAGGACGCGCTGGAACGGCTTCCCCGGATCGAGATGGGCCGGGAAACGAGCCGCCGCTACCGGAAGGAGCTCGAACGGCGCGCCGCCCGGCTACGCGGCCGGATGGACTGATTACCCTCGCGGATCGCGTTCTCACCCCGGCGCCCCCGGCTCAACGGAGTAGGCCACCTCGGACCTGATCCCAGTCGAGCACCGGATCCCTGGGATCCCGAAGACGCTCCGATGCCACGGTGAGGTCTTCGAAGTCTTCGAGGTAGCACTCGATGGCCTGCCGGATGATCTCGGCCCGGCTGCGACTGTGGCACCGGGCGACGCTGTCGAGACCCTCCAGCAGAGGGGCCGGCAGATGGAATGTGATCCGGTCCTTCGAGTCAGGAGTCATTGCTACCTCCGTTGCTGCGTAGCGAACCGACTCTACCGCGCTCCCACGCCGCGGAGATCGGCGGTGGACGGGGACCGCGTCTCCTGGAGCTCCGCCGCGACCCGTTCCACCTCCCTGAGCGCCCGCAGGACGTTGCCGGCGGCGATCTGGCGGAGGTCGTCCTCGGACCAGCCCCGCCGCAGCAACTCCGCGAAGAGCACCGGGAACCGGTCCACGTGCTCGAGTCCCTCGACCATCGAGGGGCCGCCCGGGTCGTAGTAGTCGGACCCGATCCCGATGTGCGCGAGACCGGCGATGTCGCGGATGTGCTCGATGTGCGCCGCGACGTCCGAGACCGCGCCGCGCGGCATCGGGTTGTCCGCCTCCCAGCGGGAGAGAAGCCGAATCACCTCTCCCTCGTCGTCCAGCTCGGCGCGGAGGCGCTCGCGCTCGCGGTTCCGGAGCGCTCCCCAGACCGGCTCGGCGGCGCCCATCCCCATGGCGGCCCGGTCTTCTTCGGCTTCGATGCCCTCGCGGGCCAGCCATTCGGGCGGCGTGGGGACTACGTAGCCGGGAATGAAGTCCATCATCACCACCCCGCCGTTCGCGGGCAGCAGTCGCAGCACGTCGTCGGGCACGTTGCGCGGATGGGCGTTCACCCCGCGGGCCCCCGAGTGCGAGTAGAGCACCGGCGCCTCGCTGATCCGGATGGCGTCGCGCATGGTCTCGGCGCTCACGTGGGAGAGGTCCACGAACATCCCGAGCCGGTTCATCTCACGGATCACTTCCTCGCCGAAGGGCGACAGGCCCCGGTGCAAGGGAATGTCGGTCGCCGCGTCCGCCCAGTCGTGGGTCCGGAAGTGGGTCAGCGTCATGTAGCGGACACCCAGTTCGTAGAACATCCGGAGCGCCGCGGTGGAGCCCTCGATCGCGTGCCCGCCCTCCAGGCCGATCATCGAGGCGATGCGTCCGGCGGCGTACGCCCGCTCGATGTCGTCGGCGGTGAGGGCGAACTCGAAGTCCTCGTAGCGGTCCACGAACCTGTGGATGACGTCGATCTGGCGGATCGCCTGCCGGAGCGAGTCCCCGGTGGCGATGAAATCCGTGTCCACGAAGGCCGACCAGAACTGCATGCCGACCCCACCCTCGCGGAGCCGCGGGATGTCGGCGGGAAGTTCCATCTGCACCCGGCTCAGGTCGGCGCCGGGGGCATCGAGGTCGCCGCGGACCACGTCGAGCAGGGAACTCGGCAGGTCGTTGTGCCCGTCGGCGAAGGGGACGCTCCGGAGCAGCTCGCGGGCCCGGTCCACGAGTTCCGGCGTGATCCCGGGCGGGAGCGGCTGGGCGCCGGCCCCGGCGGCCACGGCCAGGACGGCGACGACAACGAGAAGACGATGAAACGGCATGGCGATCCTTTCCCCCGGAGCGGGCGAGGCGCTAATGTACATCTATATGAACACCAAGGAGCAACAGCGCCGTCACTCGGTCGCCGACGCCCGCCGGAACCTGCCGGCACTGATCCGGGCGGCAGAGGATGGACGCACCGTGGAGATCAGCCGGCGCGGCGTATCCGTGGCAGTGCTCATCAGCAGCGAGCGGTTCGCGCAGCTCGGGCCGAAGCGGCCGGGCTTCATGGAGGCGTATCGGACGTTCGTTCGGAAAACCGACCTCGCGGCGCTCGCCCTCGACCCCGCCGAGATCTTTGCCGCTGTGCGTGACCGCTCACCGGGGCGGGACTTTCAGTGGTGACCCCTCGCTACCTCCTCGATACCGATGTGGTGTCCGAGCCGACCCGGCCGGCGCCCTCGGCCGAAGTGCTCCGCTGGCTGGAGCGGCACGAGGGCGAATCGGCGATCGCGGCGCCGGTCTGGCACGAACTGCGGTTCGGGTGCGAACGGCTGCCGCGCTCCCGGCGCCGCGACTCGATCGAGTCCTACCTGGTCGAAGTCGTCCTGGCGAGTCTGCCGATCCTCGACTACGACCGGCGAGCGGCGGAATGGCATGCCCGTGAACGTGCGAGGCTCGCGAAGGCCGGCCAGACTCCCCCGTTCGTCGACGGCCAGATCGCTGCCATCGCCCGCGTCAACGATCTCACGCTGGTCACCTTGAATCAGAGGGATTTCGGCTGGTTCGAGGGCCTCCGAGTGGAGCGTTGGGGATAGACGCCCGGACGAGGAAGGCGCGTTCAGCCGCCGCTGACCGGAGGGAGGAAGGCCAGTTCGTCGCCGGCGGCGAGCAGCGTGTCCCGCGGGACGAAGCGGTGGTTCACCGCGACGCTGACGGAGCCGGCCAGCGGCGCCAGGGCGGGTCGCTCGCTCTCCAGGTTCTTCCAGACATCGGCGGCGGTGAGTCCCTCGCGATGGGGGACCTCCAGGCGCCCCCTTCCCGCAGCCTCGCGCGCCGCCGCGAAGAGCAGCACCGTCACCGCGGCAGACCCGGTCATTCGGTTACGGGCTCCTTCGGTCCCTCCACCCAGACGTCCCCACCCTCGAAGAACTCGCGCTTCCAGATGGGCACGATGCGCTTGATCTCGTTCATGGTGTGGCGGGCCGCCTCGAAGGCGCTGCCGCGGTGCGGCGAGGCGGCCGCGACCAGGACGCTGGACTCGCCGATGTCCACCCGCCCGATCCGGTGGTGGATCCGCAGGCGCTCGACTCCGAAGCGCCGGCTCACGTCCTCCGCCACCCGCTCGAACACCGGGTAGACCATGGCCTCGTACGCCTCGTACTCGAGATGCAGCACCTTCCGCCCCTTGTTGCGGGCGCGCACGATCCCCGAGAAGACGACGACCGCGCCGTCCTCGGAGGTGGAGAGTCCCTCAGCGATGGCGTGCTCGTCCAGCGGTTCGGCGGTGATCCGGAATCGTTCCATCAGGACGGTGGTGGGAGATGTCCCAGTGGGCCGTGTCCCTGGCCGAGGGGGGCGGCCCGCAGCATCGCCGTCCGCAGGTACTGACGCGCCCGCTTCACCGCTACGGGCAGGGTGCGGCCGAGCGCGAGGTTCGCCGCCACGGCGGCCGACAGCGTACAGCCGGTCCCGTGGGTAGCGCGGGTGTGGATCCGGTGACCCCGGAGACGGACGACGCGGCTCCCCTCGAGGAAGAGATCCACCACCGCGTCGCCGTTCAGGTGACCCCCCTTCATGAGCACCGCCCGGGCGCCCATCCCCAGGAGCCTTTCACCGGCGGCCTGCATCTCATCCTCGTTTTCTACCCGAAGACCGGTCAGGTCGGAAGCCTCGGGCACGTTCGGGGTCAAGAGCGCCGCCCGCGGCAGGAGGTCGTCCCGGAGCGCATCCACCGCGTCCGCCCGCAGCAGCCGGTCGCCGCTCTTCGCGACCATCACCGGATCCACGACGACCCGCAACTCGTGGTCGTCCACCGCCTTCGCCACCGCCCGGATGATCGCCGCGGAGGACAGCATGCCGGTCTTCGCGGCGCCAACCGGAAAGTCGGAGACCACCGCGGCGATCTGGGAAGACACCAGTTCCGGCTCGATCTCCTGGACACCGGTCACCGCGACGGTGTTCTGCGCGGTGACCGCGGTGATCGCCGAAAGGCCGTACACCCCATGGGCGGCGAAGGTCTTCAGGTCGGCCTGGATGCCGGCCCCGCCACCGGAGTCGGACCCGGCGATGGTGAGGGCGACCGGCGGGACGTCAGCGCGGAGAGCGCCGCTCACCGGGAGGCGGTGCGGAAGGAGAGCACCCAGACCGCATCGTCATCCCATTCGGCCGCCAGGGGTTGCGGCTCGAGGTGTTGGCCGTGCTCGTCTTCGATCTCCCGGTAGAGGATGAGATGGATCTCGCGCTCGGGATCGAGCGACCCGTTCGGAATGACGAGCAGGCTCCGGCTGCCGTCGTCGTAGGTGACCTCCAGCTCCGGGAATGGATTGTCCTCATAGGGCTCGTCGCCGTAGAGGAGATCCACCGCGGCGTGGAAACTCTCCGACGCCATCCGGTTCGAGAACTGCACCCGGAAGTCGCTGTCGAGCGGAATCTCCCGTTCCCCGTCGAGCGGCAGCGAGAAGACCACGCGGAGCGGACTTACGTCGGCCTCGCGGGCCTCCTTCTCGGCGACCCGGATGTCCACCGGCTCCAGGGAGTCATCGTCGGGACGATCGGCCAGTTCGAGCCGCTCGGCGCGGAGATAGACCACTCCGTCCGAGGTCCACGGCCTTCCGTACACCCGCAGCCACTTGCCGGTGTCGCGGCGGCGGGTGGGATCGAACCGGAACCCGTTCCCCGCCGGGCGCATCCCGGTGACCCAGATCGCATCATCCGCGGTCTTGATGACGAAGTCGCGCGGCGTCTTCTTGTCCTTGATGGAGAGATCGCCGAACAGGTTGTTGCCGCGGAACTTCCCGATCACTTCCACCCGCTGGCTCACCCAGGGCTCCGGGTCGGCGATCAACTGGTCCAGGGTGAGCGCCGCGACGCTGCCGGCCTCGATCTTGATCGCGTCGCCGGCCGCCATTTCGGCCGCCGCCTCGCGTTCGCGTTCGGAAACCACACTCTCGGTGTCCCCGATCGGGGTCACCGCCACGATGGCCAAGAACCCCTCTCTCCGCATGTCCATGGAATCGCCCCACGAAGGGTCGTACGGATAGTTCCGGAGGATCGGATGCGAGCGCAGGGTGAACTCATCGACCATGCGGGTGGCGAAGAACCATCCCTCGACCTCCACCTCTCCGGCGCCCATGAAGGCAAGGTCGTTGCTGCTCATGTAGGGCTGGGCCATCAGGATCTCGTCGATGGACTCCGGATCCTCGAGCGCCATCACCCGCTGGTCCAGTCCGACCCCGAGGGAAAAGCCGAGCCGGCCGCGGGTGAGCACCGCTTTCTCGTGGTAGAACGAGGGACGCCGCGCGAGATCCGCCACTTCGACTGCTTCAGGCTGGTCCGGGAAGTACCCGTACTGGGCGGCTGCGGGAACGGCGAACGGACCCGCAGCGACAGCCGCGAGCGTCAGCGCGGCGAGGCTGGAAGAGCGGCGGAACACAGTGGGAACGGGGGTACGCATCGTAGCAGCGGCGCGGAGCGCCGTGCGTGCCGGTCTGAAGACCGGCGGTCCCGGCCGGCGCGCCATGCGTCAGAGCACCGGAGTGCGGGTTTCGCCCGCCGCGCGGGCGATGCCAGCCGGAGGCTCGCGCTCGGAGACCGATTCGCGGGGCGGCGGCGCGATGTGGTACACCCGGACGTTCGGCGGGACTTCCCGCGGGAGGGCGGTCATGCGCAACCTTCTGTTCGTAGCGTTGCTGTTCGTCGCGCTGCCGGCCCAGGCCGGCCAGTTCGCGAGCATTCCGGAGGATGTCGACTTCGACTTCGAACGCTGGCCCTACCCCCTGCACCAGGAGGTGACGGACCGGCTGCACGAGCTGGCGGAGCTCTATCCCAACCTGGCCCGCGCCCACGTCATCGGCAAGAGCCGGCAGGGTCGGGATCTCGTGGTCCTCGAGATCACGAACTTCGAGACCGGCCCGGGCGAAGAGAAACCCGCCCTCTGGTTCGACGGGAACATCCACGCCGTCGAGGTCACCGGGCGCCAGATGATGTGGTACTTCGCCGAGGCCGCGCTGGCGAGCTACGGGAAGGACCCCGTCGCGACGCGCATGCTGGACACCCGCACCTTCTACGTCATGCCCATCTTCGACGCCGACGGCGGAGAGGCGGCCCTCACCCGGCATCCGGCGTGGCCGGAGCACAAGCCGGAGGAGCACAACGGGAAGGACCTCGACGGCGACGGCTACATCACCCGGATGCGGGTCAAGGATCCCGAGGGGAACTCCTACCCGAGCTGGATCGACGAGCGCCACATGCTCCAGGTCCGCACCCGCGACGGAGGCCGCTGGAACTTCGTCCCCACCACGCTGGAGGATCCCGGCGACTTCGAGAAGCTCGCCCCACCCGAGAACCGCTACCGCGTCTATACCGAGGGCCAGAACCTCACCCGCGAGGTGACCGACGAGCGCGAAGAGCCCAACTTCAACCGGAACTGGTCCGCCGAGTGGCAGCGGCACGAGCCCGGGGCCGGCCCCTACCCGTTCTCGCTGCCCGAAGTCCGCGCGGTCGCGGAGTTCACCGTCACCCATCCGAACATCTTCTTCACCTACACGATCCACTCCGGCGGCGGCGCCCGGAACTACATCGTCCGCCCGCCGATGAGCCATCCCTTCGAGTACATGCCGCCGGAGGACAACGACTTCTACACCCGGCTGGGGGCCGTCTGGTCCTGGCTCTCGAAGGGAGGGGTGATGAACAACAACTGGTACGCCCAGGAGGTGAAGGCCGGCCGCTACGGCGAGACGATGCACGGCTTCTCGAACGACTGGGCCTACATGCACGTCGGCATCCACAGCCTGCTGCCCGAGATCGGAGGCGCAGGCCGGGACTACGACCAGGACGGCTACACCACCCAGTACGAAATCCTGCGCTGGGTGGACGAGGAAAAGGACGGCGTCTACTTCGCTCCCTGGACCCCCTACCGGCATCCCGAACTCGGCGAGGTCGAGATCGGCGGCTACCGGGGCCTTCCGCAGGGGATCGACGACCGCCTCCAGTTCGAGTGCGAGATCCACTACCAGTACCTGATGGAGATCGCCGGCCGGTCGCCGCTGCTCCGGGTCATCGAACTCGATGCCGAAGAGGTCTCGCCGGGCGAGCACAGGGTGACGGCCGTCCTGCAGAACCAGGGCTACCTCTCGACCTACGTGACCCGGAAGGCGCTCGAAATCGACCTCGACTACCCGATCCTCGCCGAGATTCGGGTTCAGGGCGGCGAGGTCAGCGGGCCGGCCAAGGTGGACGCGGGACACATCCTTGGCAAGCTGGCCTACATCCGCCGCTGGGGATCCGGCGCCGACGAGTCGCGGAAGACGGTCTCCTGGACGGTCCGGGGAGACGGACCCATGGAGGTCACCGTGGATGCCTGGGCGAAGCGCGCCGGGCGCCATCAGCGCAGCATGACCATCGGCTCCACGGACGGGGGCGCGCCGCGCTGACGCGCTCCGGGGAACGGCGGCGCGGCGGCTCCCCGGGGTTCCGGATCGCCGGTTGCCGGGATGGGGGACCGTACAAATGTGATGCAGGGTCGCAATATTCTTGGAATTTCGGCATGGAACTACCCACCTCTCCGGACGCCGCCAGCCGAAATGGCGCCGGACCGGCTGCGGTGATTCGGGGTGTACCCGGGGGACGGCCCGCTCATTTCGGCGCGGTCACCGTCCTGCCGTGTCTCAAGTTCCTCCGGCGGCTCTGGGCGGACGAGATCATCCGGCCCTGATGCCTCCCGCACCGACCTGAGTTGGACCGCATGCTCCCCGCCCGCGGAAGCTGGAGACCCGGCGCCAGCTCCGAGCCCCGCCTTCTCGCGGCGGTCCTGAGCGTCGCCGCGATCTCCGGGGCGGCCGCGCAGCCGGCGCAACCCCCGGAGATGTCCGTCCGGATTCCAGACCCGGACACCGCGGAGATGGAACCGCAGGTGCGCGAAAAGATCGCCCGGCTGCGGGGCCTGGTGGCGGAAGACACCAGGTCGGCCGACGCCTGGGGTGCGCTCGGGAGGACCCTCCAGGCGCACGGTCTGGAGCCCGAAGCGGACGAGGCCTACCTCCGCGCGGAGGAACTCGACCCCGCCGACTTCCGCTGGCCCTACCTGCGCGCCGCCGCCCTCAGGAACATCCGGCCGGAGGACGCGCTCACCGCGGCGGGCCGTGCGGCGGAGCTGAATCCCCGCTACGCGCCCGTCCACCTGCTGGCCGCGGAGCTGCTGGAGAGCGCCGGGAATGTGGAACCGGCGATGGACCGCTACCGCCGGGCCCTCGATACCGCGCCGGACGCGGCTCCCGCCGAACTCGGGATCGGGCGTCTCCTCCTCAGGCGCGGTGAGCTGGAGGCAGCGCGCGAACGCCTCGAACGAGCCGCCGCGCTCGCCCCGCGAGCCGGGCCGGTCCACGCCGCACTCGCCCGGCTCTACGCCCGGCAGGGCGACACGGAGGCGGCCCGCGGGGCGGCCGAGGCCGCCCGCGACCTTCCGGATCTCGTCCCGGTGGACGATCCGGTGCTCACCGAGGTCTGGGACGAGGCGGTGTCCGCGCGGGGCTATCAGCAGCGGGCGCTGCGCGCCGAAGCGGCCGGCGACTTCGACGCGGCCGAGACGCTCTACGACCACCTGCTGGGCCTGCAACCGGGCGACTCGGACATCCTCTACAACTTCGGCAACCTCTACGTGCGTACCCGCCGCTTCGGGGAAGCCGCCGAGCGCTACCGGGAAGCACTGGCAGCGCGCCCGGACCACGTCGCGGCGCGGGTGAATTTGGGCAGTGCGCTCCTCATGCTCGGCAGGCGGGACGAGGCGATGGACCACCTCCTCCGCGCTCTGGAACACGATTCGGCGGACCCGGACGCCAACCGGACGCTGGGCGGGCTCTTCGCCTACCGGGGAGACAACGAGGCGGCCATCCGGCACTACCGCGCGGTGCTGGGCCACGACCCGCAGGACGGCCCGGTGCATCGCGACCTCGCGATCGTGCTCGCCGCGGAGGGGGAGTTCGCCGCCGCCTGGGAGCACGTCGAAGCGGCCGAGCGGCTCGGTTCGCCGCCCACCGCGGACTTCCTGCTACGGCTCCAGGCCGCGCTTCCGCGGCCGTGGTGACCCCAAGAGGTAACCCCGGGAAGGAAACATGATGCGCCTGACGACCTGGAACTGCCCGCGCAACAACATCGACACATGCCTGTCGCTGACCGCACATCTCGATGCCGATCTCGTGGTGCTGCAGGAGTGCAGGCGGCCGTCGGGGAGCAATCCCGCCGTCATCTGGCGCGGCGACACGGCCCGCTCGGGCACAGCGGTGATCAGCCGGCACCCGGAGTTGAAGCTGGAGCCGCTCGACATCCGGCGGCCCGATGCCACCTTGGTGCCCGCGGCGGTCCACGGGCCGGTCCCATTCCTCTTCGTGGGTGTCTGCACGCACAAGCGCTACATCGAGTCGGCGCGAGACTCGATGACGGCCTGCGTGGCTGCCGCCTCCGGCCTGCCGGTCGTCGCAGCCGGCGACTTCAACATCTCGCCAGCCGTGAGCGGCAAGCGGCAAAAGGCGCTGCGGTTCCTGGAGTGGATGCGGAACGAGTTCGGGCTGGTCAGCGCCTACCACGAGCTCTCGGGCGAGACGCCGGGGGAGGAGACATGTCCCACCCACTACCACCAGTGGAACGAATCGAAACCGTTCCACATCGACTACTGCTTTCTGCCGGAATCGTGGACTTCCCGGATCGCTGGCGTGGAGGTCGGGACCTATGACGAATGGCGGATGAGCGATCACCGTCCGCTGACGGTGTCACTGCGGGATTCCTCGGCCTGAGGACGCGTTGCGCGAACGCTGGAACCGCACCGCAGGGAGCAGGTTCGGTTCCGCCCCGCTCCGCGGGGCGGGTGCCGGTCGGAGACCGGCGTTCCAAGCCGTTTCTGCCTTCGGACAGTAATCTCGCAGCAGCGATCTACCGGCGTGTCCTCGCTCTGCGCCCCAGGGTCATGCCCGGCCGGAGATCAGGACCGGGACGTCACGACGCGGGTTCCCAGAGCTCGATCGCGTTTCCCTCGGGGTCGTGAATGCGGGCGAAACGGCCGATGCCCTCCATCTCGCTTTCGTGGCTGACCTCGATATCCGCCGACTTCAGTTGGCTGATCATCGCGTCGAGATCGGCCACGCGGAAATTCAGCATGAACGTCTTGTCGGCTGCGAAGTAGTCCGTGTCGGCAGCGAAGGGTGCGAAGACGGTGACCCCGGAATCGGTCACCCAGGGCGCCATCTCCATGTTCGTCGGGGCGGGATGGATGCCAAGGTGGTCCCGGTACCAATTGGCGAGTCCTTTCGGGTCCCTGGCCCGGAAGAAGAACCCGCCGAATCCCTGAACGTTTTGCACTCGATGCCCCCGCTTTCGCAGGACCCACGTTAGCAGCCTGTGGTGAAACTCCCGTGAGCGCCGAGGGCGGCCAATTGCTGTAAAAATGCGGTCCGGTGGGTCGGTCAAGCGCCGTGATGGCGCCGCCGGTTTGGAACGCCGGTCTCCGACCGGCACGCGCGGCGCTCCGCGCCGCGCACGGCGTGACCCCCATGCAGCCCCACGGTGCGGACGACTCTCAGTTATCGACCGGAGCTTCCGTCGCCCCTTCCTATACTCCGGGAGACGCCATGGATGCCGCTGCAGAGCCGCGTACGCCGGAACCAGAAACCGCCGGAGACGGCCGGTTCGAGGCCCGGGTCGTCGGGATGCACTGCGCCGGATGCGTCGCGAGCATCGAGAAGGCGGTCGGAGACCTTCCCGGGGTCGAGGGCGCGGAGGTGAGCCTGCTCACGGGTGACCTTTCGGTGAGCCTCGCGGACACGCGGCCCATGGACTCCGCCCTCGCGGCCGACATCGCGGGGGCCGTGGAGTCCGCCGGCCCGTATCGGGTCGAGACGGCCTCGCCGGCCGCCGCCGCGGAGCCGGGGGAGTCCGCCGCCAGCTCCCGTTGGCGGGACGGGTTCCTTCCGGTTCTCGGGGGCCTGGCGCTCGCCGGCGCGGCGATGGGGGTTGCGATGAGCGGCTTCGGGGCCTCCACCGCTGGGCGCCTCGCTCAGTTCGCGCTGGCGACTCCCGTTTGCCTGCTCTTCGGTTGGGCCTTCGTCAAGGCGCTCGGAAACTCGCTCCGCAACTGGACGTTCGGCATGGACAGCCTCATCGGGCTCGGCGCCGGAGCCGCGTACGTTTCCTCGGTCGTAGCGCTCGCGGCGGGCGGCGCGGGGATGCTGTTCTTCGACACCGCCGCGCTCATCGTCGCCATCGTCCGCCTCGGCCGCTGGCTCGAAGACCGCGCCCGGGGCCGCGCCACCGATGCCCTGACCGAGTTGCTGGCCTTTGCTCCCGACCGGGCGCGGGTGGTGCGGGACGGTATCGAGCGCCTGGTGCCGGTGGCGGAAGTGCGTCGGGGCGAACACGTTCGCGTGCGCCCCGGAGAGCGCGTGCCGCTCGACGGACGGATCGCGCGGGGCGGGGCGGCCATGGACGAGTCGCTGCTGACCGGGGAGAGCGTGCCCGTCGAACGGACGGTCTCCGACCGGGTCGTGGCGGGGGCGATGAACCTCACCGGGGCCGCCGAGATCGAAGTGACCCGTCCCGCCGCCGACAGCACGGTGTCCCGGATCGCCGCGGCGGTCCGGAAGGCGCAGACGGAGAAGATTCCCATCCAGCGAACCGCGGACCGGGTGGCAGGGGTCTTCGTCCCCGCCGTCATGGCGGCGGCGGTCCTGACCTTCGCCGCCTGGCTGCTGGTGGACGGCGCGCTCGACTTCGCGCTGGCCCGCGGGGTGGCGGTGTTGGTGGTGGCCTGTCCCTGCGCCATCGGGCTGGCGGCGCCGATCGCGGTCCTGGTGGCCACCGGGCGGAGCGCCCGGCAGGGAATCCTGTTCCGCTCCGGCGGGGCGCTGGAGGCCCTGGCGGCGGTGTGCGCGGTAGCGCTGGACAAGACCGGAACCGTGACAACCGGGACCCCCGTGGTCGTGGCGGCGGAACCCGCGCCCGGCTGGACCCGGGACGAACTGCTCCGGTTCGCGGCCTCGGCGGAACAGGGGTCCGAACATCCCCTCGGCGTGGCGCTCGTCGCCCACGCCCGCGGCGAGGCGATGGATCTCCGGACACCGGAACGCTTCGAGGCCCTCCCGGGCCGCGGCGTCACGGCCACGTTCAGCGGAGGGACCCGCGCGTGGGTGGGGAGCGAGCGTCTGCTCCGGGAACGGGGCCTGCCGGTCCCCGAGGATCCGGGCGGGGGCGGCGCCTCCGGCTGGTTGCGGGTGGTTTCGGAATCGGCCGGCCGGACCGAGTTCGCCGGGAGCATCGGGTTCCGGGACCGGCCGCGCCCGGAAGCGGCGGACCTCGTCCGGAGACTCGACGACGATGGACTCGCGGTGTCCCTGGTCTCGGGCGACGAAGCCGCGGCGGTGGCGGCAACCGGTTTGGAGATCGGCGTCCGGAACGTCGAGGGAGGACTCCTCCCGGCCCAGAAGCTCTCCGCCGTGGACCGTCTGCGCGAACGCTACGGCCGGGTGGCGATGGTCGGCGACGGGATCAACGACGCCCCGGCGCTCGCCCGCGCCGACGTGGGAATCGCGCTCGCCCAGGGCACCGAGATCGCGCGGGAGGCCGCCGGGGTGACCCTGATGCGCCCAGACCTGCGTCTCGTGAGCGTCGCGGTGCGCATCGCCCGCCGTTCGCTCCGGATCATCCGCCAGAACCTGTTCTGGGCCTTCATCTACAACGTGGCGGCCCTCCCGCTCGCCGCGGGCGCCCTCTATCCGGCGACCGGACTGCTGCTGCCGCCCGAAGCGGCCGCCGCCGCCATGGCGCTCTCCTCGCTCACGGTGGTCGGCAACGCCCTGCGGCTCAGAATCGGGTAGCGCAACGCCGGTTCGAGACCGCGCTAGCGCCGGGGCGGGCGCCGTCCGCGGGACCGGGATCCGGAGCGGGGGCGATCCCGCCCCTCCTCGAGCGACGGCGCCCGCGCGATGACCTTCCGGGCGAGCCCGTCGATCCGCTTCAACGTTTCCACCGCGGGCGCGGAGAGCGCCGGGCCCGCGGCCCGGGCGCGCTCCAGAATCCGCGTCGCCGCCTGTGCGTCCTCCCGGAGGACGGCGCCGCGATCGGCGGCCCTGCCGGCCTGCAGCGTGCGCTTCAGGTGCTCCGCGAAGTCAACCACCCCGCCTTCCGACGAGACGGGCGCGCGGGGTTCGGCGAGCGCCTCCATCTCGGCCAGGAGTCCCGTGAGCCGCGAACCGAGCTGCTCCTGATCGAGGCGCGTCTCGGCGAAGGAGTCCGGATCCTTTTCGAGGGCCTTCCGGAGACAAGCGAAGAGGGCGCCTTCGGTTTCGCGGCCGAGACGGTCCGTCGACCGGCGGATCCGCCGATATTCCTCCCAGAGCGAAATAGCGGCGTCGCGCTGTTCCTCGGCGGGTTGGGCGGCGACTTCCGTGATGCGGGCGCGGAGGGCGTCGTCGGCCTCGCTGCGCGGTGTGGTTTCGGGAGCGCCGGCGTCGGACTTCGCGTTCCCCGCCGCTTCCCGGAGGCGGTCCCGCGCCCCGTCGCAGGCGGTCCGGAAGTCTTCCCAGAGGCGGTCGCCCTCCTTGCGCGGGACGGGGGGCGACTCCTTCCACTCGCGCATCAGGTCGCGAACCGCGTTCCGGACCGTCTCGGCATCGGTGTGGTCGAACAGCGCCTTCGCGCGGGCGATCAGGTCCTCGCGGATCGGGATGTTGGCGGCGAACTCCTCGTAGCGCTTTTTCCTCACCGCCTTGAGTTCGGTGAAGTACCGGTCGTTCGCGGCGCGGAACTGCTTCCAGAGTCGCTCCGAGCGCTTGCCCATGCCCTTGGCGCGGTCGCGCCACGCGGGCATCAGCGCGCGGATCTCGGCGGCCCTCCGGCCGTCGGCGCTCTCGGCGATCTCCTCCGCCTTTTCGACGAGCGCGCGGAGCCCGTCCAGCTTTTCGCCGAGCTCGCGCTCGGCGGCCTCTCGCAGGGGGCCGATCCGTTCGAGGATGGCTTCCCGCGCCTTGCCCCACTCTTCCCAGAGTTCCTGACCCCGATCGCGTCCGGTGTGGCGAGCCTTGTGCCAGGCGCGTTCGAGCGCGGCGAGCTCGCGGTCCACGCGCTCGAGGTCCTCGACCTCGGCGAGCGCCCGCGCCCGGCGAATCAGATCCGCCTGTTCTTCCAGGTTGGACCAGTGACGCCACTCGCGAAGTTCCCGGGCCTCCCGCAGTCTCGGCATCAGCGCGGCCTGCAGGCGTTGGAAGCGTGTCTGCCGTTCCGCTCCCACCTGGCGCCAGAGGGGGGCGTCGTTCCGGAGCGTCCCGAGCTCACGAAGGGCGGCCTCGCCCTGTTCGAGCGGAAACGGGTCCGACGATTCGAGCGACGCGAGCCGCTCCTCGAGTCCGGTGATCCGTTCCTCGGACTTCTGGACCCGGTCCTCGCGCGCCGACTCGGCGGCGCCGAGCGCGGTGTCCGCTTCCTGGGCGGCGGTCCGGAACCGGTCGGCGTCCGGAGTCTCGGGTGGGTCCAGGCGATCGAAGCGGCGCCCGAGCCGCGTGAGTTCCCGGCGGGCCTGGGCAATCTCGGGGCCGGAGGGACGTTCGCCGAGGGACTTGACCAGGGCCACCGCATGGTCCGCCAGTTCGGCGACCTGGAATTCGCGGATTCGGGCCTTCTTCCGTCCGAGGGCCCGTTCCCTGGCGCCTTCCGCCGCGGCACGCAGCCGCGTACCGATTTGCTCCGCGGCCGCCGTCCCCTCGAGCAGGGTGCGGCATTCCCGTTCGGCTGCTTCCACCTCGGCCAGACTCAGGGCCGCTTCGGGGTCTTCCAGCCGGGTGAGGATCTCCTCGGCGGCCGGCGGAGGATCCGGCGGGGGCGCCTCCGCTTCGGCCGGGGCGTGCTCTCCGGCGTCGCGAAGGGCTTCTTCTTCGGGAAAGGCAAGGCGAGCCGCACCCTCGCCGCGGGATGCTCCGCCCTCGAGGCTTCCCCGCAGCTCTGCGAGCCGGGCGGTGAGTTCGTCCGCGACCGGTCCGGAGGCGATCACGCCGTTCGCCTCCGCGAGCAGGCTCGCGCTCTGGGCCGGACTCGCCGGATCGGCGGCGGCGAGGCGGTCGAGCAGGCCCCCGAGAGCCTTCTCGCGCAGCTGAACCCTTTCCGGATGATCCGGAGGCAGCCGTTCCTCGGCCCGGCGCCGGGCAAGCCGGCGGACGCTCTTCGAGTTGCTGCCGGCCGCTGCGGTGAGCAGCAGGTCCGGATCCTCGAGACGGCGGACCGCGGCCTGGGCGCTCTCGCGGTCTTCCGCCGCTACCGCCACCTGCAGGAGGCCGGCCGGACTGGAAATGGCCTCGAGGGCGTGGCTTCGGAGAGCGGGTTCCGCGGCCCGTCCGGCCACCGTCGCGAGGGCCGAATCGCGGTCGCCCTCTTCCGGGGGAACGGCGGTCAGACGCGCGAGCGCCTCGCCGCGGATCGCCTCGAAGTGGGCGCGGCACGCCACTTCGGCGACGGCGCGCAGCGGAGTGAGAAGTCCGAGCGCCCGCCGCGACTCCGCCTCGTCCCGGTCGTCGGCGGCGATCTTGACCAGGAGCGCCTCGCCCCGGGACCGCGCCAGCCGGCGGGCCGCTTCGTCGCCAGCGCTGTCGATCAGCTCGAGCAGCACGCGGGGCGCCTCGAGGCGGCGCACCGCCTCCTTGCGGACGCGGGCGTCGGGATCGGAGCGCGCCAGGTCCGCGAGTGTCCCGGTGTCTTCGGGAGGGTGTTTCTGGACTGCCTTGAGACGAACGGAGGCGTCGCGGCTGCGGATCGGCGACGCGAATCGTTCGAGAACGGACATATCGAGGGCGGCTCGGGCCGCGAGAATATAGAGGCTTGGAGGAGGAGACGTCAGGAGGGGGTCGCCGCGCCCGGAACTTCGGCCGGGAAACGGGAGTGCGGACAGCGAGGAGCGGCGCGGCGTTTCGGCGGGCGGCCGGCGTGCGGAAAGTAGGCTTCGCTCCTTGACGATCCGCCCCGAGACATCCTCGCTCACCTGGCCCGGCGTGGTGCTGGGCACGGTGATCGCACTCGGGTTGCTCGACCAGCAGGTGATCACCCCGCTGATCGCGGCCCTCGCCGGGGGACTCCGGGTCGGGGTAGCCGAGGTCGGCCTCGCCATCTCGGCGTACTCCTTCGCGGCCGCCCTCGCCGCGCTGGTCATGGGCCCGCTCTCGGACTCCCGCGGGCGCCGCCCCTACCTGCTCCTCGGCGCCGCCCTGATGCTGGCGTCCGCGTGCGTGATCTCCCTGACGCCCCACTACGCCGCGTTCATGCTGGCGCGGCTCGCCGCCGGGTTCGCCGGCGGCACGATCGCGGCGCTCGCCGTCGCCTGGATTGCCGATCTGGTGCCGTACCGGCGGCGGGGCAGGGTCATGGCCTTCCTCATGGGGGGAGCGATGGGGGCCGCCATCCTGGGACAGGTCGGGGCGGCCTTCGCCGCCGGCCGTTTCGGCCATCAGATCGTGTATGGGGCGATCGCAGTCCTGGCGGCCCTCACCCTGGCGATGCTCTTCGCGCTCCCGGAAGCGCGGTCGCCGGAAACGGTTCCGGGGCCGCTCGGACACAGGCTGGCGGGCCACGTGGAATTCCTGAAGAGCCCGGTCCACCGGACGGCGGCGTTCGCCGCGTTCTGCATGTCCGGGAGCCTGGTGGGGATTTCCGCGTACGCCTCGGGTTGGCTGCAGGAGGTGCGCGGATTCTCGCTGGAAGCGGTCGGTGTGCTCTACGGGGGACTTGGCGCCGCGATCATGGCCGCGCAACTCCTCGCCGGGCCGCTCGCCGACCGGGTCGGCAAGCGTCGTTTCACCGTGCTGGTCTCCGGCGCCGTCGCGGCCATGACCCCGGTGCTGCCGTGGCTTTCGAGTACCCCGCTGATCGTGGCTCTCCTTCTCTTCGGGTGTCTGGCGGTGGCTCGCATCGCGGCGTTCACCGCTCTCCGGAGCGAGCTGGTGCCGAAGGCGCGCCGGGCGAGTTTCCTGGGGTTTTCGAACGTGTTCTCGCAGCTCGGCATCGCGGCGGCGGTCGCGGCCGGAGGGCTCCTGTATCCGTACGGGTTCGAACCGGTCTGCTGGCTGATGGCCGGGTTCGGCGTACTCGCGGTGGTCCTGATCGCGCGTGTCCCCGAACCCGGATCCGTCGAGGGAACGGCGTCCGCAAACGGATGACCCGCGCGCGGAATCGCCGCCGGAAGGCGCGCCGAATCCTGCTGGGGCTGGCGGCCTTCGGGGTGCTCGTCGCCCTCTCCCTTCCCACGGCGGTGGGCGTGCTTCTCGCCCGGTCTTCGGGGACCCGCCCCCAGGACCTCCAGGACCGGGCGACGCCCGGGGACTACGGACTGTCCTACCGGACCGTCCTGCTCAGGAGCGAAGACGGAGTGCGGCTCGCTTCCTGGCTCCTGAGGGCGCCGCATCCCGCCGGGTGTTCCGTGGTGCTCGCCCACGGCCTCTTCCGGTCGCGCCGCGAAGTGCTGGACCGCGCGGCGTACCTGGCGGCGCGCGGGTGCCATGCCCTGACCCTTGACCTCAGACGCCATGGCGACAGCGGCGGAACCCGCACCAGCCTCGGTTTTCTGGAGGGGCTCGACGTGATGGCGGGGGCCCGTTTCCTCCGGCGCGAGTTTCCGGAGAACCGCCTCTATCTCCTCGGGGTCTCGATGGGCGGAGCGGCGGCGGCGCGCGCCGGGGCCGCCATGGCGGCCGATGTCACGGGGGTCGTCCTCGACAGCACCTTCAGGAACGTCCCCGAGGTGGTCGATCGGTACGCGGCCCTCCTGGTGGGTCTGCCCCCTTTTCCGGCCGGAGACCTGACCTTGCTCGGGCTCGAACTCGCCGCCGGTTTCGAACCGCGGGAGATGGACGTGGAGCGGTTCGCGGCCGGTCTCGGGGATGCGGGGGTCCCCGTGCTGGTGATTGCCGGCGACGAGGACCGGAGAGCGCCGCTCGAGGCGCAGGCCGCCGTATTCCGCGCGAACGGTCAGCGGGAGAGCCGGATGGTCGTCGTCGAGGGCGCGACACACGGCCGCCCGTGCCTCCGGAAGCCGCACGCGTGCGAGGCGGCGCTCGCGGGATTCCTGGATCTCACGCCGGAGGAGGGCGTAACGCCGGCGAAACTGCTCTACGATCCCGGACCATGAGGGGAAACGGCGCTTCCGACCTGAACCTCGAGCGGAACGTTCAGGGTCTCGTCCACGAAGCGGCGCGCGCGCTCCAGCTTCCCGAGGGACTCCTGCAGCAGATCTGCGTCACCGACTCGATCTACTACACGCGGTTTCCGGTCAAGTTCGGGGACCGGGTGGAAGTCTTTTCCGGTTGGCGGGCGGAGCACAGCCATCACCGTCATCCCCTCAAGGGGGGGATCCGCTACAGCCCGCTGGTGAACCAGCAGGAGATCAGCGCGCTCTCGGCGCTGATGACCTACAAGTGCGCGATCGTGAACGTGCCCTTCGGCGGTTCGAAGGGCGGCATCGCCTTCGATCCGCGCCGCTACAGCGCGGAGCAGGTGGAACGCATCACCCGCCGCTACACCGCGGAGCTGATCCGCAAGAACTTCATCGGCCCCGGGGTCAACGTGCCGGCGCCCGACCTCGGGACGGGAGCGCGCGAGATGGCCTGGATCGCGGACACCTACGACGCGATGCATCCGGGCGGGATCGACAACTTCGCCAGCGTGACCGGCAAGCCGGTCACCCAGGGCGGCATTCGCGGGCGTGAGGACGCCACCGGACGGGGCGTCGTACTGGGCCTCGCCCGCGGACTCGAGTTCGTCGAGGACTTTCCGGGCGGTGGGCTGACCCGCGGCCTGCCGGGCAAACGCATCGCGATCCAGGGGTTCGGGAACGTCGGTTTCCACACCGCCGACATCCTGGTCCGGCGCGGCGCGAAGGTCATCGCCATCGGCGAATGGGACGTCACCATCGTGGCGCGCTCCGGGTCGGGAATCCCGGTGCGGGATCTCCTGGAGTGGCGCCGGGAACACGGCACCATCCGCGGATTCCCCGGCGCCGAGGAAGAACTGCCCCCCGAGGCGATCCTGGCCATGGAATGCGACGTCCTGATCCCGGCGGCGGTCGAGAACGTGATCCACGGGGAAACCGCGCCGCTGGTGAACGCGAAGCTGGTCGCCGAGGCGGCGAACGGACCCACGACCCCGGAGGGCGACCGCATCCTCCGGGAACGCGGCATCCCGGTGATCCCCGATGTGTACCTGAACGCCGGCGGGGTGGTGGTCTCCTACTTCGAGTGGGCGCGGAACCTCTCCCACATGCGCTTCGGGCTGCTCGAGAAGCGGCTCGAAATCGCGAACACGAACGCGTTGCTGAATGCCGCGGAGACGCTCGCCGGCAAGCGGCTGAGCGTGGAGATGCGGCAGAACCTGGTCACCCAGTCCGACGAGAAGGAACTCGTGGTGAGCGGGCTCGAAGAGAAGATGACGAGAGCCTACGACGAGATCCGCGACGCGCGCGACCGGTTTCCGGAATGCGGCACCCTGCGGACCGCGGCCTACGTGGTGGCGCTCGAGAAAATCCGCCGCTCCTACGAGGAACTCGGGATATTCCCCTGACCCGGCCTCGCCCCGAGCGTTTCCTCCTCCGATGACGATCGCCAATCAGCTCACCGTTCTCCGGCTGCTGCTGGCCCCGGTGGTGGTCATCTGCATCCTCTACGGGCGCTTCGGCCTCGCGCTCGGAGCGCTCGTGCTGGCCGGCCTGACGGACATGATGGACGGGCCGCTCGCCCGCCGCCGCGGCGAGAACAGCGACCTTGGCGCGCTCCTCGACCCGCTCGCCGACAAGGTGCTGATCGTGTCGGCGGTGGTGACCCTCGCGGCGCCCATCGAGGCGGTCTCGGTGCGCATTCCGGCCTGGGTCGCGATCCTGGTGCTGTCCCGCGACGCCACGATCCTGTTCGTGGCCGGGGCCTACAACCTGGCCGTAGAGCGGCGCAACTTCACGCCCAGCCGCCTCGGGAAGGCGGCTACCGTGATCAACGTGGTGGGAATCCTCTGGTTCCTCGTCGCGAACCTGCTGGGGCTGGAGAGCATCGTCACCCCGCTGTTGCTGGCGGCGATGGTGACCCTCACGGTGGTCACCTCGCTCCAGTACCTCTGGCGCGTCCGCCTGCTGTAGAACTCTGCGCCGCGGGAGGGCGGAACGGGGAGGCGGAGGCCGTGTCGGACACGAGGCCAGGAGCGCCGCTCTTCAGAGCGGCATCGCGGCCAACGGCCGCGAAACTCCCGGTTCCGTTGCGCCCCGTTGCGGGGACCCGAAGCAGAGACGGCGAAGCGGAGGTAGCGCGGGCAGTTGTCGCCGCGCCATGCCCTTTTGGCGAGGGTGCCATTTGGCGAGATGCAGCCCTGGAGTTTCGCCCGCTGCGCGGGCGATGCCGGTCTGAACCCGACTTCGCCACTTTGGACGTATCGGGATCTGCAAGCCGTTGACAGGTCGCCTGTTAGAAGAACGGGCGCCGGCAGCTTGGCACTACGTTTGTGTGTCTTGTTCTGATCTTCGCCGGGTGCGG
>JAJEIY010000021.1 GCA_022828085.1 Acidobacteriota bacterium | reverse complement strand
CCTCACCGGCGCCGCACCCGGCGAAGATCAGAACAAGACACACAAACGTAGTGCCAAGCTGCCGGCGCCCGTTCTTCTAACAGGCGACCTGTCAACGGCTTGCAGATCCCGATACGTCCAAAGTGGCGAAGTCGGGTGAAGGCCGGCATTCCCCTACCGAGCGGGGGATCCGCGCTGGACCTCGATCACACCGGGGACCGTCTGCAACAGACGGGAAATGGCGCCGACCTCCTTGGCGTTCTCCACCGCGACAGTCACGTAGATGTCGCCGCGTTCCGCATCGTCAGCGGCGCCTTCGAAGGCCCGGATATCGGTGTCCGCCTCCGCGATGATCTTGGTGATGTCCGCGAGCATTCCCTTGCGGTTCTCGACCCGCACCAGGAAGCCGGCGTCGTATCGGGTTCCGGTGGTGGACTTCCAGGACACGTCGACCTGGCGTTCCGGGTCGCGCGCGAGGTCCGCGAGGTGCCGGCACTTGGCCGCGTGCACCGCGACGCCCTTGCCTTTCGTGATGTACCCGGCGATGGCCTCGCCCGGTAGCGGAGAACAGCACCGGGCCCGGTGCACCAGGATGTCGTTCTGGCCGCTCACGAGGATCTGTCCCGGATCACGCCCGATGATGCGTCGGACGGCGCCCGCGAACCCGGACTCCGAGGGAGGTTCCTTCTCGGGCGCGCGCTTGAGCTGATCCGCGGGGACGGCGTCGGCCAGCGCGCGGGCAGCCGACACCTTGCCGTAGCCGATCGCGGCATAGAGGTCGTCCAGGTTGGGAGCTCCGTGGCGCTTCATCGCATCGGCGAGCCCCGGAGCGGAGCGGACCCGTCGCAGGCTCAAACCGTGAGACCGTGCTTCTTTCTCCAGAAGCTTCCGGCCGATCTCGATGCTCTCCCGCTTGGCCTCGGCGTTCAACCGAGCCCGGATCTTGCTCTTCGCGCGGTTCGTGCGGGCGATCTTGAGCCAATCCTCGCTCGGCAGATGGTTCTTGCGGGTGAGGATTTCGCAGATGTCCCCGTTCCGCAGCTCGTACCGAAGGGGGGCCATGGCCCCGTTGACCCGTGCTCCGATGCACCCGTGCCCGACCTCCGTGTGGATGGCGTAGGCGAAATCGATGGGTGTCGCTCCCCGGGGAAGCGACTTGACCTCCCCGCGCGGAGTGAAGCAGTGCACCTCGTCGGGGTAGAGGTCGATCTTCAGGCTGCTCAGGAACTCGTGGGGATCCTTGACTTCCTTTTGCCATTCGAGCACCTGGCGCAGCCAGGCGAAACGCTTGATGTCCTGTTCGCCGTAGCTCCCGGACGACTTGTAGCTCCAGTGGGCGGCGATGCCCTCCTCCGCCACCCGGTGCATGTCCGTGGTGCGAATCTGGACTTCGAAGTGCGTCCCCGACTCGGTCATCAGGCTCGTATGGAGGGACTGGTAGCCGTTGACGCGCGGCATCGCGATGAAGTCCTTGATCCGTCCCGGGATGGGCTTCCAGACGTTGTGAATCACTCCCAGCGCCGTGTAGCAGTGCGGCACCGTGTCGGTCACCAGCCGCAGGGCGATGAAGTCGTACATCTGATCGAGCTCGATCTGCTGCCGATGCATCTTGCGATAGATGGAATAGATGCTCTTGGTTCGGCCGGACAGTTCACCCGGGATCTCCTCCGCCTGCAACTCGCGCTTCAGCGTCCGGCTGAGGTCACGAATGAAGTCTTCGGCCCAGCGTTTCTTGGCCTTGACCCGAGCCTCGAGAACCTTGTAGGTCTGGGGTTCGAGGTGACGAAGCGCCAGATCCTGGAGCTCGGCTTCGATCCGCCCGATTCCAAGCCGCCCCGCGATCGGGGCGTAGACGTCCAGCGTCTCGGTGGCGATCCGCTGCCTCTTCTCCTCCCGGAGAAAGTCGAGCGTCCGCATGTTGTGCAGCCGATCGGCGAGCTTGATGAGGATGACCCTGGTGTCGTCGGTCATCGCGATGATCATCTTGCGAACGTTTTCCGCCTGATTGGCTTCCGCGGAACTGAATTCCACGCGGCTCAGCTTGGTGAGACCATCGATCACCCGGCTGACGTCCCGGCCAAACCGGCGCTCGAGGTCCTCGTTCGTGACCTTGGTGTCCTCGACCACGTCGTGGAGGAGGCCGCAAGCGACGGAGACGATGTCGAGCTTGAGGTCCGCGAGGATCCCGGCTACCTCGAGCGGGTGGTTCAGGTAGGGCTCGCCCGAGAGCCGGACCTGCCCCTGATGCGCCTGGGCGGCTACCACGTAGGCCGCGCGGAGCAGGTCGAAATCGGCGTCGGGTTGGTACGCCCGGACCCGGTCGCGAATCGTCTCGAACCGAATCATTGCTCGCCGGTCTCCCGCCTTACCCTAGCGTGTGAGTCCATTCCGACGCGTGGCGCAATCCGGCAGCAAAAAACCCCGTCGGCCGCGGCCGAAGCACGCGGCCGACGGGGCCTGATGTCCTGGTGTTCCTGGTGGGGAATGCGCTCTTCTAGCGTTCCTGGGCAGCCTCCGCAGCGGCGGCAGCAGCAGCGGCCGCTTCCTCCGCCAACCGGTCTCGAATCTCGATGGCCCGGCTCCGGTACTCGTCGGCTTCAGCAGTCAAGGCGGTCGCGTTGCGCGGGTCCACCTTTGCCAGTTCGCGCAGGAGCAGGTTCTTGTAGACGAGCGCGTCCACATACTCATCGTTCCGGACCAGTGCCTGGTCGAGCTGGACCAGGCCCAGGTCGATGAACTCGCGGCGCTGCCGCTCGCTCAGGTCGGGGTCCCGATAGACCTTGTCCCAGTAGTAGGTCGCGATGAGGTAGTAGCCCTCCGGGTTGTCGGGGTTCACGTCGCGAGCCTGTTCGAGCCACTCCATCGTCTCGTCGAAGCGGCCGTACTTGTTGAACAGGTTGGCGACCTGCCGGTAGGCGATCGGATCGTCGGGATTCATTTCCACGGGAACCTTGTACGCCTCGATGGCTTTCTCGAAGAGCGGATTCACCTCGGGATCGTGGAAGCGCTCGTACACGTCTGCCAAGCCGTAGTACAGCTCCGGAGTGCCCGGATTCATTTCGATCAGACGGTTGAAGTAGTACTCGGCTCCTTCGAGATCGTCGAGATGGTCGCGATGGATGCCCGCAAGCTGTTCAGACGCGTAGCGTTCATAGAGCTGAATGCTGTCCCTTGCCGCCTGGTCCAGGCCCGGGTCCGCGAGCGCCTCTTCGACGGCGGCGATGGTGTCCTCGTAGCCGTCGAGCGCGTTATCGAGATACTCCTCGTTCTGCGGATCGTCGAAGGTCGTCGGGCTGTAGAGCAGGTGGTTGCTGCTGGCGCTGAAGAAATGCAGCGTCGTCTGGATGAGGGGGTTGTCCGCGGGCGCGTTCTCGGTGGCTTCCTGGTAGAAGCGGATCGCATCCTCGTATTCCCGCCTCCCGTAGGCTTCGTTCGCCTTGCCGAAGGCCCGCATGGCCTGCAGCATGTCGATGTAGTTCGGGAGTCCCCCGCGAAGAGGGGGAGCGGGCGAGATGAACAATCCGATCAGGAGCACCAAAGCGACGCCCACCGAAATGAGGACAGTCTGTTTTCTGTTTAGGGCCACTGCTTGTGATCTCCTCTGGGGCTGCGCGAGCAGCTATTGGGCGACGATCCCCACGCGCTCGACGCCGTTCCCCTTCACGATGTCCAGCACGTTGACCACTTGTCCGTAGGTCAGGAAAGGATCGGCCTTGAGAAAGATCGTCTTGTCGGCGCGGGTCTCGAAGATGTCGCGGACACGCAGGGGGAGCTCCTCCGGCTCGACGACCTGCTTGTTGATGGTCACCTGTCCGGACGAGTCGATGCTCAGCACCAACTGGTTCGGATCCGGTTCGGCGTCAATGACCTGGTCCTGGTTGTCCGGCATTTCCACGTCGTGCCCCTGCTGGGTCAGCGGGGTAACGACCATGAAGATGATCAGGAGCACCAGAAGCACATCAATGAGCGGTGTGATGTTGATGTCGGAAGTGACTCCGCCGGAGGCGAATCCTGCCATTCCCATGATGGTTTCTCCTGGGCGCGGGCCCTCTAGAGGTTGCTACTCGCCTGCCCGTTCGGTGATGAGGCCGATCTCGTCGGCTCCGCCATCGCGGCAGAGCGACATGAGGCCGAGCACCTCGTGGTACGGAAGCCGCTCGTCGGCCTTCAGGTAGAGGATCTTGTCCGTCTTGCCCGCGAATTTCTCCACGAGAAGGTTCGGCAACTCCTGCCTGGGGACGGAGATGAGGTCGAGATAGATCGCCCCATCCTCGCGGATCGCCACGTTGACGACATCGTCGCTGTCCGCGTGATCGATCCCGTAGTCGGCTACCGGCAGCTTGACGTCCACTCCCTTCTGCAGAAGCGGCGTCACAACCATGAAGATGATGAGCAACACCAGCATGACGTCCGCGAGGGGGGTCACGTTGATGTTGGCGTTGACGTCCTTGCTACCAAGTCCTGCCATTCCCATGACGCTTTACTCCTTGGTTTCCCTGTCCGCCGCCGCCCTGGGCGGGGCCGGAATGGGGCCCGCCGGCGCGATGACCCCGAAGCCGGATGAGGCCTCGGGTTGGCGCCAGCGGGGCATTGAAGGGTGACTCCGACGAAGCCGCGTCAGCGGCGCGCCATGAAGTCGATGAGCTCGGAGGCGCCGTTGTCCATCTCGACGCCGAACCCGTCGGCCCGGTTCGTCAGGTAGTTGAAGGCCCACACGGCCGGGATGGCGACGAAGAGTCCGAAGGCGGTCGCAATGAGCGCCTCCGCGATTCCGGCCGACACCGCGCCGATTCCGCCGGAACCCGTCAGCGCCATGCCGCGGAACGCGGTGATGATGCCGAGCACGGTTCCCAGAAGGCCCACGAAGGGAGCGGTGGCGCCCACTGTGGCAAGGCCCGAGAGGTTGCGGCGCAGGTCCATCATGCTGATGGCGGTGGCCCGCTGGATGGCCCGGTGGGCCGCTTCCATCGTGATGTCCTTGTCCCCGCTACCTTCCTCGGTCTGGAACTGGATTTCCTGAAGTCCGGCCAGCAGCACTTTGGCGAGGTGGCTGTTCTTGACATCCTTGTCCTTGCTCACCTTGATGGCACTGTCGATGTTGCCCGCCTTGAGCTCCTTGGCGATGCGCACGGAGTAGCCGCGCGACTGGCCCTTCGCCTTCTGGTAGGTCAGCCAGCGCTCGATCATGACCGAGAGCGAATAAACCGACATGATGGCCATCACGCCGTTGATGAGCTTTGCAGCTGGCCCCATGTGGGACCAGATCTCAAGCAAGTCAAAAGACATTCCGTTCGTCCTCCTGGGATCTAGGAAAAAAGCGTTTGGCTTCTCCTGCCCGGGACCGGACTGAGGATCGGTACGAGTCGAATCGCTGGGATCCGGTCAATCCGCATCGTGGGCAGGGCGAAATCAGCCTTGATGAAACTGGGTGGTCTGGACTGTAAAACCGGGCTTCCGGGGTAGGGTTCCGGATCGGCGTCAGCCAAGGTTGAAGGTTACCGTCACGGTCATGACGATGGGAACCGGCACGCCGTTGAGCAGAGTGGGTTGGTACCTCCACTGCCGCACGGCGTCCATCGCCGCCTGGTCGAGCAGGGGAATCGAGCGAAGCACCGAGATGTTCGTCACGTTGCCGGACGGGTCGATGATGGCCTCGAGGATCACCACTCCCGAGACCCGGGCCTGCTTGGCGATTTCCGGATAGATGGGCTGCACGTAGACCGTGCGGGTCGGCTCCCGGATCTCTCCGCCGACGCGGACCGGAGCGGCCTTGGGCGGCGGGGGCGGGGGGCCCGAGGGCAGGCCGCCGACGATTCCGCCGATGATCCCGCCGGGGACTCCACCCTCGACGCCACCGGGAACTCCGAAGTCCACCCCGGCGTCACCGAGGTCGTCCGGAATGTCCACCGGCGCCACGAACTGCGGAGTCGTGTTGAGAACCGGCTTCGGTGCCGCCCGGCGCCTTGCCTTCGGCGGCGGCGGCGGCGGTGGCGGTGGCGGCGGCGGCGGCGCCGCGGCCATGAAGGTCATGATGCCTTCCGGAGTGGGGAGGTTGACAGCGAGGATGGGAATGACGATGAACGCCACCACCGCGCCACCCTGGAGCAGAAACGAGAAGGCGAAACTGCCGAGGGAACGTCCGAGGTTTTGATCACGTCCCGCCAGTTTGAAATTTGGCTCTCTTGACACGCTAGGCTCCTTTTCCCCGGGTCCGGCTCGTCGTCCGAAGCCGAGAACAACCCGGATAGCCGCCGTTTTCAGAGGCCGCGACGAGCGGCGGACGACTGGCCAGGCTGCCTGGGGAAGGTGGGGAAACTAGCACTCAGTGCCCCGGCATGTCAACCGAGAACAGTCAAGGTCACGGGCCGCCGCGAAGGGCCGCCGCCTGGTCCTTGGGATGACCTTCCCCCTGCCGGATTTGCCCGGTTCAGCGGAGCGAGAAGCGAACCACCAGATTGCTGAGCGAGGCCACCGGCCGGCCGTTGCGTTGGGCCGGGCGGAACCGCCACTCCGACTCCACGACCCGAATGGCTTCCGCGTCCAGTCCGGGGACGGAGCGGAGGATCCGCAGGACCTCGACCGTTCCTCGTTCCGTGATCAGGCCGCGCAGGACAACGCGCCCGCGGACGCCGTCCCGGAGCGCCTGCTTCGGGAAGCGGGGACGCGGCATGGAAAGCGCCGCCGGGGGCTCGTCAGGGGGCGGGAGCACGGGATCGGCCGCTTCCCGGAGACCGCCGATCTGTCCGCCCTGGACACCTCCGGCAATCCCACCGACCACGCCGGCCGGTTCCCCGAATTCCAGCCCCTCCCAGAAACCGTCGGGAATGCCGTGTTCGGACCCGAACGACGATGGGATCTCCACCGTTTCGAGCACCTCCACGAGATCGGTGCGTTGAAAGAGGGGAGCGAGCCTTGCAGCCGTATCGCGGACCGTTGCGCCGGCATGCTCGGGTTCGGGTTCCGCCGTGGGATCCCCCAGGCGAAGCGCCGCCGCGGGAGGCGCAAAGAGGTGGACCCGATACGCCTCGAAGGCGGGGAGCTGGTCGTTCCGCACCTCGAATGAGGGTTGGAGCAGCAGCACCAACAGCACGCCGTGCAGCGTTACTCCGAGCGGCAGGGAAATGCCGAAGCCGGGCGACGGCGTGTGCGGCATCCCAAGGCCGATCCGCGTCCTTTCCCCAGGGCGTCCCGACGGCACTTGCCACGAACCTCGCTCGGCGAGTGTAGCCCTCGCCGCTCGAACGCCGCGGGGGTTCCGCGGCAGGCTGTCTACGTCAGACCCTGACCGGGGGCGCCTGCGGCCGCTGCTGTTCCGCGGTCGCGGCCGTCCCGCCGCGCACCGAACGCCACCAGAGCACGATCGGCGAAGCGATCGCGATCGAGGAATACGTGCCCACGAAGACCCCGGCCACCAGCACGAAGGAGAAGGCCCGCAGCACCTCGCCGCCCCAGGTCAGCAGCGCCCCGACGGCGAGCAGGGTCAACCCCGAGGTGAGGACCGTGCGCCGGAGGGTCTGGTTGATCGACAGGTTGACGATCTCCCCGAGATCCAGACGTCGATGGATGTGGCGGTTCTCCCGCACCCGGTCGAAGATGACGATCGTGTCGTTCACCGAGTAACCCACGAGGGTCATGAACGCGGCGATCACGTTCAGGCTGATCTCGTAGTTGAAGAGGGACACGAGGGCGAGCGTCACCAGCACATCGTGGATGACCGCGACGGTGGCGCCGACTCCGTACACCGGCTCGAAGCGGAAACCGATGTAGATGAGCATGGCGAAGAGCGCCAGCAGGGTGGCGTTGCGGGCGCGCCGGCGGAGTTCCTCGCCCACCACCGGCCCCACGATTTCGGTACTCGAGGAGACCAGCTCGCCGGCGGCCCCGCCGCGCAGGGCCGCGAGGATCCGGTTGGCCGTCTCGTCGATTCCGGCTGCCGGTGTCCGCTGGCCGGCGGTCTCCGCGGTTTCGTCCTCCGCCGCCTTCTCGACCCGGATCATGACCTGGTTCATTTCGGGCCGGTCATAACTCTGGATGACTGCGCTCCCGTACCCGAGATCGGTGACGACCGCCCGCACCTCGTCGATTTCCGGCGCCTCGGCGAACTTGGCGACCACCATGGTGCCCTCCGAGAAATCGATCCCGTAGCGGAGCCCGTCCTTGCGGATGACATCGAAGAGGCCGGCGACGAGGAGGGCGAGCGAGATGCCCGCGAACCACCACCGGTACTTGATCCAGTTGATCCGGGTGTCGCCGAGGATGTCCATTCGGTTCCCGCCAGCCCGCTAGATGCTGAGCGCGGCGACCTGGCGCCGTCCGGAGAGCACCAGGTCGAAGATGTAGCGCGACACGAACATGGCGGTGAAGACGTTGCTCACCAGTCCGATGCTGAGGGTCACGGCGAATCCCTGGACGGGGCCGGTGCCGAACTGGAACAGGATGGCGGCGGCTACCAGGCTCGTCATGTTCGCGTCCACGATCGTCCAGAAGACACGCGAGAAACCCACCGAGATGGCCGTCCGGGGGGGTTTCCCGGTCCGCATTTCCTCCTTGATGCGCTCGAAGATGAGGACGTTCGCATCCACCCCCATGCCGATGGTCAGGATGACGCCGGCGATGCCGGGGAGCGTGAGGGTGGCCGCGAAGTACGCCATCGCGCCCAGCAGGATCAGGAGGTTCAGGAGCAACGCGACAACGGCGTTCACTCCCGAGAGGCGGTAGTAGAAGATGATGAAGAGCAGAACGCCCGCCAGACCGGCGAGCGACGCAGTGACCCCGCTGCGGATCGAATCCGCGCCGAGGGAAGGTCCGACGGTGCGCTCCTCCTGGTATTCCAGGGACGCGGGGAGCGCTCCGGCGCGCAGCACGAGCGCCAGATCGACGGCTTCGTCCACCGTGAAGTTCCCGACGATCTGGCCCTGGTCGTAGATCGGGCTCTGGATGACCGGGGCGGAGACCACCAGGTCATCGAGCACGATGGCCATCTGTCGGCCCACGTTGGCGCCGGTGAAGTCGCGGAACCGGGAAGCGCCCTCGGCATGGAGGCTGAACTCCACGTTGGGGGTGTTCGTCTGGAAGTCGATGGCCTGCCGGGCGTTCCGGAGGTCGCGGCCGGTGATGGCGGCGACCCGATTCACCTGGTAGTAGCCGATCGCGCCGGTGGGAAGCTCCGTGGGGAAGTTCTCGAGCGAGCTGTTGAGCGGGGGCAGGGCCGCCTCGTCGAGCGCGGGCCCCGCCTGCACGAGCCGGAGTTCGAGTTGGGCCGTGGCCTGGATGATCTCCTTGGCCCGCGCCACGTCTTCGTAGCCGGGCAGCTGCACGAGGATCTGATCCCCGGTGTTCCCATGGGTCGTGATGACCGGCTCCGCGACTCCGAGTTCGTCCACCCGGCGGCGGATGGTCTCCATCGCCTGGGTGACCGTCTGCTCGCGGACGACGATCTCCTCGCTCGGGCGGAGGTTGAACGACCAGTCGCCGCCCCCGGCGCTCCGGAGGTCCCAGCCCGGCCAGCTGAAGGCGACGATGTCCCGGACTTCCCGGAGGCGGGAGTCGTCCAGGTTGAGGATGGTGAGCTGTCCCAGTCCTTCGGTTTCGATGTCCGCGAAGTCGATCTCCTCGTTATCGAGGTGTTCGGCGAACTGTTCGGCGGTCTCGTCGGTCAGTACCCGTACCGCGTCCTCGGTGTGGACCCGCATGACGAGGTGAATGCCGCCCTGCAGGTCCAGCCCCAGGACGAGCGTGTCTCGCGGCGGGTTGACCACATAGACCAGCCCGGCGACCAGAAGCAGGAGCAGGACTGCTTTGAGGCGGAGGCGTCTGGCCATCAGTCGGATGCGGTGGAACCCCGGACTGCCGTCCCGCCGCTCAGTGTTTCTTGTCGATCACGCTGGCGACAGCGCTCTTCGAGATCTGAAGTTTGACCTGATCGGTGACCTTGAGCTGCACGATGTCACCCTGAATCCCGGCGATGGTCCCGTGAATGCCGCCGGTCGTCACCACCCGGGCGCCGCGCTCGAGGCTACGCAGCATCGCTTCGGTCTCCCGCTGGCGCTTGCGCATGGGACGGAAAACGATGAAGTAGAAGATGCCGAAAATGATGGCGAACAGCACGATCTGCATGCCGAACGCGCCGCCGGCCGGGTCCGCCTGGAGCAGTGTGGGAAGCATGGTCAGGATTCGGCTCCCGAGAAAACTGTGATGTGAAAAAACCCGCATCCCCCTCGGGAGAGCGGGCCGGGCGCCGAGTCGGGCAGGATACCACGGGGGCCCCGTCAAGCGGTTCCCGAACGGGGCCTCGGGCATTATCGGTTTGTGCTTCCAGGTCCCGATTCGAACCGGGCCCCGTTCGGGAACCGCCCGGCGCTTCGCGCCGCGAACCGAAACTCCCTCGCGCGCTGGCGCGCACTTCGGCGAGTTCCGGTTCGTCGTTTCCTGCTGTGAAAGGGGGTAACCCCCTTTCACACTTTCCCCCGAAATCGCCGACAGCGAACCAGAGGTTCGCTGCCTTGTTCGCTTTTCGCCCGGCCAGAGAGTGCAACGACACGGAGCGCCGGCCTGAAGGCCCGCACCCGTGGGGCCAGGCCTTGTGGAACGGGCCACCGCTGCCGGCCGCGAATCGCGCGGGCGCCTGGCGGACCTTCTCCGTCAGTTCCTCCAGCGGTTGCGGTTCTCGTCGTGGAACTCGGCGAAGCGGTCCGCGGCGATCGCCTCGCGCATCCGGGCCATGAGTCCGGCGTAGAACGTGAGGTTGTGGGCGCTGAGCAGGGTGGCGGCGATCCGCTCCTTCGCCCGGAGCAGATGGTGCAGCCAGGCGCGGCAGTAGTCGCGGCAGGCGAGGCACTCGCACTCCTCGTCGAGCCGGGCGGGGTCATCCCGGTAGGGGGCTCGCGAAACGTTCAGCCGGCCCGTCGAGGTGAAGACGATGCCGCGGCGGGCGAGCCGCGTCGGAATCACGCTGTCGAAGAGATCCATGCCGAGCCCGGCCGATTCGATCAGGTCCGCCGGCAAACCGGCACCCATGAGATAACGAGGCCGCTCTTCGCCAAGAACCTCCGCGGAAAGCTCGGTCATGCGGCGGGTGTCCCGGGTCGGTTCTCCCATGAGCAGGCCGCCGATGCCGAAGCCGTCGAATCCCTCTCCCGGAGGACCGAGGGAAAGGAGGGCCCGCGCGTTCGCGCGCCTCACCTCCGGAACGGTGCCTCCCTGGACGATGCCGAAGAGGAGCTGGCCCGGAGCGCGCGGCGCCGCCAGGGAGCGCTCGGCCCAGCGCAGGCTGCGCGCGGCCGCCCGTTCGACTTCCTCGGGCGGGGCCGGAAGCGCGAGACATTCGTCGAGCACCATCGCGATGTCCGAGCCGAGGTTCCGCTGGATTTCGACGGCCCGCTCCGGAGTCAGGTCGTGCGGTGACCCGTCCCGGTAGGAACGCAGGTGCACTCCGGTCTCCGAGATCTCCCGGAGGGTTGGAAGACTCGCCACCTGATAGCCGCCACTGTCGGTGAGGATGGGGTGGTCCCAGGCCATCAGCCGGTGCAGTCCGCCGAGCGCTGCGATCCTCTCGTCCCCGGGCTGCAGCATCAGGTGCCAGGCGTTGCTCAGCAGGATGCGGGTCCCGGTGGCGGCCACGCCCGCACTCGTGAGCCCCCGGATCGCCCCCCCGGTGGCGACCGGCATGAAGGCGGGGGTCTCCACCGGACCGTGAGCGGTGTCGAGGCGCCCCAGGCGGGCTCCCCCGCTTCGGTGCCGGATCGCGAAGCCGGGCTTCACGACGCGCCAAACACCAGCCGATCGATCGCGGCCGCCACCCCGTGCGCGTCGTGCGAGGCGGTGGTTTCGAAGCCTCGGGTCTTCAGCCCCGGTTCGGCGTTTTCCATCAACACCCCGACCCCCGCGGTTTCCAGCATCTCCAGGTCGTTCCAGTTGTCCCCGATCGCCAGCGTGGCGCTGAGCGGCAGACCGGCCTCCCGGGCGATCCTGGCGAGCGCGGTTCCCTTGTTGGCGGCGCTCGCCAGGACATCCAGCAGACCGAGACGGGAGGCCGCGTACTCGGTTCGGGCGAGGTTGACCGATTCCCCGAGCGACTCCCTCAGTTCGCGTTCCGCCTCGCGGCACGTCTCCGGGGTGCCGGCGATCACGAGATGCAGCGGATCCTCCGCGAACGCCGGATCCGGGTCGAAGCGGGGCTCTGGCCGAACGGTCCGCAGGTAGCGCGCGACCCGGGGGGTGGTCGGGGAATGGGCGGTGATGCGGACGCTGCCGTCGCGTTCGCTGATCAGGGCGGGGATCCGGAGCCGCCGCGCCGACCGGACGGCCCGTTCGGCCGCCGTCTTCGGGAGCGGAGTTTCGGCGATGGTCCGGCCGCGGCGCCGGATGAGGGCGCCGCCGTGCCCTACCCGGAAAGCGGCGCCCGAGAGGTCCGCGGTGAGGACCCTGAGTTCCGCGTAGCGCCGGCCGGAGATGAACGCGAGCGCGACCCCCGCCGCTTCCGCGCGGGCGAGAGCCGCCCGGTTCTGCTCGGAAACTTCCTTCCGGGAGTTCAGCAGGGTGCCGTCGAGGTCCACGGCCAACAGCCCGAAGCGGGGCCGCGACCGATTGGCGGCGGGCGGCACTACTCCGGGGGGGTTATCCCGTCCCAGATGCGAATGCGCCGGATCCGGTCTCCCGGCTCGATCTGGTCCAGGACGGCGAATCCGTCCCGCACGTGACCGAAGAGGGTGTAACGGCCGTTGAGGTGGGGCTGGGGAAGCAGGGTGATGAAGAACTGGCTGCCGCCGGTGTCCTTGCCGTCGAGCGCCATGCCCACGCTCCCGCGCATGTAGAAGCCCTCGCCGACCTCGCACCGGATCGTGTAGCCGGGACCCCCCGAGGAGTCCCCCCGCGGGTCGCCCGCCTGGAGCACGAAGTTCGGGACCACCCGGTGGAAGCGGAGGCCGTCGTAGAAGCCCTCGCGGGCGAGGCGGATGAAGTTCGACACGGTGCGGGGCGCGTCGCCGACGAAGAGTTCGATCTCGATGGTTCCCCGGGCGGTCTCGATCCAGGCGAGCGGACTGAACGGGGCTTCGAGCATGGCCCGGTAGTCCGTGGTCTCGAGCGTCCCGGCGGGAGCCGGATCCTCGTCGGCGGCTCCCGAACGGCGGAGGAATTCATGGGCCTCGCGGCGGACGGGCCAGGCCGGATCGGTGAGGGCTGCGCGGGCGAATTCGATCCGGTCGCTCTCCGGCCCCTGGGCGAGTCCGGCACGGAGTGCGGCCAGCCGGAAGTCAGGCACCGGGGCCGTGTCCGCGCCGTAGGACTGCCGCAGGCTCTCGGCCCCGGTTTCGAGGCGCCCGAGCGCCGCGGCGGCGGCGGCGCGCTCGTAGGGATCCTCGGCGCCGAGGTGGCGGATCAGGGCAGGGGCGACCTCCGGACCCTCGTCTCCGGCGCTCCGCAGCGTTTCCTCGAGTTCTCCGAGTCCGCCGAGGGCGACCGCGCGTACCGTGGGGTCCTGGTCGGTGAGCGGGTTCCGCAACAGGAAGTTGCGGATGCGAGGGTCGGGGATCTCGGAAAGCCGCCGGGTCATCGCGATCCTGCCGGCCGGATCGCGGTCCGACCAGCCGGAAAGGAGCAGGAAGAACCCCTCCTGGTCCTGGGGGTAGAGGGCCCGCATGGCTCCGGCGCGCACCTCGGGATCGGAAGACTGGATCCGCCGGATCAGCGCGTCCGTGACCTCGGGGTGCCGCACCTGGCCGAGTCCGCGAAGCGCCTCCCGGCGGATCGCGGGAACCGCATCGTCGAGCGCCTCGACGAGCCGCGCTCCGGTTGTGGCGCCCACCGGCAGGCCGGCTTCCGCCAGTGCCCGGATGACGCGGATCGCTTCGATCCTGACGGTGTCGCTCGGGTGGCTGAGTTCGGGGGCGATCTCTTCGGCCACCGGCAGCCCCGTGGAGCCGAGCCCGCGAACGCCGAGCGCCCGGATGACCGGATCCGGCGAGCTCGCGTAGGCCCGATGCAGGGACACGAGTTCCGGATCCCCGAGACGGGCCGCGGTCCACGCCGAAACCCACCAGAGCGTTCGCGGGGAACCCCCGCGGCCGAGGACTCTGCCGGCGTCCTCCGGGTCACCCCCGTCGTCCCGGATGCGGGCCAGGGCGAAGAGACCGAGCCTTGCTTCGTCCCAGGACGTCCGCCGCCGGAACGCCTCGACGTCCTCGCGCCGGTCGGAGTAGCCGGACACCTCCACCAGTTCGGCAAGCCGGCCCGCGACAATCTCGGCGGCGCGTTCGCCTCCCCGCCGCCCGATGGCCTCGATCGCCTTCTCGCGAACCCGGCTCGAGCCGTCCTCAAGCGCCGCCTCGAGTGCCGAGATTGCCTCTGCCGGCAGCGGATCTTCAACGATGCCGAGGGCGAAGGCCGCGGTCGAGCGAACGGCTCCCGCTTCGTCGGAGGCGAGAGCGGTGACCAGCGGTTCGACGGCTTCGGGCCGGCCGATGCGTCCGAGGGCGAGCACCGCCCGGCGCCGCACCTCGGGGTCCGGATCGAAGACCCGGTCCCGGAGCCACCCGTCCCCGAAGGACCGCGCGTCTTCGAGCGAGAGGACGCGTGCAAGCCGCTCGGGAGTGGGGAGGATCGGTGGGCCAGGCAGTTGCCGGACGCCGGGCCTGCTCTCCGGCGCCGGCGGTTGCGCGGAGACCGGCGCCGCCGCGAGAAGAAGGCACGCGCCTGCGAGCAGAACCCGCGCGCGGGATCGCGACCCCGGAACCGGGCGGGTCAGCGGGAGAGCGTGGTCTCGCAAAGGGTGTGGCGTCGGATGACGTCTTCGCGCAGTGCGAAGCCGATTCCGGCGCCCTCGGGGATCGGGAGCGAGCCGTCGGAATCCACGGTCACTGGAGGGTCGATGATTTCCTCGGTGAAGTAGCGGTCGGAGGCGGCTACGTCTCCCGGCATCGAGAAGCCGGGAAGCGAGGAGAGGTGGATGTTGTGGGCCCGGCCGACCCCGCTCTCCAGCATCCCGCCGCACCACACCGGAATCCCGTGGCTTTCGGCCAGTGCCGCGATGTCGCGCGCCGCCGCGAGCCCCCCGACCCGGCCCGCCTTGACGTTGATGATCCGGCACGCTCCCATCTCGATGGCCCGGCGGGCGTCGGCGACGGAATGGACCGATTCGTCCAGGCAGATCGGCGTCGCGATCTTCCGTTGGAGCGCGGCGTGGTCCCACATGTCGTCGTGTTCGAGGGGCTGCTCGATCATCATCAGCCCGAACCGGTCGAGTTCGCGGAAGAGCGCTTCGTCCGCGAGGGTGTAGGCGCTGTTCGCGTCCACCATGAGCGGCATGTCCGGATACCGCTCGCGCACTCTCCGGACCACGTCGACGTCCCACCCGGGCTTGATCTTGATCTTGATCCGCCGGTAACCCCGGGAGAGTTCGAGCCCGATCTTGTCGAGGAGCGCTTCCACGGTGTCCTGGATTCCGATCGAGACCCCGGAAACGGTGCGCGCGCGGGTCCCGCCGAGCACGGCGGCGAGCGGCTTGTCTTCGAGGCGCGCGAAGGCGTCCCAAACCGCCATCTCGATGGCGGCCTTGGCCATGTTGTGGCCCCGGACCCGGGCGAAGGACGGAACGACCTCGTCCGGATGGGCGTAGTCGTTCCCGGCAGCCAGCGGCCACAGGAAATCGCGGATGAGATGCTCGGCGGTGCGGACCGTCTCATAGGAATAACCCGGAGCGATATCGGCGACGCACTCGGAATGCCCGCTCACTCCATTGATCTCGGCTTCGAGGAGAAGGAACTGCTGTTCGGTCACCCGCGCGAAACTGGTTTCGAAGGGGTACTTGAGGTCGAGCCGGAGTTCCCGGATCGTGAGTCGGTCGATCTTCATGCGGCGGCCCCGAATGTTAAGGGTCGGTGGGGCCGACCGGATCGGGTCCCTCGCGGCTCTACAATCGTGGCGCCGACGAAGAAGCAGGCCTCCCAGGGTGATCACGAAACGATGAGTCCGGAAATCCGTGGTGTTTCCATCCTCGGGGCGACCGGCTCGATCGGTTCGACCACCCTCGAGGTGGTGGACCGCTACCCGGACCGGTTCCGGGTCGTCGCGCTTGCGGCCGGCCGCGCTTCCGATCGGCTCTACTCGCTGTGTGAGCGCCACCGGCCCGAACTCGTGGCCCTCGGCCGGGAAGAAGAAGCCGAGAAGTTCGAGCGCACCTACGGGAGGCGGCTGCCGGGGACCGCGGTCGCGGGAGGCCCCGCCGGGCTCGAGCGGGCCGCCGCCGCGCCGGGCGCCGGATTCGTGATTTCGGGGATCGTCGGCGCGGCGGGCCTCCGCCCGACGCTCGCCGCCCTCCGCGCCGGCAAGGTCGTCGGCCTCGCCAACAAGGAATCGCTGGTGGCCGCCGGAGCGGTGATGGCGCGCGCCGCAACCGCATCCGGGGCCCGGCTGATTCCGGTGGACAGCGAGCACGCGGCGATTCACCAGTGCCTTGCGGACCGGCGGGACCCTGTCCGCCGCCTCTGGCTCACCGCCTCCGGAGGTCCGTTCCGCACGGCCTCGGCCGCCGAGATCGCTGGCGCCACCCCGGAACTCGCGCTCCGCCATCCCACCTGGCAAATGGGGCCCAAGATCACCATCGACTCCGCGACGATGATGAACAAGGGCCTCGAGATGATCGAGGCGCGCTGGCTCTTCGATCAGCCGCCGGAAGCGATCCGGGTGGTGGTCCACCCGGAGTCCATCGTCCACTCCATGGTCGAGTTCGAGGACGGCTCGATCCTGGCGCAGCTCGGAGTCACGCACATGCGGACGCCGGTGCAGTACGCCCTCACCTGGCCCGAGCGCCTGCCGACCGGACTCGCCCCGCTGGCGCTCGATCAGCCGCTCGACCTCCGCTTCGAGCCGCCCGATCCGGACCGCTTCCCCTGCCTCCGGCTCGCCGCCGAGGCCCTGGCGGCCGGGGGGGACGCTCCGGCGGTACTGAACGCGGCGAACGAGGTCGCGGTGGCGGCCTTCCTCGACGGCCGGATCCCGTTCCCCGGAATCCCGTCCGTCGTGGGCGAGACCCTGGCCGCCCACTCTCCCGCCGAGCCCGACGACCTGGAGGGAGTCGCCCGCGCCGACGCCTGGGCGCGCGCCTACGCCGGCGACCTCGTCGAGGATCGCGTCCCCGCCACCGCTCGCTGACCGTGCTCACCCTCATCGCCTTCGTGCTCGTGGTGGGCACCCTCGTCGTCGTCCACGAGTTCGGCCACTACCTGGCGGCGCGCTTCATCGGGGTTCGGGTCGAGACGTTCTCGATCGGCTTCCCGCCGAACGTCTACCGCAGGCGGATCGGGGATACGGAGTGGACGATCGGCCTCCTGCCCCTCGGCGGCTACGTGAAGATGGCCGGCGACGCGCCCGGCTACGGGAGCGACGACCCCGCCGAACTCCAGAACCGGACCCGCGGGGAACGGCTGGCCATCCTCTTCGCCGGCCCCGCCATGAACTTCGTGCTGGCGGTCGCGATCCTGGCCGGGCTCTTCTATGTCGGCATGGAGCGGCGGATCGGCCTGGCCGATCCGCCGGTCGTCTCCTACGTGGCCGAACGCTCCCCGGCTGGCGTAGCGGGGATTCGCGCCGGGGACCGGATCGTGAACATCGCCGGCGAGCCGGTTTCCGACTGGCGGACGGCGATGGAGGCCATCATCGTCCGGCCGGACCAGCAGGTCGTCTTCGGAGTCGAGCGAGACGGGGCGCAGCGGGACTTCTCCGTCGCAATCCGTTCGGAGGGGCCCGACGCGGTGGGCGTAGCCGGCATCTATCCGCCGAACCCGCCCATCATCGGGGCGGTCGTCCCGGACACACCCGCCGACGAGGCCGGCTTTGCTCCGGGCGACCGGATCCTGCGCGTCGACGGCATGCCGGTGGGGAGCACCTCGGAGGTAGCGGCCCTGGTGCGTTCCGCCGGGGTGCGGGAGATCGCAGTCGCCGTCGAGCGCGGGGAGAGCCAGATCGTCTTTTCGGTCGTTCCCCGGCTGCGGGAGGATCCGAACACCGGCGAGACGGTCCCCCAGGTCGGGGTCCAGTTCCAGCCACCCTTCCGGATGGTACGAGCGGAATCGATCCCCGACGCCGTGCGGGAGGCGATGGCCGAAACAGTCCGTTGGGGCGGTCTCACCGTCGGCCAACTCGGCCGCGTGGTCAGCGGCCAGGGTTCGCCGCGTCAGTTCTCGGGCCCCATCGGGATCGCGCAGGCCTCCGGGGAGGCGCTCCGCCGCGGCCCCACCGACGTGCTGCTCCTGATGGCGATCCTGAGCCTCAGCCTCGGAGTGCTGAACCTGCTGCCGATTCCGGTCCTCGACGGCGGACAGATCGCGGTGCTGCTCGTGGAATCCGCGGCGCGGCGCGACCTCAGCCTCGGCATGCGCAAGGCGCTGATGGTCGCGGGCGCCGCTTTCATGCTCCTGGTCTTCGTGCTCGTCGTGTACCTCGACCTCTCGAAGACCGGCCTCTTCGGCTGACGAGTCCGCGGTCTCCCCGCCAGGACGGCGTCGCTAGAACGCCACGAACACGGACGCCGCCAGCAGCGCCAGCGCCCCGAACAGCACGCCGTCGATCCGGTCGAGCAGGCCCCCGTGGCCGGGAATGATGCGCCCGCTGTCCTTGCGGCCCGAGGCCCGTTTCCAGAACGACTCGAACAGGTCTCCGAGGGCTGCGGCTGCCGAGATCCCAACCCCGAGCGCACTTCCGATCCCGGGCCCGAGTTCCGCGGAGAGGAGCGGGACCGCCGCCGCCCCGGCGGCGCCGCCGAAGACCAGTTGGGCGACGAAGCCCGCCCACGTCTTGCCGGGACTCAGCGCGGGCGCGAGGCGGGGACCACCAATCAGCTTGCCTCCACAGAAAGCCCCCGCCTCTCCCACCATCACGGTGGCGAGCAGGAAGAGCAGGATTCTTCCGCCATCCTCACCCGAGGTCAGGGCGAGCAGCGCCGCCGTGGGAAAACCGATCCACAGCGCGGCGAGCGCCGCGGCCCCAAGCCAGCCCAGCGTCCGCGGCGTGGCCGGCAGGACGAGCGCGGCGATCGCGAGGAGCGCCATCGCCGCCAGCGGCACCGCGCTCGGACCGCTGGAGATGCCGAAGCCGGCCACCAGCAGCATCAGCACCACGGTTGCGGCCAGGCCCGCCGCCGGCACGCTCCCCCCGCCGGAAGCCTCGGGCTCGTCCCCGGGCGCCTGAATCGCCCCCGCCATCCGCATCGCCTCCCGGCAGGCGTAGGCCGCCGCGAGCAGGATGGCGAGCTGGCGAACCCAGGGGGGCACGAGCAGACAAAGCGCCAGCGTGCCCGCGGCGACCACTGCCGCACTGATGACCCGCCGCATGCCGGCTGCCCGCTAGTCGGAGATTCCGCCGTATCTCCGGCTGCGGCTCTGGTAGGCGAGGATCGCCTCGAAGAGGTGCCGCCGCCGGAAGTCCGGCCAGAACGTGGGCGTCGTCCAGAACTCCGTGTAGGCGCTCTGGAAGAGGAGGAAATTGGAAACCCGCTCCTCGCCGCTGGTGCGGATCAGCAGGTCGGGATCGGGAAGTCCGCGGGTGTACAGGTATTCCCCGAAGGCGTGCTCATCGAGTTCGGGGGCCTTCCCTTCCCGCGCCGCGCGTTCGGCGATGCGCCGGGCGGCGTCCACGATTTCCGCCCGGCCTCCATAGTTCAGGGCGATGTTGAGGCCGAGTCCCCCGCAGTGCGCCGTGGCGCCGGCGGTCTCCCGCAGCATCGCGTGGACGTCGGTGGGCAGCTCGCCCAGCCGTCCGATGGGCCGGAAACGGATGTCGTTCGCGATCAGGTTCTCGGTCTCGAGCCGCAGGTAGCGCTTGACCAGCTCCATGAGTACCTCGACCTCCTCGGGGGGCCGGCTCCAGTTCTCGATGGAGAAGGCGAACAGGGTGAGGGCGCCGAGTCCCAGGCTGGCGGCGCCTTCGACGGTGTCCCGGACCGATTCCACCCCGGCTGCGTGTCCCTCGACCCTGGGCAGTCCGCGCGCGGCTGCCCAGCGCCCGTTCCCGTCCATGATGGCCGCGACGTGAAGCGGAAGCCGGGTGCGATCGATCCGCGCGAGGAGTTCGGCGGTTTCCTCCTCGGGAGCGATGTCGATGGTCACGGAGCTCCCGGGCACGAATCCGCCAATTTAGCAGCGCGTTGGCGCGTCGTAGTGCACCCGGTACAGACGGAGCCCGGCCGCGGGCGCCCGGAACCTGGGACCCGACGCGCCGGGATCGCGAAGCATCTCGGCAACCCGTTCCGGCGGTAGCTGTCCCCGCCCGATCGCCACCAGGGTCCCCACCATCCGGCGAACCATGTAGCGGAGAAACCCCTCCGCCGTGACCTCGAAGACCAGCTCGTTTCCGGCCTCGACAAAGCGCGCGGTGACAACGTTCCGGACGGGTGTTTCCGGCTCTTCTCCGGGAGGCGCGGTGAAGAAGGCGCGGAAGTCGTGTCGGCCGGCGAGGGCGTCGGCGCCCTCCGCCATGGCCTCCCGGGAGAGGCCGTCGCCGACCGGCCAGGCGTAGCGGCTCCACAGGGGTGAAACCACCGCATCCGTCAGCAGGTGATAGCGGTACGTCTTGCCGGTCGCACTGAACCGGGCGTGGAAGTCCGCCGCGGCCTCGGCCGCGGCGAGAACCCGGATCGCGTCGGGCAGCAGGGCGTTCAGCCCCGCCCGGATCCCCGCGGAAGGAATCGCGGCGGGCGCGTCGAAATGAGCCACCTGTCCTTCGGCGTGCACGCCGGCGTCGGTCCTCCCGGCGCCGACCACGGGCGTCCTTTGCCCCGGGGCCTGGCGGTAGAGCCGCCCGACGGCTGCTTCGATCCGTCCTTGGACGGTGTCGCGGTCCGGCTGCGCCTGCCAGCCGGCGAAGTCGGTCCCGTCATAGGCCAGATCGAGACGCACGCGGACCGTGGATCCCACGGTGCTTTGGAGACTCAGAGGTGAAACCTCGAGCGGGGGATGTGCGTATTCATGGAGTGACGGTAGAAAATTCGGCTTGGGCGCGTCTTGTAGATGAGATCCCTGCCGGACCGCTTCCCCGTTCCTTCTCGAGGAGAAACCTCATGCGCACCACCACCGCAATTCTTGTCCTTTCGCTGGGCCTGCCGGTCACGGCCTTCGCAGGTTCTCCCGAGAAGGACGCCGCCGGCCAGCCGGCGCCGCTCGAGCTGAGCCTCGAAGACGCCATCCAGCAGGCGCTCGAGAACAATCTGAGCGTTCAGATTTCGCGGTTGGCCCGGCAATCGTCCGGCTTCGCGCTGTCGGCTGCCCGCCGGGTGTACACCCCGAATCTGGTGCTGGACACCAACCTCCAGGAGAGCCTCTCTCCCGCGGAGAGCCAACTCGACGGGGCCTCCCAGAACGAGCGCGACAACCTGAACTACAACCTGCGCTTCGAGCAGCAACTCCCCTTCGGCGCCAACTACTCGGTCCAGTTCAACAACAACCGACTGGCCACCAACAGCCAGTTCTTCACCTTCAATCCGCGCTACCGCAGCACCCTGAACGCCCAGGTCACCCAGCCGCTGCTCCAGAACTTCCGCGCCGACCCGCAGCGGCGCCAGATCGTGATCTCGCAGAACGGCGAGCGGCAGGCGGGGCATGAGTTCGAGACCAGCGTGCTGGACGTGCTGCGCGACGTGCAGAACGCCTACTGGGATCTCGTCTTCGCGATCCGGAGCCACGAGGTCGCCACGCAGTCGCTGGAGCTGGCCCAGGACCTGCTGCGCAACAACCAGGTGCAGGTGGAAGTGGGGACCATGGCGCCGATCGACGTCCTGCAGGCCCAGGCCGAGGCGGCGGCCCGCGAGGAAGAGCTGATCCTGGCGGAAGAGCAGATCCGCCAGACCGAGGACGCGCTCAAGGCGCTGATCCGCGATCCCGACGGGGTCGGGTTCTGGGATGGGGAGATCCGGCCGGTCGATGCTCCGTCGAACGAGGACTATGCCGTTGACACCGAAGACGCCATCCGGGTGGCGCTCCAGCGCCGGCCCGAGTTGCGGTCCCAGCGCGTCCAGTTGGACACCAACCAGTACGACGTCCGGTTCTTCCGTAACCAGACGCTGCCCTCGGTGGACCTCGTGGGGGTGGCCCAGCTCACCGGCGTCGGGGGTACGCAGCTCCTGCGAGAGGGGTTCTTCGGGCCCACCGTCGAGACGATCCCCGGTGGCTACGGCGATGCGCTTTCCCAAATGGGCGGGCTCGACTACCGCGACTGGCAGGTCGGTCTCTCCTTCTCGTACCCCATCGGTCCCAACGAGGCCCACGCGAACCACGCGCAGGCGCAGACCGATCTCACCCGGCAGCGCGAAGCCATCCGGCAACAGGAGGTCCTGATTGCCCAGGAGGTCCGCACCGCGGTGCGGCAGGTCGAGACGAACCGGCGGCGGATCGACGCCAGCCGGGTCGCCCGCGAGTTGCAGGAGGCGAGCCTCGACGCCGAGCAGAAGAAGTTCGAGGTCGGAATGACCACCAGCTACTTCATCGTGCAGGCGCAGCGCGACCTCGCCCAGGCGCGGGCCAACGAACTGCAGGCGATCATCGACTACAACAAGGCCATCGTCGCGGTGGAGCGCGCCCAGGGCACCCTCGCCGAACGCTCCCGGGTAACGGTCCGCTAAGGGAACGCCGGCTCGGAGCGCCGGCCTCCGGCCGGCATCGTCCGTCGAAAGGCGGACGAATCGGGAACGCGCAACGGGTTCCTAGGTCCGCAATCGTCCCCTCCCCAACAGCCCACACAACTCGCACGGCTCGCTCCGGAGATGCCGGGGACACCCCTCCACGATCCCCAGGCGGCTTAGCGCGAAGTCGTACTTCACCGGATCCTCCGGGTCCAGCCGCCGGAGCCCGCGCGTCAGGTCCATCGCCGCCTGCCAGGCCGGGGTCTTCCGGCGCGTCAGGCGCAGCCGCCGGGCAATCAGGAACATGTGGGTGTCGAGCGGCGCCACCAGGTCCCGCGGGTGGAGGCAGTCCCAGAGCCCGAGGTCCAGGCCGTCGTCCGGCCGCACGACCCAGCGCAGGAACATGGTGGTGCGCTTGGCGGCCGAGGTCCGCGGGTCCGGGAAGAAGTAGCGGGGACCGGGCCGGGACGCACCTTCGGTCTCCGCCGGCGCCTCGTAGAAGGCCAGGGCGGCCCGCCGGAACCGCGCGATGCTCGCCGCCAGGTCCACCCGTCCGCCGGACCCCCGGACGACGCCCCGGCCAAACAGGGCTTCCAGGGTCCCGTGCTGTTCGAGGATGCCGCGCAGCATGACCGCGAGCTGGATGAGGTCTGCCGCGCTCGACCAGCGGTGCCGGAAGCCGCCCAACGCGGAAGCCTCCCGCTTCGGCTCGAATTCCCGCACGAACCGCGCGGGATGGGGCCCGGTCCACGCGAAGACGCGCTCGAGCGAGGAGCACACGGCGCGGGCGTTCCCATAGGAAAACGACGCGGCGAAGAAGGCCGCAATCTCCCGATCGTCGGCGCGCCGGAGGCGGCGAGGGAACTGAAGGGGGTCGGAGCCGAGACTGCCGGCGCCGTGCCGCCGGTAAACACGCTCGACGGCGTCTCCCCACCCCCGTGGCGGCATCAGCGCCCGGCGTTTCGCGAATAGACCTCCCGCCCTCCGACCCAGGTCGCCGCGACCTGTCCCTTCAGGGAGAGCCCGGCGAACGGAGTGCTGCGACCCCGGCTCCGGAACGACTCCGGGTCGATCGTGCCGGTGGCCTCGAGGTCGAGCAGGGTGATGTCGGCGGGACTTCCGGGCCGGAGGTGGCCGCCGGGCAGGCCGAGGATCCGGCGCGGACCCGTGGAGAGCAGCCGGACCGCCCGGGCGAGGGAGATCGCGCCGGACGTCACCAGGCGATCGAGGACGAGCGGCACCGCGGTCTCGAGCCCCACGATCCCGAAGGGGGCGCTCTGGAAGCAGAGTTTCTTCTCGTCCTCGTGGTGCGGAGCGTGGTCGGTGGCGATCGCGTCGGCGGTGCCGTCCGCGATGGCCGTCAGGAGCGCCTCGCGGTCGGCGTCGGCGGCGAGCGGCGGCTTCATCTTGGCCGCGGTGTCGTAGTCGCCGACCGCCTCTTCGGTCAGGACGAGGTGGTGCGGCGTCACCTCGGCGGTGACTCGCATCCCCGCGGCCTTCGCGCGCCGCACCGCGGCGGCGGAACGCTCGGTCGAGAGGTGCGCGATGTGAAGGCGGGCGCCGGTGATCTCGGCGAGGGCGATGTTCCGCTCGACGGCGATGAACTCCGAGGCGGCGGGGATGCCGGGGAGTCCGATCCAGGCGGCGTAGGCGCCCTCGCGCATCGCACCTTCGCCGGTCAGTTCCAGCGTCTCGCAGTGTTCGATCACCGGCAGGTCATGAAGCCTCGAATACTCGAGAGCCTTCCGCATGACCGCGGGGTCGCCCACCGGGAGCCCATCGTCGGAGACGGCCACCGCCCCCGCTTCCTTGAGCGAGCCGAACTCGGAGATCCGCTCCCCGGCCATCCCCTGGGTGGTGGCGGCAATCGGGTGCACGTGGGCGAGACCGGCCTGCTCCGCCAGTTGCCGGATGTGGGCGGTCACCGAAGGGCTGTCGTTCACCGGATCGGTGTTCGCCATGCAGGCCACCGCGGTGAAACCCCCCGCGACCGCGGCGGCGGCCCCGCTGGCCACCGTCTCCTTGTATTCGAGGCCGGGCTCGCGGAAGTGGACGTGCATGTCGCAGAAGCCGGGCGCCGCCACCAGTCCGTCCACGTCCACGACCCGGTCGCCGGGTTCGGCGAGATCCTCGCCGACGGCAGCGATCCTTCCTTCCGCAAAGCGGAGATCCATGACAGCGTCGAGGTCCCCGGTCGGGTCCACGGCGCGGGCTCCTCGCAGCACCACCGGCCGGTCAGCCATCGGTTCTCTGACTCCTGGGACTGCTACGGGCGATTTCCGCAAGGACCGCCATCCGGACGGCGACTCCGTTCCGCACCTGGTCCAGAATCACCGATCGGGGTCCGTCCGCCACCTCCGACGAGATCTCGACCCCCCGGTTGAGCGGGCCCGGATGCAGCACGATGGCGTTGTCGGTCCGGGCGAGCCGCTCGCCGGTGAGGCCGAACTCGCGGTAGTACTCGCGTTCGGTGGGGATGAAGGAGGCGTGCATCCGCTCGTGCTGGATGCGGAGCACCATGACCGCCTCGGCGCCTTCGAGGGCCTCCTCCAGGTGGAGCAGCGACCGGACTCCCAGCCGGTCGAGCCCGGGGGGAACGAGCGTCGGCGGCCCGCAGCAGCGCACTTCGGCGCCCAGCATCGTCAGGAGGCGGGCGTTCGAGCGGAACACCCGGCTGTGCAGCAGGTCCCCGATGATCGTCACCCGTACGCCGGCGATGCGTCCCAGATGCTTGCGGATGGTGAACGCGTCCAGCAGCGCCTGCGTGGGATGCTCGCTGATCCCGTCTCCCGCGTTGATGACCTGGGCCGTCGGAATCTCCCGCGCCAGCACGTGGGGGGCTCCCGACTCGGCGCTCCGGACCACGACGATGTCGGGCGCCATGGAGGCGAGCGTGCGGGCGGTGTCCAGGAAGGTCTCCCCCTTGGTCAGCGAGGAGGATTTGGGGACGAAGGAGAGAGGTTCCGCCGAAAGACGCTTGGCGGCGAGCTGGAACGACGCCTGGGTGCGCGTCGAGGGCTCCATGAAGAGGTGGGTCACGGTCCGCCCGACGAGGACCGGAACCCGCGGCACCGGCTGATCGGCCACGTCCTGATAGCGGGGCGCTTCGTCCAGGATCCCGAGCGCCTCTTCGGGGGTGAGGCCGCGGATACCGAGCAGGTGTCTCATGCCGCGGCCCCTCCGCGGGGCAGCATGACGACCCCGTCCTCACCGTCCTCTTCTTCGACGCGGACCCGAACCATGTCCCCGTCGCCCGCTTCGACCGTCAGACCCACGAAGTCGGCGGCGATGGGCAGCTCCCGGCCGCCCCGGTCCACCATGACCGCGAGCCGGACGCTCCGCGGCCGGCCGAAGTTGCTGAGTGCGGTGAGCGCCGCCCGGACCGTCCGCCCCGTGAAGAGGACGTCGTCCACCAGCAGGATGTGATGCTCCTCCAGGGCGAACGGAATCCGGGTTTCACCGATGCGGGGAATGCCCCGGTCGTGGACATCGTCCCGGTAGAGATTGATGTCCAGCTCCCCGACCGGGATGTCCCGGCGGCCGGCGCTTTCGAGGCGCCGGCGGATGCGGGCCGCGAGCGGCACCCCCCGCCGGCGGATGCCCAGGATGGCAAGCGGATCCGGCGCCCGAGCGGCCACCAGGTCTCCAAGCCGGAATAGCGCTGCCCGGAATTCCTCGTTTCCGAGAACGGTGTTCATTCCGGCTGACCGCGCGAATCCTATGCGATTGGGCGGCGGTTCAGGCCGTCGCCGAGCGCAGCGCCGCGAGCGTCTCCTGGAAGTCCTCGGCGAGCGGCGCCGCGAACCGGACCGGATTGCCGCTACCGGGATGGCGGAAGGCGATTTCGGCCGCGTGCAGGGCGGGGCGCTCGAGGCGGCGGAGCGCGGCGCCCGCCTGCCCGCCGCCTCGCCGCGGAGCGCCGGGGCCGTACATCACGTCGCCGGCGATCGGGTGGCCGGTGTGGGCCAGATGGACGCGGGCCTGGTGAGTGCGGCCGGTGTGGAGGCGGATGCCGACGAACGTCGTGAGCGGCAGCTCTTCGAGGGGCCAGGCTTCGGTTTCGGCCTCCCGCGCGTGCCTGCCCCGGCAGCGGTAGCGCTGCCCGTGTTTCGGATCGCGTCCGATGGGTTCGTCGATCCGGCGGTGTTCACCGAACCGGCCCATCACCAGGGCCAGATACTGCTTTTCCACCTGCCGCTCCGCGAACGCCTGGGCGAGCCGCAGCCGCGCCGGTTCCGTGCGGGCGGCGACCAGCACGCCGCTCGTGCCCCGGTCCAGGCGATGGACCAGTCCCGGCCGTCCGGGAGGACCGACGCGTGCGATCTCCGGGTATCGGCGGATCAGCCCGTTCGCCAGGGTCCCCTCCCGATGACCGGGGCCCGGGTGCACCACCAGCCCCGCCGGTTTGTCGATCACGACCAGCCACGGATCTTCGTGGAGAACGTCGAGCGGTACCGGTTCCGGGGAAAGGGGATCGTCCTCGCCGGGGGCGCCGAACAGCGGGGTGCGGCCGTCGCCCGGGGCCCGGACGAGCACGCGCTGCCCCGTGCGGCAGCGATGACCGGGACGGCGGACCCGCCCCTCGAGCAGGACGAAGCCCGCCTCCACCCAGCGCGCCACCTCGCTGCGGCTGATGTCCGGGAGGCGTTCCGAAGCGATCAGGTCGAGGCGCCGGCCGTCCTCGGCCGCGCCGATCTCGAACTCGAGATTGGTCTCGCCGGCGGCGTCCAGCGATTCAGGCGGTGCGCCGTCGAAGGACAAGGAGCGAGACCACCGCCGCGGCAACAATCCAGATGCCGACGAACTGCGAGGTCGAGAGCAGTCCGTCCAGCACGAAGCCGCGCGGATCTCCGCGGAAGAACTCGATGATGAACCGGGACACCGGATAGACGATGGCCCAGGTCAGGAAGAGCTGGCCCTGGAACCTGCGGCGCGGCGCGAGCCACAGCAGGAAGAAGAAGAGCGCGAATTCGAGACCCGCCTCGTAGAGCTGGGTCGGGTGAAGGGGGACGTTCAGCGGCACCCCGGTGACCGAATTCGCGTAGACGTCGGTGAAAGTGATCGCCGGCAGGCCCTCTGCGGGAATCCCGTAGCAGCACCCGGCGGCAAAGCACCCGAGCCGGCCGATGCCGTGCCCGAGCGCGATCGAGGGCGCCATGAGATCTCCGCCGTGCCAGACGGGAATCCCGCGCTTCCGGAAGAACCAGATGGTGGCTCCGACCGCTCCCAGCAGGCCGCCGAAGAAGACGCCCCCAGCCGTGATGAAACCGCCGGGGTTCGCCAGGAACCGCGCCGGGTCCAGCAGGATCAACAGCACCTTGGCGCCGACCAGCGCCCCGATCACCAGGTAGAGCCCGAGGTCGTAGACGTGCTGCGGTTGGATGCCGTAGCGCGGCGCGCGTTTCGCCGCCACGTAGAGCCCGCCGATGAACCCGGCGAACATGAGGATGCCGTAGGTGTGGAGGATGGGGTGGAAGGTGCGCCCGAACAGTTCGAAGGACCCGAAGTCCGCAAGCCGTGGAAACACCGGATCAGCTCTCCTGACCCGCCCCGCCGGCTTCTTGCCGCAGATCCCGGACGCTCTCCAGCACGAGCAGCCCGACCCCGGTGCAGATCATCGCGTCCGCGATGTTGAAGGCGGGCCAATGGGCGCTGCCGATGTAGAAGTCGAAAAAGTCCACCACGTATCCATACAGGAGCCGGTCGAGGATGTTGCCGACGGCCCCCGACAGCATCGCGACGATCCCGACGGTGGTCATGGTGGTCAGTGGTCCCGCGCGCCAGGCGAACCAGACGATCGCGACGAGGAGTCCCGTCGAGACGGCGGTCAGCAGCCACGCCTTTCCCGGAATCGAGGCGCTCCCAAGCAGTCCGAAGGCCATTCCGGTGTTGTGGACCAGGGTGAGCTGGAAGAATCCGGGGATCACGTCCACCGGGCTCCCCATCGCGAGCGACCGCTCGGCGAGGATCTTGGTGACGCGGTCGGCGATCAGAACCCCCGCGAAGAGGGCGAACAGCAGGGGACGGCGCCCTCGGAGGAGGTCGGTCAACGGGCCCGGATTCTAGTGTGGTGTCCCGCCCCAGGGGGTGGAGACGTGGGCTGCACCCGGGAATTCCAGGGCGCGTTCGCGGTCGCGCTTCCTTACACTTGCCGGCCCCTCGCAGCCGTATGTCCCAGAGCTTCTCCATTCGCGACCTCGCCGGCATGGACGACATGAAGATGTGCGAGGCGATCCAGCAGGAAGTCTGGGGCTTCATCGAGCTGGACGTGGTCCCGGCCGGGCTCATGGCCGTCATGGGCCACTACGGCGCGATCACCGCCGGCGCCTTCGTCGGCGAGCGGATGGCCGGTTTCGTCTGTGGGTTTCCCGGGGGCGGCGAAGGAGAGCCGTTCCACCACTCGCACATGCTCGCGGTGCGTCCCGAATACCAGGGATCCGGCATCGGCCTGGCGCTCAAATGGGCGCAGGCGGACCGGGTCCTGGCCCAGGGCGTCCGGCGCGTGAACTGGACTTTCGATCCGCTCCAGGCGCGGAACGCGAACCTGAACATCAACCACCTGGGCTGCGTCTCGTCGGTGTACCGCCTGAACGTGTACGGCAACAGCAACAGCCCCCTCCACGGCGGGTTGCCGACCGACCGGCTGGAACCGGATTGGCAGCTCGATTCCAAACGGGTCGCGCGCGCCCGCCGCCGCGAGCTGATTCCGCCCCCCGGGATCCCGGATCTGCCAGCGGTCAACGCCGTCTCGTTCCGCGACGACGGACTTCCGGTGAGCGGTGACGGGGCGGGGCTCGCCGACTGGGATGGCGACCTGCTCTATCTGATTCCCGCCGACTTCAACGACGTTCTGAACAAGGACATCGGGCTCGCCATGGACTGGAGAGTGAAGGGCCGTGCGGCCCTCACCGCGCTCTTCGATCGGGGCTACGAGGTCGTGCGTTTCCACGGGGACGGCCGGCACGCGGCCTACCGGCTGCGCCGGCGGGACGGTTAGCCGGGGAGGCCAGCGCTCCGAGCCGGCGCTCCTAACCCGGGGACTGCGTCCAGCGGGGTCGCCGCTTCTCGAGGAAGGCCTTCATGCCCTCCTGGGCGTCGGGTTCGACCGCGTTCCCGCACATCACTTCCGACATCGCCACGTAGGCGTCTTCGACGCTGAGGCCGGCTTGGCGATGGAAGGCGCGCTTGCCGAGCGCCACCACGAAAGGGCTCGCCTCCGCGATCCGCTCGACGAAGGCCTGGGTCTCTTCCTCCAGCCGATCTTCCGGAACCACCCGGTTCACGAGCCCCCAGTCGAGCGCGGTCTTCGCGTCCACGAAGTCTCCGGTGAGGAGCATCTCCAGGGCGCGTTTCCTTCCCACGGCCCGGCTCACCGGGACCATGGGCGTGGAGCAGAAGAGTCCGATGCGGACCCCGGGAGTGGCGAAGCGCGCGGTTTCCGCGGCCACCGCGAGGTCGCAGGCCGCGACCAGTTGACAGCCGGCGGCGGTGGCGATGCCCCGAACCTCCGCGATCACCGGAAGCGGCAGGGACCGGATCGTGTCCATGAGCGCCGAACACGCGGCGAAGACCCGGCGCGCTTCCTCCGGGTTCGCCCCCACCATCTCGGGCAGGTAGTGCCCCGCGGAAAACGCCGGGCCGGCGCCCGCCAGCACGATCGCCCGGGCGCCCTCCTCGCCGGCCCCTTCCTGGAGCGCCGCCGCCAGCCGGTCCATCATGGCCACCGAGAGAGCGTTCCGTTTCTCGGGCCAACGCATCTCGACCCGGGCGGCGGGCCCCCGGCGGACGATGCCGACCTCAGCTTCGGGCATCGGAGTTCCCGCCTCCCGTGAACGGCTCCACCTGTTCGGGACGCGCCGGCGCCGTGAGCAGGCTGCCGATGATCAGCCCGGAAACCGAAGCGACCGCTGCCGGATAGATCACGTAGTCGTAGTCGGTCGGGAGGAACCAGACCCGCTCGAACCCGGCGGAGTTCAGGACTCCGAAGATCAGGGTGGTCACGATCCCGGCGGAGATGGAAATGACGCCCCCGATCGGGCTCGCCCGCCGCCACAGGAAAGCCGCCAGCAGGGCGGGGGTCACCGCCGCACCCACCATGGTGTAGGCGTAGAGCGCCATGTCCAGGATGCTCTCGAACCGGGTGGTGATGATGAGAGCCAGCGCCGAGAGGCCCACCATCGCGAAGCGCTGGAAGCGGATCACCGTCCCGGAGTCGGCGCCCGGACGGACGAAGCGCTGGTAGATGTCCCGCGCCATCCCGGTGGAGGGGACCAGCAGGAACGTGGTGGCGGTGGAGAAGATGATGGCCACCGCGCCGGCCAGCAGGAGGCACCCCGCGAACGCCGGGAGCTGGTGCCGGGCGAACTCGAGGAGCACCGTCTCGGTGGCCCGGGCGTCGAATCCCCCCGCGGTCCGGAAGGCGGGATCGTCCCAGGTACCCGCGGCGGCGAAGACCGCGGTGGCGACGATCAGGACCTCGATCAGGATCACCCCCACGATCATCCCGAGCACCGCCTTCCGGGCCGCGGCCCCGGAGCGGGCGGCGTAGAACTTCTGGTACATGCCGCTCTCGCCCAGCAGGAGCAGCATGGTGGGCAGGAAGAGCCCGATCGCCGCCGAGAGGCCGAGCCGGCCCGTGACCGTGAAGTGGGTCTCCGGGAGGACGCTGGTCAGTCCCTCGACCCCTCCGGCCCCGGTGAAGGCGAGCGGCGCCGCGATCAGGATGCTGACGATGATGATGATGCCGTTCACCAAGTCCAGGCTGATCACCGAAAGCATGCCGGCGCTCACCGCGAACACGGTCACCAGCACCGCGACGATGGTCATGCCCGCGTCGGGGTCGAGCCCCGGGAACAGGATGGCCAGCAGCCGTCCGCCCCCCACGAACTGGTAGCCGGCGATGGTGAGATAGGCGATCGCGATCGCCGTCGTCCCGAGAAGCCGCGCCGCCGGGTGGTAGCGGCGCTCCAGCAGGTCGGGAACGGTGTACTCCGCGATCCGCCGCACCTTGGCGGCGAGGAAGAAGACCACCACGATGCCGACCCAGGCGCCGGCACTCATCCAGAGCGCGGAGAACCCCTCGCGAAACGCCCGGCCGGCGCCGCCGAAGAGACTCCCGGAGCCGATCCAGGTGCAGATCAGGGTCCCGACCAGGATCTGCCACGGGACCGACCGCCCCGCGACCATGAAATCGTCCTGGGTGGACACGTTCCGCGCCCGGCGGAGGGCGATGAACACCAGGAGCCCCAGGTAGCCGAGAACCGTGACGACGTAGATCACGGTTCGATCCTATCCGCTCCGAGCCGCGGGTCCGGTCAGGCGCGCAGCGAGGCGGCCAGGACCCGGGGAATGCCCTGCAGGTCGGGAATGGACTCGACGGGATCGAATCCCGCGTCCATCAGGATCCCGGTCGCGGCGCCCTGCTGGCCGGCGCCGATCTCGACGAGAACGTGGCCGCCGGGCCGGACGGCGCGCGCCGCCATGGGCGCCAGCCGGCGGAGTGGATCGAGGCCGTCCGGCCCTCCGGCGAGAGCATCGCGGGGCTCGTGGTCCCGGACCTCGGGTTCGAGCCGCTCGATCTCCGCGTCGGGGATGTAGGGGAGGTTGGCGACCACACCGTCCAGCGTTGCGGCGTCGACGTCCGCCAGCAGGTCACCCCGCACCAGCCGGATTCGGGACTCCAGATTGCACCTGCGGATATTGGCGGCGGCCAACTCGAGCGCTCCGGGAGCGTTGTCGATGGCGAAGACGCAGGCCGCCGGCAACCGCGACGCGAGCGCCAGTGCGATAGCCCCGGATCCGCAACCCACATCGGCGATGCGGAGGTGTCCCGGGCTCGTCTCCGGAAACCGTGCCAGCGCGGTTTCCACGAGGGTCTCGGTCTCGGGGCGGGGAATGAGTGCCTCCGGGCCGACCGCGAGCGTCAGGCCGAAGAACTCGACCGTGCCCACGAGGTGCTGGAGCGGCCGGCGGCTCGCCCGTTCGGCGATCAGGACGTCGAACGAATCCCGCACCGCGGGGGAGAGAGGGTCCCGGTTCCGCGCGATCAACTCGGCGGCGGACCAGCGGGCGGCGGCCCGCAGCAGGAGGCCGGCGTCGAACTCCGGAGACGCTACGCCGGCGGCGGCGAGCCGCTCCGCTCCCGCGCGGAGGGCCCGCCCGACCGTCGTCTCTCCGGTCAGAGGTTGAGGGCCTTCAGGCGCTCCGACTGCTCCTGGGCGTGGAGCGGCTCGATCAGCGGATCGAGCTCGCCTCCCAGGACGTTCGGGAGGGAGTGCAAAGTGAGCGCGATCCGGTGGTCGGTGATCCGGTTCTCCTTGAAGTTGTAGGTCCGGATCTTCTCGCTGCGGTCGCCGCGGCCCACCTGTCCGCGCCGCGCCTCGGCCACCCGCGCCTGCTGCTCCTGCCGGGCCAGTTCGAGCAGTCGCGATTTCAGCACGCGCAGAGCCTTCGCCTTGTTCTTGATCTGCGATTTCTCGTCCTGGCAGCTCACCACCAGCCCGGAGGGAAGGTGGGTGATGCGCACCGCCGAATAGGTGGTGTTCACGCTCTGGCCGCCGGGGCCCGAGGAACAGAACGTGTCCACGCGCAGATCCTTGGGGTCGATCTGGATCTCGACGTCCTCGGCCTCCGGGAGCACGGCCACCGTGACCGCGGAGGTGTGGATGCGCCCGGACGCCTCGGTCGCCGGCACCCGCTGCACGCGGTGCACCCCGCTCTCGAACTTGAGCCGGTTGAAGGCGCCCTTGCCCTCGATCACCGAGACGATTTCCTTGATGCCCCCGACCGGGGATTCCTGGCTGGAGACCACGTCCACCCGGAACCCGTTGGACCGCGCATACTGCTCGTACATCCGAAAGACCTCGCGGGCGAAGAGAGCCGCTTCCTCACCGCCGGTCCCGGCCCTCACCTCGAGCAGCACGTTGCGGTCGTCGTTCGGATCCCTGGGGATCAGCCGGCGCCGGATTTCGTCGGTGACCAGTTCGAGCTCGGCGCGCATCTCGGCGGCTTCCTCGGCCGCCAGTTCGGCCACTTCGGGGTCCGGGTCGCTCTCCATTTCGATCGCTTCCGCGAGCCGTTCCCCGAGTTGCCGATGACGTCCCCCGGCGTCCATCAGCGGCTCCAGCTCGGCGTGCGCCGACGAAAGACGGCGGAGCTCCGCCGGGTCGGCGTGAACGCCGGGGCTTGCGAGCCGCGCCGTGACCTCGCGGTAGCGCTCCTCGGCGGCGGCGAGGGCCGTTTCGATTCCCGCGCCGGCGTTTGCGGTCGCGGTCTTGGTGGTCATGGCGGTTTCCCGGTTGGCGGTGTGCTTCGGGAGAATGGAACTCCCTCTGTTGCGGCCCGCGCCCGGCAGGGCAAGGGCATCATGGTAGCGGTCCACGGGCGGGTCGCGTGTCCGACCGAATTGCGCAGTGGTCCGGGAACGGACAGGCCACAGGGACCCGGAACCCGGACCGGCCGCGGACCTCTGTCCGAGAGGGGTTCTACTGCGTGGCGCTCGCCTGCGCCGCCCGCCGCGACCGAACCTCGCCGTACTTCTGGCGGAATCGTTCCACCCGTCCGGTCGAGTCCACGATCCGGTGCTTCCCGGTGAAGAACGGATGGCAGGCGGAACAGATCTCAAGCCGCAGATCGCTGCCCCGCGTGGACCGGGTCACGAAACTGTTGCCGCAGGCACAGGTCACCGTGATGTCCGCGTATTCGGGGTGGATGTCGGGGCGCATTTGAGGGTCGCGGATATTAGCATCGGCTCCGGGAGAGTGCGGCGGAGCCGCGTCAATCGGAGTTCGTCATGGCCTGCAGGAACTCCGCGTTCGACCCGGTCTGACCCATCTTCTCGATGACGAGCGCCATCGCTTCCACCGCGTCCAGCGAGGCGAGCACCCGCCGGAGAACGACCATCCGCTGCAGTTCTTCGGGAGAAAGCAGCAGTTCCTCCCGCCGCGTTCCGCTCTGGTGGAGGTCGATCGCGGGGAAGAGACGCTGCTCCAGAAGACGCTGATCGAGATGGATCTCCATGTTCCCGGTGCCCTTGAACTCCTCGTAGACGAGATCGTCGAGCCGGCTGCCGGTGTCCACCAGCGCGGTGGCCAGGATGGTGAGGGAACCCCCGTCTTCGATGTTCCGGGCGGCGCCGAAGAACTTCTTCGGGTACTGGATGGCGGTGGCGTCCATGCCTCCGGAGAGCAGCCGGCCCTGCGCGGAGGCCTTGGTGTGGTTGTAGGCCCGCGCCAGGCGGGTCAGGGAGTCGAGCAGGATGACCACGTCCTTGCCCAGTTCGACGCGGCGCCTGGCCCGGTCGAGCGCCGCTTCCGCGACCTGGATGTGGCGGATCCCGCGCTCGTCGAATGTCGAGCTCAGGATTTCGCCCCGGACGTTCTTGACCATGTCGGAGACTTCCTCCGGCCGCTCGTCCACGAGGAGTACGAGCAACTCGACGTCCGGGTGGTTCTTCTGGATGCCGTTCGCGATCGACTGCAGCAGAACGGTCTTGCCGGCCCGCGGCGGCGCCACGATGAGACCGCGCTGGCCGGCCCCGATGGGCGCCACCAGGTCCACGACCCGGGCCGCCAGGTCTCCCGAGTCATTCTCGAGCCGGATCATGTGATCCGGATGGAGGGGCGTGAGGGACTCGAATTCGGGACGCTCCGGGTTCTCCACGGCCGCTTCGCCGTTCACCATCTCGAGATCGCGCAGTCCGAAATAGCGCTCCCCGCGGCGCGGCCGGCGGATGTCACCGAGCAGCATGTCGCCGTTCCGGAGGTTGAAACGGCGAATCTGGGTGGGCGAGACGTAGACGTCGTTGGGGCCGGGAAGATAGGAATTGATGGGGGAGCGGAGGAATCCGAACCCCTCCACGAGACGGTGCAGGGTGCCCTGGGCCACGACCCGCCCTCCCTGACTCGTGTGCGCCCCGAGCACCCGGTAGAGGAGGTCCTGCCGGGTCAGCGCGTCGGGGGTGTCGATCCCCAGATCCGCTGCGACCTGCTGCAGATCCGGGGGGCTCATGCGGGCGAGTTCCCCGGTGTAGAGCACTGGCCCGGACGGGGGCGGCGCCTTTTCGAGGACCCGGGGGCCGGCCCGGAACACCTTGCGGGAACGGCGCCGGATCGTCCCGGCGCCGGAACTCAGCGCCATGCCTCTACCCTTTCGGCGATCAATTGGCGAACCTTGCCGACTCCTTCCCGGCCGGGATCGCGCGGCCGTTTGCCGCTGGCCAGCGTCGAGCAGGGAATCACCGGAACTTCTCCGTCACTGCCGAATGCCTGCGAAAGCTGCCGCAGCCTCAATGCGGCCTGGGAACTCTTGAGCTTGTCCATCTTGGTCGCCACCACGGCGACCGGCCGTCCGCTGGAGCTGAGCAGTTCCAGTGCCTTCAGGTCGTTCGCGAGCGGATCGCGCCGCGCATCGACCAGCAACAGGTTCAGCACGAGACTCTCCCGACCCGTCAGATAGGCGAGCACCAGGTCCTCCCACCCTCGGCGGAGCGCCTCCGGCGCCCGGGCGTAGCCGTAACCGGGAAGATCCACGAGCCGGTAGCGTCCGGGAACCTCGAAGAAGTTGACCATGCGCGTCCGGCCGGGCGTCCGGGAAACGTGCGCCAGGCCCCGCTGGCCCGCCAGCCGGTTGAGAAGACTGGACTTTCCCACGTTCGACCTGCCCACGAACGCCACCTCGGGCAGGACAGTGGCCGGAAAACCCGCTCTGGTGACGGCGCTCGTCACGAACAGGGCGCGGTCGCGGGGCGCTTTTGGCATGGGTGAAAGTGGCAAGCCGGGTCCTGAGGGACCCGAGGCCGGACTTAGCCGGCCTTTTGGGAAAGAACGGTTACCGGATCGGCCTGTCCGGTGACGAACTCCCTGGTAATCACGACCTCGCGCACCTGTTTCCGGGAGGGAAGGTCATACATGAGATCCAGCATCAGGTTCTCGATGATCATTCTGAGGCCCCGCGCGCCGAGGTCGCGCCTGGAGGCCTGGGCCGCAACGGCGTCCAGCGCTTCGGCGGTGAAGGTCAGCTCGACGCCTTCGTCGCTGAGCAGCGTCTGGTACTGCTTCACGATGGCGTTCCTGGGCTCGGTCATGATCCGGATCAGTTCCCGCTCGCCGAGACTGTGGAGGGTGGCGACAACCGGCAGCCGACCGACGAATTCGGGGATCAATCCGTAACGGATCAGATCGGTGGGCTGCTGCTGGTCGAGGGTGGCCTCCCGGCGCGCCTTGGCGCTCTCCGGCACGTCGGCGGCGAAACCGAGCGCCTTGGTCCCGACGCGGCGCTCGATGATCGACTCCAGACCGACAAAGGCGCCGCCGCAGATGAACAGGATGTTGGTCGTGTCCACCTGGTGGAACTCCTGGTGCGGATGCTTCCGTCCGCCCTGCGGAGGAACGCTGGCGAGCGTGCCTTCGACGATCTTCAGCAGAGCCTGCTGAACGCCCTCTCCGGAAACGTCGCGGGTGATCGAGGGGTTTTCGTCCTTGCGGCAGACCTTGTCGATCTCATCCACATAGATGATGCCCTCCTGGGCGCGCGCGATGTCTCCGTCCGCCGCCTGGAGCAGCTTCAGGATGATGTTCTCTACATCCTCACCGACGTATCCCGCTTCGGTGAGCGTGGTGGCGTCCACGATCGTGAACGGCACCTCGAGGATGCGGGCGAGTGTCTGCGCAAGCAGCGTCTTGCCGGTGCCGGTCTCTCCGAGCAGCAGCACGTTGCTCTTGCTCAGTTCCACGGATTCCGGCTTTTGCGCGGTGTTCCGGGTGAGCCGTATCCGCTTGTAGTGGTTGTAGACGGCGACCGCGAGCTTCTTCTTCGCCTCCTCCTGGCCGATCACGTACTCGTCGAGCCGGCTCTTGATCTCGTTCGGCGTGAGGTTGTGCTTGCTGTCCGGCCCCGGCGCCGACGCCTTGCCCTTGTCCGCGATGATGTCGTTGCAGATCGCCACGCACTCGTCGCAAATGAAGATGCGGTCGGGTCCGGCGATGAGCTTGCCGACCGAGCCCTGCTGCTTGTTGCAGAACGAGCAACTCAGGCTGTCGGCGGGGCCGCCGTTCCGGCTCTTTCCCTTCCCAGGCACGCGGAGGCCATTGTAGCCCCGCGGGGACCGCCGGCCTGCAGGCCGGCTTCGCCGCTCAGTCCTCGCCTTCGGCTTCCGCTTCCTGCCGGAAGCTCAGGTCCGGCAAGTGACGGACGACCCACTGCTCCGTCCGCGCCAGGACGCCCGCGAGCTTCGCGGTGACCTCCAGCGCGCCTGCGGGGCCGAGGGCGCGGGCCATGGGTGAGCCCTGGTCCAGCGCCGCGAAGTTGCCCAGATGGAAGAAGTGGACGTAACCGCTGTCACCCCCGAGCGTCAGGGCGCCCGAGGAGTGGTGCATGTTCGCCTCCTTGAAGTGCGGCAGCACTTCTTCGGCCATGACCTGGATGTAGTCGCGTTCGCGGCCGGGAACCACGGAAACCAACTGAACGAGCATCAGGGCCGGATCCCGGCCGTCGGGGAGCGGGTTGTCGATGTCGGGCGTCGTCCGGAGCGCGAAGGTCTGGCGGCTGGTCACGGTGCGCCGGATGCGCCTCTCGACGGACACCCGGGCCGGATCGGGACGCGCCGGCCGATCCAGCCCCGCGAACTGGGCCAGCGGCGTCACGATGACGAACCGGTAGGTATCCCCGAATACGGCAGTGCGGCTGACGCTCCGCCAGGGAACGCCGGCCTTCTGCTCGAGGGCCGCCAGCTCGCGCTGCGCCGCCAGGAACTCGTCCACCTGGCCCGGATCCACCCCGACGAGGGACATTTCCATCCAGGGCGTCGTTTCCGGCGCATCCTGCGCCGCGACCGCCGCCGGAAGGGCGCCGGCCAGCAATAGTGCGGCCGGCGCCGAACGCCATGCCTCGAGCAGGCTCAACACGAAACGCAGTTGTGATTGTTCTTCGAGCCCAGGCTCTCCAGCAGCGCCACGGTCTCGGGAATCGGCGATACCCGCTGTACCGGGCCGTTGGCCATGTCGGCCGTCGTCTGGCCCCGCCGGCTCACCGCGGTGACGTCGCCGCCGTGCTCCACCAGGAAGAGGATCATGTCGTCGTCACCCCGCGCGGCCGCGTGGTGGATGGCGTTGTAGCCGTTGTGGTCCCGCTCGTTCACTTCGGCGCCCAGCTCGATCAGGTACTGGACGGCCTCGAGCCAGGAATCCGAGTGCCGGTGGGCATTCCCGGCGAAGCCCTCGCCGTAGCCCACCCCGGAAGCGGCGTGAATCGGATACACACCCGGCCCGCCGGCCTTGTAGGGAGGAAGCCCGGACGGGTCGGGACCCATGGAGGTCAGGTCGGTCGGGATCCAGAGCCCGGGCGCGGCCGGCAACGCCGAGAGGGAACTGTTCTTCTCGCTGTTGTCCGCCGTGGTGCCGCCCCGCCGCCGCCGTGGTTCCGGCGCCTTGGTGGGGATGTTGGGATCGGCGCCGTACTCGCCCAGCAGGCGCATCGCCGGGATGTCGGTGGCGTAGGCGGCCCGCCAGAAGGCGGTCGCGCCCTCCGTGTTCACGAGGCCGCAGTTCGAGTTGCCGCAGCCGCTGTAGACCATGTACCAGGGGTGCTTCGTGATCCGGGCGTTCGGATCGGCGCCGGCCTCGAGGAGCGCCCGCATGAGATCCAGGTAGGTCGTCTCCTGCCGGTCATGTTCCTGCGGCTGCGGGTAGCGGGTCCGGGGTTGCCATTCGGCGTTGACCGCCCCCCACAGCGGGGTAACGCCGTTTTCCGTCGCCGCGACGTTGGGATCGGCCCCTCGCTCGAGAAGCACCATCGCCAGGTCGAACTGCCCGTTGATCGCCGCCATCAGCAGCGGGCTGGTGCCGTCGGCGGTGGACACCTGATTGACGTCGGCATCGCCCTCGAGGAGCGCGGTCGCTGCCTCGTGAAATCCCTGCCGGGCCGCGTGCAGCAGCGGCGTCAACCCGCCCTTGGCCTTGAGTTGCGGCCGGCGGAAGCGGGCGAACGGATCGTTGTCCTCGCCCTTTTTCTCGGGGACTTCCCCGGAGAGGTAGAGCTCGCGAGCCGCGAGCACGGCGGTCTGCGTCTGGGGCGAGGTCGGATCGCCTTCCCCGCCGGTGAAGGCTTCGAGCACTGCCTCCTGCCGCTTCTTCGCCGCTTCGGCCAGCTCGTAGTCGGAGATGAGATCCACAACGTTCGACGCGGCGTTCGGGTCCGCGCCGCGCTCGAGCAGCGCCCGGATCGCATCCACGCGGTTGCGCGCCGCCGCAAAGATGAGCGGGGTCTGGCCCCAGGTTGCTTCCCGGACGTCCACGTCGGCGCCATGGTCGATCAACGCGGCGATCGCGTCGACGCTGCCGGCGTTGGCCGCAAGGTGCAGTGGGGTCGCTCCACCCGGGCTGGTCGCGCTCGTCGCGTCGGAACCGGCCGCGAGCAGCAGATTCATCACCTCGGCCTGCCCCGCGGCGCTCGCCACGTGCAGCGGGGTGTAGCTGCCGATGCGGGTCACCGCGTCCACGGTGGCGCCGCCCTGGAGGAGCGTTTCGACGAGCGCGGCGTCGCCGCGCTCGGCGGCCCAGTGGAGCGCCGACATGCCGTCTCCGTGGGCGGCGTTCGCGTCCTCGCCGGCGGCGAGCAGAGCCCGGACCGCGTCGAGATCACCGTTGCGCGCGGCATCGGCCACCGGCGCCGCCACGGGCGGCGCCGAGATCGCCAGACCGGCGATCAGGAGCACCGCGAGCGCGGCGCTCAGACAACTGGAAGTCCGCACTGGCCTTCTCCTTTGCCCGGCTGGGACCGGACTCCTAGTCCGTGTCCGTGATCGGCTCCGCCACGGAGAGCGTTCCGTTGCTGTCGCCGAAGGACTCCATTTCGAGGCCCAGCGACTGCACGAGGGCGAGCATCGCGTTCGCCATCGGCGTCCCGTCCGGGGCCTTCACGTGGAGGTTGCCGGTGAGATGCCCGTTCGCCCGGCCCAGGAACATCAGCGGAGCGCGCCGGTGGTTGTGGATGTTGGCGTCGGCCATCGGAGAGCCCCAGATGATCGCCGTCTTGTCGAGCAGCGAAACGCCGCCCTCCTCCGTGTTCTTGAGCTGCTCCAGGAAATAGGGGAGCTGCCCCACCCGGTACTGGCAGATCGTGTTGAAGTCCATGATCCGCTCTTCCCGGTTGCCGTGGTGCGACGCGGGGTGGAACGGCGAGTTCGTTCCGCTCTCGGGGAACGAGCGGTTCTGGGCGTCGCGTCCGGTCTTGAACGAAATCACCCGGGTCATGTCGGTCTCGAGCGCCAGGACCTGCAGGTCGAACAGGAGCTGCATGTGCTCGGTGAAGGAGTCCGGCACCCCCGGAGGCGCGTCCGGCAGCTCCCGGGTCTCGCCGCTGTTGTTGTAACCCTCGACCATCTGGATGCGCCGCTCGACCTCCCGAACGTGGTCGAGGTAGCGGTCCATCCGGAGGCGGTCGATGTTTCCGAGCTCGTTGCGGACTTCGGCGGCGTCGCTCAGGATCCAGTCGAGAATGCTCCGGCGGGTGGCCCGGCGCTCGGCGCGCTCCTCGGGAGTGCTCCCCGCACCGAACAGCATTTCGAAGGCGACCCGGGGGTCGCGGATCATCGGCAGCGGTTCGTTCGGCGACGCCCAGCTGATCGAGTCGGTGTAGGCGCAGGAGTAGTTGTAGGTGCAACCGCCGGCCTGATCCAGGTTCTCGATGCAAAGCTGCATGGACGGCATGGGCGTGGCCTGGCCAAACCGCTGCGCGTAGTACTGGTCGAGCGAAGTGCCGCACCAGATGTCCGAGCCCTGGGTCTGCTTCGGATGGGACTGGGTCAGGAAGACCGCGGACGACCGGAAGTGGTCTCCTCCGATTTCCGGCCCGGTGAACGCTTCCGCCATCCGCACGTCGGTGTTGCTGACGATGGTCAGATACTCCTGGTACGGCTCGAGCGACTTCAGTGCGTTGTCGTCCGACATCTTGAAGTCGCGCCCTTCGGTGTCCGGCGCGAACAGGTGCTGGCTGGCGCCCCACTCGTTGCAGCCGGGCAGGCCGTGCACTTCCTCGATGCAGACAAGGCGCGTCACGTCCGTCGGCGATGCCTCGGCCTTGCTGCCGAGGCCCGCCGGCAACATCGCGTCGAGGTAGGGAAGGGCCACGGCGGCCCCGGCTCCGCGCAGGAAGGTCCGGCGAGGCAGGTACTTTCCGGTGATGAGCGACATGGTGGTTGCTCCTATAGGTCGGTGGTGAAACCGTGAAGGTGTCCGTTTGCGGCGCAGAGCGCCGCAGGGGAGGGGTGTGGGGAGGGGGAACCCCACCCCACGAAAGACCGTGGAGTGAATAGCGCCGCGATTCGCG
>JAJEIY010000053.1 GCA_022828085.1 Acidobacteriota bacterium | reverse complement strand
GGTGCGGAGCACCGCGCGTGCCGGTCTGGAGACCGGCGTTCCAAGCCGGCACGCCACCCATCCTCAACGGATAATCGCGGGCTATGAGAGCCCGCGTCCTTCCCGCCGCCACCCTTGCGCTGCTGCTGCCCGCCGGAGCGGCGGCCCAGACCGAACCCATCGAGCTCCGTCATCTCTACGGCCCCGACGCGCTGTCGTTCTCCCCCGAACTGCCCCGCGTACGCTGGATGCCCGGCGGGACGCACTACCTGACCGGAACCGGCGAGGGGGCCGAACGCTCCTGGGACGTGGTGGAGGCGGCCACGGGCGCCGCCGAGAGTCTCTACGACGCGGACGCGCTGGCCGCGGCGCTCACCGAGACGCTCGCACTTTCCGAGGAAGAGGCCGGCCGGGCGGCGCGGCCCGCCTCCCTGACCACGTCAACGGGCGGCGAGCGGCTCCTCCTGAACCTCGCCTCCGACTTCTTCGCGTGGGAGACGGCCGACAACGAGCTTCGCAGGCTGACCCGCGGCCCGGAGACCGAGGAACTGCCCCGCTTTTCCCCGGACGGGCGGCGCATCGCCTTCATCCGGGACAACGACCTCTACGTCACCGACCTCGAAGGCGCCGAGCTGCGGCTCACCACCGGAGGCGGGCCGGACCTGCTGAACGGGAAACTCGACTGGGTGTATCAGGAGGAGATCTACGGGCGCGGCAACTTCTACGCCCACTGGTGGAGTCCCGACGGCAGCCGCATCGCGTTCCTCCAGAGCGACGAGCGCGACGTGCCGCGCTTCACCGTCGTGGACCACATCCCCTACCACCTCGACCTGGAGGTCTATCCCTATCCCAAGGCCGGCGACCCCAACCCGAAGGTACGCCTCGGCATCGTTCCCGCCGCCGGGGGCGACATCGTCTGGATCAACCCGGGCGGCTACGGCAACCAGGAAACCCTCATCGTGGACGTGGGCTTCTCGCCCGCGGGAGACGTCTGGTACCAGATCCAGGATCGGACCCAGACCTTCCTGGACCTGCACCGGGCCGACGCGCGGACGGGGGAATCCCGCCGCGTCCTGCGTGAGGACGCCGGACCGTGGGTCAACGGGCACGGCCTGCCCCGCTTCCTGTCCGGCGGCGGCTTCCTGTGGTTCAGCGAGCGCAACGGGTTCAAGCACCTCTACCGCTACGACGCGGACGGGGCGCTCGTCGGCCCCCTCACCGAGGGACGTTACGAGGTTCGGCGGCTGCACGCGGTGGACGAGGGGGCCGGCGCCGCCTACGCATCGGGCACCTACCGGACCTCGCTCGGCTCGGACGTCCTGCGGGTCGCCCTCGACGGGTCCGGGGTCACGCTGCTGAGTGAGGCGCCGGGCACGCACCAGGCCAACTTCCCGGACGGGAAGATCGCCCCTCACTTCGTCGCGGTGTCCCACGACCTCGACAGCCCACCGGCAATGACCCTGCGCCGGGCCGCCGACGGCGCCGTCCTGCGCGACCTCGGGGGCGGCGAAGCGCCGGACCTCGCCCGGTTCGAGATCTCTCCCCCCGAGCTGTTCCGGATCCCCACTGCGGACGGGACGGAACTCGAGGCCATGATGGTCCGGCCGCACGGCTTCGACCCGGGCCGGGTTTACCCGGCGTGGGTGCACGTGTATGGAGGTCCGCACGCGCCCCAGGTGCGCAACGCCTGGCCGGGGACCCGCGGGATGTGGTTCCAGTACCTCGCGCAGCAGGGAATCGTGGTCCTCGTGGTGGACAACCGGATCGCCTCCGGCAAGGGGGTGGAGTCCACCTGGCCGGTCTACGGCAACTTCGGCGAGCAGGAACTCGCCGACCTGGTGGAGGCGGTGGACTGGCTCGGCGGCCGGGACTACGTCGACGCCTCCCGCATCGGGGTGGACGGCTGGAGCTTCGGCGGTTACCTGACGCTCACGGCGCTCACCAAGTCCGACCGCTTCCGCGCCGGCATCGCCGGCGGGAGCGTGGTGGACTGGCGCGACTACGACTCGGTGTACACCGAGCGTTACATGAGCACCCCGGACGAGAACCCCGAGGGATACCGGAAGAGTTCCGTGCGTGGGGCGGCCGGCGATCTGCACGGCGAGCTGCTGCTGATCCACGGGACGATGGACGACAACGTCCACCTGCAGAACACCGTCCAGTTCACCCACGACCTGCAAAAGGCAGGAAAACCCTTCGAGCTGATGGTCTATCCGAAATCGCGCCACGGGGTGCGGGACCCGGACCTGGTCCTGCACCTCAGGGAGACCATGGCGCGGTTCATCCTGAAGACGATGGCGCCGTAACCGGCCTTCATTCCTCCTCGACGAGCGCCGCCACCTGCTCGGCGATCGCCAGCGAGGCGGTCGCCGCCGGCGAGGGCGCGCTCAGGACATGGGTGCGATTCTCCCGCCGGAGGATGCGGAAATCGTCCGCGATGCGGCCGTCCGGAAGCACGGCGATCGCGCGCACCCCCGACGGCGCCGCGATGAGATCGGAGGCCCGGATTTCGGGGACGAGCCGCGCGAGGCGCCGGGTGAAGGCCCGCTTCGAGAGCGACCGGTGGATCTCGTCCAACCCCACCCGCCACTCGCGGAAGGCGAGGCGCCGGAACCCCGGATACCGCGCCATCTCGCCGAGGTCCCGGAGGTTCACGTCGCGGCGCCGGTACCCCTCGCGGGCGAGCGCAAGCACCGCGCTCGGGCCGGCGTCCACGTGTCCGTCGAGATTCCGGTGGAGATGCACGCCGAGGAACGGGAAGCGGGGGTCCGGAGTGGGGTAGATGAGGCCGCGCACGAGTCCGGCGCGTTCGGGGCGGACCCGGTAGTACTCGCCGCGGAAGGGCAGGATCCGGATCTCGGGTTCATCGCCGGCCATTCGGGCCACCCGGTCGGACTGGAGTCCGGCGCAGGTGACCAGGCGGCGGCAGGTGAAGTCTCCCGTGGTGGTGTGGACGCGGGCCTCACCTCCGGAAACTCCGATCCGGACGACCCGGGCGCCGGTCAGGACCCGCCCGCCCCCGGTTTCGAAGAGGCGCCGGAGGGTGGCGGCTACTTCCACAAAACGCACCACTCCCGAAGACGGCGAGTGGAGTGCCGCCACTCCTTCGGCGTGGGGCTCGATCTCGCGGAGCTCCGCCCGGCCGAGCATGCGGAGTCCGGGGACGCCGTTCGTCCCGCCGCGGTGGAGCAGCCCCACGAGCCGTCCCCGCTCGGCCTCGTCCGCGGCGACGATCACCTTGCCCGAGAGCGAGTACGGGACGCCGTGTTCCTCGCAGAAGCGAAGCAGCAGTTCCACCCCGCGCCGGCAGTTCCGGGCGCGGAGCGAACCCGGCGCGTAGTAGATGCCGGAGTGGATGACGCCGCTGTTCCGGCCGGTCTGGTGCCGGGCGACGCCGGGCTCCTTCTCGAGCACGAGGGTCGTCCAGGAGGGATTCCGCTCCTGAAGACGGCGGGCCACCGCGAGCCCGACGATCCCGCCGCCGACCACGAGGACGTCGAGTGGTTTCGTCCCGTTCGTCCCGTTCATCGGTCCCCCGTCCTGATGGTGTCAGAAGGCGGCGGGATCGCCATGCGCCCCAACCGCTTGAACGCGGAATCCAGAACTTCCCCGCATTTCGTTGAATTCAGACCCGAATCCGAACCGCTGGACCGATGCCTCGTTGCCGGAAATATGCGCGTCCGATTCCGACCCTTTCTCCTGTCCGGGATTCTGCTCGCCGCGTCGGGCCCCGCCGCCGGATCCCCCGGCCTCCACCCTCCCGAACCCGGCCTCCCGGAAGTGCCGGGGAGCGGGCCGCTCCGGGTGCGGTTCTACGACCCCTACCGCCTGCTCTCCCCGGAGGCCCACGACTGGCTCGAAAAGGAGGTGGTCCGCGCCTTCGGAGCGAGCGAGATCGGGCTCACCTTCGTCGGCCGCGGCGGCCCCGGCGTGATTCCGGCGACCCTCTATCCCGAGCTTCCGGGCCGCTGGGACGTCGCTCCCGAGACCATCGGGGTGGCGATCGGGGTGCACGGAGGGCCGCGGTCCATCTTCCTGTCGCTGGGGGCCGCCGAACGCGCTCTCGGGTTCCCGCTCGCCCGGCGTCAGGGCGCGCCGGCAACGGCGAAGCCTTCGAGGCGCCGTTTGCCGGGATCGCAGTCCCGGCGGCTGGGTGTCGCCCTCGGCCGGGTGCTGGCCCACGAGCTGGTTCATACCGTCGCGCCCGAGTGCCCCCACACGAGGAACGGCCTGATGGCGGAGCGGTTGAGCCGCCGCATGTTGACGGCGCCCGGAGTCGGATTCGACGCGCTGGCCACCCGGCACCTGCGGCTCGCCGCGGCCGGGATGGCCGCGCCCGAAACCGGCTGAGGACTTCCCGCGCCCGTCCCCGGCCGGATGGCGCGCGGGCGGCGCGGGGCGCTCCCTGTCCACCCGGTTAGAGTTCGCCTATGAGGCGGCCGAGTCCGCGGTGGCAGCGGATCCTGGTGCTCGCCGGCCTGGGAGCCGGCGCCCTCGGGATCGCCCTGTTCCAGGGCTCCCTGTCCACGCCGGAGCGGGTGGAATCGCTCTACACCACGGGCATCTACCCGCTGGTCGTCCGCGTCTTCTCGTTCCTGAGCGGCCTCGTCCCCTTCTCGCTGGCCGAACTCTTCACCGCGGCGGCCGCACTTTTCGTCATCGGACGCGTCACCTGGCGCTTCACGGGCCGCTTCCGGCAACCCGCCCCGAGCGGAGAGACCCCAACCGATGAGACGCCGGCGCCGCCCGCGGCGCCTCGCGCAGTGCTCCGGCGGCTCGCCTACACCGCGGTGTTCGCCCTCGCGAGCGCCGGCGCCCTCTACGCGATCTTCGTCGTCGTCTGGGGCCTGAACTACGCCCGTCCCCGCCTCGAGCACCGTCTGGACCTGCCCGTTGGCCAGATCTCGGAGGCCGAACTCGTCCGGCTGACCACCCGGGTCGCCGCGGAGACCACCCGCTTCCACCGGCTCGCCGGCCTGCCGGCCGCCGCGGTTTCGAAGAGCCCCCTCGATTTCGCCACTCTCAGCACCGCCATCGACGAGGCGTACGACGCGATCGACCTGCCCGGCGATCCCGGCCCCGGAAGAATGAGTCCGGTGAAGCCGGCCGTCTTCTCGGGCCTGATGTCCCGCCTCGGGATCAGCGGCATCTTCGTTCCCTTCACGGGCGAGCCCACGGTGAACACCGGTCCACCCGACGTCGCCGTGGCATTCACCGCCGCACACGAGAAGGCGCACCAGCGCGCCATCACCCACGAGGGGGAAGCGAGCTTCGCCGCCTACCTGGCGCTCTCCCGCCAGCGGCAGCATCCCTATCTCGCCTACGCCGCGTCCTTCTTCGCCGCCCGGCATCTCCTGGCGGCCGTCAGAAACGCCGACGCGGAGGACCGGGACCGCGCCTGGGCCGCCTTCGGGCCCGGGCCGCGCCGCGACCTGGACGCTCTCAACGCGTTCTGGGCCCAGCACCGCGGAATGGTCCGGGGCGCCGCGCGGCGGGTGAACGACTCCTACCTGCGCACCATGCGGATCCCGGACGGCGCCCGCAGCTACGGCACGGTGGTGCGGCTCCTGATCGCCGACCTCCGGCAGCGGTCGGCGCCCCCGGCCGCGATCGCGACCGACGACAGCGAGGGCTGAGGCTCAGCAAGGCGGCGCATCGAGGCCGCCCGAAATCGGAGTGGGACTTTCGCCAGATTGACAAACGTATTGTCTCTGGACTAATATTAGTCCTGTGGCTAAATCAAGACAGGCAAGTGCAAGTCGTTTTCTGAACCCGTTTCGACCGGGCGCGGGCCACGCGCCGCCGTGGCTTGCCGGCCGCACCAAGGAACAAAAAGAGTTCCAGCGCCTGTTGGGGCAGAGCCCCGTCTTCGAGAACCTGATCATCACGGGCCTCCGCGGAGTCGGGAAGACGGTGCTGCTCGAAACGCTCCGGCCGCTGGCGCGAGCGGGCGACTGGTTGTGGGTCGGCGCCGACCTCTCCGAGTCGGCGAGCCTCCGGGAAGATCACCTCGCGGTCCGGTTGTGCACGGACCTCGCCCCCCTCACGTCCGGATTCGTGGTCGGTACCGAGCGGCGCAAGGAGCCGGGGTTCGGCGGGCAGGACTTCACGGTCGGGCAGCGGCTCGACTACCAGACGCTCCGCCGCCTCTATCAGGAGAGCCCCGGGCTGGCGCTCGATCGCCTCAAGACGGTGCTTCAGGCCACCTGGACGGTGGTGTCCGGCGCACCTTCCCCACCGAGGGGAATCGTCTTCGCCTACGACGAGGCCCAGAACCTGTCGGATCAAGCGCAGCACGAGGAGTTTCCGGTCGCCCTGCTCCTGGACTCCTTTCAGTCGCTCCAACGGCAGGGGCTCCCCCTGATGCTGGTGCTGGTCGGACTCCCGACACTGTTTCCGAAGCTGGTCGCCTCCCGAACCTATGCCGAGAGGATGTTCCGGGTCCGCTTCCTGGATCGCCTGAGCGAAGAGGAGAGCGCCGAGGCGATCCTCAAGCCCGTCGCCGACGCCCGGTGTCCCCTGCGCCTCACGGGCGACTCGGTGCGCACGATCGTCCAGATGTCGGGAGGCTATCCCTACTTCATTCAGTTCATTTGCCGCGAGGTGTACGACGTGTTCACGCAGCGGGCGGACCGGGGCGAGACGGCGTCGGTGCCGGTGGCGGAAATCGAGCAGAAACTGGACGCGGATTTCTTCTCGGGCCGCTGGTCAAGGCTGACGGATCGCCAACGGGACCTGCTGTGGGTCATCGCTCATCTCGACCAGAGCGACAGTGAGTTCAGCGTTCGGGACATCGTCCAGGGATCCGCCGCGCTCTCGAAGCCGTTCAGCGCCAGTCACATCAACCAGATGCTCCTCAATCTCGCCGCGCAGGGACTGGTGTTCAAGAATCGTTATGGCAGGTATTCGTTCGCGGTTCCCCTGCTCGATCGTTTCATCCGGCGACAGACAGTTGCGGCCGAGGGTTAGGAGTCAGACCCGGCATCCGAAACCCGGCAGCGGGCGGCGTTCCCGGCGCAAACCGACGCGATGCGGTTTCGACCGCCTCTCGGCGGTCGATGCCGGCGCTCCTAGGGCGCCGCGAACCGCGCCGCGGTTTCGAACAGCGTCCGCACGCTGAAGCCGGTCGCTCCCTTCGGGTAGTACTTCCAGGGCTTTTCCACGATGAAAGGCCCCGCGATGTCGAGGTGCGCCCATTTCGCGCCGTCGGGCACGAACTCCTGCAGGAAGAGCGCCGCGGTGATCGTGCCGGCGTTGATGCCGCCGATGTTCTTCAGGTCGGCCGAATCGCAGCGGAGCTCCTCGGCGTATTCCTTCACGAGCGGCAGCTCCCAGAAGACCTCGCCGTGCGGCTCGCCGGCGTCGATCACGGCCCGCACCCAGTCGGCGTCGTTCCCCATGACTCCGGCCACCCCGGTGCCGAGCGCCCGCACCACGGCGCCGGTCAGCGTCGCCACGTCCACGATGTGCGTCGCGCCCTCCTCCCCGGCCCGCGCCAGGGCGTCGGTGAGCACCAGCCGGCCCTCCGCGTCGGTGTTGTCCACCATCACCGATTTGCCGTTCCGGGCGCGGAAGATGTCTCCCGGCCGGGTAGCGGACGGTCCGGGATAGTTCTCGGCGGTCGCCACGATCCCGGTGACCGTCGCCGGCAGGCCCTCGCGGGCCACCGCCGACATGGCGGCGAGGACCGCCGCCGCGCCGGACATGTCGCCCTTCATGGTCCACATCCCGGAGGGCGGCTTGAGCGAGATGCCGCCGGTGTCGAAGGTGATGCCCTTCCCGACGAGCGCCAGGTGCCGCCCGTTCTCGGGCGCGTTCTCCGGGCGGTGGCGCAGCACGATCAGGCGCGGGGGCCGGTTGCTCCCCTGCCCCACGGAGATCAGGCCGGGGTACCCCTGGTCGCGGAGCGCCTTCTCGTTCCAGACCTGGACTTCCAGTCCGGTGTCGGCCGCGATCCGGTGGGCCTCGCGGGCCAGGATCTCCGGGGTCACCGCTTCCGCGGGCTCGTTGATGAGATCCCGGGCGCGGTTCACCTCGGAGGCGAGCCGCACGGCGCGAGCGACCTCCTCCCGGGCCTCGTCGATGGCGTCCTCGGCGACCACGATGCGCACCCGGGGAGATTCCGGATCGTCCTGGTCCTTGAAGTAGCGAGCGAACCGGTAGGCCCCCAGCGTCGCGCCTTCGGCGACCGCGCCCGCGTGCCCGAGGCCATCGGCGCCCTCCAGCGAGAACACCAGCTCGCGGTGGTGGAAGGCGCGGGCGTGCTTCAGCGCGCGCGCCGCCAGAATGCGGATTCCATCGGAGGCCGGATAGTTGGCCGTGGCCCGGGTGTGGAGGGCGAGCGTGGAGGCGCTCCGCGGCCCGCCGTGGCCGGCCACCGCCTGCTTGACCTTCGGGTCCCCGAAGATCCGCTTCGCGTTCGCCACCGCTTCCCTTTCCCACGCCGCGCGGGGGGCGGCGAGGTCGAGGCCGTCGTCGAGGAGATAGGCGACCAGCGAGCCCCCCCGGGCGGAGGCGTCCCCCGAAACCTGCACCTTCGGTGTCTCAGTCCTCATCGCCATACTCCTCTCTGAGCTTCTGCACCACCGCCGGATCGGCCAGCGTGGTGGTGTCGCCGATCGCCTTGCCGGCCGCGATGTCGCGGAGCAGGCGGCGCATGATCTTTCCGGACCGCGTCTTGGGCACGTCCGCCGCAAACACGATGTCGTCGGGGCGCGCGATGGCCCCGATCGCCCGGGCAACGTGCGCCTTCAGTTCGGCGGCGAGACCGTCGTGCGACGAAGCGCTCTCCCGGAGCACCACGAACGCCGCGATCCCCTCGCCCTTGATTTCGTGCGGCCGGCCGACGACCGCGGCTTCCGCGACCGCCTCGTGCTCGACGAGGGCGCTTTCCACCTCGGCCGCCCCGAGGCGGTGCCCGGAGACGTTCATGACGTCGTCCACCCGGCCCATCACCCAGAAGTAGCCGTCCTCGTCGCGGCGAGCCCCGTCGGCCGGGAAGTAGATGTCCTTCCACTGGCTCCAGTAGGTCTCGCGGAAACGTTCCTCGTCGCCCCAGATGCCGCGCAGCATCGAGGGCCAGGGCCGGGTGATGGCGAGGAGCCCGCCCCCGACCTCGACCCGTTCGCCGCGCCGGTCGAGGATCTCGAGCGCGATCCCGGGAAAGGCGTGGGTCGCGGAACCCGGCTTCAGGGTGGTCACGCCGGGGAGCGCGGTGGCCATGATGGCCCCCGTCTCGGTCTGCCACCAGGTGTCCATCACCGGGCAGCGGCCGCCGCCGATCTCCCGGTGGTACCAGACCCAGGCCTCGGGGTTGATCGGTTCCCCGACCGTTCCCAGGAGGCGGAGCGAGCCGAGGTCGTGAGCAGCCGGGTGCTCGGTTCCCCACTTCATGAAGGCGCGGATCGCGGTCGGCGCCGTGTAGAAACAGGTCACCCGGTAGCGCTCCACGATGGACCAGAGCCGGGCGCGGTTCGGGGTGTCGGGCGCGCCCTCGTACATCACCTGGGTTACCCCGAGCGCGAGCGGGCCATAGACGATGTAGGAGTGGCCGGTCACCCAGCCGATGTCCGCCGCCGCCCACCAGACGTCCGAGTCCTTCAGGTCGAAGACCGCCCGCGCGGTGGCGGTGACCTGGGTCAGATAGCCGCCGGTGGTGTGCACGATCCCCTTGGGTTTCCCGGTGGTGCCGGAGGTGTAGAGGATGTAGAGGATGTCCTCGGCGTCCATCTCCTCGGGGTCGGCCGTGTCGGCGGCCCCCGCCATGAGTTCCGCCCAGTCGTGGTCGCGGCCGGCCACCATGGGGACGTCTTCGCCGGTGCGGCGCACCATGACCACCCCGGTGATCGAGGGGGTGTCCTCGAGCGCCTCGTCGGAGATCGCCTTCAGCGGCACGATCCCGCCGCGCCGGTGGCCGCCGTCGGCGGTGATCAGCACCTTGGCCTCGGCGTCGTTGATCCGGTCCCGGAGCGACTGCGCCGAGAACCCGGCAAAGACCACGCTGTGGGGCGCCCCGATCCGGGCGCAGGCGAGCATCGCGACCGGGAGTTCCGGGACCATGGGCAGGTAGATCGCCACCCGGTCGCCCTTCCCGACGCCGAGGCCGCGCAGAACGTTCGCGAAGCGGCAGACCTCCCGGTGGAGGTCGGCGTAGGTCAGGGTCTTCCGGTCCCCGGGTTCCCCCTCCCACAAGATCGCCGGCCGCTCGCCGCGGCCGTTCGCGAGGTGCCGGTCGAGGCAGTTGACGCTTGCGTTCAGCTTGCCGCCGACGAACCAGCGCGCGAAGGGCGGCTTCCAGTCGAGGACCCGGTCCCACCGCCGGCTCCAGTCGAGCCGTTCGGCCTGGGCGGCCCAGAACGCCTCCGGATCGGCCTCGGCTTCGCGGTAGATCGACTCGTCCTGAATCCAGGCCTGCCGGCGGAAGTCCTCCGGCGGCGGGTACGCCCGCTGCTCGTCAAGCAGTACCTCAATTTCCTGTTGGGGTTGTTCGGCCATCGGACGATTCTAGGAGGGTTCGTCTCGAGCGCCCGTCTTCAGATGAGGACGCCGGTCTTCAGACCGGCATCGCGGCCCCAGGCCGCGAAACGCCCATGCGCGCGTCCTCCTACGCGCCCCGCCCGTCATGAAAATGGCGGAAACGGCTTGGAACGCCGGTCTCCGACCGGCACGCGGCCCGGAGGGCCGCAGGCGACGTGTCGCTGTTTGCTCCCATGGGACGCCGGGACAAGGACGTGCCCTCGCTTCCGGTCGGCTCCGAAGGAGAGAGCCATGCCGCGGGTCGGCGTCACGACGCGCGCGGTGCGGAGCACCGCGCGTGCCGGGCGGAGACCGGCGTTCCAAGCCGGCGGCGCCATCACGGCGCTTGACCGACCCACCGGACTGCATTTTCACAGCAAACTCCCGGCGTTACGGCGCCCCATCGCGGGGACCCGAAGCGAAGTTGGCGAAGCGACCGATGCCCGGACGGTTGCCGCCGCGCCATTCACTCTGGCGGCGACGCAATGCGGGGGATGACGCTCTGGAGTTTCACCCGCTGCGCGGGCGATGCCGCTCTGAAGAGCGGCGCTCCTGGCGGTCGTGATGTTCACCGCACCTCCATGACTGTGGGGCCGATCAGAAAAGCGCCTGGCGGACGCGGCGGCGAGCCGTGCGGATCGGGCTGAGCAGGAGGACCGCCACGGTGACGATCTCGAGCCGTCCGGCGATCATCAGCACCGCGAGGATGAGCTTCGCCCCGTCGGGGAGGTGCGCGTAGCTCGCCGCCGGCCCCACGGCCCCGAGCCCGGGGCCCACGTTCGTCACCGCGGCGGCGGCGGCGCTGAAGGCAGTGAGCAGGTCCACTCCCATCGCGGCGATGGCCAGCGCGCCGGCGACGGCGCACACCACGAACAGGAGGACGACCTCTCCGATGGTCGAACTCAGCGAGAGGGAGACCGGGCGGCGCCCGATGTGGACGCGCAGTTCGGTGTGAGGCTGGGTGGCCACCCGCAGCGCGAGCGGAACCTTCCGGAACAGGATCACCCAGCGGAGGATCTTGATCGAGCCGGCCGTCGAGCCGGCGCAGCCGCCCGCGAACATGAGGACGAGCACCAGCATCCTGGAAAAGTCCGACCACTGGTTGTAGTCCACGACCGAGTAGCCGGTCGTGGTGATCACCGCGATCGCCGTGAACGCCGCCTGGCGCAGGCCGTCGATGGATCCCTGCCCCATCAGGTAGAGGCTGAGGAACAGCAGTCCGGTGCTGACCGCCACCACCCCGATGTAGAGGCGCAGCTCCGGATCCGAGAAGTAGCTGGCGGCCGGCGCCGCGCTCACCCGCTTCCAGGAACCGCCCCGGAGACGCCTCCAGAGCCGCCTGACACCGGCGACGATGCGCTTCACTTCGTAGATGTGGATGGCGAAGCGCATGCCGCCGATCACCATGAAGGCGATGATCACCCACTGGACGGCGGGATCGAACGCCCCGACGCTCGCGTTCCGGGTGGAGAAGCCGCCGGTGGCCAGGGTGGTGAACGCGTGGCAGACCGCGTCGAACGCGGGGACATCCAGAGCGAGGAGGATCCCGATGAGGATCGCGGTGAGAACCGACCCGACGATGACCGTGTCCCGCGCCGTCTCGGTGATCTTGGGCTCGGTTTTTTCGGCGGTGGGGCCGGGAGCCTCCGCGGACAGCACGTCCACCCCCCACTGCCGGCGGCCCAGCAGCCAGACGAAGATGATGATGATCCCGAGCCCGCCGAGCCACTGGGTCATCGCCCGCCAGAGCAGCAGGGAACGGGGAAGCCACTCCACCTCGGGGAAGATGGTGGCCCCCGTGGTCGAGAACCCGGAGGCCGATTCGAAGAGGCCGTTCACCACGAAGCCGAAGCCGAATTCCGCGACGTACGGCAGCGCCCCGAAGACGGTGCACAAGCACCAGGCCAACACCACGAAGCGGTAGGCGCGGCTGCCGTCGGTGGAGGAACCGGACCTGCCGATCAGCGGCGCGAAACGGCGGCTGAGGGCGCCGACCCCGAGCCCCAGCGCTGCGGGCGCGGCGAAGGCCAGCCACGCCGGCTCCCCGTGGGCCAGCGCCACCGCCAGGGGAATGAGCAGCGCCACTCCGAGCGCCTCCGCCAGCCGGCCGAGCAGCGCGATCGTTTCGACGCGGGTCATGTCAGTCGGGACGGCTCCAGACGCAGCGGTTCAGTTGCGGCGGCCGAACAGCTCTTCGAGTTCCGAGAGCAGCGAGTCGGGCTCGCCGGACTTTCCCTCCGCGTGCTGGCTCATGAAGAGAGCCACCCGGTCACCGGCGACGAATTCGGTGTCGCCATTGGGCACGAAGGGCGCCGAGCGCGCCCGGACCACCTCACCGATGATGCACGTGTGGGGAAGCCCCAGCTGGCGGAGCGGCGCCCGGGTGGCCGGGCTGCCCTGCGCCACCTCGATCTCGACGAGTTCCCCGCCGCCCTCCACGAAATCGAGACGGACCATCGCGCGGGTGTGCAGGAGCTTCATGAGGGCGCCCGCGGAAACCTCTCCGGGAGACACCGGGTGGTCCACCCCGAGGTCCTGCATGGCCTCGTGGAGATCGTCCCGGTTGTGGAGCGCAACGGTCCGTTGCGCGCCCTGCTTCTTCGCGAGGTGCGCGGCCATCAGGTTCACCTCGTCGGCATCGGTGGCGGCCACGAAGAAGTCCGCGCCGCCGACGCCGGCCTCCTGCAGGATGTCCTCGTCCGTCGCGTCTCCCACGATCGTGTGGGCCGCCAGCGGGAATCCGGACGTCGGATGCCGGCGGATGGCGGTGAGGTCCACCCGCTCGTCAAGCAGCAGTTCGCCGAGGCGGTGGCCGACCTGTCCCAGTCCGGCGATCACCACCCGCCGGGCCGGGCGCTGGTCCACACCGATCGCCTTCAGATAGTTGCGCGCCTCGGAGGCGGGACCGACCGCGAAGATCTCGTCGCCCTCGTGGACCCGGGTGCGGCCGCGAGGGATCTCGAGGTGTCCCTCGCCGCTGCGGAGGATCCCGGTCAGCATCCAGCCGCGCGGCGCGGTGTCGATCTCTTCCAGCGGCCGGTCGAAAACGGTCGGGTCCGTAGGGGTCGCGCGCAGGAGCACCAGAACCCCCTCTCCGAACGAACGGACCGACCGCGCGCCCGGATAGCGGAGGATGCCCAGGATTTCCTCCGCGACCAGCTCCTCCGGAAAGATCGTCTCGATCGTCTGCTGGCGGCCTCCCTCGGCGAGCAGCGGATTCTCCCGGTGCCGCTGGTCGCTCAGGCGGACCACGGCCCGCTTCACCCCGATCGCCGGATCGGTCGCGGTGAGGGCGGCGAGCATGTTGGTCGCGTCGTAGTTGGTCAGCGCGAACAGCACGTCGGCGCCGGAGCAGTGCTGCGTCAGGATTGCCGGGACCCGGGCGTCACCCTCCGCGATCCCGATGTCGTACTTCCGCTGCAGGTGGATCCGGGTCTCGGAGTCCCGTTCCACGAGGGTGATGTCGTGGTGTTCGGGAAGCCCGCTCAACTGGCGGATGAGGTGCTCCCCCATCCGGCCCGCACCCAAAACTACAAGACGCATGAGGGGAACCTCGTTGCCGGGCTCAGCAGCCTGTTTGCCCGGCGCGGGGGAAACTACCCTAACGGGGTGCCGGAGAAAAGGCTTCCCGAGGGAAAGATCCCGCCCCGCGTGCTCCGGGAACTGCTGAAGCGGCTCGGAGAGGGCGGCGGACTCGAGGTCGGGCCCGCGGCGGGGGAGGACGCCGCGGTGGCCGCGGCGGGAAGCGAGCCGCGCCTGGTGCTGGCGGCCGATCCGATCACTTTCCCGACCGCCGATCCGGGGTGGCACGCGGCGGTCGTGAACGCCAACGACGTGGCCGCGACCGGCGGGGAGAGCCGCTTCTTCCTTTCCCACGTGCTCCTGCCCCCGGGGACCACCGAGGATCGGATCGCCGCGATCGCGGACGGCATCCGCCGGGGCTGCGAGGAAGTCGGTGCGGTTCCAGCCGGCGGACACACGGAGATCACTTCCGCCGTCGAGCGCGAGGTGGTCGCGGGAACCATGGTGGGCGTCGCCACCGCCGAGCGCGTCAAGCCGACGGGCGGCGCCCGGGAAGGCGACATGCTGGTCGTCACCAAGGGCGTGGCGATCGAGGCCACCGCGATCGTGGCCGCCGAGCGGAAAGAGGAGGTTCGCCGGGTGTTCGGGGAGGATTTCCAGCGCCGCGCCGCCGCCTTCCTGACGGATCCCGGGATCAGCGTGGTCCAGGAGGCGCGGATCGCCGCCGGCATGCTCGAGGTCCATGCGATGCACGACGTCACCGAGGGCGGCATTGCGACCGCCGTCCGCGAGATGGCCGACGCCGCGGACCTCGGCGCCGTCCTTGCGGAAGCCGAGATCCCCCGGTTCTACGAGTCCAAGCGCCTGATGACCCACTTCGGTCTCGACATCCTGGGGGCGATCGGTTCGGGCGCGCTCCTCATCGCCTGCGCGGAGCCGGAGACCGGGGAGCTGCTGGATCGCCTCCAGGGGGCCGGGACCCCCGGCCACGTCATCGGGCGTTTCCTCCGCCGCTCCTCCGGCATGCAGCTCGCGCGGGGATCGGTGCGCCGGGACCTGCCGGTGTTCGACGCGGACGAACTCACCCGGCTCGCCTGAACGTCGGACAGGTCCGAGAGCGCCCGGCGCGCCTAGAATGCACCCGATGCCGCGTCCCCGCGCCCGCTGCGCCAACGCGCTCCGGCCGCTGTTGATCGCCGGGCTACTGACCCTGGGATGCAACACCGGAGCGACCCCGGGCGCCCTCCCCGTTCCCGACTTCCAGGCGCCGCTCAACACTTCCTTCCCGCTGCGGGCCGGCGATACCGGCTATGTCCAGGGCCAGAACGACTACCTCTACATCAGCGTGCAGTCGCTGGGCGCGGACAACCGTTGTCCCCCGGAGTCATCCTGCGATGAACCGGGATTCCTGGAGGTCTTCCTCGAACTCGAGACCTCGGAGTCGCAGGGGGCCGTACGGATGCAGGTCCCGCCCAGCGGGCCCTCCGTCGCAACGTTCCAGGGCTTCGAGATCCGGATTCTGGGGGCGGCGCCTCCCGGTCGGGCGACCCGCATCCCCACGACCGAGTACATCCTGCTGATCACCGTCTCGGTCCGGTAGGGAGCGCCGGCCCCAGGCCGGCTCCACTGCCTCGAGGACCGCAGCGCGGAGTACTTCCCGCCAGCTTCGGCGGCAGCCTCAATCTAGAATTCACGCCCGAACCAGTCGAGAAACGGAGGCACCCATGCGCCACTTCAACAACATCCTCAAGACCGTCGGCGCCGGCATCGTCGGCGCCGGGTTCCTGCTCGGCGCCTCCGCCTGCGGCGGCGGCGAAATGGAAGAGCCGGCCGAGCCCCAGGAGATGGTCTCCGAGCACGACGACTTCCCGAATCCGTTCTCCGCCGAAGCGATGTGGGGCGATCTGCCCGGGGAGCGGACCTGGGGCGCGGTGAGCGCGATCTATCCCGCCGCGGACGGCAACATCTGGGCGGCGGAACGCTGCGGCGCGAACTTCTGCGGCGACCGGCCGGAGGTGGACACGGTCGTTCTCTTCAGCCCCGAGGGCGAGGCGCTCAAGAGCTTCGGGGCCGGCCTGATCGCCTGGCCGCACGGGATGTTCGTGGACCACGAGGGGAACGTCTGGGTGACCGACGCGAAGGGGTTCGTGCCGGACGAGCGGGTCCCCGAGGGGCTCGGCCACTTCGTGATCAAGTTCAGTCCCGACGGCGAGGTGCTGATGCGGCTCGGCGAGCCCGGCGTCGCGGGGACCGCCGACGGGCAGTTCAACATGCCGTCGGACGTGCTGGTCACGCCGGACGGAACCATCTTCGTGGCCGATGGGCACAACTCCGGCGGGAACAACCGGATCGTCAAGTTCTCGGCGGACGGCGAGTTCGTCATGAGCTTCGGGGAGACCGGCACCGGACCCGGACAGTTCCGCGATCCGCACGCGCTGGCGATGGACTCGATGGGCCGCCTCTTCGTGGGGGACCGCGGCAACAACCGGATCCAGCTCTTCGACCAGGAGGGCAACTTCATCGAGGAATGGCTCCAGTTCGGGCGGCCGAGCGGCGTCTTCATCACCGCCGACGACACGATCTACGTGGCGGACTCCGAGTCCACCTCGGAGGCGAACCCGGGATTCGGCCGGGGAATCCGCGTCGGCAGCGCGGTGGACGGCACGGTTCAGTACTACCTGCCGGACGACGTGTCGGACCTGGAGCCGGGCGCGGAGCCGGTGACCAGCGGGCCGGAGGGCATCGCGGTGGACTCCCGGGGCGGCGTCTACGGCGGTGAGGTCCGCCAGCAGATGGTCCGCAAGTTCACGCGGAGCGAATAACTGGAGCGGGGAACGCCCCTGACCGGCGTCGTCGCCGTCTCCTTCGACGTGGACGGCACCCTCTACTCCGACCGCTTTCTCCGGACCCGCGTCGCCTGGGAGGCCATCCGGCGCGGCTCGCTGCGGGACCTCCGCACGCTCCGCAACCGGCGCGACTCCTCGTCGGACACTGCCGCCCGGCTCGCGGCGGAAGCCCGGATCCTGATCCCGGTCATCCGCCGCCTCGGGCCCCGCTCCGGGGTCGCCGAACTCCTGGACCGCCTGCGCCCTCGCACCCTCATCGCCGTCTCGGACTTCGATCCCGAAGCCAGGCTCGAGGCCCTCGGTCTCCGCGGGGCTTTCGAACGGGTCTACGCGGCCGAGCGCTACGGCGCCCTGAAGCCCGATCCCCGCGTGTTCCACGCCGCGCTGGCGGATCTCGGGATCCCCGCAGCGGCGCTGCTCCACATCGGCAACCGCGCGGATACGGACGGCCCCGCCGCCCGCGCCGCCGGCTGCCGCGCCCTCATCCTGGGGCGGGACTTCGCCTCCTTCGGCGAACTCGGGGACCTGCTCGCCGCCTGAATTCCCGCCGGCGTTCCCATCGCGGCGGAGAAGCCGTCACAATGGGCCGGCGGTGGAGGTAACGCCATGAAGATCCGATTCCTGCTCCTCGCCTGCGGACTCGCCCTACTGTCCGCCTGCGGTGCCGGGAGTCCCGCGGACGTGACCGAATCGACCCCGGAGAGGCCCCCCGTCAAGGGCGGCGACGACCGGACCGGCGAGTACGACGCGGTCCCCGGCTGGTGGAAACCCGCGCCGGACCACGAGGAACCGTGGGGTTGGGGACAGGTCTCCGCGGTGGCGGTGGACACCCCGGACCGCATCATCGTCGGCATCTGGGGCGACCGGGACGCCGAGAACCGCGAGCGCGAGGGGAGCACCAACTACCTGGTCGCCGTGGACCGCGACGGCAACCTCACGGAGAACTGGTCGCAGTGGGACTCCACGTTCAACAAGCCGCACCAGCTCTACATCAGCCCCTACGACCCCGAGCGCCATGTGTGGCTCGTGGAGCGCGGCGGCGGCAAGAACGTCAACATGCAGATCCTCAAGTTCTCGAACGACGGGAGCGAGCTGGTGATGCGGCTGGTCGATCCCGATCACCCCACGACCCGGGCGGAGGCGCGCGCCAACCCGAATCCGGACCCCTTCGAGTACGGCGACCCTGCCGTGATGGCGTTCCTGCCGAACGGCGACTTCCTCGTCGGCGACGGCTACTGGCACTCGCGCATCATCAAGTACAACGCCGAGGGCGAGTACCTGATGGAGTGGGGCGAACTCGGGAGCGGTCCGGGCCAGTTCGACCTCATCCACGGGCTGGCGGTGGACCGGAACCGCCGCATCTACGTGGGCGACCGCACAAACAACCGCATCCAGATCTTCACCGAGAACGGCGAGTACATCGACGAGTGGCCCGACATCTCCGACCCGGTGGGCGTCTTCGTCGACGAGAACGACGCCGTCTGGGTGATCTCGGCGGTGCTGAACCGCATCCTCAAATACAACATGGACGGTGAGCTCCAATACCACCTTGGCGCCTACGGCGGCACGCGGGGCGGCTTTCCGGGTGGTCTCTCGCGCCCGCACCAGATGGACGTGGACCAGGAGGGCAACCTCTACATCGCGAGCTGGGACGGGGGCTGGATGGACAAATTCATTCCCAGGCCCGACGCAGATCCGGCCAGGCTGGTGGGAAGAGGTCTCGTTCTCGAGGACTAGCATGACGCGCCGAACATCGATCGCCGCCCTGGCCCTCGGGCTCGCGTCGCTTTGGTCCACACCGCACCTCGGCGCCCAGATCCCGGTGGACGAGACCGGTGAGGAAATCGTCGCCACCTTCTCGATCGTCGGCCGCGATCCCGCGACCGGCGAGCTGGGAGTGGCGGTCCAGTCGCGGGCATTCCGCGCCGGCGCCGTGGTCTCCTACGCCAAGGCGGGCGTCGGGGCTATCGCCACCCAGGCGGCGGCGAACCAGACCTACGGACCGCGCGGGCTGGATCTCCTGGAGCTGGGGCTTACGCCGGACGAGGTGGTCGAACACCTGACCGGCTCGGATCCCGGGCGGGACCGCCGCCAGCTCGCCGTCATCGATGACGAGGGCCGCGTCCGGGCGTACACCGGATCGGCGACCAGCGCCTGGGCGGGACACGTCGAGGGCGACAACTTCTCGGTGCAGGGCAACATCCTGGCCGGCGAGGCGGTCGTCCGGGCGATGGCGGAGGCGTTCGAGTCGTCGGACGGGCCGCTCGCGTTCCGGCTGATGGACGCCCTCGACGCGGGCGAGGCGGCAGGGGGCGACGCGCGCGGCAAGCAGGCGGGCGGGGTCCTCGTGGTCAAGCCGATCGGCGACTCCGGACGGACCAGCGACCGCTGGGTGGACGTGCGGGTGGACGACCATGCCGAGCCGTTCAAGGAGCTGCGACGCCTTGTCAACATGTCGGTCTCGCGGATTCACTCGCGAGAGGCCCGGACGCTGGCCGCGGCGGGCCGCTTCGACGAAGCCGTCGCGGCGCAGCGGGAAGCGATCGCGATCGTTCCCGGCGAGGATCAACTGATCTACGGGCTGGCGCGCCTCCACGCCCGTGCCGGCGACGCGGAAGGCGCCGTGGCCGCGCTTGAGCAGGCCATCCGGATCGACGCCCGCTGGCGGGAACTGGCGGCGTCCCAGACCGACTTCGACAACATCCGTGAGAACGCGGAGTTCCAGACCCTACTCAACAACCGGTAGTGAACCCGGACGGCGTTCGCCCGGGTTCCATCACCGGCCGTCAGACCCCGGAGGACCCTGTCATGACCTATCGCCAGATTCCGCTTCTGTTCGCGTGGGCGCTACCCCTCGCCTGCGCCACCGAGACGGCCCCCCCGCAGGAGATGCCGGCGGAGGAGGCTTCCCTCGAGCGGCACTACGTCAACCCCCGTACGGCGGCCGATGCCGACGTGCCGCCCTTCAGCGGCGGCGTCATGGTGGGCGACACCTTCTACGTTGCGGGGACGATCGGGCTGCTCCCCGACCAGACGGTGCCCGACACCGCTCAGGAGGAGGCTCGCCTCGTCATGACCGGCGTGCAGAACACCCTGGAGGCCGCCGGCCTGACCATGGACGACCTGGTGTTCGTGCAGGTCTATTCCTCGGACGTCGCGGACTACGACGCCTTCAACGAGGTCTATCGGACGTTCTTCACGCAGGAGTACCCCGCGCGGGCCTACCTGGGCTCGGGCACCTTGCTCTTTGGGGCGCGGTTCGAGGTGCTCGGGTTCGCGACGAGACGCTGAGGGCGGTTTGGCGTCTGAGGCCGGCGTTGCCGCCAGTAGAGCGGGTTGCAGGTCTGCGGTTTCGCCTCCCTGCGGTCGGCGATGCCGGCCAGAGGCCGGCGCTCCGACCGGCGCTCCCTCCCTACCCCTCCTCCCAGAGGCGGGGATAGAAGGGCTGGAACTTGAACTGCGAGTCGGGGTGGGCCGGGCCGCCGCCGGCGGCGCGCCGGAGGAACCCGGCGCGATCCAGGGCTGAGAGCCGGACTTCGCCGAGGCGGCCCCCCACCCGTTTGGCGCGGTATTCGACGTTTAGCTCACCGAGCAGTTCGTCGAGGCGTTCGGCAAGGCTTCCGGGCAGGCCGGTCGAGTCTCCGCCCACCGCGGCGAGGCGGTAACACGGGAGCGCCGCGCCACCGGGGTTCGACGGGAACAGCGCCAGCCAACGGCCCTCGCGGAGGCCGGGATGTTCGGCCTCCAGCGTCCGAAGCGCCTGATCCACCTGCTCGGCGGTGAGCTTTTCCCCGGTGAAGGACCAGCCCAGACCGCGCCGGCCAACGAAGCGGAGGTCCGGCAGGCCGCCCACGAACCGCGCGACCCGGAAGCGGTCCCCGGTGGCGTAGCGCCGGAGACCGAAGCGGTGGCTCACCACCATCTCGTACGTCCGCCCCGGTACCAGGTCGCGGGAGTTCACGAGGCCGGTCCCCGGCTCGGCGACGAATTCGTGCACCACGCCCGGCGCGGCAGGCAGGAAGGCGGTCTCCACCCGCCGGTAGTCCGGAATCGTCGCGACGGTCTCGGTGGACATCGAGTACATCGGCTCCCTCCGGAAACGGGGCGCCGGCAGACGCCGGTCGAGCCGCTCGAGGAACGGCGTCACGGCGCCCCCGGTCCAGCACACGTAGGTCGTGCACGCCGGGTTCCAGGCCGTGATCGGGAGCGGCGATGCGCTTTCCGCGACCCGCGCGAGACGGTCCCGCCACCCCCTGGAGGCGAGTCGCCGGAGAATCCGGCGCGCACCCGGAGCCACCCGCTGCGGATCCCGAACGACCCGCCGCACCAGCGCGGCCGCCGCCCCCCAATCTCCCTCCACCTCCTCGAGAAAGGCGCTCAGCGTGGACGGATTCGTCGCATAGAGCATCCCGGGGTTCGCAAGGGTGAGCACCAGCAGGCGCAGCCCGGCCGCGCCGTACATCTCCTTCAGTTCGATGAGCGCCGGATCCGACTGGGCGCGGTAAGGCGCCTGCAGCAGCACGAACCACGGCGGCGCGCGCCGCTCGTGGACGAGCAGCGAACTCAGCGAGTGGTCCGGGTCGAGCGCTCCGAAGACGTAGAGGCTCGGACGGCGGACCCGCCGCGCCGCGGTGAGGCGCAGCATTCCGTCCACGAAGACGGCGCGCGTCGCGGCGAGGCGCCTCCTCGAATACGGGACCCGCTTCGGTTCGCCCGCGGTGCCCGAGGTGAGCGCGACGGAAATCCCTGCCCCACCCTGCGCCTCCACTTTCGGCAGGTCCCGCGTGACCGCCGTGGACGCGTCGATGCCGAAGCGCCGCCGCAGGCGCCTTTCGCGGAGGGGATGGAGGCTCAGCCGGACCCGGTGGCGAAGGACGGCAGCCCACCCGGCCAGCCGGAGGAGCGCCGCGATCGCGAACCGCCCGGCGTCATTCGCTGAACCTCGGAGCGCGGCTCTCAATGAGGCCGCGTCCAGGGTTGTCCGGACCGGAGGAAGGGCGGATCCACCAGGGGCGCCTCAAAGGCGGCGGCGATGAAGTCGATGTCCTCTTCCCGGAGCAGGGCCGGGTCCCAGGTGATCGTCACCGCGGTGTGTTCTCCCCGCGACATGGCCGCGAAGAAGAGTGGATGCCGCTCGTGGAGACAGGCGATCACTTCCATCCCCGTCACCTCGTTCAGCACCGGATCCTCCTCACCCGGCCAGCTTTCGAGGTGCGTGAATCCCGCGGTGCCGAAGTCCGCCCAGGGCCGGTAGAGCCACCGGCGGAGGAAGGGCGCCGCCACGGGAAACAACGGTGGGGGCACCGGCACCGGCGGGACGGCCCACTCCCCCGTCCGTTTCTTGCGGTAAACGATCCGCCGAACGGACCGGCAACGTTCCAGGAAGGCCCGGCTCTGCGTCCCGGAAACGCGCTCGCGATGCACCCGGATCCGCGACACGCCGTTCCCGAACCCGCGCAGGCGCTCCGCACGGGTGTTCATCGGCACCCACAACCCGATCCGTTCCGCCGACACGCCCTGCTGCTCGTTCCAGACCGCGAGCGCGTCGAGCGCCGCCGCCAGCAGACAATCGTTCCAGCGAAAACCCCCGACGGTCTGCGACAGGGAAGCGAGGGGCTCGCGGGGCACGATGATCGTGCGCCACCTGCGGTCCGCGGAGGCGGGTCCCGCGCGCGTGGCGAGCGCGGCCGAGACCCGGGCGCCGGGGTTCCGGCGGGCTCCCTTCGGCGGCTGCAACAGTTCCGGCGCAACCACCTGGGGACGCGGCGGCATGGTGTCGAGGCCCCGCGCCATCCGGAGTTGCCGCTGGACGAAGAGCAGCGTCCCGATCAGGTCCGACGCCGCATGATGCACCTGGGTCACGAGGCTCCAGGCCGGGGGATCGGCGATTCCCAGAAGCATCTGCCTGAGCGGCGGGCCTTCCCGGAGGGCGAACGGGGTCTCGAGAAACTCCTGGATCCGGAGTTCCCGTTCCCCCTCGGGAAACACCCGGATCACGAGCGCCGGTGGCGCTCCGGGCCGCGTTTCCCACCTCGGAAGGTCGAACGGCGGCTGGCGCAGCCGGCTGCCGGCAACCGGAAACGCGGTGCGGGCCCCTTCCGCGCCCCGGTAGAGCGGCTCGAAGTCCGTCACCGCGTGCGACGACTGACCGAGATTGAGTACGAAGGCGAAGTCCAGGGGCCGGACCGGGGAGTCCGCGAGCAGACACGCCAGATCCGGCGTGGCGAGCGGGATGCTTCGGGTCAGACGGCTTGGGGCGGCGCTTCTCGCCAGATGTCGCGCCGCGGGATCCGGCGCCGCTCGGGGTCGCGCTCGACCAACTGATGGAGCTCGATCCAGGCGAGATGCGGCCTCAGGTGGTGTTCGCGATGCATCGACAGCCCGAAGGAGAACCAGTAGGCCAGCCGGCCGAACCAGTTGTGCGATCGCGCGGCGGGATCGCCGGTGAGATAGCCCTCGTGGGTGAGGTGGGCGAACGGGATCCAGAGCACGAGGGACACGAGCACGCAGACCGGCAGAACCCCCGTCACGAGTCGCCACGGGCCCACCAGAATGGCGACGGGAAGATAACAGGCCGCGATGGCCAGGTAGTTCAGGAGCAGGTCGCGCGCGTGGCCGGGAGGAAGCCCGCCGCGCCGGCGCAGCCAGAAGAACCACTGGTGCGGCATCGCCACCGCCCGGAGGGGGAGTTGCCACCGGTGCGGCGTATCCAGAAAGAGGTCCGGGTCCTTCCCCGGCTCGTTGGTGTGCCGGTGGTGCTGGAGGTGGGTGCCCCGGAAGTTCGTGAAGGGCACGAGGACGGGGAGCAGCGCCAGCCGGCCCCAGAAGGTGTTGACCCGCCGCGTCCGGCCGAGGAGGCCGTGAACGCCCTCGTGCGCCATCACGGTGCCGATGAAGGCCAGCCAGCTCCGGAACCCGATGTCCAGGGTCCAGCCCCACCAGGTGGTCGGCACGATGAGGAGGCCGGTGAAGCTCAGCGCCACGAGCGACACGATCACCGTCCGGCTGAGCGCGTGGACCCGGCGGGCGGGCCAGCGGCGAAGCGGCGCCGCGGCGGCGGCGGGGACGGAACCCGATGGAGCGCTCGTACCAGCCCTCGTCTGAGACATACCCTTACACGTGATTCTTGGTCACTCTAGCATTCCGCATTCCCCGGGACGGACGGTCGCCAGCCCGCTTGTTGGCGGCCGAAACCCTGGACGAAGGAGGGCGCCGCTCCATGTCTCCAGCCACCTGTGACACCCGCAACATCGCCGGGAAGACCCGGCCCCGCCAGCACCCGACAGGGGCGGCGGGTTTCGGAATCGCTCTCGTCCTGACCGCAGGTTTCGCGGCGGCCCAGAGTGCCGATCCGGACCCCGGTGCGGTCGCCGCCGCGGTCGAGGGCCTGAAGCTGCGCGGCATCGGCCCCGCCCTCATGGGGGGCCGCATCGCCGACATCGCCGTGCATCCCGAGCGCCCCTCCACCTGGTACGTGGTGGTCGGCTCCGGCGGACTCTGGAAGACCGAGAACGGCGGCACGACCTGGAAGCCGATCTTCGACGAGTACCCGTCCTACTCGCTGGGGACGGTCACGCTCGACCCCTCGAGTCCCGAAGTGGTGTGGCTCGGCACCGGCGAGAACGTGAGTGGACGGCACGTCGGTTGGGGTGACGGGGTGTACCGGAGCCGCGACGGGGGCGCCTCCTGGGAGCAGGTGGGGCTTGCCGGTTCACAGCACATCGGCAGGATCCTGGTGGACCCGCGGGACGGGGACACCGTCCTGGTGGCGGCGGAGGGGCCGCTCTGGAACGGCGGGGGCGAACGCGGCGTGTACCGGACCGAGGACGGCGGCGCCACCTGGACCCGCACGCTCGATCTCGGCCCGGACACCGGGGTGACCGACCTGGAGTTCGCCCCCGGCGATCCGGACACGGTCTATGCCGCCGCCTACCAGCGCCGGCGGCACGTCTGGTCCTTCCTCGCGGGGGGTCCCGGCTCCGGGATCCACAAGTCCGAGGACGGCGGCCGCACCTTCCGCAGGATCACGACGGGCCTCCCGAAGGGGGACGTCGGCAAGATCGGACTGGCCGTGACGCCCGCGGACCCGCGCCTCGTCTACGCCACCATCGAGGCCGACGAGGAGGAACGGGGCTTTTACCGCTCCCTCGACCGGGGCGAGAGCTGGGAACGGCGGAACCCCTACCTCTCGGGCGGGACCGGACCGCACTACTACCAGGAGATCGAGGCCTCCCCCACCGATCCGGACGTCGTCTACCAGATGGACGTGTTCTTCCACGTGACCCGGGACGGGGGCAAGACCTTCGACTATCTCGGCACGGGCCGCGAAAAGCACAGCGACAACCACGCACTCTGGATCGATCCCGACGACCCCGGCCACCTGCTCGGCGGCACCGACGCGGGGCTCTACGAGAGCTTCGACGACGGGGTGACCTGGCGGCACTTCCCCAACATGCCGATCTCGCAGTTCTACAAGGTGGCGCTCAGCAACGGCGCGCCGTTCTACGACGTCCTCGGGGGCGCCCAGGACCTCGGCACCGTCCACGGGCCCTCGCGGACCCTGAACATGGAGGGCGTCCGGAACCGCGACTGGTACGTGCCGCTCGGAGCCGACGGCTACGGGGTGGACATCGATCCGCGCGACCCGAACATCATGTATCTGATGACGCAGCAGGGAAACCTCTACCGCGCCGACCGGCAGAGCGAGGAAGTGCTGCACATCGGGCCGGTCGCCGCCCCTGGCGAGCCGCCCGAACGGTGGAACTGGGACTCCCCCATCTTCATCAGCCCGCACAACCCCGACCGCCTCTATTTCGGCTCGCAGCGGGTGTGGCGGAGCGAGGACCGGGGCCAGTCATGGACCGCGGTCAGCGGCGACCTGACGACCGGCCGGAACCGTTACCAACTCCCCTTCTACGACCGGATCTGGAGCGTGGACGCGCTCCACGACACGAACGCCATGTCGCGCTACGCGACCCTGACCGGCATGTCCGAGTCACCGGTCGCCGAGGGCGTGCTCTTCGCGGCGAGCGACGACGGCCTGGTGCACGTGAGCGGTGACGGCGGGGCCAACTGGACCCGAACGGCGGCGATTCCGGACCTCCCGGCGCTCTCCTTCTTCAACGACATCGAGGCCTCCCAGCACGACGCCGACACCGTGTTCGTGGTGGCCGACAACCACAAGATGGGCGACTTCCGCACCTATCTCTACCGGAGCCGGGACCGGGGCGCGTCCTGGGAGTCCATCGCCGGCGACCTCCCCGACGGCACCATCGTCTGGGCGATCCAGCAGGACCACGAGGACCCGGACCTGCTCTTCCTGGGCGCCGAGTTCGGGATGCACGTCTCGTGGAACGGCGGGACGAACTGGGTGAAGCTGAAGGGCGCCCCGACGATCTCGTTCCGTGACCTGAAGGTGCAGCGGCGGGACGACGACCTGGTGGGGGCGACCTTCGGGCGCGGGTTCTACGTGCTGGACGACTACGCGCCGCTCCGCGGGATGGCCGCCGCGGTGCGCGCGGGCGAATCGGTCCTCTTCCCGCTCCGCGACGCGTGGTGGTACGTGCCGTCGGTGCCCGCGCAGGCGCCCGGCCGCCCGACCCAGGGCAGCACCGCCTTCGTGGCGGACAACCCCCCGTTCGGCGCGGTGTTCACCTACTACCTCGCGGAGGACCTGCAGACGGCGCAGGAGGAGCGGCGCGCCGGTGAGAAAGCGGCGCGCGAGCGCGGCGACGACATCCCCTTCCCCGGGTTCGACACCCTGCGGATCGAAGAACTCGAGGCGGACCCGGCGGTGTTCGTGGTGATCCGGGACGCGAACGGCGAACCGGTGCGGCGGATCGCCGGCTCGGCGAAGAAGGGCGTCCACCGGGCGGCCTGGGACCTCCGGGGTCCGGCGCCGAACCCGGTGAACCTGACGACGCCGGGGTTCTCGCCGCCGTGGGTCCGGCCGCCGCAGGGGCCGCTCGCGGCGCCCGGGGAGTACCAGGCGCAGCTCGTGGCGGTCACCCGGAACGGGGCCCGGAGTCTGGGTGAGCCGCGGCGGTTCGGGGTGAAGCCGGTCCCGAACCTGCCCGAGGGGGTCGATCCGGCGGCGGTGGCGGCCTTCCAGCAGGAAACCGCGGCGCTGCTCCGGCAGATCCACGGGGCGGCGGCCGAGGCCCGCCGGGTCCGGGAGCGGCTGCGGCACCTGCGGGCGGCGCTGAACGAGACCCCGCGCGCCGGCGAGGCGCTCTTCGGGCGGATGGACCAGATCCTGCGGACGCTGTCCGATCTCGAAGTCCGGCTGAACGGCGACCCGGCGCGGCAGTCGCGCAACCACCCGGCCGCGCCTTCCATCCGGGGCCGGGTCGGCGGGGTCGCGAGCGGCCACTGGGACACCCGGCAGACGCCCACTCAGACCCAGCGCGAGAGCCTCCGCATCGCCGCCGGGGAGTTCGAAACGCTCCGGGGAGAACTGCGGACGCTGGTGGACGAAACCCTGGCCCAGCTCGAAGCGGACCTCGAGGCGGCGGGCGCCCCGTGGACGCCGGGGAGGAAGATCCCGGGCTAGGAAGGGCCAACCTCCAAGCCGGCAGGATGGCGCCGCCGGCGTGGGAAGCCCGGCTACCACCCGCACCCCCCGGGCGCCGCCCCCCCCCCCGCGGGAACCCCACAAGCGGGGTTGTGCGCTCCATACCCACCC
>JAJEIY010000002.1 GCA_022828085.1 Acidobacteriota bacterium | reverse complement strand
GGGAGAAGCCCTCCCCACACCCCTCCCCGGCGGCGCTCCGCGCCGCGGCCCGAACAGTCCCGGCGCCATCCTTGACAGACCAGCCGAGACCCCCCGCTACGAGGAGGTAGCCACCCCATGCTCTCCCGCCGCAGTTTCCTGAGTCACGCCTCCGCCGGCGCCGCCGGCCTCTACGCCGCGACCCTGGTCCGCTCGCGTCTGCGCGAGCAGTACGCCTTCGCCGCCGAAATGGGCATCGCTCCCGAGGAGGCGATCAACCTCGCCAACAACGAGAACTCGCTGGGGCCCGGCGACTTCGTGATGGACGCCCTCGACTCGGTGATCGGACCCGAGGGGGTGATCGCCGGACGCTATCCGTTCCGGTTCAGCGGGCCGGTGCGCGAGGCGATCGCCGAGAAATGGGGCGTGAAGCCGGAGAATGTCCTCGTCGGCGCCGGTTCCACGCAGATCCTGGTGGACTGCACGCACCAGTACGCGAGCAGGGAGAAGGCCCTCGTCGGATCGCTTCCGACCTACGAGGAGTGCTTCGGCTACGCCAATCTCATGGGCTACCGGACCAAGGCGGTGCCCTTGACCGCCGACTTCAAGATGGATCTCGACCAGACGCTCCACGCCTGCAAGGGGAGCGGGATGCTGTTTTACTGCAACCCCAACAACCCGGTGGCGACGCTCGTGGATCCCGCCCAGAGCACGGATTTCCTGATGCGGGCGCTCGATGTCGAGAAGAACCTCCGCATCCTGGTGGACGAGGCCTACATCGACTACGTGACGACCCCCGGCCATGAAACGTTGATTCCCACGGCGATCCAGAACCCCCGGCTCATCGTGGCGCGCACGTTCTCGAAGGCCTACGGGATGGCCGGGCTTCGGGTCGGCTACGCGATCGCCCACGAGGACACCATCGCGGAGCTGGACGAGTTCCACCTGGGCAACTCGGTCAGCACCCCGGCGCTGGTCGCCGCGAACGCCGCGCTCGAGCGCGACAAGGCGGACCCCGACTACCTGCCGAACGAGAAGAAGCGGAACGCCGAGGCGCGGGACTTCATCGTCAAGTTCTTCGCCGACCGCGGGCTGAGCGCCACCGACGCCCAGACGAATTTCATCTTCGTGGACGTCGGCATGCCGATCGAGCAGTTCCAGGCGGCCTGCGCCGCCGAAGGCGTCCGCGTTGGACGGCCGTTCCCGCCGCTGTGGACCCGCTGCCGCATCTCCATCGGCACGATGGACGAGATGCAGCGCGGCGCCGCCAAGATGGCGACGGTCCTCGACGCCGCCCAGAAGATGGCGGCCTAGGGAACGCCGGCAGGAGCGCCGGTCTTCAGACCGGCATCGCCCGCGGAGCGGGCGAAACTCCCCCGGTTACGGTGCCGCATCACGTAACGTCATCCCTGTGTCACGTCGCGCCGCACGGCGCAATGGCGACGGGAGTTTCGTCCCCTGCGGGGGACGATGTCGGCGTGACCGCCGGCGCTCCTGCAATTGGCGGATTTGACGGTCCCTCCCATACCCTGATGGCATAGGAGGCGACCCATGCCCGTTCGAACCGCATCCATCCTGATCCCGCTACTGCTTGCGGCCACGTTCGCAACCGCCCAGCCCGGCGTCCACACGTCCAGCAGCGGCGGCGAGGTCATGCGCCTCCTCCGGCGGGACAAGCTCGACCTGATCCTGCCGGGGGCCATGCGCGACAACGGCGTGGACATGTGGATCCACGTCACGCGCCACGGCGATCCCGACCCGATGGCCTACTGGTTCGGGAACACCTACGGCTACCTCGTCTTCACCGACCTCGGCGACCGGATCGAGCGGGCCGCCTTCGGGAGCGCCGGGGCGGTCGAGGACATCGACGTGCGGGGCTCCGACGATTTCGCCCGCACCATCTCCAGTTACGGCCGCGGCTACCAGATGGCGTTCAACTACGGCGACGAGGTGTACGACGAGTTCACCGAGTTCGTCGCCGAGCGCGACCCCCAGACCATCGCCGTGAACACCTCCGAGTGGCTCGCCGAGGCGGACGGGCTGTCTCACACCTCCTGGCTGAAGCTGGTGAAGATCCTCGGGCCCACCTACACCGAGCGGATCGTCTCCGCGGAGAACGTCGTCAACGATTTCCTGGTGCGGCGAACGGTCCGCGAGGTGGCCGAGCAGATCAACAACCTGGAGGCCGCCCGCCAGCTCACCCAGGAAGCCCTGGCCCGGATCGAGCCCGGACGCACCACGATCCGCGAGATCACCACCTGGGCCCGGGAGTGGGCCTACGACCGCCACCTGGCCGGGTTCAGCACCGGGGGACGGGGCGGCATCCGCCTCTACTACACGGCGGTGTCCGAGGATCCGCCCTACCCGCCGGACGCCCGCTACTGGATCTGGCACGAGGACTACGTCTTCCAGCGCGGCGACTTCTTCGCCTTCAACGTCGGCGTCAACTACATGGGATTCGGCACCGACACGAAGACCCACGCCTACATCCTGCGCGAGGGCGAGACGGCTCCCCCGGAGAGCATCCAGAAGCTCTTCGACCTCGCGATCGCCGGCCAGTGGATCATGCGGCCCCACATGCGGGTCGGCATGACCGCCAAGGAGTCGCTCGACGCCATGGTCGCGGCCATGGAGGAGGCCGGCTACATCTACACACCGTTCGTCAACTCCGGAATCCAGGGAATCGGGCGGACTCCCGACGGGGAAAGGAACCTCGACTACGTGATCATCCAGGAGGGACTCGGCGACGGCGACCAGCCGGGTTTCGCCATCGACCACCACGCCTACGGCACCGTCGGCACCGGAACCGTCGGCCCGTCGGTGACGAATTTCCGCGCCGACCGGCACCACCTGGTGATCCAGGAAAACCACCTCTTCGCGTACGAGTACATGGTGCACATGAACATCCCGGAACGGCCCGGGTTCCCGCTGGCCATCAACATCTCGAACCCGCACGTCGTGACCAGCAAGGGCATCGAGTGGCTCCAGCCGCCGAACGAGAAGATCTTCCTCATCAACTGATCGCGACCGGATCACCGAAGCTCCTCGAGTAACCGGCGCCAGCCCTCGCGCTCACGCTCGGGAGCGAAGAGCGGCGCCCGCCGGGCGCCACACCGGGTGAGTTCGGCGAGGAATCCGGGATCGCTCTCCGCGCGCCGCAGGAGAGACCGGAGCGCCCCGGTGTCTTCGGGCGGGAAGTAGCCCGGGTGGTCCGGACCGAGCAGGCCGACGTTTCCGGCGATCCGGGACGCGATCACCGGGAGCCCGGCGGCCACGGCTTCCGACACCACGTTGGCGCCGCCCTCCGCCAGCGACGAGATCACCATGGCGTGCGTCCGTTCGTAGAGCCGCCGGACGCGCCAGGGCGGGACTTCACCCAGCCACCGGTAGCGCGGGTTGAGGGCCATTTCACGGCGCGCGGCCTCCGCCCAATCCGGGTCTCGCGCCCCACCGGCGTGGAAAACCCGCAGGCGGGAGTCCGCCGGCATCTCCCGCGCCGCCGCGGCCGCCCGCAACGGGTCTTTCTCCCGGCGGAGGTGCCCCACGACGCATACGTCGAAGGTCCGTTTCGCGGGACGGCGGGTGACGCTCCCGGCTGCAGCCGACTGGTGCACCACCCGAACCCTGGCGCGGAATTCCGGCGGCACCGCTTCCCCGACCAGGTCGTGCAACCCCACGAGCACGTCGGCGCATTCGAGCGACCTCCGGGTGGTCTCCGAATCCCGGTGCAAGAACCCGTAGATGTCCGTCCCGGTCAGCGCCACGATCAGCGGACGGGTCGGAAAACGGGCCCGGAAGCCGTGGATGGAAGCAGCGCTCCGCCAGGCGTGGAGGGCGATCAGCACGTCCGCGGACGCACCCTCCCACGCCGTCCGGATGGCCACCCGGTGGCCGAGCGAGCGCAGCACCGCCGCCCAGCGCCGCGCCGTGATCCGGTTCCCGAAGCGGGACCTCGCGCCCGCGGGGGTTACTAGAATGATTCGCACGGGCGAACCCTTCCGCCATGACCCAGCGCGTTCCGGCCGACTACCTGGCCACGATCATGGACGACGCCCACGGGCGCAGCCTGGCGCTGATTGCGGGTCTCGACGAGACCCAGTGGATGGGACCGCGGCTGCCCATCGTGAATCCGCTGCGGTGGGAGATCGGGCACGTCGCGTGGTTCTACGAGCGGTTCCTGTTGCGCGACCTCTACGGGACCGCGCCGATCCTCCCGCAGGGGGATGAACTCTACGACTCCGCGGCCGTTTTGCAGGAGACCCGCTGGGACCTGCCCCTCCTCGGCATGGACGAGACGATCCGCTACGCGAAAACGGTCAAGGAACGCTGCCTGGACCGGTTGGACGAGGGCCTCGCGAGCGACCGGGACAGCTTCATGTACCAGTTCGCCACCTTCCACGAGGACATGCACACCGAGGCGTACCTCTACACCCGGCAAACACTCGGCTACCCGGCGCCGCGGTTGGACCGAAGTCTCTCCCGGGAACCGTGCGGCGGTTGTCCCGGCGACGCCAGCGTTCCGGGCGGGACCTTCCGGCTGGGAGCGGAGCGGGACGCGCCGTTCCTCTACGACAACGAGAAGTGGGCGCATCCGGTGGAGGTGCGGCCGTTTTCGATCGCGAAGGCGCCGGTCACCAACGCGGAGTTCGCCGAATTCGTCAACTCCGGGGGCTACCGGAAGCGGGAGTTCTGGAGCCAGGCGGGCTGGACCTGGCGGGAACGGGCCGGCGCCACCCATCCCGCCTACTGGCTCTCCGGCAGGGGGAAGGGCTTCCGGCTACGTCGGTTCGACGAAACCGCGCCGCTGCCGCCCGACGAGCCGGTCATCCACGTCAACTGGTTCGAGGCGAACGCCTGGTGCGCCTGGGCCGGCCGGCGGCTACCCACCGAGGCCGAGTGGGAAACTGCCGCCCTCGGTGAACCCGCCGGGGACCGCCTGGCTCCGACCAAGAGGACCTTCCCGTGGGGCGAAGCGCCTACCGAACCGCATCGCGCGAACCTGGACGGCTGGGCCCTCGGATGTCTCGACGTGGGAGCGCTCCCAGACGGGGACAGCGCCTTCGGCTGCCGGCAAATGCTCGGTAACGCCTGGGAATGGACAGCAGATACCTTCCGGCCCTTTCCCGGCTTTCGTCCCGACTCCTACCGGGACTACTCCGAGAGCCAGTTCCACCGGACGAAAGTCCTGCGCGGCGGCGCCTGGGCGACTCGCGGCCGGATGCTGACCGGCCGCTACCGCAACTTCTTCGGCCCGGAACGCCGCGACATCATGGCGGGGTTCCGGACCGTAAGGGTCTGAGACCTACTCGTCGGCGGCGCCCGGGTACACCCGATCGCCCTCGTAGTCCCTCAGACCGCAGAAACCGACGACTTCGTATCCGTTTGCCTGTAGCAGCTCCGCGGCACGCGCGGCTCTTCCGCCACCCTGTCAAGCAGTGAGGATGGGAACGCCCGCCGGGAGTTCTCCGATCCTCGCCTCCAGTTCGTCAATCGGAATGTGAACGAAGCCATCGATCGTGCCGTGCTCGGCAAGTTCCTCGTCGGTACGGACATCCAGAAACAGCGCGCCGTTCGCGAGCGCGGCGTCGATGTCCGCCGCCTCGACCCGGGGGGCCGGCTCCGGGGCCACCTCTTCAGGGACCGCTGGTTCCTCGGCAGCCGGCTCACCGCCGCCGCCGCACCCCCAGCCGAGCGCCAGTGCCGCAAGAGCGAGCCCGGCAAGGAAAAGAGTCCTCTTCATCGTGGACCTCCTATGGGAACCATGGGAAATCAGTCGAGCGGGCGGTACTCCCGCGCGCCCGTATATTGCTTGAGACCGGAAAAACCCACAACCTCGAACCCGGCATTCTCCAGGATGGCCGCGGCCCGCGCGGCCCGTGGTCCCACCATTCAGGTGGTGAGGACCGGCCGGTCCCGGGGCAACTCGTCCAGCCGATCCGCCAACTCTCCCAGGTGGATATGGACCGCTCCCGGGATGGTCCCGGATTCGGCCAGTTCAAGGGCCGTGCGCACATCGAGCAGCAGCACCTGCTCATCGCTCAGCACCTCGTCGATCTGACCGGCGGCGACGAAAGGCGCCCTCGTTCCCAGCGCGCGCCCCATCAGGCTCATGAGCCCAGCCTATCAGTCGGACGGGGGACCGAACCCTCTTCGATCACTCCCGCCCCATGGCGCGGGCCTCGGCCAGGAAACCTTCGTAGATCGCCCGGGCCTCGTCGAACTGGGCGTAGACGTGCGCCTGTTCCGCCTCGGAACGCCAGTACTCCCAGGCCTCGGCCATCTCGCGCAGCCGGTCGACCCAGCGGATCGAGTACTCGGCGGCGGCGGCGCTCCGGACCGGCTGGTCCCCTGCCCTGACCCAGACCGGATTCGTGAACGCCTGGGCGTAGCCGCAGTCGAGCGGCCGCGCTTCATCCGGCGAGCCCTCCGCCCGCAGGATCAGCCAACCGCTCCGGTCCATCGCAAGCCGGCCCGTCGCCGCCGCGGACCGCCGGTCCTCGGACAGGGCGACCTCCGCGACGTCCTCGCCCCCGGAGACCACCCAGGCGCGCTCGAGCGGGGTCGGGGAGCGGACCCACGCGCTCCATTCCACCTCGCCCCCCGCGTCCGGAATCTGGACATCGTCGCCGGGAATGCGCCCGTTCACCCGGAAGTCGAGAACCGGCCCGCAACTGACGAAGGCGCGGCCCTTCCGGATCCCTTCGAGGAAGGCGTCGAGATCCAGGCCCCTCTCCCCGGTGTGAACGTAGGTGCGGACCGATCCCACCAGCTTGGAGCGCTGCATGTTGCTGATCGAGTCCTCCCCGCCCACCGCGGTAACCCGGAGGCCGTTGTTCAGGGTGGCGTACCAGGGGAAGAAGCCGGAGCGCGACGCCGAGGACCACTCGACCGCGTCGGTCATGCCGAGCGCCGCGTCCACCATGTATCCCTTCGCGCCCCCGAGACTTCCCGGGCTTCCGTCAGGAGCGAACAGCGGATCGTTCTCCCCGAAGAAGGCGTGCACGTAGCCGACCGTCGCGCCCTGGGCCTTCGCCTTTCGGAACATGTCGGTGTTGGACGGGTAGAGGCTCTCGATCCCGGTGCCTTCGTAGCCCGTCGTGTAGGGCGAGATCAGGTGCTCCTCCAGCCCGAAGTAGAAGACGTGGCCGTAGAACGGGGGCCGGTACTCCTGCCCCACCACCAGCGCCATGTCTTCGGTGGAGAGCGGATGCGCGCCGCCGCCGGGCACGAAGTGCTGGTAGTCGAGGATGCGGTTGTCCTTGTTGGCGATCTGCTCGAGGACCACGTCCTGGTTTTCGGCGGCGGACATGAACATCAGGTTCTCGAGGGTGTTGTGGAGGTTGCCCGCGTAGTTCATGTGGACGTGGGTCGAGCCGCTCCACCACCCCTTGGCCGCCATGTCGGTGATCCGGGGCAGCCGCAGCGTCAACTCGGTCACGTCGCCCGCGGTGATGTCCACCGTGGTGCTGACCGGTTCGTATTCGAAGCCGCGGACGGCCTCGATTTCGAGCGATCCGACGGGGAGCTCCATCCGGAAACTGCCCGCCTGGTGGAACGAGTGCTCCCCGGCGCCGCCGATCCGGGCGTAGGCGTCCGGCGGCGCGTAGAACCGGCTGTCGGCGGCGGTGAGATGAATCCGCGAGGCCACCTCCTCGCCCGTGGCGCCGTCCACGGTGCGCACCGAGAGCACCCCCATGGGCCGGCTCCAGTTCCGGCGGGTGATCTCGACGGTGCGCCGCTTCCCGCCGTAGGTCTCGAGGAGCGCGAGTTGCGGCAGCCCTCCCGCGTTGTCGATGTAGGCGATCCACTCGCCGTCCGGCGACCAGCGCGGGTGGAAGGCGTCGTGCTGGAAGAAGGTCAGCTTGTAGGGCGAGCCGCCGTCCGTCGGCTGCACGTAGAGGTTCGAGAACTGATCGGCGGCCCCGGCGGTGGAGGAATAGATGAACCGCTTCCCATCGATCGAGACGTCCGGACGGGTCCGGTAGAGCGACTGCTCCGCGAGCACGGTGACTCCCTCCTCGAACCCGTCCACGGCCATGGGAGTCCGGATCACGTTTCCGGAACCGAGCGGCACCTCGTGGTTGGAGACCATCAGGAGTTCCCGGGAGTCCGGCATCCAGGCCGGGGTGATGTGCATGTCCCAGGACCCGAAGTAGAGCCGCTCCTTGCCGTAGTTCTCGTCCCGGGTGAGCGCGATCTCCTCGGACCCGAGTTCCCCGTTCGCGAAGTCGCGGACGTAGACGTTGAAGTAGCCGGAGGGCTTCGTGGACACGTAGGCGAGCCGATTGCCGTCCGGAGAGAAAACGGGGTCGGTGTAGAGGAACTCGTCGCTCAGGAGCGTCTCCGTTTCTCCGGTGGCCACCTCCGTGATCGCGAGCCCGATGTTCTGGCCGTTCCGGTCCACGGTGAACACGATGAAGCGCCCGTCCGGAGACCAGGCCGGCAGCGAGTGGTACCCGGGACCCGAGGTGAGTTCGTCGGCGATCCCGGTTTCGGGATCCACGCGCCAGATGGAGCCGGACATCGCCACCGCGATGCTCTTCCCGTCCGGGGACCAGGCCGGCGCCCAGGGCGTGCTGCTCGGCGCCGGCGGGAAGTAGTAGTTGTGCATGTAGTTCCCGCCGTGGCGCGCGGGCGGATATGCCTCGGCGACTCCCTGGATGATGGGAGGCGGCGGCCAGCGCTGGGGCTGGGCAAGGAGCGGGGTGGCCGCCAGCAGGAGGATGGCGAAGGCGAGACGCAGGTTCATGGATGTTCCTCTCGGGCAGGCGATTCTACGGAAGACCGGAACGCCCCGAACGTCAACGGCGGCAAACGACCGGCAAAAATGGCTATGGCTATAATCGTGTCATGCGAACGATACCGGCGGGCAAATTCAAGGACCTCTGCCTCCGTCTTCTCGACGAGGTCGCCGCCACCCGGACCCCTGTCCTCATCACCAAGTGGAATCGGCCGGTGGCCCGGCTGACGCCCCTCCCCACACCCCTTCCCCTGCCGGACGAGGAGTCGGCGGCGGCGGACTCGGTGCAGGCACCTTTCGCTCCTTGCGGCGTCTCGGACCGCGGCGGCGGACTTGAAGCCGCTACCTCCCGCCTTCATCGGGTTGCCTCCCAACTCGGGATGTCTCCTGAAGGCCTGCTCCATCAGGCGCTCGACATCTACGACGGAGACCGCGCCCTGGATGAACTCATCGAGCGCGCCAAGGAGCCGGTCGGGGCGTTCCGGTCTGATAGCAAGGACCTCGCCGAGAAACACGACGAGGCGTACGTGGAAATCCTGGAAGAGGAGATGGAACGGTGGCGTCTTCCCAAGCGGCGCGATTCGGAGTGATCAACTCCGTTTTCGTCGATACGTCCGCGTTTTACGCGCTTCTCGACATGGAACAGCGGTTCCACGACAACGCGACAGGCACGTGGCATCGATTGCTCGCCGAAGTTCGCACGGAACGGCAGGGCCTCCTCACCCATCACGCCATCGTCATGGAAACCACCGCGCTCGTCGCAAAACGGCTCGGAATGCAGGCGGTTCGCCAACTCCACGACAAGCTGCTGCCGGTCACCGAGATCGTCTGGATCAGCGAGAAGCTCCACCGCCGCGCCACCGCGGCCTACTTCGCCGCTGACCGGCGCCGGGTGTCTCTCGTGGACCGGCTCTCCTTCGAGGTGATGCGGGAACACCGGATCCGGCGCGCCTTCACCTACGACGGGGATTTCGAGGAGGAGGGGTTCCTGCCCGTGCCGTGAGGAACGTGGAACCGTCCCCGCTGGGAGTCAGGAGCAGCCGCGGGAGTTTCGCTGCGCTGCGCGCCGCGATGCCGGTATGAAGACCGGCGCTCCCTGGCCCTCCCTGCCGGCGCGCTCGACGGGGATTTGGGTGAAGCCGCCTGCGGGCCTTCGGCCCGCGTGCCGGTCGGAGACCGGCTGCTCCCGCTCCCCTGCCGGCGCGCTCGACGCCGATTCGGGTCGAACCGCCTGCGGGCCTTCGGCCCGCGTGCCGGTCGGAGACCGGCTGCTCCCGCTCCCCTGCCGGCGCGCTCGACGCGGACTTGGGTGGAGCCGCCTGCGGGCCTTCGGCCCGCGTGCCGGTCGGAGACCGGCGTTCCAAGCCGGCGCGTCCTACAGGTTGCGGGCGTGGGCGCGGGCCGGGAGCACGTCGCGGAGACGCAGGCCCTCGTCCTTCAGGTAGCTGAGCAGGCCCTTCTTGTCGATCGTGCGCAGGGCGCGGGCGCTGAGCCGCAGCCTCACGGACCGCTCCAGCTCGGGCACCCACACGGTCTTCCACTGCAGGTTCGGAAGCTGACGCCGCTTCGTCTTGTTGTGCGCGTGGCTGATGGCGTTCCCGGTGAGGGGACGCTTGCCGGTCAGCCTGCAGGTCCTGGCCATGAGAGGCGCGGATTCTAGCGGGGATCGGGGGCTTCCGCCTATCGCGCCCCGAGATCCTCCACGGCGGCGCCGTTCAGGGCGTTCAGGAAGAGCTTGTAGGTGCCGCGCGGCTGGCCGCGAAACTGGGGACGGAAACCGAAGAGCACGACCTCGCCCGCGCCCATCGGGACCCGCGCCATCGCGATCTTGCCGCCGATGGCGTCTTCCTCACCGAGCGCCCAACCGCTCATGAGGATGTCCTCCTCGGCGTAGCGGGCGATGACCTCCACGTTGGCGGGAGGCGGCTCCGTGGTGGTTTCCCGGCCGCCCTCCCGGGTCCTCGGCAGGCTCACGGTCTCGAACGCGCGACTCCGGACGAACTGGGTCGCCACCTCATCGCGCATGCCGAAGGCCAGCGGATGCGCGGTGTCCACGGTGGCCCGGATCAGCGAGCCCGGGATGAAGAAGGTCCGGTCGGCCAACCCGGCGGTGACGTTCCGCAGGGGGAGGCCGAACTGGGCGATGGCGAAGTCGCTCGCGCCGTCCAGCGTCACCAGCATGCCGCCCTCCTCGACAAAACGGCTCAGCGCCAGGGACCCTTCCAGTCCGATACCGCCGGTGAACTCGTCGGGCATGGTGCCGGGGGCGTGTCCCTGGAGAATCTCCCGGGTGGACTGGTGCGGCAGGACGATCACGTCCAGCCGGGACAGATCGCCGGTCCGCACGTCGTCGTCGGAGAGGCTCGTGAGGTCGTACTCGTAGTTCTCGAGCAGCCAGCGGGTCCATCCCTCGTCCATGCTCGCGACGTAGGACTTGTAGAGCCCGACCCGCACCGACTCCAGCGGAAGCAACTCCACATCCGGCGCCCGGGAGAGTCCGCCGACGTCGAGCCCCAGCTCCGAGGCGATTCCATCCACGGCCGCATCGGCCGGGTCCGACCTGCGGACGACGAGGGTCCCGGCGGGGTACTCCGTCCCGCTGTCCGCGAAGCTCTCCGCTGCCCAGGCCACTTCGGCCCCGGCGGCGAGCAGCCGGTTCTGGGCGATCACCGCGGCGTTCGGACGGTGCGAGATCGCGTAGCCGAAGGAACCCCCGCCGGAGACCTCACCGGCCGGCGCCCGGACCGGACTATCCACCGATGCGGAGGCGACCTCGGGCACCTCCGCGACCCGCGTCACCTGCACTCCCATCTGCATGGGCAGGGTCCAGCCCGCGAGGTCGTAGGGAGGATCCGGCGGCCCGTCCGGGGTGCGCCGGCGGTCGGGATAGTCCTGGGCCTCCAGCAGGTCTTCGGCGTAGGCGCGAAACGCCTGGGCGCCCGGGATGATGTAGGACCCTTCCCCGTAGGTCTCTCCGTCGATTTCGAACGCCTCCCCGGCCCGCTCGATCACGATTCCGCCGTCGTAGAGCACGTTGACGAGCGCGGCGGCCTCGCCCGGGTCCCACTGGTCGGCCGGAACGATCCAGCCCGCCCCGCTACCCTCGATCGCGTCGCGCCCCATCCGCCAGATGTCGAAGAGCCACTTCTCCCGGAGGTCGGCGGCAACGTCGAGGACGGCCATGGACGCGGTCAGCGTGTAGCGGATCGGATCGGAGAAGGGCGATTCCCCGCCCGGCCACGGATACGGATAGAAGACGTCGGTTCCGTTGGTCGGCGCCGCCTGTCCCCGGCGCGGGTTGCCGACGAACTCGGGACGGTCCTCCGGGTCGTACATCCGCGGACTCGCCGAGGCGTGCGACGTCTCGGTCAGCAGGCCGATCATGTTGTGGAAGTAGGGGGCCGTCCGCATGCCCCCGTTCCACCACATCGAATAGATCATGTCGGACACGGCGCCCGGCATCTTCTTCATGGCGAAACGGTTCGCCATCGCCGAACCGATCAGGTTCACCGAGGTGGTGACCCCGGGATGGATCCTGGGATTCACCGGGTCGGCGAACGGGGGCAGGAAGATCCGCGCCCAGGCCGGACCGGTCTGGTGGTGGTTGTAGACGATCTGCGGGAACCACTCGTGGTAGAGCATCCGGCTCACGGCCGCCGTCTCGGGCATGTTGTTCATGAACCAGTCGCGGTTGTTGTCGTGCCCGACGTAGTGGTGGTAGAGCTCGGGCGGGCGCGTCGTCTCGAAAGGGGTCTGGAGGTTCCGGCGGTACCAGGACGCCACGATGTCGAGTCCGTCGGGGTTCATGCAGGGCATGAGGATCAGGATCACCTCGTCCCGGATCTTCCGCATCTCCTCGGAGTCCTCGGTGGCGACCCGGTGGGCGAGGAGCGGCGCCATCTGCGCCGGCGCCACCTCGGTGGCGTGGAGTCCCGCGTCGATCCAGACCACCGCCTTCCCCTCGCGGGAGATCCGGATTGCCTCGGCTTCCGGAATCTCGGCATGGGCGAGCGCCCGCGCGTTCTGCCGGTGCGTATCCAGCGCCGCGAGGTTCTCCGGCGAGGAGATGAAGAGGACGAGGAGCGGCTTGCCGAGGACGGTCTCGCCGATCTCGCGGATTTCCACCCGATCGCTCGCCGCCGCGAGCTGCTCGTAGTACGGGGTCAGCTCGCCCCAGAGCGCGAGTTGGTAGTCGTCGCCCGGCTCGAAGCCCAGGACGTCCGCCGGCGCCGGAACCTGCGCCTCCAGGGCGCCGCCGAACGTCAGGCCGACGGCCAGCAGGAAAGAAACGGTGACTCGAAGCATGCGGCGCCCCCCGAAACGAGGCGGGGAATGTTACGGGGAGCGCCCCGGAATCAGACGGACTCCTTCAGGGTCACCGCATCGAGGAAGGGCATCATCTTCCTCAGTTCGGCCCCGACCGTCTCGATCTGGTGGTTCTGTTCCGCGCGGCGGCGCGCCATGAAGTTGGGCCGGCCCGCCCGGTCCTCGTCGATCCAGCCCTGCGCGTAGGCCCCGCTCCGGACGTCCGCGAGGATCTTCTGCATCGCGGCCCGGGTCTCCTCGGTGACGATCTGCCGGCCGCCGTGGTAATCACCGTGCTCGGCGGTGTCGCTCACCGAGTAGCGCATGTAGTTGAGGCCGCCGCGGTACATCAGGTCCACGATGAGCTTCAGCTCGTGGAGGCATTCGAAATAGGCGATCTCCGGCTGGTAGCCCGCCTCGACGAGCGTCTCGAAGCCCGCCTTGATCAGTTCGCTCACGCCGCCGCAGAGGACGCTCTGCTCTCCGAAGAGGTCGGTCTCGGTCTCTTCCGCGAAGGTCGTCTCGATCACGCCCGCCCGGGTGAGTCCGACTCCCCGGGCGTAGGACAGAGCGAGCGCCAGCGCCTGCCCGGAGGCGTCCTGTTCGACGGCGACCAGGGCCGGCGTCCCGCCTCCCTCGATGAAGAGTTCCCGCACCCGGTGACCCGGCGCCTTGGGGGCGATAAGCGAGACGTCCACCGCCGCCGGCGGACGGATGGTGCCGAAGCGGATGTTGAACCCGTGCGCGAACATCAGCGTCTTGCCGGACCCGAGGTGCGGTGCGATCTGCTCTTCGTAGATCGCCGCCTGCGTGGTGTCGGGTGTCAGGATGGTGATCACGTCCGCCCAGGCGGCGGCCTCCGGGCCGGAGACCACGGGAAGCCCCTCGGCCTCGGCCCGCCCGCGGGAGCGGCTGCCGGCATGGAGCGCGATCCGCACCTCGACCCCGCTGTCGCGGAGGTTCAGCGCGTGCGCGTGCCCCTGCGAGCCGTAGCCGAAGACGGCGACCTTCCGGCTCCGGATCAGATCGAGGTCCGCAGAGTCGTCGTAGTAGATGTTGGCCATGGAAGGAGTCCTCCGTTGGTGGCGAAGACGTTCGTTCGCCGGGAAAAAGTGCTCCGCGCGCCGCGCGTTTCAGCCTTTCGGTTCGCGATCAGACAGAGTGGGAGCCACCGCTCTCGTCCGAAGAGGCCCGGCGGCGCTTCGGAGGCTTGCGGGCGTCGGGATCGGTCATCACGCTCGCGGCCCCGCGCGCCATGCCGACCAGCCCGGTCCGGACCTGTTCCACGATCCCGTAGGGACGCAGCACCTCGGCGAGCCCGTCGATCTTCTGCGGGGACGCGGTCGCTTCGAGCACCACCGACTCCGGCGCGATGTCCACGAGCCGCGCTCCGGTAGCGCCGGCGAGCTGGATGACCTGGGTGCGCTCCTCGCCCGTTGCCTGGATCTTGAACATCGCGAGCTCGTGATGGATCGCGGGCTCGTTCGTGATGTCGTCGGCGCGCAGCACGTTCACGAGGCGCGAGAGCTGGACCAGCATCCGGCGCGCGGTCGTCGCGTCGGTCCGCACCACGATCGTCATCCGGGATACCCCCGGGGCGCGCGCGGGCCCGACGCTCAACGATTCGATGTTGAAGCCGCGGCGGCGGAAGAGCGAGGTGACCCGGTTCAGGACCCCGGGAAGGTCCTCCACCCACACCACGAAGATATGCGGCCGGATCCGGCCGTCCGGGCCCGGCGTCACGACCTCACCACTCCACCGTACGGCCGGCGGCGACCGGCTCCTCCTCGGACTCCGGGTCGCCGTCGGCTTCCTGCCCGGGCCGCCGGATCATGTCCTGCAGGCGGGCGCCGGTCGGGACCATGGGGTACACGGTGTCCTCCTTCTCGACCTGGAAGTCGAGCACCACCGTGCGCTCGTCGGCGCGGGCGCGCTCGACCGCGCCCTCGACCTCCTGCCGGGTCTTCACCACCTCGCCGCCGAGCCCGAACGACCGGGCGAGCGCCGCGAAGTCCGGGCTCAGGATGGGCGTCCCGGCATAGCGGCGGTCGTAGAAGAACTCCTGCCACTGCCGCACCATGCCCAGGTAGCCGTTGTTGATGATCGCGACGTTCAGCTTGAGCCGTTCCTGGGCGATGGTCGCGAGCTCGCACATGGTAATCTGGAACCCGCCATCGCCCGCGATCACCCACACCTCGTCGTCCGGGCGCGCGACCTTGGCCCCCACGGCCGCCGGAAGCGCGAAACCCATCGTCCCCAGCCCTCCGGAGGTGATCAGCGAGCGGGGTTCGTTGTGCCGGTAGTACTGCGCCTCCCACATCTGGTGCTGGCCGACGTCGGTGGTCACGATCGCCTTCCCGCCCGTCATCCGCCAGATGTCGTGGATGACGTGCGCCGCGTAGAGCTTGCCCATGTCGGGCAGGTTCTGGATGTCGCGGACCGCGGTGTCCCCCTTGAAACCGCGGATGCTCCCGAGCCACTCCGAGCGGTCCCGGGCCTCGATCACCGGGAGCAGGTGGGCCAGCACGGCGGAGAGGTCCCCGGCGAGCGCCACGTCCACCCGGACGTTCTTGTTGAACTCGGCCGGATCGATGTCGATATGGATCTTGGCCGCGTTCGGGGCATAGGTCTTCAGGCTTCCGGTCACCCGGTCGTCGAACCGCATGCCGAGCGCCAGCAGCAGGTCGGCCTCCTGGATGGCCTGGTTGACCCACGACTCCCCATGCATGCCCATCATCCCCATGTTGAGCGAGTGGTTCGCCGGGATCGCGCCGATGCCCAGGAGGGTCATGGCGATGGGGATGCGGGCGCGCTCGGCGAGTTCCCGCACCTGCCCCATCGCTCCCGAGATCAGGATCCCGTGACCGGCGAGGATGACCGGCCGCTCCGCCCGGTTGATGAGTTCCGCCGCACTCTGCAACTCCGACTCCGGCGGCCTGGGTTCGGGCCGGTAACCGGGGAGGTCCACCTTTCCCAGCCGCGGGCGGCGCTGGGTGAACGCCTGCTGCGCGTCCTTGGTGATGTCCACGAGCACCGGTCCGGGACGGCCGGAACGGGCGACGTAGAAGGCCTCGTGGAGGGCCGGCGCGATCTCGTCCACCTCCGTCACCAGGTAGTTGTGCTTGGTGATCGGCAGGGTGACCCCGGTGACGTCGGTCTCCTGGAAGGCGTCCGTCCCGATCAGGGCGCTGCCGACCTGGCCCGTGACGCACACGATGGGCGACGAGTCGAGCATCGCGGTGGCGATCCCGGTCACCATGTTCGTGGCGCCGGGCCCGGAGGTGGCGACGGCCACCCCCACCTCCCCGCTCGCGCGGGAGTATCCGTCCGCCATGTGGGTGGCGCCCTGCTCGTGGCGCACCAGGATGTGGCGGATGGGGTAGTCGAGCATCGCGTCGTACGCCGGGAGGATGGCGCCCCCCGGATACCCGAACACGGTGTGCACCCCTTCCCCGAGAAGGGTCTCCCAGATGAGTTGCGCTCCGGTTCGCCGCCAGCGTTTCGTCATCGTGCTCTCTCCGGGCCGTCACCCGGCATCATGCCCGGGCGGCGGCGCCAGCGCGGATCAGGAACCGCCAGGCCCCGCGTCATTGGCGAGAGCCTCGCGGATCCCTGCCGAGATCCGTTCTCCTTCGGCGGCGCCGAGCGATCCCGGACGCCAGTCGGTGTGAAGCCCCTGCCCCGGCTCGCGCCGGCGGCCGTAGGCGGGGATGACATGGAAGTGTACGTGCGGAATCGCCTGGCCGGCCGGCTGACCGTTGTTGAGCAGGATGTTGTAGTGCGGCGTACCCGTCGCTTTCGCAACCGCCCGGCAGAGGCGGGGCAGCGCTCTCCCGACGGCCGCGGCGGCATCGTCCGAGAGTTCGCCGACCGTCTCCCGGCTCTCCTTGGGGACCACCAGGAGGTGTCCGGCGCTCTGGGGGCCGATGTCCAGGAACGCAAACACCGAGTCGTCCTCATAGACGCGGTGGCTCGGCAGCTCGCCCCGGATGATCCGGTCGAACAGGGTGCCCTCGGACATGCGAGCGAACCCTAACAGTCTGTGGCGAAACTCGCGCGGCATTCGACGCCCGCTGAAGAGGCGCCTTGTTGCCGGGATGGCTCGGTACACTGCCGCGCGTGAAGCGCTGGGTGTTCCATCGGTTTGGCGCCGCAAACCTCCGTTTCGAGGACTGCCCCCCGTCCCGTCCCGGGCCCGGCGAGGTCCTCGTGGAGCTCGGCGCGGCGTCGCTCAACTACCGCGACCTCCTCATCCTGAAGGGCCTCTACAACCCGCGCCTCCCGCTGCCCCAGGTGCCGGTGAGCGACGGGGCGGGCGTCGTCCTGGAGGCCGGCGAAGGAGTCTCGGAGTTTGCTCCGGGAGACCGGGTGATCACGCATCCGGTGGTCGGCTGGGAGGACGGCCGCTTCCGCCGCGAGTACTCGAGGGCCACGCTGGGCGGACCCGGCCCCGGGATGGCGCAGGAGCAGGTGGTGGTCCCCGAGGCGGCGCTCTGTCGCGCCCCTTCCGGCTGGAGCCACGAAGAAGCCGCCGCGCTTCCGATCGCCGCAGTCACCGCCTGGAGCGCGCTCGTCACCGAGGGCCCGGTGCGGCCCGGCCAGACGGTGCTCACCCTCGGGACCGGCGGCGTCTCCATCTTCGCGCTCCAGATCGCCAGGGCGCTCGGCGCCCGGGTGATCATCACCTCCTCCTCGCACGAGAAGCTGGAGCGCGCGCGGGCGCTGGGCGCCGACGTCGGGATCCACCGGCTGGAGACCCCCGCCTGGGACAAGGCGGTGCGGGAGGCCACCGGGGGCGAGGGCGCCGACCTCGTGGTCGAGAACGGCGGCGCCGGCACTCTCAATCAGTCGATTCGGGCTACCGCCGCCGGCGGCACCGTGGCGATGCTCGGCGCCCTCACGGGGCTCGAGGCCCCGGTCCAGTTCGCGCCGGTCGTGATGCGCCGGATCCGGATCGCGGGGATCATGACCGACTGCCGGCGCGCGCTCCGCGACGTGGTGGGTTTCCTCGAGAAGAAGGATCTTCGGCCCGTCCTCGACCGCCACTATCCGCTTACCGAACTCCCCGCGGCGCTCGACCGCATGGAACGGGGAGCCCACTTCGGCAAAATCATCGTCCGGATCGCCTGATTTCCCCCACAATTGCCCGTTCCAGCCCCCATGCTCCCGAACCCGACCTTCCTGGTGCCCGGCGGCGCCGGCTTCATCGGCAGCCACTTCGTGGAGCTCCTGCTCGCGCGCTACCCGGACTGCCGGGTGATCACGCTGGACAAGCTGACCTACGCAGGATCCCTGGACAACCTGGGCCTGGCGCTCGCGGATCCGCGGCACGAGTTCATCCATGGCGACATCTGCGATCAGGCCACCGTCAGGCCGCTCGCGGCTCGGGCCGACTACGTCATCAACTTCGCCGCGGAGACCCACGTGGACCGCGCCATCCTCGACGGGGAGGTGTTCACGCGCACCGACACGCTGGGGACCGCGGTCCTGCTCGAAGCCTTCCGCCAGTCCACCCGGGGACGGCTCTTCCTCCAGGTGTCCACGGACGAGGTGTACGGGGAAATCCTGGAGGGCGACGCGGACGAAGAGGCTCCACTGGTACCCCGAAACCCCTACGCCGCCAGCAAGGCCGGCGCGGACCTCCTCGCCCTCGCCTATCGCACCACCCACGGCCTGCCGGTGGTCATCAGCCGCGGGGCCAACACCTACGGCCCGCGCCAGCACCCCGAGAAGATGGTCCCGACCTTCTTCGCCAAAGCGCTCGCCGGCGAGGAACTGCCGGTGTACGGAGACGGCGCCCAGGTCCGCGACTGGTTCTTCGTCTCCGACCATTGCGCCGCTCTCGACCTCCTCCTGCGCTCCGGTGTTCCCGGGACCGTCTATAACGTCGGTGGCGGAGACCAACGGACCAATCTCGAGATGGCGAGGACCATCCTGGACCTTGCCGAGCGGGCTGGCGGGCGGCGTGGGCGCATCGCCCACGTGGCGGACCGCCCCGGACACGACCGGCGCTACAGCCTGGACACGAACCGGATCCGCCGGCTCGGCTGGACGCCCGAGACCCCACTCGAGGAAGGGCTCGCGCTGACCTGCGACTGGATCGTCGAGCAGCAGGCCCAGGTCACCGCCGCCACCCCCGTCCCTGCTTGACGGCCGGTGGATCGGCCTCTCGACGCCGCCGGCCTGGAACGCCGGTCTCTGACCGGCACGCGGCCCGCAGGCCCGCAAGGCGCGTGCGCTGGCCCGCCCGATAGCACCGCCAGCCTGGAACGCCGGTCTCTGACCGGCACGCGGGCCGCAGGCCCGCAAGGCGCGTTCGCTGCCCCGCCCGATAGCACCGCCCGCCTGGAACGCCGTCGCTTCCTCGAACTGCTTCTCGCCGGCGGTCCGCCGGCCGTCCTGGCGGCCTGCCGCGACGCCGAAGCACCCACCGCGCCACCGCCTCCGACCGAGCTGCCACCGCTTCCCCCTCCCACGGCGGAACCCCCCGAGGTCGCGCCCTTCTTCAAGGACACGGCGCCGTTCATCGAGCACGGAAACAGTCTCGAAGCGCGCCTCGAAGACATGCCGGACCTGATCACCCCGAACGAACTGTTCTTCGTCCGCAACAACGGCGGCAGCCTGGGGATTCGCGAAACCGACTGGCGCCTCGTCATCGAGGGCGACGCGGTGGAGAAAGGGATCCGGATCTCCTACGAAGGAATCCGCTCCCTGCCGGCGCACACGCTGACCGCCTGTCTCGAGTGCGCCGGGAACCACCGGGCGATGTTCGACCGGGTACAGGGGCGGCCCGCCGAAGGCACCCAGTGGGGTACGGGCGGCATCGGGAACGGGGTCTGGCGCGGCGCCCGTCTCGCCGACGTGCTCGAACTGGCGGGGATCACCGGGGCCGCCGCGTCGGTCCTTCTGATCGGGCTCGATTCGGAGGCGCCGGAAGGGGGATTCCAGCGGGCGCTGCCGGCGGAGAAGGCGCTCGCCGACGTGCTCCTCGCCTACGAACTGAACGGCGAGCCGCTACCCCGGGACCACGGGTTTCCCTTGCGGGCCCTGGTTCCCGGCTGGGTGGGGAGTTCCAGCATCAAGTGGCTCGGCCGGATCGAGGTCTCGAGCGAGCCGCACTGGACCCGGAACAACACGGGTTCCTACGTCCTGATCGGCCCCAGCTATCCGCCGGAAGGCAGGGCGATGGGCAAGATCGCCACCGTCCAGACGATCAAGAGCGCCCTCGCCCTGTCCTGGCCCGCGGAACTCGGCCCCGGGCCACACACCCTGCACGGCTTCGCCCAGTCGCCCGAGGGACGGATCGACCGGGTCGAGTGGAGCGACGACGGCGGCGCAACCTGGAACGAAGCGCGACTCACCGGGGTCCAGACCGAACTGAGCTGGCGCCGCTTCGAGTTCGACTGGGAGCCGATGCCCGGGGACCATACGGTCATGACCAGGGCCACCGACCGCACCGGCGCCAGCCAGCCGGACTCAATCCCCTGGAACCGCAAGGGCTACCTCTTCAACCAGCCCGTGCCCCACCCGATCCGGGTCGGATAGACGCCCCGCAGCTATTCGCGGCGGTGGTCCTCGAACCAGCGGAGGATGTGCGCGACCTTGGCGATCAGGTGGCTCGGCCGGGCGGCGATGCTGTGGGAGGCGCCCGGGATGCGGACCAGCGCCGAGTCGACCCCGCGCAACTGGAGCGCCTGGAAGAACTGCTCCGATTCCGACATCGGGGTGCGGTAGTCCTCCTCGCCGGTGAGCAGCATCGTCGGGGTGGTCACGTTCCCCACGTGGTGGGGCGGCGAGCGCTCCAGGTAGTGCTCGGGGTGGTCCCAGGGGAACCCGGGGAACCAGTAGCGGTAGAAGAACCCGTAGGCGTCCGCGGTCAGCACGAAGCTGTACCAGTTGATGACCGGCTTGGCGGCCACCGCGGCGGCGAACCGGTCGGTGTGCCCCACGATCCAACTGGTCAGCACGCCCCCGCCGCTGCCTCCGGTGACGAAGAGGTTGTCCTCGTCCACGTAACCCTCGGCGATCACCGCGTCGACCGCGCTCATCAGGTCGTCGAAGTCCTGGCTCGGATAGGCGTGGTGAATCAGGTTTCCGAACTCCTCGCCGTACGACGTGCTGCCGCGCGGGTTCACGTAGAGCACGACGTATCCCGCGGCGGCGAAGAGCTGGACCTCGGCGGTGAACCGGGACCCGTAGTTGGTGAACGGACCGCCGTGGATCTCGAGGATCAGCGGGTACTTCCGGGAGGGGTCGAACCCGGGCGGGGTCACCACCCAGGCCTGGATCGGGCGTTCGTCGAACGAGGACTCGAGCCAGATCTCCTTCGTCTCCCCGATTTCCCGGTGCCCGAGCAGGTCCTCGTTGAGCGCAGTGATCTGCCCGCCTTCAGGTCCGACGGAAACATCGGCGGGACGGGCGGTGGTTCCCGAGGTGAAGGCGAACGACCCGTCGCTGGCGACGGAAAAGGAGCCACCCGCATAGGGACGGCCGAGCGAGGTGCCGCCCAGGCCTGAAGACCGCACCTCGACATCGCCGTCGAGCGGCACGAACGCCACCTTGGTGTCACCCTCGTCGTCGTACTGGAAGAAGAGGCCGTCGCTCTCCGCGTTCCACTGCGGGAGGGCGGCGTCCCGATCGAGCGAACCGGTGACCACCGTCGGAGAGGAACCGTCGCGGTTCATGACGTAGAGCTTGGTGACCTGGTACCCCTGGTAGCGGTCGTCGTAGCCCAGATAGGCGATGCGCTCCCCGTCGGGTGAAACCGCCGGGCTCTCGTCCGGGCCGAGCCGCGAGGTCAGGGTGCGGATCGCGCCGTCGGCGACTGCCACCTGGTGGATCTCGCTGTCCGCCGGTTCCTTCAGCGCGTCTTCGCGCCGATTGGCCGAAAACACGATGTGGGCCCCGTCGGGAGTCCAGGAGAGCCGGCTCCGGTGATGGAAGGGGCCGGTGGTGAGCTGCCGCGGCGAGCCTCCCTCGGCCGGCACCACGAAGATCTGGCTGTGGCCGTCCTCGAGATACCCCACGCCGTCGGCGCGGTAGATCATCTTGCGGATGACCCTGGCGGCCGGGGCCCAGTCCGCATTCGCCGGCTTGTCGGGGAGCTGCACGTAGGGAGCGGAACGCTCGGGCACGAGCATGGAAAACGCCAGGAAGCGTCCGTCGGGAGACCAGCTGAGGTTTGCCGGGGGACGGGGAAGCTGGGTCAGCCGCGCCGTCTGCCCGCTGTCCATCCAGCGGACGTGGATCTGCGCCGAGCGGTCGTCGGGCAGTGTTCCGGAAGACACGTAGGCGATCCGGTTGCCGTCCGGGGACCAGCGCGGGGAGCGCTCGTCGCCCCCGGTCTCTCCCGAGGTCAGGGCCCGATGGTCGGAACCGTCCGCGCCCACGATCCACAGCCGGGACCGCTGCCGGTCCACCAGGATGTCCATGGAGTTGCGGACGTACACCACCCGGGAGCCGTCGCGGGAGATCCGGGGATCGGTGGCGAGCTCGAGGCCGAACACGTCCTCGAGCTGCAGGATCGGCAGGTTGTCGTCCTGCGCGGGTGGGGACGCGGCCGCGGGCGCCGCGGTCAACCAGCCGGCGGCCACGACGGCGGCCCATCGGCTGTGGACGAAGAACTGACGCGGGAATGGGAAGCTCATTCGGCGAACCCTACCCACTGGCGGCGAACGGATGCGAACGAGCGCGGTCAGGGAGAACGCGGCGCTGTATCGGGGACAACGCGGGCACCCCACTGCCGTGGCATGGCGCCGCGGGGCCGGATTTCGCGCTCCCGCGCGATGCCGGCCAGAGGCCGGCGCTCCGAACCCTACTCGCCGACCAGGGCGTTGAAGAGCAGCTTGAAGGTGCCGTGGGTCTGGGCGCGGTGCTGGGTCCGGAAGCCGATCATCACGATCGTCCCTTCGCCGTGGTCCACCGACACCATGGCGGCCTTGTCCGCGATCGCCTCCTCGCCGAGCAGCCAGCCGCTCTGCAGAATGTCCCGGCCCGGGTAGGTCAGCACCCGCCGCACGTCGTCGCTGCGCGCCCCGGCGACCGTCTCGTACACCTGCCCGCCGGCGAGATAGGCGATGAGCGCGTCCTCCGGCATCCCGTAGGCGTACCGGTTTGACGTGTCCACCTTCACCTTGAGCGTCGAGCCCGGCGCCCAGAACTCGTTGCCCCACATGCCGGCCACCGCGTCGCGCACCGGAACGTCGAACTCGTCGAGCACGAGCTGTCCCGCCTGGGCAAAGGTCACGAGGGTGCCCCCGTTCTCGACGAACGCGTTGAGGGCCTTGACGCCCTCCTCGCCGAAGCCGCTCTGGTAGTCGGGCGGCGTCTGGCCGGGATCCTCCCGCCCGAGCATCCCCTCCTTCGAGTCGGCGGGAAGGACGATCACGTCCCAGCGCTCGTGCAGGTCGCCGGCCAGGATCTCCGGATCGAAGAGGCTCGTGTACTCGAAGCCGAAGTCCTCGAGGAGCCACCGGGTCCAGCCCTCGTCCATGTTCCCGCCGTAGTAGCGCTGGTACATCCCGATGCGCTGCTGCGAGAGCGGCTCTGCGGCGGCGCCCGCGTCGAGGGCCGCGAAACCGACGCCGGTGGCCTCCGCCACCTCGCCGAGCGTCGCGGCGGACACCCCCGGAGCGACGACGAAGTCACCCGGCCGCGCCCCGCCGCCGTCTCCGGTCGCGCGGCTGACGGACGCACCCGCCGCGAAGAGCATGTTGACCGCCCGGAAGGCGTCGTTCAGCGCCCCGTCCACCCGGTAGCCGTTCGGCGCGGACGACGCAACGTCGCCCGCGGGCAGCGTCCGCTCGGTGACCACCTCGAGGTCGGCTTCCACCGGCGTCCGCGCTTCGTCCACCCGCACGCCCATGAACTCGGCGATCACGTCACCGGACATGTCGTAGGGGCGGATCGGGTCCCCGTCCCGGTTGCGGGTGTAGCTGTTGTCCGGGTAGAAGGTCCGGCCCAGGAGCCAGCGGATCACGCCCTGCTTCGGCTGAGCCATGGAGACCACCCAGCTTCCCGGTCCGTACACCCGGCCCTCGTGCGTGAAACCGGTGGGCGAATGCTCCACGGTGATCCCCTGGAGGAGCAGCTTGTCCACCATCTTGCCCATGGTCAGCGGGTCGTGCTGGCTCGCCGGCACGATGTAGGCCTTCACCTCGCCCTCGGCGCCGCGCCGGGTCTGGCGGCTCGCCTTGAGCCAGGCGTTCCGCAGGACGGTCTCCCGGTTCCGGGCGGCAATCTCGAGTGGGGTGAAAGTGGCCGCGATCTGCCGCTCGACGATGTCGCGCACGTGCCACCAGCCGCCCGGCCAGGGGTTCGGGAAGGTGGTCTGGGCTTCGTACTCGGGAAGCTGCCGGGAGCCCCGCAACTGGTCCGGATGGACATAGAGCGGCGTGGCGAGCCGGGCGCTGGCGGACTCGGTGAGCATGCCGGCGATGTTGTGGAAGGGGGTGATCCAGTGGAACCCGAAGTGCCCCCAGCCGGAATAGATCGCCGAGGTCACGGTTCCCTCGAAGCCCTCTTCCTCCATGCGGTACGCCATGTGGGCGCCGTACCAGGACATCTCCCGCCAGACGAGCGGGTCCGCTCCCGGACGGATGGGCTCGGCGTAGGGCGGCAGGTAGATGCGGGCGGTGTAGGCCCCCATCTGGTGGTGGTCGATGAACCCCTGGGGGATCCAGTCGCGGAACAGCAGCGTGGCCACGTAGCGCGACTCGACCGTGTTCTGCATGAAGGCGTCGCGGTTGTTGTCGTGGCCGATGAAGTGGTGGTAGAGCCCCGGCGGCTGGGCCGCCTCGTATTCGGTCCCCACCCAGCGGTCGTACCACTCGTTCACGAGGTCCACTCCGTCCGGATTCATGGAGGGGACCAGGATCGAGATGGTGTTGTCGAGGATCTCGTGGATTCCGGGGTCGTCGCGGGTGGCGAAGCCCCAGACGATCTCGGCCGCCGCCTGGCTCGCCGCCACCTCCGTCGAGTGGAGCGCGTAACCCTGGAGGAAGACCACTTTGCCGTCGGCGATGGCGGCGTCGATCTCACTCCGGGAATGCCCGCGCGGATCCTGCAGGACCGCGTTCATCCGCTGGTAGTCGTCGAGCCGCGCGAGGTTCTCCGGGGAGGAGACATACAGCACGAGAAAGGGGCGGCCGAGCGTCGAAGCGCCCACGTTCTCGACCTGGACCCGGTCGCTCTCCGCGCCGATGAGCTCGTAGTACTCGACGAGTTGCTCCCACTTGGCGAGCTTCCGGTCGGCGCCCATTTCGTGCCCGAAGAACTCCTCGGGCGTGGGAATCTGGGCGGTGGCGTGAGTGGCGAACGCGCCGAGGGCGAGGGCGCCGGCAAAGGCGAGGATGCGGGGAGCGGAACTGGTAGTCATGGCGGAAACGGTGGGAAGGGAGTCAGGAAGAAGAGGCGGAACCTGGAGGCCGCCGGGGGGGCGAAGAATACCGGCGGGGTCGTGCCGCGCCCCGTCAGTTCCGGGGACCGCGCTCGATTCCCTTGGGGTCGCATTGCGCCGTTCCCGCTTGGCATCGCGCCGTGAGTGGGCTGATGCGGCATGGGTTCGCGGCCTTCGGCCGCGTGCCGACCGGAGGTCGGGGTTCCGAGCCGGCGCACCATCCACTGCGCTGGCGGCGCTCCCGCCGTCGGCCTGGAGATGCACAAGATGCAGATCGCTGCGAACGACCGCTTGATGCTCAGCGCACCGCATGAGCCAAGAGAGGGGGCGACCTAGCGGGATCGCCGCCTACGAGACCCGCCTTGGGGAGGGGTTGTCGGAGTGCGGCCAACTTCCCGGGCTGCTCACCACCATCCCTCCGGGCGCCGTCTCGACTGACTCACCAATCGTCGGACTCTGCCGCGACAAAGCGATCCCGATTGTCACGACATGATCACCACGATGTTCCGTAGAGCAGTCCATCGATCACACTGATTCATCCATGGTGGAGCGTGCACGATGTACTGTCTCGGAATGAAGTCCATATTGGTGAAGCAAGTGACCAGGGTGACTTGGCCTGTCGCTGTCTTCCTGATCGTCGCCGCTGGCTGCGGCGGCGCGACGGACGGCACGCCCGTCGCGCCGCCGCCCACGCCGGCGCCGACGCCAGCGCCGACACCCACGCCATCGCCCGCGGCCTGGCCAAAGTTCGGGGCGTTCACGGACTCCCAGGGTCAACGGATGACCTACGGGCTGCACCTGCAAGAGGAGTGGGACCCGACCGAGCCGCGTGGCGTCTTGCTGTTCTTCCACGGAAACAACAGCGGAACACAGGAAGAGATGTCGCGACGGACGTGGATCGACCATACGGCGCCTTTCGACCTGGGCCTGGCAGTTGCCTATGTCGGCTCCCCCCGGTCCAGGCCAGACGGCCATCCACATTCCCTTCTCGGACCGCTGTACGGCCGGGGTGGAACCCGCACTTGGATGGGACGCGACTTCCGCCTTGTCCACGAACTCTTGCAGAGCGGCTTCGACTCGCAGCTCGCTATCGACTACGACAAGGTCGTCTTCTTCGGCGGCTCTGCCGGGGCGGCGTTCGTGAGTGAGTTCTTCGAACGGTATGCCGGAATCTACGGCGGCGGGCTCCATGTTTGGTGCGGGGGATTCTGGAGTCGTGCCGGCCGGCGTCCTCGGAAGGCAACCGATGGACCTTGGGAGCCGGCCTTTCCGTGGACGCCGTTTACGGCCTCGACCGTGAGGGACAGGGTCAGGGTATTCGTCGAGGCCACTACTGGTGATTGGGTGCATCCCGCACTCGTCGTGGCGACAAGCTACTACCAGGACGTGTTGAAGCTGGAGACCCGCTCCGACTTGGCAAACCCCGGGGGGCACTGCAGCCAGGGGTCCACCCCGCGTCGGGAGATCTGGGAGTGGCTTTCTCGCGGCGCTGACGCGGATCCTCGCCTGAGGGGCACCGCGCAAGACGCCGATGGAGACGGCATTTCCGATACGCGGGACCCGGACGATGACAACGATGGGGCACCAGATATTGTTGACGCACTGCCGTTCGACCCGCGGGACTACCGCGATACCGATGGCGACGGCATCGGGGATTTCGAGGATCGGGACGCCGATGGAGACGGAGTGAGGAACGCCGACGACGCGTTTCCCTCCGACCCTCACGAATGGCTGGACACCGACACGGACGGCATTGGCAACAACATCGATCGGGACGACGACAACGATGGCCTCGCGGACGGTGAGGATCCCGATCCCGTCCACGGAACCCCGATCGATTCCCTGGCATTCCAGCTAATGGAGAATGACGGAGGGCGCGGGACCCGTACCTGGAGACCGGTCGCCTCGGTCCACTCCCGTAAGCCAACAGGCCTTGTCTATCCGGAACCGTCGGGAGATCGGCAGTCCTTTCAGTACGTCGCGCTGGGAGACGGACCCGTGTTCCAGATCATGATCGATAGATCCGAGCGAAAGGAATCCTGTCCTTCCGTTTTTCTGCCCGCTCTCTGTGTTCCCGAGTTCGACCCGTACGCCCACTACATGGATCGGATTCATGTGGACCGGGATCGAAATGGGGATTTGACAGATGACGGGCCTCCACTACTGCTCGCTCGGAGCCACGGGGATGAGGGCCGCAGGGTCCTGCCACATGCCACGATCGTGCTGAAGGTGTCCTATGCATCGGGCGAAACACTCCCCTATGGGATTTCCCTCTGGACGACTCCCGATCTCGACAGTGGCATCCACTACCGTCACGAGAGTATCTGGATCGGTCGCATCCAGCCTCCTTCCGGAGCGCCCGTGCTCGTAGCCACCGTGGACTGGAATCTGGACGGTCTGTTCAACACAGACCGAGGACGCACCCCGACGGGAGAACAGGACTCTCGTGACTTCGCCTGTGTCGACACGAATCGCAATGACGTCCTCGACGAATGTGAACGCGATGACGGGAATCCCGGCAAGCTATTTTCGCCACCGAATAGCGTCAAGCTGGATGAAACCTTCATGTTGGATGGCCGAGCACATCGGATCGTCGTTGCGCCGACGGGACACAAGGCTGAAATCGTGCCGGCACGTTGACTGGGCCCGAAGTGCCGAGCCGAACTCTTGGGATTCTTCGGTCTTCCCGAAAAGGCGTGATCACAAGGGCCTAGGTCACTGGGGTCACACCCTTCCGCGGCGCTGTGCGCAACGGGTGCCGGCTGAGACCGGCGTTCCAAGCCGGCGCGCCATCCGCTACTGGCGGCGTGAGAGCCAGCCATCCACGCTCCAGCGGTCTTCGTGAAGCAGCGCCAGGGCCACCACCAGCAGGATGGTTCGCGGCAGGACGTGCGCGTTGAAGGCGAAGAGCGGTTCGGCCAGCAGGTGTCCGAAAGTCACGAGGACCAGCACCCCGCCCAGCCCGAGCGCAGCCGGCCAGCGCAGCCAGCCCACCAGCATCAGGCCGCCGCCGACCAGCTCCACGAACGGAACCGCCGTCCCGGTCGCCCAGAGCGCCCAGGCCGGCAGCCAGGTGTCCGCGTAGGGCTCCACGAAACCCGACTGCGCGTGCGTGACCGCACCCACGGTGAACACCTTCCACCACCCGGCCATGAAGAAGGTGAGGCCCAGGATCGCCCGCGCCAGGAAAGCGGCGAGCGCCCGGGCATCCGGGGACGGTCGGGAGGACACGGGGCGCCGATGCGCTCCGTCAGGTGATGATCAGGGTCCGCGGGTGCTGGTTGTTCTGCTCGAGGAAGGTCTGCTTGACCTCGAGTTCCTCGGCCGTCGGCTGCCGGTAGCCGTTCGCGTCGGTGGCGCGCGAGGTGACGGTGTGCTCACCCGGCGTCGCCCCGTGCCAGTCGTAGGTGAAGAACTTCCAGGAGTACTTCTCGGTCATGCCGGGGTCGAGGGTCGCGGCCTCCCACGGCCCGTCGTCCACCCGCACCTCGACCGACTCGATGGGAGTGCCGTCGTGCATGATCACCCCGAAGACGCGGTGGTGGCCGTTCACCTTCGTCACCCGGGCGATGAACGACTTCAGCCGCATCCTGGTGATCGCGGTCTCCACCCACTTCATCTCGCCGTTGATCATCTCCCCCTTCAGGGTGCGGTACCAGCGCGCCTGGTACTTGCCGAGATAGGGGTCCTCCTGCACGTGGATCTCGGAGAGCCACTTGACGTTCGGCGCGCCGTACCAGCCGGGGACCAGCAGCCGGAGCGGACGGCCCTGGTGCGCGGTCAGCGGCTCGCCGTTCAGGGCGTAGGCCAGCAGCGGCTCGTCCGACAGCCCCTGGTCCCGTGACAGGCTGCGGCCGTACTGCTGGTCGACGGTGAAGGTCCGGCCCCGGAACGTCACCTCTTCCTCGCCGTGATCGGCCCCGAAGAAGACGATCTCGCGGGCGCGGTCCGTGAGGCCCGCCCGCTCGAGGACCGCCCGCAGCGGGACGCCGGTCCAGTGCCCGTTGCTCGACAGCCCGTTCAGGGGACCCCGGTTGCCCGAGCACTCGAACCCGAACACCAGATCCCGGCTCGGCATCGCCCGCAGGTCGGCCAGCGACAGATTGAGCGTGGAGTTCACCATCCCGGACACCTTCAGCCGGTAGGTGTCCGGATCGACGTCCGGATGGCCGTAGTGCTGGGTCGTGAACCACTGGTCGGCCGGCGTGATCGGCCCGTCGATGTTCCGGACGTCGATGATGCGGCGGTCCGGCGTCCGCGCCAGCACGATGTTTTCCGGCAGGTCGGTGAACTCGACCAGTTCCTCTCCCTGCGCGAGGGCGGGAAACGCCCATTCGGGCAGCCCGAAGACCCCGAGCCCGGCCAGCGCGACACCGCCCTGGAGAACTTCGCGACGACTTGTCTGATTCGACATGACTTTCTACCCCTTCAATGCGCGGCCCCGTCGCACTGGCGACGGCTGCCGGATCGCCTGCTGCTGGTAACGGTCATGCTACCAGCCGCAGACAGTCCGCTCACTCCCGGACGAACCAGAACCCCCGGGCCCGTCCCGCCGAGAGTTCGAATCCCCGGGCGCGGGTTTCGCCCGGGTCCGGCAGGAAACGGACCGTCCCGCGGTCCCAGGCGTAAACCGGCGAGGGTCCCTCCGGGTCCTCGAACACCGGCTCCAGGGCCCGCTCTCCGTTAACGCCCACCAGGGTGAGGCCGGGACGGGCGTCAAGCCGCACCTCGTAGCTCACGTCCAGCTCCCGGCAGCGGTAGACGCCGGCAAGCTCGACCATGTCGGCGAGCGCGGGCTGCGCGCCTTCCGGCGGGTACCCCTCGATGCGGACGTAGCGGAAATCCCGCTGTCCCGGCTGGCGGAGGACGAAACCCCCGGGCCGTGGCTCGAGCCGCAGCCGGCTGTCTCCGGCGAATCCGGAAAGCTCGCTCTCGACAATGGACAGCGCGATCTCGCCGCCGCCCCGGACCAGTACGGGACCCTCGTCCTTCCGCTCGATGGCGGCGAGCGACGCCGAGGCCGCCTCCCAGAACCGTCCGGGACGGATCGGGAGTTCCGGGTCCGTCCCCGCGCGAGCGGGATCCCGGGCCGGCGTCATCTCCTCGGCGAGAAACAGGTCGGCCACCCGCCGTGAAAGCGTCCTCGGATCGGCGCTCGCGGAGTTGCAGAGCACGAAGACCGCGAACGCCTGCTCGGGGAAGCGGAGCGCGTAGGTACGGAAGCCCACGAAGCTGCCCCCATGGGAAACCGTGGCGAGTCCCCGGTACTCGCCGAGCCCCAGGCCGCCCGCGTAGTCCTGCGCCGACCCGTCGTTGAAGCGCCCCGGGGTTGTCAGCCGCCGTAGCAGATCCGGTCCGAGGGCCGCCGGGTCGAGGAACATGCGTTCCCAGTGCCGAAGTTCGTTCACCGACGTGTAGAGCCCGCCGTCCCCGACCATCTCGAGGGTGGTCATGTCCTCCTCGAATCCGCCTCCCTCCGCCTCGGGGCGAGGCCGGTAGCCGGTCGCCCGTCCCGGCACGATTTCCCGGTGCCGGTCGTGGAAGTGGCTGCCCGCCATGCCCACCGGCCCGAAGAGATGCTCCCCGGCGAACTGCCGCAGCGTCAGCCCGGAGACGCGGGGGATGAGTTCCGCGAGGAGCCAGTAACCCGAGTTGGAATAGAGGTATTCGGTGCCCGGTTCGAAGTTCAGCCGCTCGAGCTTGCGGAGCGCCGCGAGCACGTCGGCATCGGTGTAATGGGCGTCGTCCCCGAATCCCCTCAGGGACATGACCACCAGGTAGTCGCGGACGCCACTGGTGTGGTGCACCAGATGGCGGATCCGGACCGGGTCCGCCCACGCCGGGAGGTCGGGGAAGTGCTTCCGGAGTGGGTCCTCGAGCGACAGCAGTCCCTGGTCCTCCGCCACCAGCACCGCCGCCACGGTGAACTGCTTGGACACCGACGCCATCCGGAAGATGGAATCGGAGGTGAGCGGAATCCCGTAGTCCAGGTTCGCCATTCCGTACGCGCCCCGGAAAACGAACTCCCCGTTCTGCAGCGCTCCGGCCGCGCAGCCGGGGGCGTCTTTCCGGTCCCACTCGGCAAAGACGGCGTCGAGGTCCGCCGGGGCCGGTTGGGCCGTGGCGACACCCCCCGGCAGGCAGAGGCAAACGGCAACCATCGCCGGAACGGCGCCGGCGAGACGCGACGGCGCGCGGCCGCCTTCCCGCCGGGCCCGCATCACGAGTCCGAAACCGGCGCCGGGATGGGCGCCGGGAACAGCCGGACCTGCCCCCGCTGCGGCTGGCCGCGACCCGGCGTGATCCGGGCCTCTCCCTCCCGCTCGACCTGGTCGATGCGGAGCACCGCGTGGAGCGGCACGAACGTCCGGGGCACCCCCTTGAACTCGTTCGCGATCCGCTCGCGCGAGGGATCGATGACCTTCTTCGTCTCGTCGCGGAAGATCAGGTCCGCGATCTCCACGAAGCCGAAGATGCCGCCCTGGCTGACCGAACGGGCATAGACCTCGTACACCTCGCCCTGATTCAGGAACGTCACGCGGTACACCGTGTTCTCGCTCACGTCCATGGAAGCGGCCCGAGCCGCACCGGATTATCGCACCGCCCCGCCGGTAAAATCCGCGCCCTTGTCTCCGTCCGAACCCGGAGCCGACCGGGACGCCAGGGGTTTCGCAACCCGCGCCATCCACGCGGGACAGCATCCCGATTCCGGCAGCGGCGCCGTCGTCGTTCCCCTGGTCCAGGCCGCCACCTTCCTCCAGAAGTCACCGGGCCAGCCGGGGGACTACGAATACTCGCGGACCGGCAATCCCACGCGGGACGCGGTGGAAGCCAACCTGGCGTCCCTCGAGGGGGGCATCGGCGCCGTCGCCTGCGCCTCGGGAATGGCGGCGATCGTGATGGCGTTCGATCTGGTCCCGAGCGGCGGCCGGGTGGTCGCCACGAGCGACAGCTACGGCGGCACCTACCGCGTCGGCGAGAACGTGCTGCGCCCCCGGGGGCTCGATTTCACCTGGGTGGACACGAGTGACACCGAAGCCACCATCCGGGAGCTGGACGCGGGAGCGGCGATGCTGTTCCTCGAGACGCCCACGAATCCCATGCTCCGGATCGCCGATCTGGAGACCCTGTCCGAAGCGGCCCATGCGGCCGGCGCCCTGGTGGTGGTGGACAACACCTTCATGTCCCCCTACTTCCAGCGGCCGCTGGAACTCGGCGCCGACATCGTGGCGCACTCGTCCACCAAGTACCTGAACGGCCACAGCGACGGGGTGGGCGGAATCCTGGTGGCGCGGGATCCAGAGCACCACGAGCGCTTCAAGTACCTCCAGAACGCCGCCGGCGCGATCCTCTCGCCGTTCGAGTCCTGGCTGCTGCTGCGGAGCACCAAGACCCTCGCGCTTCGCATGGAGCGCCATGACCGAAACGCCCGGGACGTCGCCGGGATGCTCGCCGCCCACCCCGAGGTTGCGGCGGTCCACTACCCCGGACTCCCGGACCATCCGGGACACGAGCTCGCCCGCCGCCAGATGAGCGGTTTCGGCGGCATGCTGTCGTTCGACGTGGGAACCATGGAGCGCGCCCGCCGGGTGATGGAGGGGCTGCGCGTCTTCCACATCGCCGAGAGTCTGGGAGGCGTCGAGAGCCTCGCGAACCATCCGGCCACCATGACCCACGCCTCGATTCCGGAGCCGATGCGCCGCGCCATCGGAATCGGGGACGGGCTGGTGCGACTCTCGGTAGGCGTCGAGGACATCGCGGATCTCCGCGCGGACCTGGAAGACGCGCTGGGAACGCTCGGCTAGTGGCGGGCGGAGACCGGATCGCTCGGCGCTACCTCGTGACCGGACTGGTGCAGGGCGTCGGCTTCCGCTGGACCGCCCAGCGCGTCGCCCGCCAACTGGGAGTCACCGGCACGGTGCGCAACCTGCCGGACGGGACCGTGGAGATCCAAGCCCACGGCGGCCCGGAGGCCCTGGAGAGCCTGCGCGGGGCGCTGCGGACGCGCATGCCCGGCCGGGTGGAGGCCGTCCGCGAGGATCGGCTCGAGAGTCCTGAACAGGGAGGCACACCCGATGACTTCCGGGTCGTCTTCTGACCCGGCGCTCGCCGCGCGCCTGAAGGCGCGGATCCGGGACGTCCCCGGTTTTCCGGCACCCGGTGTCCTCTTCCGGGACATCACGCCGCTGCTTGGAGATCCGGGCGCGTTCGCGGAAGCGATCGCCGCCCTGACCTCCCCCTTCGAGGCGGCGCGGGTCGATGCGGTCGCGGCCGTCGAGAGCCGCGGTTTCCTGTTCGGTGGCGGGGTAGCCGGGTTGTTGAACGCGGCCCTCGTTCCGCTGCGCAAGCCGGGAAAGCTCCCCGCCGCAACCCTTTCCGAGGACTACGAACTCGAGTACGGCGCGGCCTCCCTCGAGGTCCACACCGACGCACTCGCCCGCGGCCGGCGGGTCCTCATCGTGGACGATGTCCTCGCCACCGGGGGCACCGCGGAGGCGGCGTTCCGTCTGTGCCGGCAGTTGGGCGCCGAGGTCGTGGGGTTCTCCTTCCTGCTCGCGCTCCGCCCCCTCGGGGGAATCGAGCGGCTCGCCGCGCTCGGCAGCAAGGTGCACACCGTCCTCGAGTATTCGTAGCCCCGGTCCAGGCGGCCCGCGCGGAGTACGATTCCCCCGGGCGTCGTCCGGCAGTCCGATGCGCCTGTAGCTCAGGTGGATAGAGCGACGGATTCCTAATCCGTAGGTCGCAGGTTCGAGTCCTGCCAGGCGTACGCTGCGTCCGCCCGTTTCCCCATGACCCACCGCTTCCAGACGACCTTCTCCCCGGCCGCGGTCCTTCTCGCGCTGCTGGCCGGGGCCGCGGGCGCCCAGGAGCGCCCCGCCTCCCAGGTCCCGGAGGACCTCCGGAGTCCCCGCACCACCCTCGGCACGTTCCTCGGCGAACAGTTGCGGCCGGAGATCGACTGGGACAGCGTCGCGGCGACCCTCGACTTCGACGAGAGCACCTCTCCCGAGGAGCGCCAGGCCGTCGCGACCCAGCTCAAGTCCGTCCTCGACGGGCGCGGCCTGTTCGTCCGGATGGACAGCGTGCCGGCGGATCCGGAGTACCTCGATCCCGAGAGCCGCGAGGCCGCCTTCACTCCCTTCCCGATCCGGCTTCCGGAATTCCAGCTACGTCGCGGGGATGACCTGGCCTGGCGCATCTCGGGGAGCACGGTGCGCGCCGCCGGCACCCTCTATGAGGCGACCTTTTCCTGGTACGCCCGCCGGCTCCTGGATCTCCTCCCCCCGGTCGTCGAGCGCTCCTTCCTGGGGTTCACCCTCTGGCAACTGATCGGCCTCGCGATCCTCGCCGTTCTGGCCTGGATCGCCCAGCGTTTCCTGAGGGTCTTCTTCCGGGGATTCCTGGTCCGCCTGGCCAGCCGCGGCTCCAACTGGGCCGCGGAGGAACTGGGCGCGGCGGCCCTGCCCGCTTCCTGGCTCGCCACGGTCTGGATCTTCCGCCGCTTCCTCGCCGACCTCCGGTTCCCGGTGCTCGTGAACCAGGTCCTGAACGTGTTGCTGGACCTGACCCTGGCGGGCATCGCGGTCTGGTTCGCGTTCCGGGCCATCGAGGCCATCTGCTCGAGACTGGAAGCGATCGCCGCCAAGACCGAGACCAACGTGGACGATCACCTCGTGCCGCTCGCGCGCACGGTGCTCCGGGTGGGTTCGGTGGTGGTGGCCTTCCTGCTCATCGCCCAGAGCCAGGGCTACTCGATCACCACCCTCGTCGCCGGACTCGGACTCGGCGGCCTCGCCATCGCCCTCGCCGCCCAGGACACGCTCGCGAACGTGCTGGGCTCCCTCGCCATCGTCGGCGACCGGCCGTTCCAGGTCGGGGACTGGGTGCTGGTGGACGGCTACGAGGGAACCGTGGAGCGCGTCGGACTCCGTTCGACCCGGGTCCGGACGTTCTACGACTCGGTGGTCAGCGTCCCGAACAGCAAGGTCGTCAACTCGATCGTGGACAACATGGGCCAGCGCAAGTTCCGGCGGATGAAACACATGCTGGCGCTCCGCTACGACACCGATCCGGACAGGATTCAGGAATTCGTCGACGGGATCCGGAGCCTGATCCTCAAGAACCCCGCGATGCGGCACGACTACTTCGAGATCCACCTGAACCGGTTCGCAGACTCGTCGGTGGACGTCCTCGTGTACTGCTTCTTCCGGGTTCCCAATTGGCACGAGGAGTTGAGCGAGCGGCACAACTTCCTGCTCTCCATCCTGCGCCTCGCCAAGGAAATCGGGGTGGACTTCGCCTTCCCCACCCGGACGCTGGCGCTCGAACACCCACCGGGCGACGGGGACTCGCTCCCCGCGGACCCACCCGGCCGGTAGCCGCTCGGCGCCGCCCGGTCCCATGAGCGGCAGGCAGCAACTCGCCCGTTTCTCCCTGGCGGCGGTTGCCGGCTGGATCGCCCTGACGGTTCTGCTCGTGCTGCCCTGGCGCTGGATTCCGCTGCCCACCACCGCCTTCATGCTTCGGGAAGGCATCGGGGGCGACGCGACCCTTCACTACCAGTGGGTCTCCTGGGACCGCATCTCCCCGCACCTGGCCATCGCGGCCGTAGCCGCGGAGGACCAGAAGTTCCCCGAACACTTCGGCTTCGATTTCGATTCCATCTCCGACGCGATGGAGGAGAAGCGGCGCGGCGGACGCCTCCGGGGAGCGAGCACGATCTCCCAGCAGGTCGCCAAGAACCTCTACCTGTGGCCCGGCCAGAACCTCGTCCGGAAGGGGCTGGAGGCGTACTTCACGGTCGCGATCGAGCTCCTGTGGCCCAAGCGCCGGATCCTGGAGGTCTATCTGAACGTCGCCGAGTTCGGCCCCGGCGTCTTCGGCGCACTGGCGGCGAGCCGGCACGCTTTCCTCCGGGAACCCGGGGATCTGACGCCGCGTCAGGCCGCGACCCTGGTCGCGGTGCTGCCGAGCCCAAAGCAAATGTCGGCCGCCAGTCCGTCGGAATACGTGATGCGCCGGGCCCGCGAGATCCAGGAGGCCGTGGCGCAGCTCGGCGGCGCCGGCTACCTCAGCGGTCTCTGACCCGCGGGCGGGTTCCGGCCAGCCCGTGTTTCTCAGACTCAGAGCCTTGTGCGCGGCGCGCCAGTTGCCGTGAAAAAGCAGCCTGGCGGGTCGGCCAAGCGCCCTGAGGGCGCCGCCGGCTTGGAACGCCGACCTCTGGTCGGCACAGCGGGCCGGAGGCCCGCGGACGACGTGCCGCCATCCTTCTTGGGCGACGCGGATTCGGGTACGTCAGGTATTGCGTTGCACCGAGAGAGGAGCATCGCGCACGTCGGCGCTGTGCCATGCGCGGTGCGGAGCACCGCGCGTGCCGGTCGGAGACCGGCGTTCCAAGCCGGTGCGCAATCCGGCTGGTCCACGGCATGCGATTCCCTCCGTCCAGCAGGCCGTCAGCATCGGAAATCCGGGCTAGCGGAACTCGGGCACGAACGGCAAGAGCGCCAGCCGGGTGCCCCGGAGCGCCGCGTCCAGAACCGGGAGCCGCTCCCGGAGGCCGCCGGCGCGGAGTTCGGCCTCGATCGCCTCGGCGAGGCTCCGGGGTTCCGGCAACGAGACCCATTCGATGGCCGCATCGTCCGGGAAACCGGCCTCGGACGCCGCCAGCCGGACCGCGTCCTCGATGCCTCCCGCCTGGTCCACGAGGCCGGCGGCGAGCGCCTGCCCGCCCGTGAACACGCGTCCCTGGCCGATGGCGTCCACCTCGGCGGTCGTCATGTTCCGGGCGGCGGCCACCCGCTCCAGGAAAACTCCGTAGATCTCGGCGGCGCCTTCCCGGAGGCGTTCGAGCTCCTGCTCGTCGAGGGGCCGCGACGGGCTCAGCCAGTTCGGCCGGCCGCCGGCCGTGACCAGATCCGCCGCGATCCCGATCTTGTCGAGCAGTTCACCGATGTTGAACTTGCCCACGTAGACGCCGATCGAACCGGTGATGGAGAGCGGCTGGGCGACCACTCGCGGCGCGGCCGTCGAGACCCAGTAGCCGCCGGACGCCGCCGTGTCGCCGAACGAGGCAACCAGCGGTTTCACCACCCGCACCCGTTCCGCGGCTCGCCAGATCGTGTCCGAGGCGGAATCGCTTCCGCCGGGACTCGAAACGCGCAACACCACCGCATCCACCGACGCTTCTTCTTCCGCCCAGGCAAGCGCCTCCGCGACCGTCGTGGCGCCGGCGACGCGTCCCACGGAAAGGTCATCGCGGCTCTTGCCGGGGAGGATCGCGCCGTCCACGTGGACGACCGCGACCCGCGCTTCAGCCGTTCGGGAGCCCCACCGCGACGACGCGACGTAGTCCGCGACGTTCACGAGCTTCGCCTCCTCGACATCCTCCTTGATCTCGTCCAGGTAGCTGAGAACGTCCACCAGGCCGTCCTCCAGCGCGCGGCTCGCGGTGTAGGGGCCGCCCGCAAGCAGCCGGTCCGCGTCGCCCCGCGTCATCCCCCGCGCCTCGGCCACGGCTTCCACCGTCCCGGATCGAAACTCCTCGCCGAGCGATTCCAACTGCTCCCGATGCTCGGGGCTCATGCCTGACGCGGTGAAAACATCCGGCGCGTTCTTGTAGGGGCCGATCGCCTCGAACTGCGCCTCGATTCCCAGCTTCTCGAAGAGCCCGGCGAAGAACATGACCTCCATCGAGATCCCGTAGAGGCCCAACTGACCCCGCGGGTGCATGTGGATCCGGTCGGCGGCGCTCGCCAGGTAGTAGTCCATGAGCCCGGCGTACTCGAGCGAAGCGGTGACCCGCTTGCCGGCCTCCCGGAAACGGAGCGCGGCGTCCCGCAGTTCGCGCGCCCTCGCCCATCCCATCCGGGTGTCTCCCACCCGCAGGTGCAGGGCGCCGATGCGGGGATCCTCCGCGGCCCGCGACATACCCTGGACCAACTCGCTGAAACTGGGTCCGGCGTCGGCGAACAGGAAGGGGGCATAGGGGAGCGTCTCCGGGTACTCCGCCTCCGTGCCGACGAGCAGGACGGCGTCCTCGGGAACCGGGGGGTCGCCGCCCAGGAAGAAGGCAAACGCCAGTCCCAGGAAGCCCAGCCCCAGGAACACGGCGAGCACCAGCATGGCGGTGAGCAGGCAGCCGGCACCGGTTCGGCGGCGCGCTGCCGGCGGCGGGGGCGGCGGCGCTACGCGGTCGGCGAACGGCTCGGTCACCGGATCAGGCTCCCGCGTGGTGCACGGCCCGGTGCCGGCGAGCCTTCCGTCCCGCCCGATGACGGGGATGGCCGGGAGCGCCGGTCTTCAGACCGGCATCGCCCGCGTAGCGGGCGCAACTCCCGCCGACATTTTGCCGCGTTGCACCATGGCCAAAGCGAATGGCGCGGCGACAACTGCGCGCGAGTACGCCGCTGCGCCATCCTCGTTTCGGGTTCCCGCGATCAGTGCGCATGACTTCGAGAGTTTCGCGGCCGGGGGCCGCGATGCCGGTCTGAAGACCGGCGCTCCGGGTCAGCGGAACGGGTCAGGGAGCCGCTCCTTCCGGGTCTCCGCGAGGTCCCGAAAGGCGGAGGCGGGGTACTCCTCGACGATCCGTTCGTAGAGGGAAATCGCCGCTTCCGGCCTTCCCTGTTCCTCTTCGAGCACCCCGAGCTCGAACAGCACCGGATCCAGCGGCAGGTCGCCGCCCCCATCCAGCAGACTGCGGTAGGCCAGAGCCGCCTCTTCGCCCATGCCGGAGGTCCGCTGGACGCCGGCAAGACCGAGAGTGGCGAGTTCCGCCAGCAGATCGTTCCGGCCCCGCACCTGCTCGAAGCTCGCCGCCGCTGCTTCGTGGTCGCCCAGCGCCCGCTGGCAGACCCCGGCGTAATAGCGTGCGGTCCTGCCCTCGAGCGAGTTGCCTTCGCTCTCGGCGAGTCGTTCCAGCTCGGACAGCGAGGCCTCGCAGGGACCCTGCCGGGCTTCCGCTCCCCCGGTCACCTGCTGGATCTCCGTGGTGAGCACTCCGAGCCGGGTGCGCGCCGCCTCCCTGCGGTTTCCCCGGTTCACCAGAAAGCCGCCGGCCAGGAGCGCGACCCCCACGGTTGCCGCGATGATCGTGACCAGGGAACGGCGATTCTCCCGGGCCCAGTCGACCGCCCGCTCGACGCGCAGGATGAGGGCGTCGGTCTCGAGTTTGTGTCGTTCTTCGCCGCGCATGGGTCCGGGAAACCGGAATTCTAGCCGCGCCCGGTCGGGGAGAAGGCCACGGGTCCATGTCCGTACGCGGTTGCCCGAGAGAGCTCCGGCCGCGTGACCCGCCGGTTAGGCTTCCCGGGGGGAGCGGGGAGCGAGTGATCCGCGTCGGCGGTGGGGAACCCGTTCGCCCGAGGCCTTGACGATGATGCCCCCACTCCGCCAGCTCGCATCGGAACTCCGGGCGGATGCCGTATCGCCGAAGGCCGTTCCGGCGCTGGTGACCGGCTTCACCACCGGCGTCGGTCTGCTCGTTGCGCAGATCGCCTACGGAACGCTCATTTTTTCCGGGCCGCTCGCGCCGTATGCGTCCCAGGGCGTCGGGCTGGTGCTGTTCGGAAACTTCGCCGCCTGCCTGCTCATCGCTCTGGCCGGCGGTTTTCGCGGGGCGATATCGGGGCTGTCCCCGGCGCTGATCGTCGCGATGGCGCTGATCGGCGCCACCACGGCCGCCGAGGGCCGCGCGCTCTTCGTCACGGCCACGGGCGCCCTCGTGATCAGCGCGGTCGCCACCGGGGCGTTGTTTCTGCTGATCGGGCGATACCGGCTCGCCAATCTGGTGCGCTTCGTCCCCTACCCGGTGGCCGGCGGTTTCGTGGCCGGCATCGGAGCCGCCGTATGCCTGGCCGCCATGTCCCTGATGGGGGCGGAGCCCGACTGGCGCGCGATTCCGGCGCTCCTCGAATCCTCGGCGCTCTGGAAGTGGATTCCGGGCGCGGCGTTCGGTCTGGCGCTGTACCTCGCCATGAAACGGTGGCGCCGCTCCTGGATCCTGCCGGTCAGCGTGGCGCTCGCCGCCGGTGCAACCCACCTCGGACTCGCGGCGCTCGAGATCTCCGGGGACGAAGCAAGGATCGCGGGCTTCCTGCTGACCAGCACCTCGGACGGCAATCTGTGGCCGGCGCTCGGACCGGCGGACCTGGAACTCGTGGACTGGGGGGCGATGCTCCTGCAACTACCCACCATGTCGATGCTGGTGCTGGTCGCGCTCATCGTCGTGATCATGAATCTCGCCGGGCTCGAGATGGCCGCGAACCAGGACCTGGACTGGGACCGCGAGTTCCGCGCCACCGGGCTCGCCAGCGTGGTCGCCGGGTTCGGCGGCGGCACGGCGGCGAGCATGATCGTCCCGGCGTCGCTCCGCAGCAAGCTGTTCGGGGCCGCCAGCCGCCTGACCGGGGTCGTCGCCGCGCTCGTCATCGCGTCCGCGCTGTTCGTGGGCGACACCATGCTGGAACTGGTTCCGGTGGCGCTGGTGGGCGGCATCCTCTTCTTCGCCGGCTTCAGCATGCTGGATGAAGGGCTCCTCAGGAGCCGGAAACGGCTCCCCGGGTCGGAGTACGCCATCGTCGTGCTCATCGCGGTGGCCATCGTCGCGTTCGGGTTGTTCGAGGGAGTGGGTACCGGGATCCTGGCCACCCTGGTGTTCTTCGCCGTGCGGCTGAGCCGCGTGGATCCCATCGAGTCGCGCTTCACCGCGCGTGAACTCCGGAGCACCAGGGCGCGTTCGGTCCCGGACCGCGCCATCCTGCTGGAGGAGGGCGAGCGCTTCCTCGGATACCGGCTTCGCGGCTATCTCTTCTTCGGCAGCGTGAGCCCGCTGGCCGATCAGCTCCGGAGGTCCCTGAGCGGCGATCCGCGCCCCACCTGTCTGCTGCTCGACTTCACGAAGGTGTCCGGTTCCGACTTCTCGGCGGTGAACGTCCTCGCGAGGTTCCTGCGGGCGGCGAACGCGGCCGGGGTGACCGTGGTGCTGGGAGCGCCCTCGAAGCAACTCGGAAGAGGCCTCCAGCGCAACCTTTCCGCACCGGAGTTTGCAGCGGTCCGGATGGAGCCGAACACCGACCACGCGCTCGAGCGCTGTGAGGAAATCCTCATCGAGGCGTGGAGGGCGAAGGCGGGCGAGGTGGACGAGCGCCGCGCGGCGCTGTTCGCGCGCACCGCCGACGACCTCGAGCGGCATCTCGAGCGGCAGATCCGTTTCGAGGACCTGATGGACGAACTGGAGGGCTGGTTGTACCCGCGCCGCTACGCCGCCGGGGAAGCGCTCGCCGGTCCGGGTGCGCCGAGCGACGGCCTGCAATTGCTGACCTCCGGCCGGGCTTCCGCCTTCGGAGCCGAGGGGGCTCGTCTGCTCCAGTACGGCCCCGGCGACGCGATCTGGCCGGTGGCCGCCGGCGACGATCGCGCACCCGCGGTGCTGGCGGACGGGGACTGCGAGGCGATGGTGCTGGCGCCGGACGCCCGGCGCTGGCTGGAAGAGCACCGGGAACGGCTCGCGCTCGATCTGTACCGCTACCTGCTCGCCGCCCGCTTCGAGACCGGGGCCGCGGCTCGACTGCCGGATGGCGCGCCCGAACCCGGACCCGCCTCATCAGCGCGAAACGAATCCCGGTAGCCGTCGCCTGCTGTGCCACCACCGCCGGGTGCGGCGCGGAACCGGGCGCGAGACCCCGCGCGCGACCGATCCGAAGGTGGGGGCGCCTCGCGCTAGACGCGCACGACGCCGCGGAGGCGGGCGCCGTCCGGGATCCGTGCGGGCCGGTCCCGGCTGCCCAGCACGGTCACGTCCCCCTCGCAGGCGACCTGGCGCCCGAACCGGACGTCGCCGCTGACCTGCAGGCGGTCGCAGGCGAGCAGCGACGGGGGCCCGTGGGGGAAGCGGGCTTCGAGGTCGCTGATGAACCGGTAGCGCTCCCGGTCGAGGGCGACTGGCGGTGGCTCGCGGGCTGGCTCGACCAGGCCGTTCTCGTCGATTGCGTAGATGTCCGAGCGCAGGACCAGCAGGTTCTCGGTGGTCTTCACCGGCGCAAACCGCCGTCTCGGGACCTCGACGGCCTGGGCCCCGTCGAAGGCCTCGAGCGCGGTGCCGGCGGCCTGCTCGAGGTGGAATACCGGCTCGGATCCCGGGTCGCGCGGATCCGCCGTCTTCGGGTTCGCGATGGTCGGCAGCGGGAGGAAGCCCCCTCCCCGGTCGAGGGCTTCCCGGAGCGCCTCGAGCCGCAGCCACAGGTTGTTGGCGTTGAAATAGCAGTACCGCTCGTGGTCCCGGAAGGCGTCCCGGTCGCCGGGAGCGCACTGCGCCGTCTCCCGGAGCACCAGCCGCCCGTCACTGCGGCGGCGCGCCAGGTGGCCACCCTTCCAGTCCTCGGGGGTGCGCCGGACGACTTCCATGAGGAACGGGGCGCCCGATCGGATGAACCAGGCCAGCAGCGACGGGTCGGGACACCCTCCCACGTTGTCCACGTTCGAGACGAAGGCGTAGCGGAAGCCCTTTCCCAGGAGATCGGCGAGCACGCCGCTGGTGCCGAGCGCGGTGTAGAGATCGCCGTGTCCCGGCGGACACCATTCGAGGTCCGGCCGGCCGGGCACCCGAACGGGGCGGAAGTCGGCGCGGCGAAGCTTGGGCGCCTCGTGCTGCAGGAAGCTCTGGACGTCCCGGTCCCCCAGAGTCTCCCGAATCGCCGCGTCCGTGGCGAAGCTGTTCATGAGGACCGGGCGCACCCCCACCGTCTCGGCCTGCTTCAGGGCAATGTCGAGAAAGGTCATCCCCTCGGTGGCGTAGAGAAGGGCCTTGGGAGCCCGCATCCCCATGGTGGTCCCGAGTCCGCCGTTCAGGGTGATCGCGACGGTGCGGGCCCGCGCGTCCCGCGGGGCGGCCGCGCCGGGCTCCGCGAACACGGGGAGTTCGGTCACGGGACCAATGGCGCCCTCCGGAACGTGGCAAGGCCCCCGGGAAGCCGACCGAACGCTCTCCCCGAACCCGCGGCGAAACGCCGCGGGCATCCCGCGGCGGCGTAACGCCGCCTCGATTGCGGGCGCCGGGTTCACGGAGATGCCTCCGCGGGCTGCCGGCGCCGCCAGACGATCGCCGCCACCGGCAACAGGGCGGCCAGAACCGTCCAACCGAGCGGCTGGCGAAGGACCCCGGCGAGAAGCGCCAGGAGGAAACCCGCCCCCCAGACAAGCCGGGCCGGGCCGTACCAGCGGGCGTGCCGGGTCGCGAGGAGGAAGTCGCTCGGCGGCACCGCGAGAGCGATGAGACTCGTCCGGAACTCGGGCAGCGGACTCAGGATCAGCACCGCGGTTCCCACCGTTCCCACGAGCGCCATCAGCACCGCGGCGCTCGCGATCCCGGCGCGGCGGAGTGCAGGCGTCCGCGGCAACGCGATGAGCAACGCGAGGAAGACCGCAATTCCGAAGAGCCAGGGAAGATAGGGACGGCTCCCCGGATCGGGCGGCAGCAGGTCCCCGTGGCTTCCGGTGTGCAGCCGCTGGGGCGGTGCGTCGAACGCCGCTTCGACGCCATAGCGAAGCGCGCCCGGCAGGAACATGGCGTCGAACGAGGAAATGGGCTCGTCGGCCACCGAACCGACACCGACGTCCGAAAGCCAGAGCAACAGGGGATCCTCGTACAACCCGCGGCGGATGTGCCCGCGAAACGTCGGTTCGCTCTCCTGCCTCTGGAACGGCAGCGGCAGCGGGATCGGCTCGCGCAGCTTTCCGGAAGCCGCTTCATCGAGGTAGTCCCGTATGCGGCTCGTGCAGTTGTCGTCGAAGTGGTTGTAGATGTATTCGCTCTCGCCGGGCACGAGGTCCTGCGCAATCCGGCCGAGCAGCGCATCGCGCGCTTCCGGGGCGAGGTCGAGATCCTGGCGGAACACGCTGCGGTCGTCCCGGGAGTAGACCCTCACCATGTCTTCGTACCCGGATACGGCCATCCAGAAGACGGCTTCGCCCCGGAGGACCTCCTGCACGAGTCCGACCGGCCGCGAGAAGTCCGTGACTCCGTAGTTGAGGCACCGGTCTCCGACGCAGAGCGCGGCATGCCCCCATTTGCGGAAGACCACCGACTGGTCGGGGCCCATCGTCAACAGGAAGATGGGCGGGGAGTCCGGCGTCTCGGGCGGCGTCTCCGAATCCTGGGCCCGAGCCACGGCGCCCGGGAGCGAAACCGCGAGCCCGGCCAGCAACAGCAGAGAGAAACGGGCCAAGACGAAGCGGAATTCTAGTGACGCAGGGACCCTCTCTATACTCAAAACCGTGCGCATCCAGCCCGGACGGAGAAAGCCCGGCGTTCCCCTGCCCTCCGCCCCGGCGGATGAGCGAGGCTCGCGTCCCGCGGCTCCGGTGACCGGGCGGGCGCTCATTTTCTGGGACCCGAAGCGTCCGGGCCGGAAGCGGGACGCCATCGACACCGACCAGATCACTCCTTCCGCCGACTGCGTTTCCGAGAGCCTGGACGCGCTCGACGCGCGGTGGAAAGCGGGGGCGTTCCGCCACCTGATGCCGGATTTCGCGGCCCGCGTGCAGGCCGGGCAGAACTTCGTGATCGCCGGTGAGCGGTTCGGAATCGGCTCTTCGCGGGAAATGAGCCCGGCCGGGCTGCTCGGGATCGCCCGGGACGCGGGGACCACCCTGGTGCTCGTGCTCGGATCCGGCGTGGGCGACATCTTCCGCCGGAATGCGCTGAACCTCGGGCTCGAGGTGCTCGAATGCCCCGCCGCGGCCGAGGACGCCCGGGACGGGCACCGGTTCACCTTCGACCCGGCGACCCGGCAACTCGTGAACGACTCGCTCGGCCGCTCCTACGACCCGAAACCCCTCACTGCGCGCGAAGCGGAGCTCCGGCGGTCCGGCGGAATCCTGGCGGCGGGACGCCGCGAGTTCCTCGCTTCCGTCGAGTCCGAACCGCTGGTCGAGTGGCCCGGACCGGAGGACCGCGACCGCCTCACCGTGACCGAGCAGATCCTCTGGGCCCACCGGGTGGACCGCCGGGCCGCCGTCTCGGTGGGAGAGAGCATCCTGGTGACGGCGGACCTGCTGCCCGCTTCCGACGGCACCGCGCCCTTCGCGATCCACACCTTCCGGGAGATCACCGGGGGCGCCATCCATCCCCGGCAGGCGGCGATCGCCAATGATCACTTCGTCTTCACCGGGCGCGCAGCGGACGACCGGCAAACGGAAATCAGCCGGAGTTTCGCCGCCGCCGAGGGTCTGCGGGCTCCCTGGTTCGCAACCCCGGGAGACGGCATCTTCCACTTCTACTTTCCCGAACAGGGGCTTGTGTTCCCCGGCGCGGTGATTCCGGGCGCCGACAGCCACAGCCGGGCCTACGGCGCCTACGGAGCGCTCGGCGTCGGCATCGGATCGAGCGCGCTCGGCTTCGGCTGGGCCACCGGCAGCGTCCTCCTGACCCCGCCGCCCGCCCGCCGGGTGGTACTCACCGGCCGGATCCCTCCCTGGTCCTCGGGCAAGGACGTCGTCCTGGCGCTCATCGCGAGGTGGAACGGGGCGGCCGCGGGCGCCTCGGTCGAGTTCGTCGATGAGCGCGGCGCGCTGCCGATCACCTGGCGCAACACGATCTGCAACATGATGGCGGAGGCGGAGGCCTGGAACGGGATCTTTCCCTTCGACGAGGTCACGGCGGGGTTCTACGCGGAGCGCGGGTCCGGGGATCTCCCCTACCCGCCCCTCGCGAGCGGCGCGGCCGCGGATTTCAGCGCCGAAGAGGTCTTCGACCTTGCCGGGGTGGAACCGTTGGTGGCGCTTCCGTCGGCGCCCGGGAACGCGCACCCCGCAACCGAGGTGGCGGAGGGCCGCCTCGGGTTCGACCGCGCCTACATCGGATCCTGCACGAACGGCAGCTACGAAGACCTGCTCGCCGCCGCCCAGGTCGTGCGGGCGGCGCGCGAACGCGGACACGACCGGACGCGGGAGAAGTTCGTCATCTTTCCGGGCTCGGGAGGCGTCCGGAAGGCGATCGAGGAGGCCGAGCCGCGCCTTGGAGGGGAACCGGTCGCTTCCGTCCTGCGCTCGGTGGGGGGCGAGATCCGGAGATCGTGGTGCGGTCCCTGTTTCGGTCAGGGCGAAGATGCCCTCGGTCCCGGGATGCGGGCGATCACCTCCTTCAACCGCAACTGGGAGAACCGGATGGGCCGCGGCGGCGAGGGATACCTGGCGAGTCCGGCGGTGGTCGCCGCTTCCGCGCTCCTCGGATACATCGCGCCGCCTTCGGAACTCGGACTGCGCTGGGACCCGGAACGGTTCGGCGGATGATCCGCCTCGGGGAGACCCGGCCTCCGCTTCCGGTAGACCGGTTGCTGGCTGACCGGGCCCCTGGCCCGGAAGCGCTGCCGTTCGACGTGGCGATCGTGGGGGGCGGGCCCGCCGGGCTGGCCGCCGCGATCCGGTTGGCCCGGACCGCGAAGACGGCGGGTGAAGAGCTCTCCATCTGCGTCTTCGAGAAGGCCGCGGAGCTGGGCGGCCACTGCCTCTCGGGAGCGGTGGTCAACCCCGTCGCGTTCCGCGAACTCTTCCCGGAAATGGAGGACGACGCGTTTCCGTTCCGGACGCGGGTCGCCCGGGAGAGCGTCTATTTCCTCGGCTCGCGGCACGGAATCCGGGTGCCGACCCCGCCCACGATGCGGAACCACGGCTTCTTCACGGCGTCGCTTTCCGAAATGGCCCGGTGGCTGGGAGAACGGGCCGAGGCGCTTGGGGTCGAGGTATTCCCGGGATTCGCGATCGGGTCGCTGCTCATGCGGGAGAACCGGGTGCTGGGACTCGAGACCGTCCCGGCGGGGCGGCGGCGGGACGGCTCGCCGGGCACGGGCTTCGAACCCGCGACCGAGGTGGCGGCCCGCGTCGTGATCCTCGCCGAGGGCGCGCGCGGTCCGCTGGGACAGGCCTGGCGCTCCCGCCTCGGGATCTCCTCGCCGAGTCCCCCGATCTTCGCGCTGGGGGTGAAGGAACTCTGGAAGTCGGAGAACCCGCCGGACCGGGTCGTTCACACTCTCGGATACCCCCTCCCGCGTTCCGCCTTTGGCGGCGGTTTCTTGTACCCGATGGGCGAGGGGCTGTCGGCGGTGGGGATGGTGGTGGGGCTCGACGCGCCGACCGAAGCGCTCGACGCGCACCGGGCGCTCCAGTCGCTGAAGGCCCATCCCCGGATTGGGCCCCACCTGGAGGGCGGCGAGTGCCTCGAGTGGGGCGCCCGCCTGATCCCGGAGGGCGGCATCGGCTCCCTCCCGGAACGGTTGTCAGGCGACGGGCTGCTTCTCGTCGGCGACACCGCGGGCTTTGTGGACGTTCCGTCGCTCAAGGGCATCCACTACGCGATGCTCTCGGGGATCCTCGCGGCCGATGCGGCGGTGGCGCATCTGCGGGCGGGGGTGCCGCTGTCGCTCTATGACGCCGCGCTGCAGGACAGCGAGATCCTGGCCGACCTGCGGCGCAACCGGAACATGCGGCCCGCGTTCCAGCGCGGCTTCTACCGAGGGGCGCTCACGTCGGTGCTCGCCACCCTGACCGCCGGGGCGCTCCCCACGGGCACCCTGCCGGTGGAGGACGATGTCGCGCGGCCCCGGGAAGCCCCGGAGCCCGCTTCTCCCCCGGCGTTCTCGAAGCTCGACGGGGTCTTCCGGTCCGGCAACAACACGCGGGACGACATCCCCTCCCATCTGGTGGTCCCCGAGCGGTTGCCGCCCGGCACCACCGCGCTCTGGGAGCGGATCTGCCCGGCCGGCGTGTACGAGGCCCGGGACGGCGGACTGACGGTCAACCCGTCCAACTGCGTGGACTGCCGCGCCGCCGATGTCTTCGGCCCCCGCTGGACGCCGCGCGAAGGCGGGGTCGGAACCCGCTGGCGCCGGATGTAGGGTCCGTCAGTTTTCGCGCGACAGGTAGTCGAGCAGGTCGATCGGGGTGAGCAGCCCCACGGCCCGCCCACCTTCGGTCACCACCGTGATCCGGCCCCCCGCAAAGATCTGCGCCAGCTCTTCGAGAGGGCTCGCCGCGTCCAGCGAGGCGATCTTGTCGGTCTTCACGAAGGCGCTGATCGGATCGCTCCGGCCGACCCCGCCGGAGAAGTGTCCCTCCAGCAGCGAGGCCTCGGTGACCACCCCGATGAAGCCGTTCTCGTCCCGGACCGGGAGCTGGGAGACGTCGTGCTTCCGCATCAGCGCCACGGCGTCGCGGACACCAGCGGTCCGGGGAACGCTCACGATCTCCTGGCCACCCTTCGCCGCGAGCACCTCGCCGACCGTCGCGCCCTCGCGCGGCGATTCGAGGAAACCGTTCTGGCGCATCCAGTCGTCGCTGAAGATCTTGGAGAGATAGCGGGCGCCCGAATCGGGCGCGAGCACCACGACGAGGGCGCCCTGAGGTACGCGTGAGGCCGCTTCCAGCGCCGCGACCATCGCGGTCCCGGCGGAGCCCCCCACGAAGAGCCCCTCCTCGCGGGCGAGCCGCCGGGTCATCAGGAAGGAAGCCCGGTCGCCCACCTGGATCACCTCGTCCACCACGGCGAAATCGATGGTGGACGGGATGAAGTCCTCGCCGATCCCCTCCACCTTGTAGCTGCGCGCCTCGCCGATCTTCCCGGTCCGGAAGTACTCGTCGTAGAGCGAGCCCACCGGGTCGGCGCCGACGACCCGGATCTCCGGATTCCGCTCCTTGAGATAACGGCCGGTCCCGGTGATGGTGCCCCCGGTCCCCAACCCGCACACGAGCGTGTGGATCTCGGGCCCGACCTGTTCCCAGAGTTCGGGACCGGTGGTGCGGTAGTGCGTCTCCGGATTCACCGGGTTGTGGTACTGGTTCGCGTAGAGGGCTCCCTCCGTTTCCTCGACGAGACGCTTGGCCACGCTGTAGTAGCTGCGGGGGTCCTCGGGCTCCACCGCGGTCGGGGTCACCACCACCTCCGCGCCGAGCGCCCGCAGCGCCCGGATCTTCTCGTCGCTCATCTTGTCCGGCATCACGAAGATGGAGCGATAGCCCTTCACCGCGGCCACCAGTGCGAGACCCATTCCGGTGTTTCCGGAGGTCCCTTCGATGATCGTCCCGCCGGGTTTCAGATCACCCCGGCGCTCGGCGTCCTCGACGATGGTGATGGCGATCCGGTCCTTGACGGAGCCGCCCGGGTTGAAGGACTCCATCTTGACCGCGATCCGGCCGGGAAGGCCCTGGCCGATCCGCCGGAGCCCCACGAGCGGCGTACCCCCGACCGTCTCGAGGATCGTCCCGGCGATGGCGGATTCAGGACTCACGGGGTTCTCCTTCCCGAGGCGGAAACGGTAACGCGGCTCCCGGCGGCGGCCCAGCGGAAACGCGGTTCATTCCCCGCCCATCCAGTGCGGGGTCAGCACCTGGCCGGCGAGCGCTCCGGTCGCGTCGCCATTCTCGATCGCGAAGACTCCGGCCACCAGCGCGTGCACCATCCCTTCGGCGAGGGCGTGCGGGTTCTCGTAGCTGGCGGCGTCGCCGAACTCCTCGATGTCCACCACGAGGAGGTCGGCGACACGACCGGGCGCGATCTGCCCGCGGTCGTGCATCCGGAACACCGTCGCCGGCAGGCTTGTCATTCCGCGGACCGCCTCGGCCAGGGTCAGCACCTCCCGTTCCCGCACGTAGCGGGCGATGCGCCTCGGAAACGCACCGTAGAAGCGCGGGTGCGGGCGCCCCTCCCCCGCCGGAACCAGACCGCCGTCCGAGGAAGCCATCGTCCATTCGCGCGTCATGATGTGGGCGATGTCCTCCTCCGACATGTTGAAGGACACGAGTCCGGCCCCGCCGGCGTCGAGCAGGCGGAGCGCCGCGTCGATGGGCTCGAGGTCCCACTCCTCCGCCAGATCGCTGAGATAGCGGCCTTCGAGCGAGGTGTCCGCCCGGTGGCGGGACAGAAGCAGCGTTTCGGCGCCGCCCCGCCGCTCGAGCGCCACCAGCATGTCGGCGCGGAGACGCGACCGCTCCCGGGGGTTTGCCAGCCGGTTCTGGAGGGGCGACGGCATCCCCGGCATGGTCTCCCCCGCGAGCGCCCAGCGCGGAACCAGCGCCCCCACGATGCTCGTTCCGGATGCCTCGTAGGGATACTGGTCCGCGAACACCTCGACCCCCCGGGCGCGGGCGGCGTCGATCGCGGCGGTGGCCTCCCGGCTCAGGCCCCACACCGGAGGACCGAGCGCCTTGAAATGGGTCACCACGCCGCGGATGCCCTGCGCCTCCGCCACCTCGATGACCTCCTCGACCGCCGCGACCAGGCCGATGTTGTAGTCGCTCTCGTCCCGAATGTGACTCACGAACGCGCCGAACGGCGCGATTTCAGCCGCCAGGCGCACGACCTCGTCGTTGGCGGCGTAACTTCCGGGCGCGTAGTAGAGGCCTCCGGTCATTCCGAAGGCGCCGGCATCCATCCCGGCGCGCACCAGCCCGGCCATCCGCTCGAGTTCCTCCCCGGTCGGCGGACGGTCCTCCATCCCGAGCACCTCACGCCGGACTGCCCCGTGGCCGATCATCAGGGCAACGTGGACCCCGATCCCTCCCTCCTCGAAGCGGCGGCGCTGCGCCGCCAGATCAACGTCGCCACCCCCGTCGGGATTCACCATCGCGGTCGTGATCCCCTGCCGGATGACCGGTTCGCCGGCACGGAGCCCGGGCGTGGCGAGCCCGGGGCCGGCATGCGAGTGCGGATCGATGAAACCGGGCATGACGGTGAGCCCGGACGCGTCCACCTCCCGCGCGTCCGCGGGGATCTCGGCGGCGGGAATGACGCCGACGCGGGCGATGCGGTCGCCCACGACCAGCACGTCGCCCCGATACCAGGGATTCCCGGTCCCGTCGAGGATCTGGCCGCCCCGGAAAAGGACCGCCCCACCCTCCCCGGTCTCCGGCGGCGGCGCCGTCGAGCAGGCGAAGGCGAGCATCGTCCCGGCCAACGGGAGCATTCGGGATCGGTTCGGCAGGCCACTCACACGGTCCATCCTACGGGAACCGACCCGTATACTCGCCGGCAAACTTGAACGTGCGAACGGCGGCGATCATTCCCGCACCCGACGGCGGACCCGAGCTTTCCCAGGTCCTGGCCTCGCTTCCCCACGGCCACCTGCGGGAAATCGTGGTGGTGGGCAGCCCCGGCGCCAACCTCCCCGACACCGTGCGGCGCTACGGGGCCACCGCGGTCGAGGAAGGACGTCCGGGGTACGGGCGCGCCTGCCTCACCGGGATGGTCCACCTCGCGCCCGAACCTCCCGACATCGTCGTATTCCTGCGCGGTGACGGCACGGACGACGCCGAGGAACTTCCCGCAGTGCTGTCACCGCTCCTGTCTCCGGGAGTGGACTTCGTCGTGGGTTCGCGGAGCCGGGGGGAACCGGATCCCGGGGCCTATCCGGGTCTGGTCCGCTTCGGACACTGGATCGCGACGCGGCTCATCCTGCTGCTCTACGGCTATCGCTTCACGGATCTCGGACCCTTCCGGGCCATCCGCTGGCAGGCGCTGTCGCAGTTGGGTCTTTCGGACCCGGACTACGGCTGGCTCGCCGAGATGCAGGTGAGCGCCGCCCGGGCGCGCATCACGTCGGTTGAAGTCCCCGTCTCGAGCCGCCGGCCAGCCGGAGGAGGCAGCCGGGACACCACCCCCACCGGCCTGTTCCTCGCGGGCCTCAAGGTCCTGCTGACCGTTCTGCGGCCCAGAAGCACGGATCCCCCCCGCATCCGGGAACCGGAGGCCGAACCGCAGACCCATTAGCGCAATGTTTCGCCGAACCAAGATCATCGCCACGCTGGGTCCCGCGACGCGCCCCTCCAGGACCATCGAGGCGCTCGTCGACGCGGGGATGGACGCGGCCCGGCTGAATTGCGCCCACGAGACCGCCGCGAGCCTGCAGAGCCGGGTCCGCGCCGTGCGCCGCGCGGCTCGCAAGGCGGGCCGCGCTGTCGCCACGCTCGCCGATCTGGCGGGACCGAAGATGCGGATCGGCGAGGTGCCGCCCGAAGGCGTCGAACTGAAACCGGGAGCCCCGTTCGTGCTCACCTCCCGGAATATCGCCGGGAACGCGGACGCCGTTTCGACGACGTATCCCCAGCTCGCCCGGGACGTGCGTCCGGGGGACTTCATCCTCATCGACGATGGGCTGCTGAAGCTGCGGGTTCTCAAGAGCGCGGACCGCGACGTGCAGACCGAAGTCGTGATCGGGGGCGTCCTCCTGTCGCGGAAGGGCATCAACCTGCCCGGCGTGCCGCTGTCCGGACCTTCGCTCACGGTGAAGGACCGGACCGACCTGCAGGCCGCGGTGGACGCCGGGGTGGACTACCTCGCGGTGTCCTTCGTCCAGCGGGCGCGGGATGTCGAGACGGTCAGGGGGCTGCTCGCGCGGCTGGATCGCGAAGACATCCCCATCATCGCGAAGATCGAGCGGCCGGAGGCGCTCGAGAACCTGGAGGAGATCCTCCATGTGTCCGACGGAGTGATGGTCGCCCGGGGCGATCTCGGCGTGGAGACCTCGTCCGAGCGTGTTCCCATCGTCCAGAAGTGGGTGATCCGCCAGGCGAATTCCCGGGGGAAGATCGCCATCACCGCGACCCAGATGCTGGACTCGATGATCTCCCATCCGATGCCGACCCGGGCCGAGGCTTCGGACGTCGCGAACGCGATCCTCGACGGCAGCGACGCCGTGATGCTCTCCGGGGAGACGTCGGTGGGCGAATACCCCATCGAGGCGGTGCGGACGCTCGACCGCCTGGCCACCTATACCGAACAGCACGCGGATTTCGGCGAACTGCCGCACTACCAGGCCCTGATCGACCGCAGCCGGATCGAGCATGCGATCGCCGCCGCGGCCCGCGAGGCGGCCGCGACCATCGACGCCGCCTATATCGTCGCCTTTACCGACTCCGGGGCCACCGTCCGGCAGGTGAGCCGCATGCGGCCTCGCTGCGGGATTTTCGGTTTCACCACGTCGGACCGCGTGTATCGGCGGCTGGCGCTCCGCTGGGGAGTCCGTCCCATGCGCAATCGGCGTTTCCGGAACACCGACCAGATGCTCAGCCGCGCGCTCGACCAACTCCGCTCCGAACGCTTCGTCGCCTCCGGCGACCGCGTGGTGGTCGTCTGCGGGACCCACCAGCTCAGCGGCGCCACGAACATGATGAAGGTGGAATCCTTCTAGGGCGACACCCCTGGACGGCGCCCGCCGCGCGCCGCGCCGCGCACGTCGTGACTCCACAATGCCCTGGCGGCACGCTCGTCCGCGCTCTCACCCCCCCGGCAGGTTGACGGGAAACAGGCGGATTGCTAGCGTCCCTGCCTTCCGCAGGTGGGGCGGGGCGTCAGATCGCCGGCCCCCTTGCAACCCGGGAACGGGCGATTAACTCAGCGGGAGAGTGCTACCTTCACACGGTAGAAGTCGCAGGTTCAAATCCTGCATCGCCCACCACCGCCCGATGTGACGCTTCCCAGCGTCAACCGGGCCGGTCGAAAACCCGGTGCCGCTGCCGCACACCCTTCCCACTCGATCACTGTGTGCCGTCCGCCCGCCTGCGGCGGGCTGTGCCGGCCGGAGGCCGGCGTTCCAAGCCGCATCCGCCACCACCGCCTGATGTGACGCTTCCCAGCGTCATCCGGGCCGGTCGAAAACCCGGTGCCGCTGCCGCACACCCTTCCCACTCGATCACTGTGTGCCGTCCGCCCGCCTGCGGCGGGCTGTGCCGGCCGGAGGCCGGCGTTCCAAGCCGCATCGCCCACCACCGGAGCGCCGGTCTTCAGACCGGCATCGCTCCGCACCGCGGAGCGAAACTCTCGTGGTCGGTCGGCCGCGTAGCGCCACGCCATTCCGTGTAGCGGCGCGCCGTACGGCCAAATCACGACGGGAGTTTCGTCCCCCGCCGGGGGACGATGCCGGTGTGAACACCGGCGCTCCTAGAGAAAGCCTGCCAGGAAGCGTCCCCACATGGGGGCGAGGGTGGCCTTGAGCGCTACGTCGGCGACCAGGAGTCCGCCCGCCACATAGAGCAGCCGGCGCCGTCCCGGTTCGAGCGGGGCAGCGGTCTTGCCGAGCCGCCGGACCAGGGGTTCGGCGCAGACGACGCCGAGGATCACGAACGCGGCCACCCGGCAGAGGGCCCAGGGGAACCAGGCGAGGGCCGACGGGACTCCGCTCGCCGCCAAGGCGTACGAAGCCACGAAGAAGTCCATGAAGTTCAGCATCACCGCGCCCATCAGGAGTCCGAGCGCGCCCCCGCTCACCAGGGAGAGCGGCACGAAGATGGCCAGCCGCTGCAAATGGATCGGCAGAAAGAGCCGGAGGTCCCCCTCGGCGCCCTCTCCGGTGGCCAGCCAGGCCAGCATCTCCTCGCTGTAGCCGGCGCCCCGGAACACCGCGGCCTCGGCGGCAGCCGGCGCCATGGCCATCGCGATCGGTCCGAAGACGGCCAGCGCGGCGGCCCAGCCGAGCATCAGCCGCACGGCCTCCGCACGGCGCCCCTCCCCCAGATACCGCCAGAGCCCGTGTATCGCCGGAGCCGCGAGCAGCAGCGGCAGTAGCCAGCGGGCGGCTCCGAGGCCCATCGACCCCACCCAGAGTCCGAGCGCATAGGCGACGGGGACGCCGCCCACGAGCATCAGCCGGTCGCGCCGGAAGGAAAGAGCGGGTTTCATGCGGATTACGGAGAGTATCCGGTGCCGTCCCTACGCCTGTTTCAGCTCGAGCAATACCCCACCGGCGCTCGCCGGGTGGATGAAGGCGACCAGGTGGCCGCCCGCTCCCCGGCGCGGCTCGCGGTCCACCAGGCGCACGCCGCGCGCGGCGAGCGCCGCCAGCGTCTGGTGGATGTCCTCGACTTCGAAACAGACGTGATGGAGCCCTTCGCCGCGGCGATCCAGGTAACGGGAGACCGGACTCTCCGCGGTTGTCGGTTCGAGCAGTTCGAGGAGGCCCCCGGCCGGCGCCCGCTCACCTTCCGGGGCCAGGAACAGCGCCAGGACTCCGAACTCGTCCACGCGGTAGCGGCCCGTTTCGCGCAGCCCCAGCAGGGCTCGCCAGAGTTCGGCCGCCCCGCTCCCGTCCTTCACCGCGATGCCGACGTGGTGCAGCCGGATCGCCGGGCCCGGGGTTTCCGTCTTCGACGCGTCCCCTTCCGGCACTCTCGAACGATCGAGCGGGGGACGCGCCTCGAGTTCGCCTTCCGCCGCCGTCCTCAGGTCCTCCACGCCCGTGCCCTCGAGCGCCGAGGTCACAAACACGGGACCCGATCGGAGGGCCCGGAAGGAAGCGGCCATGGCCTCCGCTCCGGGCCGGTCCGCCTGGTTCACGACCACGAAGTCGGCAACCTCGAAGAGTCCCGCCTTGGCGGCCTGCACCGCATCGCCAAGACCGACCGCGGTGACCGCGATGCCGAGATCGGCGAGGCGCGGGGCCGCGTCGTCCCCCTGCCCCACGCCGGCGGTTTCGAGCAGGATGCGCTCCGCGCCGCCGGCCGCCAGCAGCCTCAGCACCGCGGGAACCTCGGGGGCCAGACCGGCGTCCCCGCCGCGGGCCGCCATGCTCCGGAAGAAGACCGCCCCCGAGTCTCCGGTGAACCGCACCCGGTCGCCGAGCAGGGCGCCTCCCGTCCTGGGGCTCGAAGGGTCCACGGCCAGCACGGCGACCCGAAGGCCCGCTTCGGCAAGGGACGCCGCCAGCCGGTTCACCAACTCGCTCTTTCCCACCCCCGGCGGACCGGTCAGGGCGATCACCCGGGCTCGCGGCGGCCAGTCGAGCGCCAGTGCGGCCTCGCGGGCTCCCGCGGTTCCGCCTTCGACGAGGGTGATGGCGCGGCCCAGCGCGCGGCGGTCGCCGGCCGCCAGTTCGCGGAAGACGCCGGAGCCGCCGTCCGCGTCGGAATCCAAGGCAGCCCCCCCGCCGGGCAAGGTCAGGCGCCGACCCGGCCGAGCAGGGGACGGGCGATGAGCAGCCGCTGTATCTCGGAGGTCCCCTCCCCGATGGTCATGAGCTTCGCGTCCCGGAGGTAACGCTCGGCCGGGTAGTCCCGGATGTATCCGTAACCCCCCAGCACCTGCACGGCGCGGTTCGTCACCCGGACCGCGGTTTCGCTGGCATGCAACTTGGCCATCGCCGATTCGCTCTTCGTCGTCGCGCCGGAGTCCTTGAGCGCAGCCGCCCGTTGGATCAGGAGGTGTGAGGCCTCGATCTCCAGGCTGGAGTCCGCGAGCGGGAACCGCACTCCCTGGAAGTCGGTGATCGGCCGGTCGAATTGGCGCCGCTCCCGCGCGTAGGCGACGGCGCATTCCAGCGCGGCCCGCGCGATGCCGAGCGAAAGCGCCGCGATGCTGATCCGGCCCCCGTCGAGCACCTTCATCGCCGCCTGAAACCCCGTACCCGCCGGCCCCAGCCGGTTCTCGTCGGGTACCCGACAGTCCTCGAAGACCATTTCGGAGGTGTCCGACGCGCGGTGCCCGAGCTTCTTTTCCTTCCGGCCGGCGCGGAATCCGGGAGTCCCGCGCTCCACGATGAAGGCGGAGATCCCGTGGGTCCTGAGGTCCGGATCGCTGGAAGCCATGCAGATGGCGATGTCCGCCTGCGAACCGTTGGTCGTGAAGGTCTTGCTCCCGTTCAGGACCCAGTCGTCGCCGTCCCGGACCGCGGTGGTGCGGGTTCCGCCCGCATCGCTGCCGGCCTCCGGCTCCGTGAGGCTCCAGGCTCCCAGAGCTTCACCGGTAGCAAGCGGAACGAGGTACCGGGCCTTTTGCGCTTCGGTCCCCTGCTCGTAGATGTGATTCGCGGCGAGGGACACATGCGCCGCCACGGTGATCGCCACCGAGGCGTCGGCACGGGCCAGCTCTTCGACCAGCACCGCGTACTCGGTGTAGTTGAAACCGGCGCCGCCGTACTTCTCGGGGAAGATGGGGCCCAGGAAACCCAGCTCGCCGAGTTTCCGGACGGTTTCGCCGGGAAACGACTCTTCCTCATCCCAGCGCGAGGCGTGCGGCAGGATCTCGGTGGCCGCGAACTCGCGGACGGCCCGGCGAATCTCAGCTTGTGTATCGGTATCCCCGATGGCAACGGAAGGCTGTGTCAACAGCCCCGATTCTACTTGCGGCAAGTGATGGAACTCCTTCGGGAACGCTAGAAAACGGGCAGGCCCCCGACGGCTTGGAATCGCTCTTCCAGCCCCTCGAAGGCCAGATCGTTCAGAAACTGGCGGCGCCAGAGGAGTCGCCGCTCGGCGGGGCCGAGGCTCGCCTCCCGACAGAGGCCGTCCCAGTGGTCCCGGATCGTATTGACCTGGTGCGTCATCATCGCGAAGGCCTCCGGTTCGGGAAGGCGAAACCGGGGCGCTGCCTCCAGACAGAGCAAGAGCTGGCTCCTCCGTCCGTTTCCATGGATCCGCATGGCTTGCGATGCCTCCCGGCCCGTTCTCGACCGCGGGCAGATGTCGTACGCCGGCGTGAGCGTGTGCCACGCACCGTCCCAGAAAGCCGCGTGGTTCCGCGCGTGGTCGTCGGTGTTCCCCACCAGAACGTTGAAGGTCATCCGGGCGAAGAGTTCCCGCAGGGTTTCCAGGGGCTCGGTGAACCGCGCCCGGACGATGTCGGCCAACTCTTCGTAGGAGGCATGGGCGGCCAGCCGCTCGTCGAGTCCCAGCAGGGTGAGGGCGGAGACAACAGAGCGCCGGGCCCAGCCCCGGCCGGTCAGCTCCCGATCGAAGCGCTCGACGAGCAGGACGTCTTTGCCAAGTGTCCGGGTCAGAGTCACCGGCGCGACATTCAGGCCGGCCAACCGGGCGAGCCGCATGGCGACGAACTCCGCCTTGACGGCGCTGAAGGGTTCGGTGGACGAGGGGAACTTGGCCACGTACTTCCGGTCGCCATCCTGAAGGAGCGCCTTGGGACGCGCTCCTCCGATGGATGAGCCGTGCTGCAGCGCGTCCGCCAATTGAGGGGGCAGGTCCTGGCCCCGGTCCACACACTCTGCCGCCGTGAGCAGGTCAGCGAGCGTCGCGTCCGGCGTTTCGCGGGCAACGTACGCCGAGGGTGACGGTTGGAAATCGAGCGCGCCGATCCGATCCGACCCCGATCGCAACATGAAGGTCAGTTCGTCGAGATCGGGCGCCGGCCCCCGGTCGGCGCTCCCGGCAAGGCGATGGGTGATGACCCGGCGTCCCCACGCGTCGGGAGACGCATCGCGCAGGGCGTTCGCGACGGGGAGGGGCGGCTCCGGTTCGATGACCCCGCTCCGGAGCGGCAGTTCGGGCAAGTGAAGGGGAACCGCATCCTCCCTGGCGAGATAGGAGCGTCCGTACGTGAAGACGAACCGGTCCCTCTCGGCCTCGAGCCGTCCCGCGACCACGGGTGCGGTCCCCCCGGCCAACCAGATCCAGACGAAGGCCTCGCTCGGCCGCGAGCCGTCAGAAGTCATCGCGCACCGCCCGCCGGCTGGCGCGGACGGAAGCCGGCATCAGGGCCAGTCGTTCCTCCGTGCTCCGGATTTCGGCCGCCAGCGAGGTCGCCTCGGGTACGAACAGGTCCACCCCGGTGATGACCGCGGCTTCGAACACCCGGCCGATCGCGACCATGGGATCACCGCTCTCGATCCGCTGCAGCGTGCTCCGCGCGATGCCGACGCGGGCGGCCAGGTCCTTCTCGGACATCCGACGTTCCTTGCGGGCCAGTCGGATCCGCTTGCCCAACAAGCTGAGCGCTTCCCGGGAGAGACGGGAGTGGGAAGGTGGCGGACTCGGCATGGTGATCTCGAAACGACCGATATGTGCTTCATTATACCGTAATACGACCCGTATATCGATCAATCAGGATGTCCGGTACTCGCGCCGGGACAAGCAGCCGGCGAGCGGGCGGCAAGACCGCTACTCTTGGGCCCGCCGGTCGCACCGGCAAGGGACGGGAGACCGATGCGGAGATCTCATGCGGCGCGGACACTTCGACCGAGATCCGTTCGCACCACCACGCAACGGACGATCGCCGCTCTCCTGCTCCCCCTGGCGTTCGGGGCCGGCGGGGTCGCGGTCGCCGAGCCACCATCCGACGATCCCGTCCGGGTCGTCCTCGAAACCGAAATGGGCGCCTTCGAACTGGAGATCGACGTGAGCCGGGCTCCCGTGACGGCCAGCAACTTCCTCCGCTACCTGGACGGCGGGCAGTACGACGGCGGCACGTTCTTCCGCACGGTGCATGCCGGGAACCAGCCCGACGACTCCATCCGGATCGCGGTCATCCAGGGCGGCCGAAATCCCGATGCGGAGGCGGAGAGCTTCCCCGCGATCGCGCTGGAGCGGACCAGCGAGACCGGACTCATGCACGTGGACGGCGCCGTCTCGATGGGGCGGACCGGCCCGGACACCGCCACCGACAGCTTCTTCATCTGCATCGGGGACCAGCCGTCGCTCGATTTCGGAGGCATGCGGAACCCTGACGGACAGGGGTTCGCCGCGTTCGGCAGGGTGGTCGAGGGTATGGAGGTCGTGCGGGCGATTCACGCGGCGCCGTACGAGGCCCAGCGGTTGACGCCGCCGGTGCGGATCGGGAGGGCGTACCGGAAGGAGTGAGGGGTCCGCCGGAACTCGAGACCCGCCGCTATTCGACGACCTCGAAGGGGAGCCGGTTCACCGCCAGGCGGCCGTTCGAAACCACCGCCAACACGTCCTGGATCGCGGCGATGTGCTCGAGCGGATCCTGCGCCAACACGATGAGGTCGGCTTCCTTGCCGGGCTCGATGACTCCGGTGTCCTCCGCAATCCCGAGCAATTCCGCGGCGTAGAGGGTGGCTCCCCGGATGGCCTCGACCGGGCTGAGCCCGATCTTCACGAAGTTGGCGACCTCGACGCCCACCCGGCTCACGCTCGCCGGGCCATACGGCGTATCGCTCCCGGCGACCACCCGCACACCGACTTCGTGCGCCATCCGAATCGTCCGCTCCAACCGCGGCTTCATGAAATCGGCGCGAACGTCCAGCAACGGGTGATCGAAGTCCCCCCCGGGCTCGTCGAGATCCACGACAGTGGTATAGGTGGGAACGAGCACCGTGCCGCGCTCCGCCATCAACTCGAGCGTCTCCCGGCTCAGGAAGGTGCCGTGTTCGATGCTGGCCACACCGGCCAGGACCGCGGCGCGGGCGCCCTCGTCGCCATGCGCGTGACACATGACCGGAAGGCCGTGGGCGGCCGCCTCCTCGACGATCGCCCGGAGCTGCGCTTCGGTGGCGATCTGCTGGCGGGGATCCGTGTTGGGGAGGCCCGCCCGCCCGGTGGCCGCGGTCTTGATCGTCCGCACGCCGTTTTCGGCGTTCACCCGCACCAGCAACTGGAGGTCCTCGTCACCGCTGATGACGGCCGGCATCCCGAAGAAGCTCTCCGAGGCGAGCCGGGCTTCGCCGAGACCGCGTGACACCAGCACGCCGGACCCCAGGTAGTCGGGGCCGGCGAGGTGCCCGGCGGTCACCATCCGGCCGATGGCCACGTGCCGGTACGACCCCACGCTGGCGCTCCGCAGCGTGGTCGCCCCGGACTCCAGCGCGCGCCGCACCTCGGAGAGCTGGCTCGCGTGCGTGTGGGCGTCGATGAATCCCGGCAGCACGAACCTGCCGCTCACGTCCAGCGTCTCGATGCCCGCCGGCGGCGTCCCGGGACCGACCGCCAGGATCCGGCCATCGCCGATCAGCACGTTCGCCCGAGACATGGTCCCGGCGCGGACGTCGAGGACCGTGCCCCCGACCAACGCCAGGTCGGTCTCTTGGGCAGCGGCGGGAAGCGCCAGAACCAGCGACAGGGAGGAAAGGATGAGACGCACTCGCAGGAACCTCCGGGGCCCGCACGGTATCAGCGACCTCTGAACGCCGGCGGGCTCGGGGACCTCGGTCCGGTCCATCGTGGATCCGCGGCACGGCGCCGGTCGGCCCCCCGCGCCCGGGCCCCGGTCACCGCCGGAAACCTCCACCGCCACGTGGACGGCGGGCACTACAAGCGCGACACCTCGGCCGCCGTTGCGGATCGGGGGGCGTACCGGAAGGAGTGAGGGAGGGGTCGGCCGGGACCCCGGACCCGCCGCTATTCGACGACCTCGAAGGGAAGCCGGTTCACCGCCAGGCGGCCGTTCGAGACCACCGCCACCACGTCCTGGATCGCGGCGATGTTCTCCAGGGGGTCCTCCACGACCACGATCAGGTCGGCTTCCTTCCCCGGCTCGATGACGCCCGTTTCCTCGGCGATCCCGAGCAGTTCCGCGCTGTAGAGGGTCGCCCCCCGGATCGCTTCGACGGGGCTGAGCCCGACCTTCACGAAGTTCGCGACTTCCACCCCGATGCGGCTCACGCTCTCCGGGCCGTAGCTGGTGTCGCTCCCGGTGATCAGCCGAACGCCGAGTTCCTGCGCCATCCGCATCGTCTGCTCCATGCGGGGCACCATGAAGTCGGCCCGCAGGGTCAGCACCGGGTGGTCGTAGTCCCCGCCCGGCTCGTCGAGGTCGACAAGGGTGGTGTAGGTGGGGACGAGCGCCGTGCCCCGTTCCGCCATCAACCGGAGCGTCTCCCTGGTCAGGAAGGTGCCGTGCTCGATGCTGGCGACCCCGGCGAGCACCGCCGCGCGGGCGCCCTCGTCGCCGTGCGCGTGGCAGAGCACCGGGATGCCCAGCGCGGCGGCCTCTTCCACGATGGCCCGGAGTTGCGCCTCCGAAAACACCTGCTTCCTCGGGTCCGTGTCGGGCAGGCCGGCCCGCTCGGTCGCCCGGGTCTTGACCGCCCGGACCCCGTTCTCGGCATTCACCCGCACCAGCATCCGCAGGTCCGCTTCGTTCCGGATGTCGTCCGGCACTCCGAACAGGCTTTCGGAAGCGAGCCGGGCGTCCCGGATGTTCGGGGTCACGAACACCCCGGCCCCCAGGTAATCGGGACCCGCCAGGTGCCCGGCGGCCACCATCCGGCCGATGGCGACGTCGCGGTAGGAGCCCACGCTGGCGCTACGCAGCGTCGTCGCTCCGGACTCGAGGGCCCGCCGCACCTGCGAGAGCTGGGTCGCGTGGGTATGAGCGTCGATGAATCCCGGGAGCACGAACTTGCCGCTGACGTCGAGGGTCTCGATGCCGTCCGGAGGCGTCTCGGGGCCCACCGAGAGGATCCGCCCGTCCCCGACGAGGACGTTCGCCCGGGACATGGTCCCCTCGCGGACGTCCAGGACGGAACCGCCGACGAGAGCCAGGTCCGGTTCCTGGGCGCTTGCGGGAAACGCGATCCCGGCCAAGAGTGCGAGCGCGATCAACAGGCGATGGGTCATGGGGAACCTCCGAAACCCGGAAAGTATCCCGCAGGCCTTTTCCGTTTCCCCCGCGAACTGCCGTATCGTCGGCACACATGAAGCTGCGGCGCGACCCGCTCAGCCACCCGTGGCTCTTTGTCGTCATCGCGGCGCTCTACGGGTTCTCGATCCCCTGGTGGTTCGGGGAGGAGAGGCCGTCCATCTTGCTGGGGCTGCCCTCCTGGGCCGTGGTCTCCCTCGCCTGCACGTTCGCGGTGAGCTGCCTGGTCTCATTCGCCGCGCGCCGGCTCTGGGACGACGGGAAAGACTGACCCGTGAGTTTCGGATCGGCCGTCGTCGCCGCCCTCGCGGCCTACATCGCGGTGCTGGCCTTTCTCGGTATCCGGGCGCGCGCCGCCCGCGCCTCGGAATCGCTCGCCGACTTCTACCTGGCGGGACGCGGACTCGGTGGAGTGGTGCTCCTCTTCACCCTCTACGCCACCCAGTACAGCGGGAACACCCTGGTCGGCTATCCCGGCGAGGCGTACCGGGTCGGGTTCCCGTGGGTGATGAGCGTCGGCTTCATGCTGGCCATCGTCGTCGTGTACCTCGTGATTGCGCCGCGGCTCCGCGCCTCCTCGGAGCGCCATCGCTTCGTGACGCCGGCGGACTGGCTCGACCACCGGTTCGGGCATCCCGGACTCACCCGGGTCACGAACCTGGTGATGGCGGCGGCCATCGCGAACTACCTGCTCGCGCAGCTGATGGCCATGGGGCACGTGGTGGCCGGGCTCTCCGACGGCGCCATCCCGTACGCCGCCGGGGTGCTGGTGCTCACCGCGGCGATCCTCGGCTACGAACTCCTCGGCGGCCTGCGGGCCGTCGCCTGGACCGACTGCCTCCAGGGGATCCTGCTCGCGATCGGGCTCGGCGGGCTGCTGGCCGCGACCGTGTTCTCGGGAGAAGGCATCGGTGAGGCAACCGCCTGGGTCCTCGACAACCAGCCGGCCAAGGCGTTCCGGCCCGACGCCGTCACGCAGGCCACCTGGGCCAGCACCCTGCTGCTGATCGGGTTCTCGGGCGCCGTCTATCCGCAGGCCATCCAGCGCATCTTCGCCGCCCGGAGCGGCGCGTCGCTCCGGAAGGCGCTCTCGGTGCTCGCTTTCCTCCCCTTCCTCACCACCCTGCCCGTCTTCCTGGTCGGCATCCTGGCGCTCCCGCGGTTGAGCGGACTCAGCGGCGTCGCTGCCGACCAGGTCCTCCCGGCCCTCCTGCGCGGCTGGGCATCCGAGTCCGAGTGGATGTTCTGGATGTGCATCCTGACAGTGGTGGGAGTCGTGGCCGCCATCATGTCCACCGCCGACTCGGTGCTGCTGACCCTCTCCTCGATGCTGGCGAAGGACTTCGTAGCGCCGGTGCTTCGCCGGCGGAGCGGTGGAGCGGTGGAGGAGGCGCGCATCACCCGCATCGGAAAGGGCTTCTCACTGGCCATCATGGGAGTGCTGGTCGCCATCGCCCTGACCCCCCGCATCAGCCTCTGGGGTCTCCTGGAACTCAAGATGGAACTGCTGGTGCAGGCGGCGCCCGTCTTCGTGCTCGGTCTCACCTGGCCGCGGCTTTCGGCGAAAGCGGCGCTGGCCGGCGTGATCTGCGGGACCCTGCTGGCCGCCGGTCTCACCCTCGCCGGCTACGGGAAGATCGGCGGGGTGCACGCCGGCCTGCTCGGGGCGATGCTGAATGCCGGGGTCGCGGTTGCCGGCTCCCTCGCCTTCCGCCGGCGCGGCGGTTGACCTGACGCCCGGCCCCTATCCGCCGGCGACGTCGCCCCAGACCCGCCCATAGATGTCGGCGCGCACATCGAGATAGCCGGGGTATTGCCGCCGGGCACGCTCCAGCACGGCTTTCTCCAGAGTGACGACGGCTACCGGGTCCGTGGTCTCGAGCAGCACTTCGCCGGACGGGCCCGAGACCATCGACGGCCCGCCGATGATGCCGCCCGACCGGGTGCCGGGACGGTTCACCGACACCACCCAGGCGCAACTGGTCACGGCGCCGGCGCGCAGCACGAGCCGCCAGCGCTCGTAGGTCTCCGCCGGGGTCGCCCGCGGCACGAGGATCACCTCGGCTCCCATCGCGGCGAGCGCATTGCACCCCTGGGGCCGGTTGGCGTCCGAGCACACCTGCACGCCGATCCCGAATCCGCCGACGTCCACCGGCGCGGGCAGGCGGTCGCCCGGCTCGTAGTGGTGCGCTTCCCAGTAGCCCTCCTCGTCGGGGAGGTGGATCTTCCGGTAGCGCAGCTGTTCCTTGCCGGCGGGATCCAGGAGCAGGGCGGTGTTGTGCCGGCGGCCGCTTGACGGATCCCGCACGATCGCCCCTCCGAGCACCGCGAGCCCCGCCGTCCGGGCTGCCGCGGCGAGCGCGCTCGCGCGCGGGCCGGCGGGAGGCTCGGCATCGGCATCGGACGGCGTGCGGGTCGCCGGCGCCCACCGGTTCAGCGGCAGTTCGGGGAGCACCGCAAGTTGCGCTCCCCGGGCCCGTGCGTCGCGCAGCCGCGCCAGCAGACCGTCGTACTCCTCCGGCTCGGGGAAAACGTCGGTGATGAGGGCGACGGTGAGCAGCCGCGAATTCACGGACTACCCTTCACCTCCGGCCCGGCCGCTATTCGCCCGGCTGGAGGGGAAGGAGGAGCGCGGAGGGACGTTCCGCCGAATGGTGGATCACGTTCTCCGCCGGAACCATGCGGGTATGACGGCCGAGCGGCTCACCGGTGTTGGGGTTGGGATCGAAGCGCGGGAAGTTCGAACTGGAAACCTCGAGCCGGATCCGGTGGCCCGCCCCGAAGCGGTTCGCGGTCGGGAAGAGGGTGATCTCCAGTTCGTAGATCTCCCCGGGAGTCATCAGCGATTCGGACTCCCGGGAGTCCCGGTAGCGGGCCCGCAGGATGCCGTCCGTGACGTTGAGATCGAACCCCTCCGGGAAGTCCTCGCTCGGGGGATAGACGTCCACCAGCTTGGCGGTGAAATCGGTGTCGGGAGCGCTTGACGAAACCCACAGGCGCGCCGCGACGGGACCGACCACCTCCACGTCCTCCGGCAGCGGTTCGGTCTCGAAGACCAGGACGTCGCTGCGGTCCGCGGTCCGCCGGCCGTCCACTTCGGAGCCGAAGAAGCCATTCTCCGAACCTCCGGACAGCGACCGGAAGGTCCGCTCGCGCTGGTCGTAGCCGCCCCGCTTCAGCGCGCCCGAGAAGGCGCCGCCGATCGTGGGGACCGGGTGTTCGGGATCGTAGGTGTATGCCGAGGATCCTTCGTCCTCATCCGGCGCCTCGGGGGTCAGGCCGCCCCCCGCGCGCAGGTGGAACGGCGTCACCTCGGTCCCTGCCAGGGGCCAGGTGGTCGCAGTCCGCCACTCGCCGCCGTGGAAGAGCCGGCCGCTCTCGTCCCGGTGGCCGTCGCCGCCGCCCATCACGAACAGGGTCACGGCGCCGGGTGCTTCCAGCCGATCATCGGCGAACGGCGCGAAGCTCCCCTCCCCCTTCAGGCGGGCGTCGAACCAGCGCAGGTGGAACTCGCGGGCGAAGTCCCCGATCGCCGCCGCCTCGCCGAACTCGATGTCGCCGGCGTAGGGCCGGCTGTTGCCCCCGTGGGTCCACGGTCCCATGACGAGCGTCATGGGAGCCGACTTCACCCGGGAGAGCTCGAGGAAGCTCTGGATGGTGCCGGGAGCGTAGGAGTCGTACCAGCCGCCGACGTGGAGCATCGGGATGTCCGAACTCGCCTCGTAGTACTCGGCCCAGTTGCGGCCGATGCCCCGAAAGTAGTCGTCGTAGTCCCCGTGGTTCTGCATCTCGAGGTAGTAGTCCTCGAAGTTCGGGGCGGCGGACAGGGGGTTCTCGCCCTTCCGGAAGGGCGTGTCCGGGAACCAGTCGGCGGGACCCTCCTCTTCCAGCCGGGCCCGGACGCTCGGCTCGTCGGTCACCGCGGCGAGCTGGCTGTGGGCCCAGCCGAGCTGCTGCCCCAGCTCGAAGGCGCCGTGATTGCGCACCTTGTGGGTCCAGGCGTCCGAGAGGCCCCCCATGGTCAGCACCAGGGTCTCGAGGCCCGGCGGGTCCAGCTTGGCCGCGTCGGCCTGGGTGTGGGCCCCGTACGAGGTGCCCCACATGCCCACCGACGGCAGGACGTAGTCGAGCCCGGTGATCCACTCGATGGTGTCGTAGCCGTCGGGGGCGTCGAACTCGTGGTACTTCTGGAACATTCCCTCGGAGAAGTAGAGGCCGCGCATGTCCTGGACGACCACCACGTAGCCGTGGGAGGCGAACCAGCGCGCCTGCTCCGCGAGGCGGTCGGAGGCCTTGTTGTAGGGAGTGCGGTGGAGGAGCACCGGGAAGCGTTCGTCCACCGGCGCGCCGGAGGCGGCGGGCCGGTACACGTCGGTCGCGAGGCGCATCCCGTCCCGCATGGGGACCATGAAGTTCTCTTCGACCTGGAGGGCCTCGTAGGGCGGCGCGGACCTTTGGCCCGAATCCGTAGCGTCTTCGGTCCCGCACGCGGCGAGAGCGGCGGCGCCCAGCAGGGCGAGCGCGCGGAGGGTCATGCCGCGGCTCCCGCGGGAGCACCCGAGAGGGCGCTCACGAGACCTGTGACCCGCGGCGCCTCGTCCACCCGTTCGACCTGCATGAGCGCGTCCTCGATGCGGTCCGGGGGGAGTGCGCCCGCGGCGCAGTCGCGGAATTTCGCCCGCAGCTCGTCCCGGGTGAGCGGCCGTTCCGGACCACCAGGATAGACGTCGGCCTCGACGGTGAGCACCGAGCCGTTCCCGAGCGTCACGTCCATCGCGCTCCGCATCCGGTCGTAGCCCCGGGCGTCGATCTCGGGATCGAACTCCACCGAGACCCGCCGCATCATCTCCACCACTTCCGGAGAACGGACGAAATCGTCCGTGAACTCGGCGAGCCCGACCCGGCGGCGGAGCACCGCGCTCGCGAGCAGGAACGGGACGGAGAACTTCCCTTCGAGCGCGTTCTGGGGATCCAGGTAGCGGAGCGGATTGAGGATGTTCCGTCCCGCCCGGAACGTGATCCGGTCGATGTCTCCCGGAGCGAGATCCTGGGTCCGGACGAGTGCCAGGAGCGCCGCAAGGCTCGGGTGGCTGAGGCTGCCGCAGGGGAACATCTTCACCGAGACGCCGGGATCGAGCAGCGTGTAGGGGTTGCCGAGATTCAGCCGTTCCGGGTCGAAACCGCCCCCGAACACCCGGAAGAAGCCCCACGGGGCCTCGAGCGCGTCGTGGCCCGAGGTGTAGCCCCGCGCCGCGAGGTCGACCGCGAGGATTCCGTTCTCCGCCGCCCGGCCGGCGTGGAGCGGCTTCGTCATGGTGCCGAAGCCAAGCCGGATTCCGGACGCGAGGCTCGCGGTGATCCCGAGCGCCATGGCCAACTCGCCCCGGGTCAGCCCGGCCAGCTTCGCCGCGGTGGCCGCCGCCCCCATCGCGCCTACGGTCGCTGTCGAATGGAATCCCTCCATGTAGTGACGCGGATGGATGGCTTCGGAAATCTTGCACTCCACCTCGAAGCCGATCAGGAACGCCTCGAGGAGCTCGGCGCCGGTGGCGCCGTCCCGCTCGGCGACCGCGAGGCCCGCCGCCAGCGGCGCCACGGTGGGATGGGTCAGCAGCCCGAAGATCCGGTCCGGCGCGTTCGAGAGCTGGGTGTCGTCGAAGTCCGGCGCGTGACCCGCCGTTCCGTTGGCGCGCGCCGCGAGCGAGGCGGGCGCCCGGAGCCCGGCGGGACCGAGGATCGCCGCTTCGGGACTCCCACCCTGGGAGGCAATCTGCTCCTGAACGATGCGGGAGCAGTCGTCGGTAGAACCGGCGAGCATGACGCCCACGCCATCGGTGACGCAGCGCCGTCCCTCGGCCAGGAGTTCGCCGGGCAGATCCTCGATCGTGGTGTCGAGAATGAAGTCGATAACGGTCGCGGTTTCGCTCACTGGTCCTGTTTTCTCCGATGGGCGGTGACGTTTCGCGGCGGAAAGGGTAAGGGAAGCCGAATCAGGCGCCGCACCCGCTACCGCGTGACGGGTTCACGCCCCTCCCCTCCCGAGCCGCAGCCGGCTCCGGAGCGCCGGCGCCGCAAAGCTCGCGACCGCCAGCAGCAACAGCACCAGGGCGATGGGGCTCTCGAGGAAGACCGTGTGCGAGCCTGACGAGAGCGCGAGCGCCCGCCGGTAGTTCGTCTCCACCATGGGCCCCAGGATCAATCCGAGGACCGCCGGCGCCAGGGGGTAGCCGCGCCGCAGCATCAGGAAACCGACCAACCCGAAGAAGAGCGCGAACCAGGCGTCCGCCAGGTTTCCCCGGAGGACGAAGGCGCCGATGAGGGAGACGCCGACCACGAGCGGCATCAGGATCTCGGGACGGAGGCTCACCACCCGCACCCAGAGCGGAATGCCGAGCCGCCCCACCGCCATCATGAACACCACCGCCACGATGAATCCCGCGTAGAGCGCGTACACCAGCGAAGCCTGTTCGGTCATCAGCAGGGGCCCGGGCGCGACGCCCTGCACGGTGAGGCCGCCGAGGAGGACCGCGGCGCTCGCCGACCCGGGAATCCCGAGCGCCAGCAGCGGGATCATGGCGGCGCCCACGCAGGCGTTGTTGGCGGCCTCCGGGGCCGCGATGCCGGCGGGCTCCCCCGTACCGAAGCGCTCCGGGTTGCGGGAAACACGGCGTTCCTCGTTCCAGGCCACGATGGAGGCGATCGTCGCACCGGCGCCCGGGATGGCGCCGATCACGCCTCCGATGGCCGAGCCCCGCAGAATGGGGCGCCACAGGCGGAAGAGTTCGCCAAAACGCGGGAGCGCCGCTCTCATCCCGGTGGTCGTCTCGACCCGCGAGCGGCGGCCGGCCACCGCATCCAGCGCTTCCGCGATCGCGAAGAAGCCGATCAGCATCGGCACGAGCCCGAGACCGTCCATGAGCGCCGTCGAGCCCAGCGTCAGGCGGGGCGCCCCGGTCAGCACGTCGAGGCCCACCAGGAAGGCGACCAGGCCGATCAGCGCGCTGAGGATCCCCTTCAGCGGATCCTTGCCGACGAGGTTCGCGACGATGGCCAGTCCGAACACCCCGAGGCCGAAGTACTCGGGCGGACCGAAGGCGATGGCGGCCCGGGAGAGCGGGCCGAGCGCCACCACCAGCAGCAACGCGCCCAGGATTCCGCCGCTCATCGACGCGAAGAGCGAGATCCCGAACGCCCTGCCGGCCTCTCCCCGGCGGGTCATCGCGTACCCGTCGAAGGTCGTGGCGAGCGCGGGGGAGCTTCCGGGCACCCCGATCGCGATCGCGGTGATCGAGCCGCCGTATTCCGCCGCCATGTAGATCGAGATCATCATGAGGAGCGCCGGCGTCGGTTCCAGCGCGAAGGTGAGCGGAAGGACGAGCGCGAGACCGACCGTCGAACTCAGGCCCGGCACCGCCCCGGCGAACACGCCGAGAACGCTCCCCCCGAGCAGCGCCGCGAGATTCGCGGGCTGGAGCGCGGTCGCGAGGCCTTCCGCGAAACCGGTCACGGCAGAGGCACCCCGAGGGTCACCACGAAGAGCAAATGGACGAAACCGCCGAACGCGAGCGAGACGGCGGTCAGGATCCACGGCGAGCGCTCACCGGAGAGCCACATGAGACCCAGGACCAGCGGAGGAAGCGCGGCCAGGTGCCCGATGAGCGGCAGCACGAGGAGGAATCCCGCGATCCAGAGCGTCGCTCCCAGGAGCCGGAACACTCCCCGGCCGGTGTCTCGCGCGCCTGTTGGCGCTCGCGCCGGCCGGAGTGCCAGCACACCGGCGCAGGCGATCAGGAGAGCCGCGACCAGCCCCGGGAAGAAGGCCGGCCCCGGGACGCCTTCGAGGAGCGGCGCCGGATAGCCACGAGCGTCCAGCAGCACCCCCACCCCGACCAGGGCGAGCAGTCCGGCCTCTACCAGGGAGGCTGAACCGCGCCGGTCACTCATTCACGAGGAGTCCCAGCCGTCCCAGGAGCGCGCGGCTGGTTTCGACTTCCTCGGCGATCCAGGCTCCAAAGGCGTCGGAATCGTCCATGACCGCGTATTCCATCGCGGCCCGGGCCATGTACTCCTGAAAACCCGCCGTCCGGATCGTCGCGAGCAGCCGTTCCCGCAGATCCGCGCGGGCCTCGGGCGCCAGTCCCGGCGGGCCGACCACGCCGCGCCAGTGGACCGGCGCCAGGTCGTAGCCCTCGTCCTGATACACGGGCGTATCACCGAGAGCGGTGAGCGGGAGCGCCACGGCGAGGACGCGCATGGTCCCGGCGCGCAGGTGCTCACGCACGATGTTGTAGTTGGTGTGCACCGCGTCGGTGTGGCCGCCGAGCGCCGCGACCACGGCGTCACCGGACCCTTCGTAGGCGATCCAGCGGATGTCCGGCTCACCCGCGGAGGCCCGCAGCCGCTGGAAGCCGAGAAAGTGCGCGGAGGCCGCCCCGAAGCCGGACATCGAAACCTCTCCCGGTCGCGTCCGGGCGGCTTCGAAGAGGTCTTCCAGGGTCTGGAACGGGCTGTCTTCCCGCACCGCCACGAGGAAGGGATCCACCTGGATCCTCAGGATGGGAGTGAAATCGCCGGGCCCGAAGGGGATGCGGCCGGTCGCCATGTTCACCGTCCCGCTCGCCGTGAACACCCCGAGCACGTGAGGGTCGCCGGCGCGGCTTCTCAGGTACTGCATCCCGGCGGCGCCGGCCCCGCCCTGCCGGGTCATCACGCTGACCCGCCGCCCGTCGAAATGGTCCGGCGCCGCCTCGGCGAGCGCCCGGGCCAGCAGGTCGCTCGGCCCGCCCGGAGTGGCCCACGAAACGATCTCGATCGCCCGGCTCGGAAAGACAGCCTCGTCAGGCGAGGAGTCGCAGGCTGCGAGCAACACCGCCACCGCGAGGAGCGGCCACGAAGCGCGCCGGGCCGGAACCCGGCGAGCGGACGATAGCCCGGTGACGGCGACGGGCAACGGCCTGAACGGTCCCCTACCGGTTCGAGATCGTCTGGCGGCAGCCGATCCGGGCCGCGTCCCGGCTACATCCCCGAGACGCGGCCGGCGATCCGGTAGCACTGGAAGATGACGTGCCAGGCGATCGCCACGATCAGCAGCCAGGCAACCCAGTAGTAGTCCCCCGGGATCCCGAAGTTCCCGCCGAAGAACGGCGTGGCGTGCTCGTTCGCCATCGCCCAGAGGAGCGGCAGCGACATGTAGGTGTTGTGCTTCGAGCGCAGGCCGGCAAGCGCCGGATCGGCGGCGGCCGGCGCCTCGCCCGCCTTGACGGCGGCGATGATGCGCTGCTGGGCCGGCCAGATGCGGAACCAGACGTTGAACGCCATCATGGTCCCGAACATGGCGCCGGTGTGGATCAGCACCGCCCGCGGCGTGAAGGCGCCGACGTTCACGAACAGGAACACGGCGACCGCGAGCAGCAGGAAGGAGACGATGGTCGCCGCCCGGACATTGGACTTGAGGCCGCTGTTCCAGAGGGCGTCGTAGAGGAAGACCGCGAGGAAGGTGATGAGCGCCATCGCGATGGCGCCGCCGCCCCAGCCGTCGCCCGGATCGAACATCAGGCCGCCGTGCCAGAAGACGAGCAGCAGCAGCACGACACCCGTGATCCACGTCCAGGCGGCGCCCCACCGGAACCAGTAGAGAGCGCGCGGCATCAGTTCGGGCACCACCTTCGCCTTCGTGGCCCCGTCGAGCTTCGCGGTCATCTGAGCGTTCACGAAGTTGAAGAAGTAGAGGTGGCCGATCCAGATGATCCCCACGAAGATGTGGAGCCAGCGGAATATGAAAGTCACGCCGTCCATCAGGCCTTGCATCATGTCGCGCCTCCCTTGCCGGGCATCGGATGAGCTTTCGATTGTATCCGGGGCAAGGCCGGCCAAGGCCACGTCCGACCGGTATCCGGTGAGTTCCACGAAGCCGCGGCCCGGGGGAGTTCCGGCGGCTCCGGAACCGGCGGTTTCGACCCGGACCGCTCCCTCCCAATAGGGAATGTCCGGGCCAGCCTGGCCGGCGGGACGGCGATTCTCCTGGTTCGGGAGGAGCGGCCGGACGATCAGGTCCAGCCGTTCCGCGGGAACACGAAGACGCCAACCCGCCGGATAGGGACGGGCGTCCCCCGGATCCGCTTCGAGATCGGGCGGCATCCAGGTGTCGAGAACCTCGATTTCCGCAGCGCGCACCCTCGTGCCCGATCCGGAATCCGGAGTCCGCAGGGTGCCGTCAGAGAAAGAAAGCGACCCGTCGCGACGCCTCAGGAGATAGAGCATCAGGTCGCTGCCGTCCGCGAGGTTGAGACCGAACCAGTCCCACCCGGTCTGACCGGGGGCGAGCCAGCTCGATCCGAACTCGCGGTCCATCCACCCGCTGCCGGTGATCCGGACGGACGCGTCCCCAAGCCCGAGCGAACCCGTCACTTTCAGCCGCGGGTGGCTGTAGTAGGAGCTGGCTGCCCCGCCCTCCGATTTCGGCGAGTGCCCGTCCTCCCCGTGCAGCAGGGGCTCGCGGGTCGGGGCGGCGGCGAGCTGCAGGCGGAGTCCCCGTTCGAGGTCGGCGGCGCCGAGGCGGAACGCCCCGTCGCGGTAGGTCAGGAACCAGGGCTCGGACGTTCCGGGCGGGCCGCGCATCCAACCGATCTCTGGGTCGGGGAAGACGCCGAAACGCGCCAGGCCGGGCGCCTCGCGATGGACGGTCTGGGTGAAAACCCGCTCACCGGTGGTGAGGTCGGCGACCGCCGCGTGCCCCATCGCCACGTACCCGGCGCGCCACGGGGACGGCGCGGCGGAGGGCGCGGCGAGCGCCAGCCCCGTCCGGAACAGTGTGAACTGCCAGGCGAAGCGATGGGGATCGTCGACCGCGTCGGCAAAGCCGACGAAGTACCACCACTCGGTGCGGTAGCCGACGTGGGCCCAGTGATCGTTCGGGAACTCCCACGGGTAGTCCGGCGCCGCCTGTTGCCACTCCTGCGCGGCGAGGGGCGCCGGAGCGAGAAGCGCGAAAGCGAGCGCGGCGCACGAAATGCGGGCCATCAGATCTCCTGACGGAGAGCGGTCGCGTCCATCCGGGAGGCCAGCCGCGCGGGAAGGACGGCCGCGAGGAGGCCGGCGAGGACCACCGCGCCCGCCTGCGCCGCCAGCGTCCCGCCCGGCCAGTGCAGGTCGAGGGTCCAGCCGAACCACCCCGGATTGACCACCTGGACCAGAATCAGGGTCAGAAGCACTCCCGCTCCTCCCCCGAGGATCAGGGAGAGGCCCACGATCACCAGCGCCCTGCCGAGAAAGCCCCGCGCGACCTGGCCCCGGCTGGCTCCGAGCGCCCGCTGGAGCGCCGTCTCCGGCGCCCGCTCCCGCACCAGGGTCCACAGGAAGAGCCCCATCCCCAGCGCCGCGATCAGGAGGGCGAAGACCCGCAGGAGTCCGGTCACCGCCATCGTCTGGTCGAAGACCCGAAGCGCCCGCGACCGGAGGGTGGCGTTGTCGATGACGTTGGCGGCCGGCCCGAACGCCTGCTCGAGACGGTTGACCGTCCCCGCCCGGTCGGCTCCTTCACGCAGGTAGAGCGCGGCCCCGTGGACCGGCGCCTCCGTTCCCGGGACCGGGGGGTACAGGCGGTTCAGGAGGCCGCGATCCACGAAGAGCGCACCCTGCTCGTTCCCGTAGTCGCGATAGATGCCCGCGACCCGCAGCCGGCGCCCCGGGGCGCTCTCCGCCACGGCGGCCGGAAGAACGAGCGTCTCCCCGGGCTCCAGATCCAGTCGCCGCGCCAGCGGCTCGGACACCAGCGCGCCGCCATCCCGGAAACCGGCGATGGCCGCGTTCCGGTCTCCGAGAATGGAGAACCGTTCCCCGGCGTCCGGCAGGGCGGCATCCACTCCCAGCACGGAAACCGGGCGTCCCGCGAGCCGGACCCGCAGTGCGCGCAGGAGGTCCCTGTCCCGCACGTCGGGATCCGCGGCGATGGCCGCGAGCACCTCCGGAGGCAGCGCCCGGCGCTCGGTCGCAATCCGCCGCGCCCCTCCCGACCCCCCCGCCCGCGAAACGTAGACGTCGGCGGCCAGCGTCTCTCCCAGCCAGGCGTCCAGGGTGGCCCGGAAACTCCCGATCAGCGAACTCACTCCGACCAGCATGGCGACCGCCACCACCAGCGCTGCCGCCGGCGGTCCGGTGGACGCCGGCTCCCGAAGGGCTGCCAAAACGCCGCGGCCGACCGCCGAGCCCTGTCCGGCCCGGAATCGTCCTCCCAACCGAATCACGGCGTCCGGGAGAAGCGCGGCCCCGATGAGGAGCGCTCCCGCCGCCCCGAAGCCGCTTCCCCAGCGGGCCGGCCAACTGCCCGGATCCAGGACGGCCCAGCCGGCCGCCCCGATCAGCGCGACCCCGGTGACCGGCGGCCAGAGGCGCCAGAACCGCCGCCGGGCCGGTGACGAGGAAGCGCGCCCCGGGGCGAGCAGGGTGACCGGCGCCCGGGACGCCTCCGCAAACACCTGCGGCGCCGCGCCCACGAGGGCCGCCGCCACCGCCACGAGCCCGGCGACGAACACCGACTGCGGATCGAGCGTCAGGCTCTCGATCCGCTCCAGCAGGTAGAGGTTGGTGACCGTCGCACTGACCCGATCCAGCGACGCGCCAGCCGCCAGCGCGCCCACCGGGATTCCGAGGGCGGCGCCGGCGAGCGCCATCAGGAACACCTCTCCCAAAAGCAGCGCCCGGACTCGCGGGACCGCGGCCCCGAGCGCCCGGTAGAGGCCGATCTCCTGGCGGCGGGCGGCGAGCGCGGCGCGGACGCTCGCGTACACCAGGAACGCGGCCACCAGCAGGCTCACCGCGGAGAGCGCCAGGAGGTTCAGCCGAAACGCCTGAAAGAGGTCCGCGCCCTCGGCGCGCAGGGTGCCGCTCTCCTCGACCCGAACTCCCGGAATCCGGGCGGACAGCGCGCGGCGGACCGTGTCGGCGTCCGCTCCCTCCGCCAGGGACGCCTCGATCCGGTCGAAACCCGCCTTTCCCCGGAGCGCCTGGGCATAGGCCAGGTCGAGGAGGGCGGAGGCGCCGCCGCCTTCCGCGGGCAACACCCCGGCCACCAGAGTGGCGCGCCGTCGCCTCACGTCGGACGTTCCCGGCCCGATCCAGACCGGATCTCCGACCCCGACGCCCAGGCGGTCCGCGACCGCCCGCGGCAGGACGATCCCGCCCGCGAAGAAGATGCCGGGGGCGAAGCGCGTCTCTTCGTCGCCGCGCGCGGGAAGGCCGACAACCCCCGACACGAGGTCCACGCCCCATCCGGGCACCGGAACCTCGCTCTCCCGCGTTCCCACCCGCAACCCGGGGAGGCGGAGCACCGGCGCGGCGCGCCGGACGCCGGGGGTGGCGAGGACAGCCGGCCAGGCGGCGTCCGGAACGCTCCCCGGTTCTTCGAGGAACCCGGTGACGACGAGTTCGGCGCTTCCCGAGACGATCTCGAGACTGGCGTCGAGGGTCTCGAGCGCGGCGCGGTTCAGGAGCTGTACCGAGAGCACCGCTCCCGCGCCGAGCGCGATGGCCACCACCGGAAGCGCCCCGAGCGCGGGGGCCGCCCGCAAGCGCGCCGGTGCGGCGCGGAGGAGCAGCCGGATCACGGGGAGACAGCCGGTTTCGCCGCCCCGTCCGCAAAGAGACGGCCGCCGCGCAGCCGGAGGCGGGTCGCGGCCCGGGCGGCGAGCTCGAGATCGTGGGTCGCGAGCACCAGCGCGGCGTCGCGCTCCCGCACCAGCCGGAAGAGCAGGTCCGCCACCACCCGCGCGCCACGGGCGTCGAGGTTGCCGGTCGGCTCGTCCGCCAACAGGAGCGCCGGCCCCAGGAGCAGCGCCCGGGCGATCGCGGTCCGCTGCATCTCGCCGCCGGAAAGCCGCCGCGCCGGTTCGCGGGCGCGCCCCGTGAGTCCGACCGCGGCCAGCAGGTGATCGGCGGCCAGCCCCACCTCTCCGGAAACGCCCTCCCCGTCCGGCACCCTTCGAACGCCGGCGATGCGCGCCGGCAGCAGCACGTTTTCCCGGACGGTCAGATACGGCACGAGATGGAAGAACTGAAAGACCAGACCGACGAAGCGGCCGCGCAGCCGGCTGCGCTCCGGATCGGAAAGACCGGCCAGGTCCTGTCCCCCGAGGCGAACCGTCCCCTCGCTCGGGGTCTCGATGCCCGCGGCGATGTGGAGCAGCGTGCTCTTCCCGCTGCCCGACCGGCCGGCGACCGAAACGGTCTCGCCGGCCTCGACGCCCAGACCGACGGAATCGAGGACCGTCAGTTCCGACCCGTCTGCCTGCGGATAGCGCCTGACGATCCGGTCCAGCTCCAGGACGGGGCTCATCCCACCCGGACGCCGTTGCGGGACGCGACCACCTGCGCCATGACCGCAAGCGCGATCTGGTCGGGGGTGCGCGCGCCGATCGGAAGACCGATGGGAGCCGCGATCCGCGCGAGCGCGGCTTCGGAAACGCCGCGTTCCTTCAGGCGATCGAGACGCCGCTGGTGGGTCTTGCGGCTACCGAGCGCTCCCACATAGAAGGCCGGACTCTCGAGAGCCAGCGCGAGCGCCGGGTCGTCCAGCTTCGGGTCGTGCGTCAGGGTCGCAACCGCGGTGCTCGCGTCGAGGCCGATCCGCTCGAATCCCTCCTCGGGCCACTCGTTCACCACCTCCACCCCCGGGAAGCGCTCGGCGGAAGCGAACACCGGGCGCGGATCGCAGATCACCGGGCGGTAGCCGACCCCGGTAGCCAGGCCGCAGAGGGTCTGCGCGATGTGGACGCCGCCCACGATGACCAGCGATTCGGGCGGCAGGATGACGTCGCAGAAGACCGGGCCGATTCCCGTCTCGGCGGCGAGGGGTTTGCCGGATGCGAGGGCGGCCTCGGCGACCTCGGCGAGCGCCGCGGCGCCCGCGCCCGGGGAGCCGGCGACCTGGACCAGGCTGTCGCCGAGGTTCGGTCCGGACGTCACCACGGCGAGGCCGACGGGACTCCGGCGTTTCATGCCCTCGCGAACCTCGGCGAGCAGTTGCCGGTCCGCCCGTTCGACGAACACCGAGAGCGATCCGCCGCAGGCGAGTCCCACGCCCCAGGCCAACTCGTCGGACACCGCGAACCGGAGCAGGCGCGGCTCGCCGCTCTCGATGACCTCGCGCGCCGCCTCGACCACGCTCGATTCCACGCAGCCGCCGCTCACCGAGCCGGCGATCCGGCCCTCTTCGTCGATGGTCATCCGCGCCCCGGGCCGGCGGGGGCCGGAACCCCAGGTGTGGACCACGGTGGAGAGCGCGAGCGGGCCGTCTCCGCTCAGCCAAGCGTCGAGGACCGGAGCGATGTCGCGCATGGTGCGAAGCGGTGATTATCGTGTGACGGGCGGCGGCGTCGCCGCCGCGATGGATCGTTGCCAGCCGGCGAGCCGGGGAGTCGCGGCGCGGCCCACCGGGTCCAGCCGGGCCAGGTGGTCCGCCAGCGAGCGCACGCTCGCCAGGTTGTTCACGGGCAGGAAGTCGTGGATGTGCGGCAGCGCCGCGGTCATTCCGCGGGTGAGCGGCTCGTAGCCCTCGTCGGCGAGCAGCGGGTTGAGCCAGACGACGCGCCACGCGAGCCCCCGCAGGCGCTCCATCTCGGAAGCCACCAGCGCCGGATCGCCGCGGTCCCAGCCGTCGCTCACCAGCAGCACCACCGCGGAGGACGTGGGAAGCCGCCGCGCCCATTCCAGGTTGAAGCGGTGGAGCGCCTCCCCGATCCGGGTGCCCCCCGACCAGTCGCGCACCGCTTCCGACGCCTCCCGGAGCGCCCGGTCCACCCGGCGGTCGGCGAGCTTCCTGGTGATCCGGGTGAGTCGGGTGGCGAAGACGAACGCTTCCACCCGGCCGGCCGATCCGTGGGAGAGCCCGTACAGAAAGTGCAACAGGACCCGGGCCGTTTGCTCCATCGAGCCGCTGACGTCAGCCAGCACGATGAGGGGCCGCGGCTTCTCCCGGCGCCGCCGGCGCTCGAGGCCCACCCATTCGCCTCCCGACCGGAGCCCCCGGCGCAGCGTCCGCCGGAGATCGAGGTTCCGGTTGCCGCCGGGGCGGAAACGCACCACCCGGCGGCGGGCCGCCCGCCAGCCGGCGTCCCGGATCAGCGCCCGCACCTCCCGCAGTTCGTCCTCGTCGAGGTCGGAGAAGTCGCGGTGCTCGAGGGACTCGCGGTCGCTCCAGGTGCGCCGGGCGAAGGGATGGCGCGGCTGCTGGTCCGAACCGGTGTCCCTGCCGGGGGCGACCGGCCGGAAGGTCGCCTGGCGGACGGGAGAGCGCTGTTTCCGGAGCATCATTCCGGGGAGCCGGGCCCGCGTCCACCGCTCGGGAGGCGTCTCCCAGAAGAGCGCGAAGGCGGCGTCGAAGAGTTCGAGATCCTCGCGCCGGTGAATGAGCAGCGCGCGGGCGGCGGCATGGAACTCCTCGCGCCGGAACACCTCGATGAGCGGGAGCGCCTGCGCCAGGTCGAGCATCCGGGCGGTCGAGACCGGGAGGCCGATTCCCCGCAGCAGGCGCCCGAAGAGCGTGAGGTTCTGGAGCAGCGGCGGGAGCGCCGCCCCGGGCCCCGGGTGCGGACCCGGGGCCGCAGCGGTCAAGCGTCGGCGGCGGCCAACCGCGTCAGAATGACCCCCGCCCGTTCCCCGCGGACCATCTCGAGATCGTCCCGGTACTTGAGCAGCGCTCCGAGCGTCCGGTCCACCGCGGCCTCGTCGAGGGCGGTCTTGCCCAGCGAGGCCAGCGCCATCGTCCAGTCGAGGGTCTCGGACACCCCCGGGCGCTTGAAGAGATCGAGTTCGCGCAGCTCCTGGGCGAACCGGGTGGCCTCCGCCGCCAGTTGCGCCGCCGCCTGGGGCACCCGCTCCCGCACGATCTCGAGTTCGCGCTCGTAGCTGGGATACGGAATCCAGTGGTAGAGGCAGCGCCGCTTGAGCGCGTCGTGGACCTCACGCGTGCGGTTCGAGGTGAGCACCACGACCGGCGGAGCGTCCGCGCGAATCGTGCCGATCTCGGGGATCGTGATCTGGAAGTCCGAGAGGACCTCGAGCAGATAGGCCTCGAACTCCTCGTCGCTGCGGTCCACCTCGTCGATGAGCAGGACCGGACGGTTCTCCGGCGACGAGGTCTCGATCGCGTGGAGGAGAGGCCGGCGCAGCAGGAAGTCCGGGCCGAAGAGGTCCTGCTGTTCCATCGCCGCTCCGCGGCTCTCCGCGAGCCGGATGGCCAGCATCTGCCGCGTGTAGTTCCACTCGTAGGCCGCCTGCGCGATGTCCAGCCCTTCGTAGCACTGGAGCCGGATCAGCGGCGCTCCGAGGACCGCCGCCGTCACCTTGGCGAGTTCCGTCTTGCCGACGCCGGCCTCACCCTCGAGGAAGAGCGGCCGCTCGAGGCGGAGGGCCAGGAAGAGCGCGGTGGCGAGCCCGCCGTCCGCGATATACCCCTGCCCCGCGAGGTCCCCGGCGAGTTCGGGAACCGAGGAGAGGGTCGCCGTTCCGGTCGTTGACAACCGAACTGGCTGCCCTAGCCGGCGCGCTCGGCAGCGAGGGCCAGCGCGCGCTTCGTGTAGACCCCGGCGAGATGGACCCGGAACTCACCGGAGGCGTAGAGGTCACCGAGCGGCTCGCCGCAGGCTTCTCCGACGCACGCCGCCGCGGCCGCGATCCGATCCGCGCTCGCCGGGCCGCCGCACAGCGCCGCCGCCGCCGCGTCGGCCGACACCGCCTTGCCGGCGACCCCGTTGATGCCGATGGCGCAACTCGCGACGTTTCCGCCGTCGAGTCCCACGCAGGCCGCCACGCCGACGACCGCGTAGCTGGACGCCGGGTGACGATGCTTCAGATAGGCGCTGCCCGCGGCGCCCGGGACCCGGACCGAGGTGATGACCTCGTTGTCGGCGAGCGCGGTGGTCAGGATGTCCACGAAGAAGTCCGACGCGGCGATGGTCCGCTCGCCGCCGGCTCCCACCGCGGTGATCTCGGCGCCGAGCGCCAGCATCGCGGCGGGATAGTCGGCGCCCGGATCGGCGTGGGCCAGGCTGCCTCCGAGCGTTCCCCGGTTCCGGACCTGGATGTCCCCGATGGCGGCCGCGGTTTCGGCCAGCACCGGGCACCCGCCCCGGACCGCGGCCGAACCGGCCACCGAGGCGTGCGTGGCGAGCGCTCCGATGACGATGCCGTCGCCGTCCGCGGAGATGTCGGAGAGCCCCGGGATCCGCCCGATGTCCACGAGGGCCGCCGGCTGGGCGGCGCGCAGCTTCATCGCGGGAATCAGGCTGTGCCCGCCGGCGACCAGCTTGGCGTCCGGCAGCGAGGACAAGAGCTCCACCGCTTCGGCGACCGAAGCGGCGCGGTGGTAGTCGAACTGGTTCGGATACATCGAAGTTGCCTCCTGTCAGGCGCCGTTGCCGGCCGCCTGGACGGCCCGCCAGATCCTCTCCGGGGTGAGCGGAAGCTCAATGTGGGTGACCCCCAGCGGCGCGAGGGCGTCGAGCACCGCGTTCGCCACCGCCGGGGTGGCCGCGATCGTGCCCATCTCGCCCGCGCCCTTCACCCCGAGGGGGTTGTGGGGCGACGGGGTCTCGATGCGGTCCACCTCGATCCCCGGCAGGAGATCGGCGCGGGGCACCGCGTACTCGAGCAGGGTTCCCGAAAGGAGCTGCCCGTCGTCGGAATAGGCGCCGACCTCGGTGAGCGCCTGGCCCACCCCCTGGACGATGCCGCCCTGGATCTGGCCCTCCACGATCATCGGGTTGATCACCTTGCCCACGTCGTCCACCGCCACGTAGCGGAGGATGCGCACCTCCCAGGTGTCGGGGCACACGTCGACCTCGCAGATGTGCGAACTCGCCGGGAAGGTGAAGTTCGCCGGGTCGTAGAAGCTCGTGAAATCGAGCCCCGGCTCCATCTCCTCGGGCAGGTTGTGCGCGGTGTAGGCGGCGAACGCCAGTTCACCGAAGTCCTTGCCGCTGTCCGGGGAGCCCTTCACGTGGACCCGGCCGGTGTCCCGGTCGTAGACCACGTCCTCTTCGGCGGCCTCGAGCAGGTGGGCCCCGATCTGGAGGACCTTGGCCCGCACCTTCTCGGCGCTGCGCACGAGCGCCGAACCGCCCACGCAGGCGCTCCGGCTCCCGTAGGTGCCCATGCCGAAGTTGATGCGGCCGGTGTCTCCGTGGACCACCTCCACGCTCTCGAGGGGAACGCCGAGCTCGTCGGCGACCACCTGGGCGAGGGTGGTCTCGTGGCCCTGGCCGTGGGCGTGGGATCCGGTGAAGACGCTCACCTGTCCGGTGGGATGGACGCGCACCTCACCGCTCTCCCAGAAGCCGACCGCCGAGCCGAGCGACCCGGCCACCGCCGAGGGCGCCGGGCCGCTGGCCTCGATGCAGCAGACCACCCCGACGCCGCGCAGCTTGCCCTCGGCGCGCGCCTGGGCCTGCGCGTCGCGCATCCCGGCGTAGTCGGCGTTGTCGGCGGCCGTCGCCATCAGCCGGTCGTAGTCGCCGCTGTCGTAGAGGAACGCGACCGGCGTCTGGTACGGGAAGTCCTCCTTGGGAATCGCGTTCTGGCGCCGCAGGTCGAGCGGATCCCGGCCCAGGCGCGCCGCCGCCAGGTCCACCAGGCGCTCCACGAGGTAGGCCGCCTCCGGCCGTCCCGCGCCCCGGTAGGCATCGACGGGCACCGTGTTGGTGAGCGTGCCGTGCACCTTGCCGAACACCCCGGGCATCTTGTAGTTCCCGGAGAGCAGCGTGATGTAGAGCGCCGTCGGGATGAGCGGGGCGAAGGTCGAGAGGTAGGCCCCCTGGTTCGCCCAGGTCTCGACGTCGAGCCCGGTGAAGGTGCCGTCGCTCGTCATGGCGAGCTTGCAGACCGTGACGTGGTCGCGGCCCTGCGAATCCGTCATCTGGCTCTCGGTCCGGGTCGCCACCCAGCGCGCCGGACGTCCGACCTGACGCGCCACCCACGGCACGATGACTTCCTCGGGGTAGTGGAAGATCTTGCTGCCGAACCCTCCGCCGACGTCGGGCGAGATCACCCGCAGCTTGCTCTCGGGAATTCCGAGCGTGAACGCCGAGAGCAGCAGCCGGATCGGATGCGGGTTCTGGCTGGTGGTCCAGACCGTCATCTCCCCGGAGGCCGCATCCCACTGCGCCGCCGCGGCGCGGGGTTCCATCGCGGTGGGGATGAGCCGCTGGTTCACCAGTTCCAGCTCGACGATTTCATCCGCGTCGGCAAATGCCTGGTCGCAGGCCTCCTGGTCCCCGAGCGCCCAGTGGTAGGAGACGTTGTTCTCGATCTCCTCGTGGACGAGCGGCGCTCCCTCGTCCGTGGCGCCCCGGGCGTCGATCACGGTCGGAAGCGGCTCGTAGTCCACCTCGATCGCCTCGACCGCGTCGGCGGCGACGTAGGGATCCTCGGCGACCACCACGGCCACCGAATCCCCGACGTGGCAGACCCGGTCGGTGACCACGATCGGCCGGTCCGGCACCTTGGTGTCGGGCACCAGCCAGCCGCAGGGGAGCGAACCGCAGCCGCCGTCCTTGAAGTCCTGGCCGGTGAAGACGGCCAGCACGCCGTCCATGGCGCTTGCCGCCGAGGTGTCCATCCCGGTGATCCGGGCGTGCGCCTCGGGGCTGCGCTTGATCGCCACGTGCACCATGCCCGGAAGCTGGATGTTGGCGACGTAGCGTCCCTTGCCCTGGATGAAGCGGGGGTCTTCCACCCGCTTGACCGAAGTGCCTACGTAACGGCCCATTGCTCTCCTCCTCGCGATCCTCGATGAATGTTGCGAGCCCGGCTCAGCTTCCGCGCGCGCCGGCCGCCACCACCGACTTCACGATGTTCTCGTAGCCGGTACAGCGGCAGATGTTGCCCTCGAGGCCGTGCCGCACCTCGGCATCGCTGGCATCGGGACTCCGGTCCAGGATCTCCACCGCGGTCATGATCATGCCCGGCGTGCAGAAACCGCACTGGAGACCGTGGTTGTCCCAAAACGACTGCTGCACCGGGTGCAGCCCATCGGCGTCGGCCAGTCCCTCGATGGTCGTCACGTCGCAGCCGTCCGCCTGGACCGCCAGAATGGTGCAGGACTTGACCGCCTTCCCGTCCATGAGGACCGTGCAGGATCCGCACTGCGAGGTGTCGCAGCCGACATTGGTCCCGGTGAGGCCCAGTTGGTCACGCAGGAAGTGGCACAGGAGCAGCCTGGACTCGACGTCCGCCTCCTCGGCTTTTCCGTTGACGCTGATGCGGACGCGATGGCTCATGGGGAGGTTCCTCCTCGCCGGGAACGAATCATTCGGGCTTGCGAGAGTACCCGGGAAAGGCGGAAATCCGCAAGAGCAGAGGGACGAAGGCGCGGATCCGGCATGAAGCGCTCCGGCAACCTAGACTACGGCCGTTCCCGGCCCACCTTGCGCACCGTCCTGATTCCAACCGCGCTGACGACCCTGCTGGCGGCAGCCTCGTTCGCGCCCGGACAGCCCCCGGCCCAGCCGCCGGCGGCGGAGACGGCGGTCGAGCAGAAGCCGGAAACCACCCAGCGGGAAGCGACCCTCGGGGACCGCTTCAGTTTCATGGTCCGGGTCCCGAGCGTGACCCTCGACGTGGTGGTCGCCGACGAGCGGGGGCGCTTTATCACGGGCCTCGGCCCCGAGGATTTCGAAATCCTGGAGGACGGCGTCCCCCAGGAGATCCGCTACTTCACCGCCGACCTGACTCCGGTGACCAGCCTCCTGCTCCTCGACTCGTCCGCCTCCGTGCGTTCGAGCCTGTCGGCGATCCAGACCGCGGCCTACATCTTCCTCCGCAACATGGCGTCCGAGGACCAGGGCCGGGTCGCCACCTTCAGCGAGGGCGTCCGCTTCGGGCCTCCCTACACCACGGAGATCTGGGACCAGGTCCCGATGATCCGCGCGATGCGTCCCTTCGGGAAGACGGCGCTCTACGACGCGATCCTGACGAGCCTCCAGGAACTCTCGCGGGTCGAGGAGCGAAAGGCGCTGATCCTGGTTTCGGACGGCGAGGACTCCGGACCCGACGCCAAGGGGAGCGTCAGCACCCGGGAGCAGGCCCTCGAGGGGGCCCGGCTCTCCGAGGGCGCCATCTACACGGTGGGCTACACCGGGTGGAGCCCCGAGGGCGGAGGGAAGCTGAACCGGGAGTTTCTGGATGACGTGGCGGACCAGAGCGGCGGACGGTCCTACTACCCCGAGAAGATCGAGGACCTGTCCCGCCATTTCCGGCAGATCCAGCACGAACTGCACCGGCAGTACCAGCTTGCCTACCTCCCCTCCCGCGACCGCAAGGAAGGCGGCTGGCGCAGCATCGAGGTCCGGATCAAGGACCGTGACGACCTGATCGCGCGCACCCGCAAGGGCTACTACGCCGCGCCGGAAACCGAAACCAGCACCTCCCGGTAAGGGCGCGCCGGCTTGGAACGCCGGTCTCCGACCGGCACGCGCGGTGCTCCGCACCGCGCACATCGCGACCCCACCCGGAAAAGGTGGGTCCCACCCCGGCGTGGAGCTCAACGGCGGGGATGGCCCCACCCCTTGGACCGCCGCCCTCCAGACCGGCACGCGCGGCGGTCCGCGCCGGACGCGCCGTCACGCCAGCCGTCCTCACGGCGCCTCCCCCAACAGCCGCATAATCGCCTTCCCGTTTCCGCCCAAGGAGTCCCCGATGCGCCACACCCCCTTCGCTCCTCTCGCCGCGCTCGCTCTCGTCGTCGCCTGCGGATCCCCGGCACCCGCTCCGGCCCCCGACCCGGAACCCGAACCCGCCCCGGTTCCCACGCCCGAGTTCACGCTCCCCGCCGACAACACCCACAACCGCTGGAGCGCCACGATCCCGGCGGTCCTCACCGTGCCCTCGGGCGCCGTCGTCGAGATTTTCACCAAGGAAGCGTCGGACGGACAGATCACCCTCGAGACCACCGCGGAAGAACTCGCGAGCGTGGACTTCGGGTTGATCCACGCGCTCACCGGACCCATCGCGGTCGAGGGCGCGGAGCCGGGCGACCTGCTCGCGGTGACGATCCATGAGGCGGAAGTCCAGGGACCCGGCTGGTCCGGCATCTTCCCCGGCTTCGGCTTCCTCGCCGACGAGTTCACCGAGCCGTGGCTCCGCAGCTTCGACCTGGAACCGGGCGCCACGGAGGCGCGGTTCAATGACCGCATCACCCTGCCCCTCTCCCCCTTCCCCGGAGTGCTCGGGGTGGCCCCGGCCACCGACGAGATGCTGGTGACCATCCCACCCCGCGAGAACGGCGGGAACATGGACAACCGGCACATGCGTCCCGGGGCCACGGTGTACATCCCGGTCCAGGTCCCGGGCGCCAACTTCTCGATCGGAGACACGCATGCCGTGCAGGGGGACGGGGAGGTCTCGGGGAGCGCTATCGAGGCCCCGATGCGCCTCGTCCTCACGCTGGAGGTCATGCCGAACCCACGGGGAATCACGGAGCCCGAATACGAGACGGACGAGTACTACGCGGTCACCGGATTCGACCCCGACATCGACGAGGCGGCGAAGAAGGCGACCCGCCACATGATCGCCTGGCTGGTGGCCGAGCACGGGCTGACGCGCGAGGAGGCCTACGTGCTCTGCTCGCTCGCCGGGGACCTCAAGATCTCCGAGACCGTGGACGTCCCCAACATGCTGGTGAGCATGCACATGCCGAAGTCGATCTTCTGAGAGGACCGCCGCCGATGAAGTTCTCCGCCGCCGTCGTCGCCGTGGCAGCGCTGACCGCGCTCCCCACGCGCACTGCCTCCGCCCAGGAGCACGAATACCCCGACCCCTTCCCGGGCGGCTACCCATCCCTCGCGGGCGTCAGCAACGCGGGCCGAATGTACATGGAGAGCTACTTCCCGCCCCCCGTCACCGCCTCGCCCACCTACCCGGCCTGGTCACCCGGCGGCGAGTCCATCGCCTTCGCCTACCAGGGCCGCATCTGGGTCGTACCCGCCGGGGGCGGCATCGCCCGCCAGGTCACCAGCGGCCCCGGCTACCACTCCCAGCCGAGCTGGTCGCCCGACGGCGGCCAGATCGCCTACGCGGCCGACATCGACCGCAATTTCGACATCTTCGTCACCGACCTCGACACGGGCGAGTCGCGCCGCCTGACCACCCACCCCTTCCTCGACCTGCGGCCACGCTGGTCGCCGGACGGGGCCCGCATCCTCTTCACGACGGAGCGGGACGGCACCTTCGACCTCTGGGTCCACGACCTGCAAACCGGTTCGGCCGAAGCCGTCATCGCCAATCCCGACGCCAACGACATGGCCGGGGACTGGATCGGCGACACCGGCGACATCGTGTTCGTCTCCCGGCGGGGCGAAGCGGCACTGGGCTCGGGTTCCCTCTGGCGCTATCGCGGCGCGACCGAAACAGCGGAACTCCTGATCCGCATCGAGACCAACTACCAGGCGGCGCCGGTCGTCGCGCCGCACGGGGGCATCGTCGCCTATGTCACCGACGCCTCGGGCAACAACGACCTCTACGCCGTCCCCAGCGAGAAGTCGCCGCGAGGAATCCAGCCGGTGCGCCTCACGCACACCCGCACGGACGAGTATTTCCCCTCGTGGTCACCGGACGGTGAGCGCCTGGTTTATGCGAGGAACGGCGGCGCCACGGACCAGCCCCGCACCATCGATAGCGGAATGGGGTTCGCGCTCTACACGGTCACCCGAGGGGGTGGCGCGCCCCAACCGGTGCGGATCGAAGGCTACGCCTGGTCCGAGCCCACCGGGCAGCTCCGCGTTCGCGTCACCGACTCGGACGGCGAGCTCCTGCCGTCGCGTATCTACCTGACCGGCTCCGACAGGCGCGCGTACTTCCCGCATACCAGCTACCCCCGCGTCGTCAGCGTGACCGAGGACTACTACTTCCACACCGACGGCAGCTTCTCCGCGACGCTCCCGGTGGGCGAGGCCACCGTCGAGGCCTGGCGGGGTTTCGAATACGAGCCCGTCTCGCGCACCGTCGAGGTCCGCGCCGGGGAGCACGCCACCGTCGAAGTCCAGCTCGACCGCTGGATCGACATGGCCGCGGACGGCTGGTACTCGGGCGACAACCACATCCATCCCAACTACGGCGGCCACTACTTCGTCACCCCCGAGGACCTCCGGAACAAGGCTCACGCGGAGGACCTCAACGTCGCAAACGGCATGATCGCCAACTACTGGGGCAACAGCCGGGTCGAGGACCTCGAGCACTTCCTCGGGCATCCGCACCCGCACACCGGACCGCGCACCATCGTCTACTACAACGAGGAGTACCGGCCGAGCTACTTCGCGCACCTCTCGCTGCTCAACCTGACCGAGCTGATCACGCCCTTCTACATCGGCTCGGTGGGCACGGCACACCACGCCCTGTACCCCGACAACGCGTCGGTGCTGCGCCGGGTGCACGAGCAGGGTGGAATCGGCGGATACGTCCACCCCTACGGGCTCCGGCACCGGGACCCGGACGCGGCGGGCGCGGGATCGGCGCGGGAGCTGCCCGTGGACGCGATTCTCGGCCTCGCCGACTTCGTGGACGTGGCGTGCATCTGGAGCGACGAACTCGGGACGGCGGAGGTCTGGTACCGCCTCCTCAACACGGGTTCGCGCATCCCGGCGACCGCCGGAACCGATGCCATGACCGACATCTGGCGGCATCCCGCGATCGGGACGACCCGCACCTACGTCCACACCGGCGAGGACCATGTCCACTACGACGCCTGGGCGGACGCGATGGCGGCGGGCCGCGCGTTCGTGACCAGCGGGCCGATCCTGACGCTGGACGTATCCGGGAAACGCATGGGCGAGGAACTGGCGGTGTCCCGCGGCGACACGGTCACGGTGCGCGCGACGGCGCGGTCGCTCTTCACGATGCACGGCCTCGAGATCGTGGCGAACGGCCGGATCGTGCACCGGGTAGAGGCCACGGGCGACCTCAAGTCGGTCGACGCCGAACTGGACATCCCGGTCGAGGGGAGCGGATGGATCGCGGCGCGGGCGCTGGGGCCGGCGCAGCACGGCGCGATGGACAGCTACCTCTTCGCACACACGAATCCGGTCTTCGTCATCGCGGACGGCGAGCCGATCCGCTCGCTGGACGACGCGGCGTTCTTCGTCCGCTGGATCGACCAGGTGCTGGAGGAACTCAGGGCCATGGACCGCTGGGACGATCCCGCGCAGAAGGCGGAAGTGCTCGCGACCTTCGAGGAGGGGCGGCGGCTCTACCAGGCGCAGGTGGACGAGCTGCGCGGCAGCGGAGTCGGCAGGTAGGACCTTCCCGAACCCGGTGCGCCGGGTTCTCCTGCCCCGCATGTCGCTGTAAGCCTGCGCGGCGTAACGGCCTGGAACGCCGGTCTCTGACCGGCACCGCGGGCCGAAGGCCCGCGGGCGGCGTATTGCGGTCCGCCCTCACGGGACGCCGGAACAAGCAGGTCCAATCTGTTCCGATGGCCTCCAAGGGAGGGAACCATCCCGGATGGTCGGCGCTCCAAGCCGTACGCGCCATCTCGGGTGAGCGGCGGCACGCCGTGCGCCGCGCTATCGCGCAGCGCGTGCCGGTCGGAGACCGGCGTTCCAATCCGGTGCGCCATCACGCCCGTCGGCGAACCGTGGGTGGAACTCGATCAGCGCAACGCCGCGAGGACCTTCCCGATGAACGGCGCGAACGCGCCGCCCTGGATCCAACGGACTACCACCACGAGGTCGTTCTCCCAGTCCACGTAAACGATGTTGCTGCCCGCGCCGCGGAAGGTGACCGCCGTGTCGGGAGCGTCCGGCATGGACTTGACCATCTCGCCGTCACGCTCGACCGGACCGTTCAGGAACCAGTTCATGTAGCCGTAGCTCGGGTTCACCTCGCCCGGCGTCCGGGCCATCCCGATCCAGTCCTCGGAGATGAGCTGCTTCCCCTTCCAGTTCCCCATCCGCAGGAAGAGGTAGCCGAAGCGGGCGAGGTCGCGGCCGCTGATGTGCATTCCGCCGCCCCAGTGGCCGCCGCCGCTCACCGACTGGACGTTCCGGCCGTCGATCATCACCCAGGAGTTCTCGTAGCCGTGCCAGCGCCAGCGGTTGGAGGCCCCGATGGGATCCATGATCCCCTTGCGGAGCACCAGCGGCAGCGGATCGCGCACCACGTGCAGCGCGGCGAGCGCGAGCAAGTTCACCCGGACATCGTTGTACTTGTAGTGGGTCCCCGGCTTGTGCATGGGGCGGTCGGGATACTCGAAGGGGTGGTCGCCCACCGGCCGGTCGGCCCAGTCGGGTTTCCCGAAGAGCGTCCCCTGCCAGTCGCTCGTCTGGCGCAGCAGGTGGTCCCAGGTGATGGAATCGTTGTGTTCCGAACCGAAGAGCTCGTCGTCCGGCATGTACGGGCCCACCCGGTCGTCCACGGAGGCGATCAGGCCCTTGTCGTAGAGGAGCCCGACGGCGGTGGAGAGGAAGGTCTTCGAGACGCTGAAGGTCATGTCCACCTTCTTCGACGGCCCCCACTCCCGGACGATGTAGCCGTCCTTGACAACGATGCCGCTGAGCGCCCCGCGCACCGTGGTCGGCCCGATCCGAAACCCGAAGGGCTCCTGCGCGAAGGTCAACTCATGGTTCAGCGCCAGGTCGTTGGGCGCGTTCGACTCGGAAGCGACCGCGAACTCCACCGCCTCGTCGAGGAGCGCCGCATCGAATCCCGCTTCTTCGGGCGTCTTCGTCTGCCAGTCGTGGCGCTCGGGGAAGTAGGGAGACTGCGCCCCAACCAGAGAGGCCGCAAACAGACACAGCACCATCACGCCCGTCACGCGGGCAAACCGGTTTCCTCTTCTCATCGCTTGTTCTCCTGACAGGCCCCTCAGGCCTCGATCCTGGATCTCATCTCGGCGAACATCTCGCGCAGCACCTTTTCGGTGACCGGCTTCAGCAGCCGGGAGGCGAGCGCCGCCAGCGTTCCCCGCACCTGTACCGTGCCCTTCCAGTCGAGCGCGGTGCCGGGCTCCTCGTCCCGCAGCCGGAGCTCGGCGACGGCGTCGATGGTGGTGCCCGGTCCCCTTCCGCGGATCTTCAGCCGGGCCTCTTCGAGTTCGACGAGGTCCGTGAACTCGATGACGTTCTTGGCGTTGAGCCCCACCGTGCCGAGCTTGACGCCGCCGACCACCTCGAAGCGCTTGCCCGGCTCCAGGATGCGGACCGACTTCACCCCGGGCGTGCAGGAGGCCACCGACTCCGCATCGGTGACGAATTCCCAGACCTTTTCCCGGGGGGCGCTGATGATCTCGGTGCCTTCGATGTCCATCGCCCGGATTCTACGGGAGCCTTCCGGCTTCGGGCCGCTTCGCCCCCGAACCCGGCTACGCGCGGACGAAATCCCGGGGATCGACGCGATCCACGCTGGGCACGGCGTCGAAACCCTGGTCGGCGGACAGGACGGAGCGTATGCCCCGGTCCTCCATCGTGGCGACATGAACGGCGTCCCGGGCCGAAAGCTGCCGATACTCGAGAAGGAGGTTCAGCGCGCGGGTCGTGTGATGTTCCGTTACGGGGATGATCTCGTCGCAGACTTCCCGAGCGGCTAGGTGGACGACTCTAGCGTCCGCGGGGCGACGCTGCGAGAAGTACCGGTGCAGGATTTCTTGGAGGACTTCCGCATTGGTCACGATCCGCACATCACTTTCCTGAAGACCTTCCAGTGCGACGTAGCTGGTCTTCCGCCAGCGGACGTCCGTACCGACCGCGTACATGAACACGTTTGCGTCAACAAAAATCGCGCCGAGAGACTCCGGCGGGACCCGGCCCGAGCGGGTCGCAGGCTCAATCATCCCGGCCGGCGTCCGTCGGCGCTTTGGGCCGCGGCCATTCCGCCTCGCGGTAGGCGGTCTTCAGCCGGCTGTACTCCTGCTTCCATTCCCGCCACGAAGAGGGGACAGGCGAAGGCGGTAGGGCGTCCAGCGCTGCAAGCGCCTCGCGCTGTCGTCGGCGCTTGTCCGGCTTGACGCAGTACTCCTGGATCGCCTCCCGAACGACGCCGGCGTGCTTCAGGCCTTCTGCCTCGGCCCGCCGACGGACGGCGGCGTATTCGACTTCGTTCAGGGTGACCTGGACCTTGTGACTGCGGGACATACGGAGAGTGTCGTGTGTCAACTGGACTGTGTCAAGCCTGAATGACACACGTTCCTGCTATCGGCAACGGATCCTCCGGGCCGCTCCGTGCGTAGTGTTCACGGCTAAGGTTTCCGCCATGCTCCGATTCGCCTCCCTGGGCCTGCTCGCGCTTGCGCATGGCGCATTGGCCACACCGTCCCCCGCGTCCGGCATCGCGGCGTCCTCCGCCGAGATCGTCGGCGAAGTCACCGATCCGCAGGGACTGCTCGTCCCGGGCGCCGACGTGATCCTCACCCTCGCGAGCGGCGAGATCCGCGAAACCACCAGCGACGCCGCCGGCAGTTTCCGCTTCGACACCCTCCCCGAGGGGCTCCACCGGCTGACCGTGCTCGGACGCGGCTTCGCCGACCGGACCGTCGAGATCACCGTGGGGGCCGCCGGCGAGGTCCGCATCAGCATCCCTCTCGACATGTCGTTCGCGGAGCGCGTGACCGTCACCGGTCAGCAGCAGGAACGGAGCCTCCAGGACGAACCGACGAGCGTCGCGCTCGTGAGCGGCGCGCAGCTCGACGCCGGGACCGACACCGATCTCTACCGGCTGGTCGCCATGACCCCGAACGTGAACTCGTCCTCCGACGTCCGCGGCTTCTCGATCCGGGGCATCAGCCAGCAGGGCTTCGGGCCGGAAGGCGGCCTCCTGCTGAGCGTCAAGCTCGACGGCGCCACCGTGCAGGGCTACCAGGGCACCTTCTTCGGGCCGTTCAGCACCTGGGACATGGACCGCGTCGAGATCTTCCGCGGCCCCCAGTCCACCCAGCAGGGGCGGAACGCGCTCGCGGGCGCCATCGTCATGAAGAGCGCCGATCCCGAATACCGGACCGGCTTCCGGGTGCGCGGCCGGTTCGGCAACTACGGCGCCACCCAGGGCTCGGCGGTCCTGAACGTCCCCATCGTGGCCGGCAAGGCCGCCTTCCGGCTCGCCGTGGACAACCGGAACACCGACGGCTTCGTTGAAAACCCGACCCGCGGGGAGGACTCCTACGACTACCGCGACTACCTCGCGGTGCGGATGAAGCTGCGGTTCGATCCGACCACCCGGTTCCGGGGACTGCTCACCTACCAGGCGACCGAGAGCCGGGGCGGCGACGGCGCGATCAACGTGGACCGTTTCCCCGAAGAGCGGGTCAACATCTCGGACCACCCCGCCGAGGACGGTTCGGAGCACCACAACCTGACGCTGGCGCTCGCCTACGACCTGAGCCACCGGCTGTCACTCGAGTCGACGTCGAGCGTCTACCAGCACGACTACCGCCGGGAAGAGGACCTGGACCAGACCCCTCTGGCAGCCGGCGTCCTCGACTACACGACCGACGACGAGTGGATGACCCAGGAGTTCCTGCTCCGCTATCAGGGCCCGGGCCGGCGGAGCGGCGTGCTGGGGCTCTACTTCGCCGACCTGACCGACACGCTGCAGGCGGACGCCGCCGGGCCGGGTGAACTGGCCGGCCTGCCTCCGGGCTTCACGCTGACCTCGTTCTTCAACACCGAGGAAACGACCCGGAACGCGGCCGTCTTCGGCGAGTTCGACCTCGGTCTGGCCGACGTCTGGACCCTGACCCTCGGCGCGCGCTACGACGACGAGCGCCGCCAGACCGTGAACCGCCAGGGGGTGGTGTCCGACCCGCCCCTGCCGCAGCTGCCGCCGGAGGGTCCCCCGCAGGAACTGGATGCGTCCTACCGGGCCTTCCTGCCGAAGGCGACCCTGACGCGGGACTGGAGCGATTCGCTGTCCACCTCCGTCGGCTGGCAGCGGGGTTACCGGGCCGGCGGACAGTCGATCGCCGTCCTCAGCCAGCGGGTCAGCGACTTCGAGCCGGAGTACACGAGCAACGTCGAGTTCGCGCTGCGCGCGGCGGCCCCCGACCGGCGCTGGTACTTCAACGGCAATGCCTTCTACACGGACTGGACCAACCAGCAGGTGCGGGTGATGACCGATCTCGGCCTGCCGGTGGACAGCGTCACGGTGAACGCCGGGGAGTCCACCGTGCGCGGCCTCGAAGCGCAGGCCGGCTACTGGTTCGACCCGCGTGTTCAGTTCTACGGTTCGCTGGGCCTGCTCGAGACCCGGTTCGACGACTTCCGCGACGGCGAGAGGGACTTCACGGGCAACGAGTTCCCGTACGCTCCGGCCTGGTCCTGGCTGACCGGCCTGTCCGTCCGGCTGGACGACAACTGGTCGGGGAATGCCGAGGTCGCCGCGCAGGCGAACGCGTTCTCGAACAGCGGGAACGATGCCCGCTTCCGCGTGGGAGAGCGCACGCTGGTGAACGCCCGCTTCGGCTACCAGCGGGGCAGCTTCGGGGTCTTCGCGTTCGGGCGGAACCTGCTCGACAAGGCCTATCTCCTGCAGGCCTGGCAGCCGACCGCGCCGATCTTCAGCGCGCTGGGACGCGCCGGCGAGCCGCGCACGATCGGGGTCGAACTGGACGTGAGTTTCTGACCGCGACTTCCTCTACGGGTCTTCGACGCGGGTCCAGGGACCGCACTCGGCGTCGCTGTAGAAGCCGGCGTCGGACGCCTCGATCGTCACCGTGAGTTCCGCGCCCGCCCGCGTCTCGACGAGGCCGTCCTCCACGACGTCCTCCTGACCGCCCCCGAAGGCGGCGAGCCGCAGCCAGAGGCACAGGTAGTCGGCGTCGGCGCGATAGGTGCCCGGCGCGATCTGGGCGCCCACAAGCCAGGTGCCCGGACGGATTTCCTCCTGCGTGGCGGTGTGGGGAGGCTCGGCCCGCCACTCGCCACACTCGGCAGTGGACCGGAACGCCGCGTCGCCCGGGTGGATGTCCACGATCTCCTGTCCGGAATCGAACCGCAGTTCCCGTCCCGCGATGAAGTCGAGGTCCGGGGGCGATTCGAACGGCACGAGTGCGGCCCGGCCGGCCGGGTAGCCGATGGAGAATCCCGAACGCCGGTTCCAGCGGCAGTAGGACTCGGGATCCGTGAAGTAACGGCCCGGCGGAATCTCGTCACCGACGATCCACTGCCCCCCGCCGAACGAATCCCGGGGCGCCCCGCCGACGAGGGTGAAATGAAGTTCGCCGGATTCTTGGGTCGCATGCTCGATTACTTCCGGGTAGCCGTCCTTGCGGGCTGCGACGGCGGTAGGGCCTTCCAGGTTCTGGAGCAAGTACCAACCGTTTCCCGAAGTGACCGTCCCGCGGTCGCCGCTACCGTCGAGCGCGGCGATCAGCACATCGGCTACGGGGCGGCCGTTGTGGTTGACGACCTGTCCGCTGAGGTCGTAGAGATCCGGATTGACGGGCGCGACCGCCACACCGGCCTCGGCGCTGGCAGGTCCCAGCGTGGCGGTGATCCGCGTCTCGCCGGCCGCGTGCGCGAACACGAAGCCGCGCCCGTCGACGCTCGCCACCTCGGGCGCGCTCGAACTCCAGAGCGGGTCCACCTGCCCGGTGGCGCCGTCGCTGAAGGTGGCCCAGCCGGTGAGTTGCACTACCGTGCCGATCTCGAGCGGTTCTTCCGGCAAGCCGCGGATTTCGAGCGCCGTGGGGACCGGTCCCGGGGGAGGCCCGGTAGGCGTCGTCGCGTCGCCGCAGCCAGCGGGGCCAAGCGCGGACACCATCGCGATGACGAGCGCGCCCCTCCACGCGATCCACCGCCTCGAATCACGCTTGCACGTCATCTGACAGCAGGTTAGCCCGTATTTCTCAACCTCAGAGCCTTGGTGGAGTCGGTGTGCGCGACGTGACCGCAGGGACCGTCGCGCGTTTCGCCCGCCTCCGGCGGGGGTGCCGGCCTGAAGGCCGGCGTTCCCGGCCGTACACACCTGAGGTTTGGGTACCGTTGCGACGTGCGCGGCGCCCTGGTTGCCGCGAAAATGCAGCCCGGCGGGTCGGCCAGGCGTCCTGATGGCGCCGCCGGCTTGGAACGCCGGTCTCTGACCGGCACAGCGGGCCGGAGGCCCGCGGACGACGTGCCGCTATCCGCCCTAGGCGACGCGGATCCGGGTACGTCAGGTGTTGCGCTGCACCGAGGGAGGATCATCCCGCACGTCGGCGCGGTGCCGTGCGCGGTGCGGAGCACCGCGCGTGCCGGTCAGAGACCGGCCTTCCAAGCCGGGTGTGTCGTCGGGACATGGAGCCCTACGCGCTTTGCGGGCCTGCGGCCCGCGTGCCGGTCGGAGACCGGCGTTCCAAGCCGTATGTGCCACCTTCGCGTTTGAGCTCCACGCCGAGGTGCGAGCCCCGGGAGACACCCGGACCGGCGCTCAATCCGGGGTCGCCGCCTCCAGCCGGTCGTAGCGGCCGAGGATTTCCCGGAGGCGTTCGTGCGGGATCGCGTAGATCCGGCGGCCGTTCACGCCGGTCATGTCGCGAGCCGCGACCATGGAGTTCACGATGGCCTCCTCGGTGGCCTGCACGACCCCTTCGAAGAGCGGGTTCAGGTCGGAGTTCGCCAACATCCGCAAGGGAGCCTCGCCGCTCTCGTTGGCGACCGCCTCCCCGTTGGCGGTCGAGAACGCCACGAAAATGTCTCCTGAGCCGTTCATCGAGATGCTCCCCAGGCGCCCGAGTCCCAGGGACGCCCGGCGGGCAAGGCGCTTCAACTGGTGCGGCAGCAGCGGCGCATCGGTGGCTGCGACGATGATGATGGACCCGTCGCGTCCTCCCCTCGGGGCGGGGGGACCGGCTTCCGAAAGCGGCGGGTTCTCCGGAAGCAGGTCGGGGATTTCCCGCCCCACGGGCACCCCGGCGATCTTGAGCTGCGGGCGCCGGCCGAAGTTGGACTGCACCAGGACGCCCACCGTGTAGTCCGCCCCGCCGGTCCCGACGCGGCGCGAGGCGGTGCCGATGCCCGACTTGAACTCGAAGGTGCGCATTCCGGTACCGCCTCCCACCGAGCCCTCCTCGACCGGTCCTGCGCGGGCGGAATCCAGCGCGGCGAACACATGCTGGCGGCGGACGTGGAAGCCGGTGATGTCGTTCAGGAATCCGTCCCACGTCTCGGCGACCATCGGCAGCGTCCAGGCGCGAAAACCGAGATTCGCCTCGGCCCAGGCGATCGCCGCCTCGTGGACCGCGCCGACGCTGTAGGTGTTCGTGATGAGCACCGGCCCCTTCAGGATCCCCCGGTCGCTGACCCAGGTCGTGCCGGTCATCTCTCCGTTCCCGTTCAGGGCGAACCAGTTGGCGAACACCCCGACCTGGCTCATCCGTCCGCGCGGCAGCACCGCGGTGACCCCGGTGCGGACCGGTCCCTCCTCCCGCAGGATCGTGGTGTGTCCCACCTCCAGTCCGGAAACGTCGGTGATGGCGTTCAGCGGACCCGGATCGCCCTCGAAGGGCACCCCCAGGTCCCGGGCCCGGGTTGGTGTCTGGGCGGGAGCGCCGGCAGCGATCGAGCAGATCATCACGACGGCGCAGAACGTGCGGCGAGACTTCATCGTTCTCGGCCCTCCTGCGGGGCGGTGGCGCCCGGTCGGGGCGCGATTCAGGCGGTATCGCCGGTTTTCCCGGCGGCAGCGAACGTCTCCGCGCAGCCGGCGCAGCAGAACCACCAGGTCTCGCCGCCCGATTCCACGCGGTGGGGAGAGTCCCGGGAGACGGTCATCCCGCAGATCGGGTCGACCGCCAGCTCGTCGCTGGAGGTCTCGAGCGCGATCCCGACCATCGGGGCCGGCGTCGCCTCTGCCGGAGTCGCTGCGGGTCGCTCCGGCGCCTGCCGCTCCTCCACGATCTGCGCCAGGATGCTGAGCGCGATTTCACCGGGGGTCTCGGCCCCGATGTCGAGCCCGGCGGGAGACCGGAGCCGTCCGACGTCGGCTTCGGAAACACCCATCCCGACCAGCCGCTCGCGCACCGCGGCCGCTCGGCGCGGACTCGCGACCAGGCCCGCGTAGCGGGCGCGGCCGCCGGTCAACGCGGCCTTCAGGGTTTCCCACTCCCCTTCCCCGTGGCCCGCGACCACCACGAAGGCGTCCTCCGCGGCGACATCCAGATTCCCGGCCGTCTCGGCGGTCCGGACCTCCATTCCGAGCGCCTCGCCGAGCGCCGCCAGCGACTGCACGATGGGGGAACTCCCCGCCAGCAGCAGCCGGCGCGACGGCAGATAGGGCTCCAGATGGATGTCGAGAGCGCCGCCACTTACGCAGGCCATGTGTTCCTCCAGTACTCCCTCTTCCGCGCGGACGCCCTCGGGAGGGCTGTCCGGGGAGATGCGGAGCAGCCGGGGCGCTCCGTCCGCGAGCGCCCGCAGCGACTCGCGCCGGACCGCCGGCTTGACGCAGGTCCCGCCGACGAAGCCCCGGAACTCCCCGTCGCCGGTGACGATCGCCTTAGCGCCCGGCCGCGCCGAGGTGGGGCGTTCCGCGCGCACCACCGTCGCCAGGACGAAGGGCACGCCGTCCCGATAGAGACGGGCGGCCGCGGCGAAGACGTCGGTCGGTCCGGTCACCGCGGCATGCGTCTTCCTACCGGGTCGCCGCCGCGCCGTGTTCGTTCAGCACGTCCCAGACGCGCGCCGGGGTCATGGGGATCTCCATGTGGCGCACCCCGAGGTGCCAGAGGGCGTCCACCACCGCGTTCACGACGGCCGGCGGCGCGCCCACGGTAGCGGACTCGCCCACCCCCTTGGCGCCGATGGGGTGGTGCGGCGACGGGGTAACCGTTTCGCCCAATTCCCAGTGCGGTGTCTCCATCGCGGTGGGAACGAGGTACTCCATGAAGTTGCCTCCGGTGATGTTTCCGTCCGCGTCGTAGGAGATCTCCTCGAGGAGCGCCGGCGCGATCCCCATGGTGAGCCCGCCGTGGATCTGGCCGTCCACGATCATCGGGTTGATCCGCACCCCGCAGTCGTCCACCGCCACGAAGCGCCGGATCTTGACCTGGCCGGTGCCGCGGTCGATGTCCACGCAGCAGATGTAGGACCCGAACGGGAAGGTCAGGTTGGGCGGGTCGTAGTAGGAGATCGCCTCGAGGCCCGCCTCCAGGCCCTGCGGGTGGTTCGTGTAGGCCGCGAACGCGATGTCCTGGATGGTCTTCGCCCGGTCCGGGGAGCCCTTCACGTAGAACTTCCCCTGCTCCCAGACGAGGTCGGCCTCGTCCGCCTCGAGGAGATGAGCGGCGATCTTCCTCCCCTTCTCGCGGATCTTCCGCGACGCGATGGACGCCGCGGCGCCCGCGGTCGGGGTCGAACGGCTGGCGTAGGTGCCGAGCCCGTAGGGCGCCGTGTCCGTATCCCCTTCCTCGACCTGGATGTCCTCCGGCGGGATCCCGAGTTCCTCCGCGATGATCTGCGCGTAGGTGGTCTCGTGCCCCTGCCCCTGAGACTTGGTGCCGAAGCGGGCGATCGCCTTCCCGGTGGGGTGGATCCGGATCTCGGCCGAGTCGAACATCTTGATGCCCAGGATGTCGAAGGTCTTCGACGGCCCGGCGCCCACGATCTCGGTGAAGGAGGAGATGCCGATGCCCATCAGCTCGCCGCGGGCGCGTTTTTCGGCCTGCTCGGCCCGGAGATCCTGGTAGCCGATCATGTCCATGGCCTTCTCGAGCGCCGCCCCGTAGTTCCCGCTGTCGTACTCCCAGCCGAGCGCCGACTGATACGGGAACTGCTCGGGCTTGATGAAGTTCCGGAGGCGGAAGTCCGCCGGGTCTTCCCCGTTCTCCCGGGCCAGCAGGTCCACCATCCGCTCGATGGCGTGCACCGCCTCGGTGACGCGGAACGAGCAACGGTAGGCAATCCCTCCCGGCGGCTTGTTCGTGTACACGCCGTCCACCGACACGTGGGCGTTTGCGAGGTCGTAGGACCCGGTGGCGATGTGATAGAGACCGGCCGGAAACTTGGACGGGTTCGCCGCCGCGTCCGAATAGCCGTGGTCGGCGACGGTGTCCAGCTTGAGCGCGGTCACCTTCCCCTTCTTCGAACCCAGCTTCGCCGTGATGTGGTAATCCCGGGCGAAGGAATCCGCCTGGAGGTTCTCCGAGCGGTCCTCGATCCACTTCACCGGCTTGCCGGTCACCACCGAAGCGGCGGTCGCGAGCACGTAGCCGGGATAGACCGGCACCTTGCCCCCGAAGCCCCCGCCGATGTCCGGCGAGATGACCCGGATCTTGTGCTCGGCGAGGCCGAGATGGGCGGTCACCAGCGCCACCACCGTGCGGATGGCGTGCGGGGCCTGGGTGGTCAGGTAGAGGGTCAGGTGCCCCTCCACCGGGTTCCAGCTCGCCACGCAGCCGCAGGTCTCGATCGAGGCCACGTGGATGCGCGGGAGATGCATCTTCTGCTCGACGACGGTGTCGCAGCCGGCGAGCGCCGCCTCCGTACCGTCGGCGTCCCCGTGCTCCCAGTGGAAGATGTGGTTGCTGTCCTTGTCGTCGCGGACCTTGGTGGCCCCGGGTTTCAGGGCCTCGTGCGGATCCACCACCACGGGAAGCGGGTCGTAGTCCACCTCGAGGGCGGCGGCGCCGTCGGCGGCCGCGTAGCGCGAGGTCGCGACGATCGCCGCCACCTCCTGGGCCTGGTACTTGACGGTGTCCACCGGCAGCACCATCTGCTGGTCGCTCATCAGGGTGGGCATCCAGGCCAGCTTGAAACCCTCGAGGGTCTTCCCGGTGATCACCGCGGCCACCCCGTCCACCGCCATCGCGGTTTCCTCGTGGATCCTGGTGATCTTCGCGTGGGCGTAGGGGCTCCGGGCGATATCCAGGTAGAGCATGCCCGGGAGCTTGACGTCGTCGATGTAGCGGCCCTGTCCCCTGATGAAGCGGGCGTCTTCCTTTCTCTGGACGGAGTGTCCGAGACCTCTGCACTCAGCCATCGCTGTTCTCCTTCATCAGTTCGCTGGCCCGCTGCACCGCTCTCACGATGTTGACGTAGCCGGTGCACCGGCACAGGTTGCCGGAGATACCCCAGCGGATCTCCGCCTCGCTGGGATCCGGGTTCTCTTCGAGGAGCGCCTTCGAGGTCAGCATCATCCCGGGAGTACAGAAACCGCACTGGAGTCCGTGTTTCTCCGTGAATCCCTGCTGGACCGGATGGAGACCGCCGTTTCCGAGTCCCTCCACGGTCGTGACCTCGGCGCCGTCGGCGGCGACGGCGAACACCGTGCAGCTCTTGGCGGGCACGCCGTTCAGGAGCACCGTGCAGGCGCCGCAGGAGGTCGTGTCGCACCCGATGTGGGTACCGGTGAGGCCGAGTTCCTCGCGGATGAAGTGCACGAGCAGCAGCCGCGCCTCCACCTCCCGGGTGTGCTCTTCACCGTTGATGGTGACGCTGATCTGGTGGGAACTCATGACGCCTCCCTCGCCCGGGCGAGCGCGCTGGACGCCGCCCGATGGGTGAGCACACGGACCACCGCGCGCTTGTAGTCGGCGGACCCCCGGTGGTCGTCCGCCGGATCGGCCGCCGCGGCGGCGGCTTCGGCGGCAGCGTCAAGCGCTGCGTCACCGCCGTCCGAACCGACGAGCGCCGCCTCGGCAGCGCCAGCCTGGATCGCGGTGAGGCCCACGTTCGTGAGCGCCACTCCGGCGCCGGCGACCCGCCCGCCGTCGAGCTGCAACTGGACCGCCACCGCGGCCACCGCGTAGTCGCCGACTTTCCGCTCGAACTTCTGGTAGGCGCCTCCGGAACCGGGTCCGGCCTCGGGGATGCGGATCTCGGTCAGGATTTCCCCCTCTTCGAGGCAGGTCGAAAACGGCCCCGTGAAGAAATCGGACGCGGCGATCGTCCGCCGGCCGGAGGGACCCGAGGCAACGAACGACGCCCGGTAGGCCAACATGGTCGCCGGATGGTCGTTCCCGGGATCCGCGTGGGCGACGTTCCCGCCCACGGTCGCCAGGTTCCGGACCACCGGATCCGCGATGACGCGGGTGGTGTCGGCGAGGAGCGGGTAGCGGCTCTGGACGAGGTCCGACTTCTCCAGTGCCGACTCGCAGGTCATCGCCCCGATGCACAGGGAGCCACCCTCTTCGCGGATTCCGGAGAGCCCGGGGATTCTCCTCAGATCCACCAGCGCGGCCGGCTCCGCCAGCCGGAACCGCATCATGGGGATGAGGCTGTGACCCCCGGCCAGCAGTTTGGCCTCAGGGTTCGCCAGCAGCAGCCGGCTCGCCTCTTCCAGGGTGTCGGGAGCGTGATAGTCGAAAGACGGTGGAATCACGGAGTCCCCTCCTTTCCGGACGTTCGAGCATACCAGCGGCCCGGCAAGAGTCCAGTCGGAGACGCCGAGAACCCGGGTGGCGCGTACGGCTTGGAACGCCGATCTCTGATCGGCATCGCGCGGGAGCGCGAAACCGGCGCCGGGGACGCGGCGTTCCGCCAATGCGCGTGTGCCCGCCGGCCTCACGAATGCGGGGAGCTGCCGCCCACCAACCCGATCAATGCGGGGAGCTTGCGCGCGCCGGCCTCATCAATGCGGGGAGCTTGCGCCCGCCAGCCCCATGAATGCGGGGAGTTCGCGCCCACCGGCCCCATCAATGCGGGGAGCTTGCGCCCGCTGACCTCGTGAATGCGGGGAGCTTGTACCCGCCGACCTCCTGAGTGCGGGGAGCCTGCCGCAACTCGTCCGAATGCCGACGCGACGCCGGTTCTGATTCAATCCACGCTAACCGTGCCTCGAACCTCCCCGCCCCGGCGGGATGCCTGGAAACGCAGCCTGCGGCTGATCGCGGTTCTCCTGGCGGTCTGGTTCACCGCTTCGCTCGGCCTGGGCGTCCTGCTCGCGGAGCCGCTCAACCGGATCTGGGTCCGCGGGTTCCCCCTCGGCTTCTGGTTCTCCCAGCAGGGCGCGATCCTGATCTTCCTGGTCCTGCTGGTCGTGAACGCGATCGCCATGGACCGGATCGAGCGGGACGCCGACCAGCCCGAAGACACCGAGGATCCTTCGTGAGCATCGCCGGCTGGACCCTGGTCTTCGTCGTCGGCAGCTTCGCCCTCTACAGCGCCATCGCCGTCGCAAGCCGCGTCCAGACGACGTCGGGCTTCTACGTGGCGGGACGCGGGGTTTCCGCCCTCGCGAACGGCATGGCGACCGGAGCCGACTGGATGAGCGCCGCGTCCTTCATCTCGATGGCGGGGCTCATTTCCTTCATGGGCTACGACGGGGCGATCTACCTCATGGGGTGGACCGGCGGCTACGTCCTGCTCGCGTTGCTGGTGGCGCCGTACCTCCGCCGCTACGGGCGCTACACCATCCCGGAGTTCGTCGGCGACCGCTTCGCCTCACAGACGGCCCGGCTCACCGCGGTGGCCTGCGCCGTCTTCATCTCGTTCACCTACGTGGCTGGACAGATGCGCGGCGTGGGCGTGGTGTTCTCGCGCTTCCTGACGATCCCGGTGGAGTACGGCGTGGCCATCGGCGGAATCATCGTGCTCCTCTACGCGACGCTCGGGGGGATGCGGGGGATCACCTACACCCAGGTGGCGCAGTACTGCGTGCTGATCGTCGCCTTCCTGATTCCCGCCGGGGCCATCTCCTGGATGATGACCGGAACCCCGATCCCCCAGATCGGCTTCGGCTCGCCGCTCATCGAGGGGGAACGCGCGGGGGTGGCGCTCCTGCGGGCGATCGACCAGATCCACACCGACCTCGGGTTGCCCGAGTACACGGGGGCCTTCCTCGCCGGGAAAAAGACGCTGCCCGACGTCTTCGCGATCACGATGGCGCTCATGACCGGGACGGCGGGACTGCCGCACGTGCTGATCCGCTTCTACACGGTGAAGACCGCGCGCCTCGCCCGCTGGAGCGTCATGTGGGCGCTCTTCTTCATCGCGATCCTCTACACGACGGCTCCGGCGGTGGCGGCCTTCGCCCGGGTCAACATGATCCAGACGCTGCACAACACGCCGTTCGCCGAGGCCCCCGACTGGTTCCGGAACTGGGCGGCGACGGGGCTCATCCGCTTCACCGACCGGAACGGGGACGGCCTCATGCAGTACAGCGAGGGGCCCGGTGCGGAGCTGGCCATCGACCGGGACATCATGGTGCTCGCCAACCCCGAGATCGCGGAACTGCCGGCGTGGGTCGTCGGGCTGGTCGCGGCGGGCGGCCTGGCGGCGGCGCTCTCGACCGCGGCGGGGCTCCTGCTCGTCATTTCGGCATCGGTCTCCCACGACCTGCTGAAGAGCTTCCTGCGGCCCGGGATGAGCGAGCGGCAGGAACTGGTGGCGGCACGGCTGTCAGCCGCCGGCGCCTGCGTGGTGGCGATCATCGTCGGGATCTACCCGCCCGACTACGTGGCGGCCGTGGTCGCCTTCGCCTTCGGCCTGGCCGCCGCCAGCTTCTTCCCGGCGCTGGTCCTCGGGGTCTTCACCACCTGGGTCACGGCCCGCGGCGCGGTCGCCGGCATGATCGCCGGGACCGGGTTCACCGCCGTCTACATCGGGTGGTTCAAGGTCTTCGAGTGGAGCGGCCCGGAGGCGTGGTGGTTCGGAATCAGCCCGGAAGGCATCGGCACCCTGGGGATGCTGATCAACTTCGGCGTCACCTGGTTCGTGAGCCGCCGGACGGGTCCGCCGCCGCCGGACAGCGCGAAGATGGTGGCGATGCTGCGCGGGGAGCGGTAACGGAACGGCCAACCGGGAAGCACCCAGAGGCCTGCGCGTCGCGGTTACCGGCGCCGCCGGCTCCATCGGCTCGAAACTCGTGGAGCGGCTCGCGGCGGCGGAAGACGTCGACCTCGTCGTCGCCTTCGATGCCCGTCCCATTCCTGTCGACCATCCCAAGCTGGTGGCCTTCCAGCAGGACATCCGGACACCCATGGCGGACATCCTGCGCAAGCACGGCATCGGCGCCGTCGCGCACCTGGCCTTCGTCCTCCGGACCGGTCATGGCGACGAGTCCGCGCGGCAGGCGAACGTGGGCGGGATGGCGCAGGTGCTCTCGGGGTGTCAGGGCGCCGGGGTGCGCCACCTTCTCTACCTCAGCAGCACCACCGTGTACGGCCCCCACGCCGGCGACCCGCAGCCCTACACGGAGGAGTCGCCGGTCCGGCCCGCCCGCGGCGTCCACTACGCGGAACACAAGGCCGCCACGGAACGAATGCTGGCGGCTTTTGCCGCGGACAACCCGGACACCTCTTTGACCGTATTGCGCTGCTGTCCCGTGGTCGGGCCGCACTCCGACAACTTCGCCACCCAGGCGCTCCGCCGGCTGATGGGGGTGCGCGTTCGCGGCGCCGACCCGCGGATGCAGTTCATCCACGAGGACGACCTGCAGGACGCGCTGGAACGGTGCCTGCTGCGACCCGGTTCCGGGCGTCTTCAACGTGGCCGGAGAGGGCGCTGTCGCGTTCAGCGAGATGGTGCGGGTGGCGGGCTCGCGTCCGGTGGCGCTTCCGGAACCGCTGTTGCGGGTCCTGACCCAGGTGAGCTGGGCGCTGCGGCTGCAGAGCTACGGCCCCGCCAGCGGACTCGCGATGGTCCGGTGGTCCTGGGTCGCGAGCATCGCGAAGCTCACTCGGGAGACCGGGTTCCGGCCCCGCTACACCTCACGGGAGGCGGCGAAGGCGTCCTTGCTGGTGCGCGGCCGGTAGGCTCCGCCGCCGGTCGCCGCTACCCCGCTTCAGCCGCGTGGGCGGGCGCGTGGGCGCGCTTCCAGATCAGGAAGGTGCGGCGGAACTCGATCACCACCGTGCCGTCCTGATTCCTGCCCCGGGTGCGGACGGTCACGATCCCGGCCTCCGGACGGGACCGGGATTCCCGGGCGGCGAGGACCTCGCTCTCCGAGTAGAGCGTGTCGCCCTCGAAGAGAGGCGCCGGCAGCCGGACCTCGTCCCAGCCGAGATTCGCGAGCACGTTCCGGGTCAGATCGTTCACCGATTGACCGGTCGCGAGCGCCAGCGTCAGGCAGGAATTCACGAGCGGCTTGCCGAACGGAGTGCGCTCCGAGTGATGGCGGTCGATGTGGATGGGGTTCTGGTTCTGGGTGAGGAGCGAGAACCAGGAGTTGTCGGCGGCCAGGACCGTGCGGCCCAGCGGGTGGACGATGCGCTGGCCGACGTGGAAGTCCTCGTAGAAGCGGCCGCTGTCGCGTTCTGGGGCGGAGGCCTCCGACATGACGTCCCTACCCTATCCCGTCCGTGCGCGCGGCCGCTGCGGCGTCTTCGGCAGGGGTTGACCGACCCGCATCGTGATCGCCGGCTCCGCCGGCCCACCCCGCCGAGCATGAATGGCAGAAACGGCTTGGAACGCCGGTCTCCGACCGGCACGCGCGATGCTCCGCACCGCGCACGTCGTGACGCCGACCTGCGGGATGGTCCTCTCCTTCGGAGCCGACCGGGACAGAGGGGACGTGCTTGTCCCGGCGTCCCGTGGGGGCAAACAGCGACACGTCGCCTGCGGCCCTTCGGGCCGCGTGCCGGTCGGAGACCGGCGTTCCAAGCCGGCGCTCTCCCGTCCCCGCCCTAACGGCGGAGCTTCACCGCGGTGCCGTAGGCGAGGATCTCCGCCGCGGTGGTCATCAGCACCGAGGTCGCGATCCGCATGCCGACGATGGCGTCGGCGCCGAGGGCCTCCGCGTGCTCGATCATGCGGGCGATGGCCTGCTCGCGGCTTTCGCCCATGAGCTTCGTGTAGGACTCGACCTCACCGCCGACCACTCCCTTGAGGCCGGCCAGGATGTCGCGGCCGAGGTGGCGGGCGCGGATCGTGTTGCCGCGGGCGATGCCCAGGACTTCGGCGGTCTCCGCGCCGGGAACTTCGTTGGTGGTGCTCACAATCATCGTCGGACTCTCCGGAAAGGATCGGTGGAACGGGCGCGGATCCGCTCGCGGATCGCGCCCAGCAAGAGAAGCAGGATGCCGAGCAGCAGCCCGGCGGTGCCGAAGCGAACAATCGCCGGGACCGATGCATCAGCCATGAATTCGGTCGCGAACACGTACGCCCAGTAACCGAGGAGCACCGCTGCCGAGGCGGAAACCAGCGTCCAGGCGAGGCCGCGCTCCAGACGCGAGTAGACCCCGAGCCAGAAACGATCCATCGCCGCGTCGTCCCAGTCGGTGGGCTGCGGCTCGAGCTCCGGTCCGCCCGGCGCGTCTTCGGGAATCCGTCCCGAGGCTCCCGGAGCCTGGTTTCCATCGTGATCGGTCATCGGGTTTCCTCCTTTCAGTGCTTGTTTCTTCGGTGGGTCACCGTCGGCCACCACCCGCGAGGAACCGCCGCAGCCGGCGGCGGGCGATGTGCAGCCTGGATGCCACCGTCCCCTCGGGGACGCCGAGCCGCTCCGCGACCTCCCGGTGGACATAGCCCTCCATGTCGCGCATCACCACCACCCGGCGCTGTTCCTCGGGCAATTCGCGAAGTGCGCGTTCGAGCATCAACCGCTGGTGCACGGACCGCATTCCGCCGTCGACCGACGGCTCCCGAACGCCCTCGAGCGCGATCTCCGGACGGCGCCGGCGCAGGTAGCTGCGGCAGACGTTGTCCAGAATGGTCAGGAACCAGGGCAGGAAGGGGCGCCCGAGCCGAAAGCGCGGCATGGCGTGAAACGCCCGGGCGAACGCCTCCTGCGCGAGGTCACGAGCCTCTTCCCGGTCGCCGACCCTCCGGTACGCGTACGCCTGCGCCCACCGGGCGTAGCGCCGCACGAGCGGCTCGTAGGCGCGCCGGCTGCCGTTCCGGCAACGGCGGATCCATTCCTGCTCCTCCGGATCGGGCGCGCCCGGCCGGTTTCCCTGGACGTCGGCGGCGGTGGAGGCGTTGTCTCTCACGTCTTCTACCGGGGAACTACCCGGCGGAGACCCGAATTCTTCATTTTCGTGGAAAGACACCCGGATGACGGTTGCGTGACCGACCCGCGGTTCCGGGAACCGGTTGGCCCGTCCACCGGGTCTTGAATACCCTTGGACGATGATCTTCGGGCGGATTTCTTCACGGTTTTGTTTCGGTGCGGCGGCAGCCGCGGTGCTCGGCCTGGCCCTGCTGGCGGGCGCCTCAGGCCAGGAGCGGCAACTCTCGGTCGCCCCGGAGGCACTCCAGCTGCGCGTGGGGCAGACGGGCAGCGTGGCAGCCACGGTGACGGGGGCGGGCGGAGAAGTGGACACGGGGGCACGGGTGCTCTTCTTCTCGCTCGACCCCGCGGACGTCAGCGTCTCCCACACCGGGGTGGTGACCGCGCACCGGGCCGGCAATCACACTCTGGTCGCGCTCTCGCCGGCGGCCGGCACGACACCGGGATTCACCCGGCCGGATGATCCCGGCATTCGGGTGGAGATTCCGGTGGAGATCCTGCCGTCCGAACTGGCAACGCTGCGCTTCGTCGATCTGCCCGACCGGGTCCTGGCGGGCGCCAGCGTTCCCGTCCGGCTGCTCGCCGAAGACGAGGGTTCCGAACCGCGCGACGTACGCCCCGAGATCACCGTCGAACCGGCTGGCGTCGGCGCGGTCGCCGCTTTCGGTCCCCTCTTCGAAGGCACCTACCACGCCCATCCGTTCTACGACCGGCCGCGGCCCCCGACCTACCACTGGGAGGCCGCCGGGGTCTTCCGGGCGGTCGGCCCCGGGACCGCCACCCTGACCGCACGGCTCGGCGAACTGACCGCGGAGGCCCGGGTCGAAGTGGCGGCCAATCCCGCGCATTCCCTCAGCCTGGATGCAACCCTCGGCGAATCACCGCTGGCCGGCGGCGTCCGCACCGGGGACGTGGTCCGCTTCTCCGCTTCCGTCATGGACGCAGGCGGCGCCGCGGTCGAAGACGCCCCCGTGCGCTACTCCCTCGAGTCCCATCCCGACCCCAGCCGCTTCGACACCGTGGGGGCCGGCGCCCCGGCCCAGCTCCTCGCGGACGGCCGGTTCGTTGCCGAACAGCCCGGGCTCTACGTGGTTTCCGCTTCCTCGGGCTCCGCCCATACGGAACAGGCGGTCCAGGTCGTGCCGCGCGACGTCGGCATGGCCATGGAGTTCGTGGGCCATGCACCGGTGCGCGACCGCGCGACCTCTGATCTCTGGATCTGGGAGGGGACCGACGGGCGCGACTATGCGGCGCTCGGGACCTGGAATGCCGACGGGCACGCGCTCTTCTTCGACGTCACCGACCCCGCGAACATGCAGCGGATCTCCGAAGTGCAGGTGGACGCCCGCACCGTGAACGACGTGAAGGTGTCCGAAGACGGCAGGATCGCGGTCATCACCCGCGAGGGCGCCTCGAACCGCCGCAACGGGTTCGTGATCCTCGATGTTTCCGACCCCCGGAACCCGGAGATCCTCTCGCGCTTCGACGACGAACTGACCGGTGGGGTCCACAACGTGTTCTTCCACGAGGGACACATCTACGCGATCAACAACGGCCGGCGCTGGGACGTGGTGAACGCCGAGGATCCGCGGAACCCGTTCCGGGTGTCCCGGTTCGAGGACCCCCGCCCGGGACGCAGCGTGCACGACGTCTGGATCCACGACGGGATCGCGTTCCAGGCCGGGAACACCGACGGGATGGTGGTCGTGGACGTGGGCGGCGGCGGCATGGGCGGCTCACCCCAGAACCCCGTGGAGATGGGCCGCCTCTACCAGCTCACCGGCTGGAACCACGCCATCTGGCCCTTCCGCAGCCAGTCCGCCGACCGCTTCTACGTGGTGACCGGCGACGAGTCGCACCCGATCAACCCGCGGATTCCCGGGCCGATCATTTCCTGGCAGGAGCGGATGCCGTCCCGGGCGATGGGCTTCATCCATTTCAACGAGTTCGACGATCCCGAGAACCCGGTCGAGATCGCCCGTTACCGGGTGCCGGAGGCAGGCCCGCACAACCTCTGGATCGACTACGACAAGGACCTCATGTACGTCGCCTACTTCAACGGCGGCCTCCGGGTGGTGGACGTCTCCGGGGAACTCGTGGGCGACCTCTACCGGCAGGGCCGGGAGATCGCCAAGTTCTACTCGGACGACCCCGACGGATTCATCCCGAACGCCCCCTTCGTCTGGGGCCCGCAGCCCCACAAGGGGACGATCTTCTTCTCGGACTTCAACAGCGGCCTCTGGGCGGTGCGGCTGGTGCCCCGCGAGGACCGGTCGCCGGCGGGCCCGTAGGCGCTCCGCCTCGGTTCTCGAGCCGCGCCCGCTCGGTTCCGGCGATCGCCCCGCCCAGGAAACGGCGGAAGTCCGTTCCCCCGGTGCCGCGCGCCGCTGTCCCCGGATCGGCCTGGCGCACGATGTAGTCGTTCACGATGGCCATGTGGACACGCCGGAGTTCGGCAAAGGCCGTGAGGGCATCGTCATAGGCAGCTCGCACCGCCCTGCGGCGTCCGGCGGCGGCCAGCCGGCGAATCGCACCACTCTGCTCCACCGCTTCGATGAACCGCCGGTGCCGAGGATTCATGTAGCGCCGCATGTCAAGATGCGGCCCCCTGGCCTCCCCCGGCTGCTCGACGGACAGCGCCGCGTCGAAGGACTGGACGAGCGGGCTCTGCGCGGCGCTGCCCCCCGCGAGGACGAGCGGTTCGGCCAGGTCGGTCCCCTCGTAGCGCACTCCGGGCTCGAACCAGCCGGAGAACGGCGGGCGCACGCGGCGGTAGAACACGTGCGGGTCGCAGCCCTCGCGGGTGCGCTCGGTCAGAACCGTGATGCGGCCGATGGTCTCGCTCAACCGTCCGAGTTCGGCAGCGACGGTCTCGGCGTCCCCGTCCTCGGCGGCCATCTCCATGCGGACGATCCGGGCCGGCTCTTCACCGCCGCAGGCCTCGATGGCCACCGCGATGGTGAGGAACCAGGTCTCGTCCGTGCTGCCGTGGATGCCGACCAGATTGACGAGGTTTTCGACCTCGATGGGGCCCGAGGGATCCAGCCGCCGCCAGTTGTGCATGGCCAGGCTCGCGTGGGAGAGGATCGGGGGACGCCCCAGCCGCCGCGAGAGCGCGACAAGCGGCCGGGCGAGCGGGGGCGGCAGGCTGGCCGCGGGCGGCTCCGCCTGGTGCACGTAGGCGCCGGCGAAGAAGGTGAGCAGCAGCATGGCTCGCTCGACCTCGGGACCATCGGCCAGCGGCGCGGGGTCGAGTTCCGGCAACGCGGCGAGATCACGGCGGACCCGGCCGACCAGGTAGCGGGCGGAGACGTCCTTCGCCATCTCCTCCCACGCCTCGAAACCCGGAGGCAGGCGCCGGAGCGGCTCGTAGGGAGGCAGGAAGCCGCGGGGTCCGGGAACTCCGCCGGCGGCGGCCAACTGGCGGAGCGGTTCGACCGCGGTCATGGGAAAAAGGCGCCGGCTCGCGCCGGGTGCGCGCGGAGTGTGCCACGGCGCTCGGCCTCCTCCGTATGATCGGAACCGCCTGGAGGCCCCGATGCGTACCGCTCTTCCCTTCCTGTTCGCCCTGATCACCGCCCTCGCCTGGGGTCTCTACGGACCGACGCTGGGGCAGGCCCGGCTTGCGGACGCGACCGCGAGCCCCTTCAAGCCATACCTGGGGATCGGGATCGCCTACCTGGTGGTTGCCATTGCCGGCGGAGCGGTCGGAATGTGGCTCCGGGGAGACAACTTCTCCTTCGCTCCCATCGCGGGCAGCAGCCTCGCCTGGGGGTTCGCGGCGGGTCTTCTGGGAGCGCTCGGCGCCTTCGGACTGACCATGGCGATGTTCACCGGCGGCGCCCGCATCCCCCACGCGGTCATGCCGGTGGTGTTCGGCGGCGCGGTCACGATCACCGCGATCTCGACGCTCCTCCTTTCGGGAGGGCGGCTGCGGGGCGGGCCGATGCTCTGGGTCGGAATCGCGGGGGTGCTGTTGTCCGTGCTGCTGATCACGACGAACACCCCGCACGCGCCGCCGCCTTCGAAGGCAGCCGCCGAGGCGCCACCCGACGGGTCGCCGAGTTGAGCGGCGCTTCCTAGTCCGCGGCCAGGACCCGGAGCCCCGCACGGCTGATCCCGGCGCCGCTGAGCACCAGGCCGACCGAAGCAATCCCCGGATCCAGGTGCGGGAGCGCCGCCACCGGCAGCGCGGCGGAGCCCTCGACCATCGCAAAGCGCTCTCCGAGCACCCGGCGCATGGCGACGACGATTTCGTCCTCGTCGAGCAGGATCCACCGATCCACGAGCTCGGAGCACAGCGCAAAGGTGACGGCGCCCTCCTCGACTCCGCCCGCGACCGCGTCGGCGAGGGTCGGCTCGAACGGCACGTCGCGCCCTGATTCGAGCAGGCGGCCGGCGCGGACCGAAGCCGCCATGACGGCCGAGGCCCGCGGCTGGCACCCCACCACGTGGATGCCGGGGCGGGCGTGTTTCAGCCAACCGGCGATGCCCGCGATCAGGCCGCCGCCTCCCACCGGCACGAACACGGCATCGAGAGGCTCGTCGCCGAGCGCGGCGTCCATCTCGAAACCGACGGTCCCCTGCCCCGCGATGATGTCCGGATCGTTGTACGGCGAAATGAACGGTCGCCCGCTCCTTTCCGCCTCCTCCCTGGCCGCGTATTCGGACTCCACCGCGTCGTCACCCACCAGCCGCAGTTCGACCACGTCGCCGTACTGCTCGTCGAGGACCCGCCGCTTCGAATCGGCCACCGTCCGCGGCAGGAACACGACGCCTCGCCCGCCCAGCAGCGCGAGCGCGTGCGCGGTTGCGCGGCCGTGGTTCCCGGTGGAGGCCGTGACGACCCCCTCTCCGAGCACCCGGGCGCCTGCCGTGTCCCGCAGCACCAACAGCTTGTTCAGGGCTCCCCGGATCTTGAAGGACCCGGTAACGCCGAAACACTCGAGCTTCCAGCGAACCACTCCACCGGGCGCGGCGGCCCCCCGTTCGCGGCTCAGGCCGCGGGCAGTCTCGAAGGGCGTCGGGTGCAGGAACGGCCGGATTCGGGAGGTTGCCGCACGCACCCGATCCGGCAATTCATGGAGCAGCGCGCCGCCCGCTGAAACACCGCCCGCGGACGGCGTGTCTCGGGTAGCATTCCCGCCCTCCGGAGCACCGGAATCCGACGTAGTCACGTAAGGAGAAAGAGTCTAATGAGCCAGGGAATTCAGGCCGTCCCCCGACCGCACAACGAGCCCGTACGCGGCTACGAGGCGGGAAGCGCCGACCGCGCGGCGCTCGAGGCCGAGATCAGCCGCCAGTCGAATCAGATCGTCGAAATACCCGTCATCATCGGCGGCAGGGAAATCCGCACCGGCAAGATCGCCGAGGTCCGGTCGCCGCACAACCACTCCCATGTCCTTGCCCGCTATCACGAAGCCACCCCGGACCTCGTCGAAGAAGCCGTAGCCGCCGCCGCCGAGGCGTGGCGGACCTGGTCGGAACTCGATCACCGGGCGCGCGCCAGCCTCTACCTGCGCATGGCCGACCTGCTGGTCGGTCCCTGGCGCTACCGGATGAATGCCGCCACCATGCTGGGCCAGTCGAAGACCAGCCACCAGGCGGAGATCGAGGCGGCCTGCGAGTTCGCCGACATGCTGCGGTTCAACGCCTACTTCCTCGACCAGCTCGTCCGGCAGCAGCCGGTGGGCGATCCCGACCCCGGGGTCTGGAACTACCTCGAGTACCGCGCCCTCGAGGGGTTCATCTTCGCGGTGAGTCCGTTCAACTTCACCGCCCTCGGCGGGAACCTGGCGATGGCGCCGGCGATCATGGGGAACACGATCGTCTGGAAGCCGGCGGAGACGCAGATGCTGTCGGCCTACTACCTGATGGAGCTCTACCGGGAAGCCGGCCTGCCCGACGGCGTGGTCAACATGCTCCCCGGGCACGGGCCCACCATCGGGGCCCCGGCGCTCGCCCAGGAAACCCTCGCCGGAGTCCATTTCACGGGCTCCACCGCCACCTTCCAGCACATCTGGAAGACGGTCGGGGAGAACATCGCGAACTACCGCTCCTATCCCCGGGTCGTCGGCGAGACCGGCGGCAAGAACTTCGTGGTGGCGCACGAGTCCGCCGATGCGGAGGCGCTGGTCGCCAACCTGATTCGGGGCGCCTACGAGTTCCAGGGACAGAAGTGCTCCGCCGCGTCCCGCGCCTACCTCCCGGCCAGCATGAAGGACGACTTCCTCGAGCAGTTCCTCGCCGAGGCGAAGACCGTGACGATGGGCGACCCGACGGACTTCGCCAACTTCATGGGCGCGGTGATCGACGAGCGTTCCTTCAACAAGATTTCGGGTTACCTCGACATCGCGCGGGAGGATCCGTCGTGCGACGTCCTGATGGGCGGGAACGCCGACCGGTCCGTCGGCTGGTTCGTGGAACCCACCCTGGTGGTCACGGACAACCCCGAGAATCGGCTGATGACCGAAGAGATCTTCGGGCCTGTCCTGGCCGTCTACTTCTACCCGGATTCCCAGTACGCCGAGACTCTCGACCTCTGCCGCAAGACGTCGCCGTACGGTCTGACCGGCGCGGTCTTCGCGAACGACCGCCTGGCCACGGAACAGGCGTACGGCGCGCTCCGTCACGCCGCCGGCAACTTCTACATCAACGACAAACCCACCGGGGCGGTGATCGGCCAGCAGCCCTTTGGCGGCGGCCGGGCGTCGGGAACGAACGACAAGACGGGGCTCGGTTCCCACCTGCTGCGCTGGACCAACATCCGCACGGTCAAGGAGAACTTCGCGCCGGCGAAGGACTACCGCTACCCGTTCCTGAGCGCGTAGGCAGGTCTCCCCGGGACTCCGCACCGCCGGGGAACCGGCTTCGGCGCCCGCGGGGTCCGCTTGCAGGATCACCCGGTCGCCGCGGCCCTCCGCGACGGAAGCGACCTGGAGACGGTTCGGCCTCAACGACCGGCGGAGTAGCATCTCGGGATGCGCCTGAAGCGGGCAAGAAGCGGATGACGGAAGACAAGCTGGCGGAAGCCCAGAGCGTCCTCGAGGACCTCCTGCGCTCCACGTTCCCGAACACGGACTTCACGTCGATCCGCGTCTGGCCCGACGTCGATCACGACGGCGACGACGTACTGCGCGTGGACGCCTTCTACCGCGGCAGCGACGCGGAAATGGACTCCCCCACCGGCTACGGGATCATCACCACGATTTGGGACCGGCTGATCGAGATCGGAGTCACCACGTTCCCCATCCAGAGGTTCCGCAAGGTGGACGGAGAGCGCTATGGCCACGCCTCCTGACGCGTTCGACAGCGCCGATTTGATCGCCCTGGCGTTCGACCTGCTCGAGGTGGCGGAGCGGAGCCGAAGCGGCGCCCACCTGCGTCGCGCCGTGAGCACCGCGTACTACGCGATGTTCCACTGCCTGGCTCGGCTTGCCGCGGATCGGCTGATTCGTAACGGAAGCGCACCCGAGCGCACCGAAGTCTGGCGGCATGTCTATCGCTCCCTTCAACATCGGCATGCCAAGGCGCAGTGCCGCAACAGCAAGGCAATGGCGCTCCACCCGGACGTCATTCGGCACTTTGCCGGTCACTTCGCCGCGCGCCAGGACGAGAGGCACCGTGCCGACTACGATCCGGCAGCCTCTTTCGACCGCGCCGACGTCCGGAAGAGCATCCACTCGACCGCCGAGAACATCCGTCTGCTCGAAGAGGCATCCGAGGCCGACCAAGCGGCGTTCGCGGCGTGGGTATTGACTGGCCGCTCGCAAATCCTGACGTCTCGGCGCGCGGCGCGCTAAGGGTCTCCTATCATTCGGCGCCCATGCGGCGCCTCTCCTTCCTGCTGACCGCGGCGCTTGCCCTTGCGCCCGCCGCCCTCGCCCAACCGCCGGATCCGCCCACGCATCCGGACGACCGGCACGAACTCGCGGACCGTTACCGGGAAACCGACGGCCGGATCCTGGGAGCGGCGCTCACCGACGTGGACGGCTGGGCAAAGCTCGAGCACCTGGCCCTCCGCATCGGCCACCGGCTCAGCGGGTCCGCGGGTCTCGAACGCGCCATCCAGTGGGCGGCGGACACCATGCGGGAGGAAGAACTGGACCGCGTCCATCTCCAGGAGGTGATGGTTCCCCACTGGGTGCGGGGCCGGGCCCGGGCCACGCTCCTCGCGCCCCTGGAGGACGACCTGCCGATCCTGGCGCTGGGCGGGAGCGTGGCGACCCCGCCGGAAGGGATCACCGCTCCGGTGGTGGTCGCCCGCTCCTTCGAGGAGTTGGCCGCGATGCCCCGCGAGGCGGTCGAGGGCCGGATCGTCGTGTGGGCCGTTCCCTGGATGGGATACGGCGGGACCGGCGCCTACCGGCGGATGGGGGCGAGCCGCGCCGCGCGGCAGGGGGCAGTCGCGAGCCTCACCCGCTCGGCGACCGGGCGAAGCCTCACCACGCCGCACACCGGCAACATGCGCTACGAGGAGGGAGTCCCGAAGATCCCCACGGCCGCGCTCACCGTCGAGGACGCGGAGCGGCTGCGCCGGCTGGACGACCTCGGCGAGGCCATCGAGATCCGCCTCGAACTCGAGGCCGAGACCCTTCCCGACGCCCTCTCGCACAACGTCATGGCCGAGATCACGGGAAGCGAACTGCCCGATGAGGTGGTGGTCATGGGCGGCCACTACGACTCGTGGGACGTGGGTCACGGGGTCCACGACGACGGCGCCGCCTGCATCGCCGCCTGGCACGGTCTCACCATCCTCCGGCGGCTCGGTCTCCGGCCGCGCCGCACCCTGCGGGTCGTGCTCTGGACGAACGAGGAGAACGGGCTGCGCGGCGGGGAGGCCTACCGCGAGTTCGTCGGCGACGGGATCCGAAACCACGTGGCGGCGATCGAGATGGACGGCGGAAACGAGCTCCCGGTCGGATTCGGCATCGGACTGCCCTGGGTGGGCGACGGGCCGGACGCCGACGCCGCCTACGAGGAAGCCCTCGCCATCCTGCGTCCCATCGGGAGCCTGTTCTCGGCCATCGACGCCGACGCCATGACGCGGGGAGGCGGCGGCGCCGACATCCGGCCGCTCATGGCCGACGGGGTGCCGGGGATCGGGTTCCGCACGGTGGGCGAGCACTACTTCGACTGGCACCACACGGAATCGGACACCCTCGACAAGGTGGACCCGGACCACTTCCGCCGCGCCGTGGGCATGCTCGCCGTCCTCGGGTTCGTCCTGGCCGACATGCCGGACCGCCTGCCGCACGGAGGCTGAGCCTGAGTCCGACGGCGGCGCCGAGCCGCTTCGTCCGCTCCGAGGCGATCACCCCGTCCGGATTCGGCCGGGTCGTCGAGGGATTGTCACTCGCGGAGGCCGCTGACAACCAACTCGCCGCGCTGCGCCAACTGTGGCTCGATTCGGGAGGGCTACTGGTCTTGCGCACGGGCGAAGCGCTCTGCCCGAAGGACTTCCTCCGTTTCTGCCGGGCGTTCGGGCCGCTCGAAGAGAACGAGAAGTACGACCCCGACTTCCTGCTTCCCGGGTATCCGGAGATCCTGCGGCTGGGCAATCTCTACCGGGACGGCAAGTACCGGGCGCTCTTCGTGCGCGCGGAACGGGGCGAGGTCCTCTGGCACACCGACGACAGCTTCCGTTATCCCCAGCCGGCGGGTTCGATCTTCCACTGCCGGACCCATCCCGAGACCGGCGGCGGCACCTGGTACGCGGGGATGGCGGACGCGTACGACGCCCTGCCCTCCCGGCTGCGCCGCCGCATCGAGGGCCGGTTCGCCGTCCACTCCTACACCTTCCTGGACGACCGGCTCCGCCAGGACAATCCCCACCGGCGGGAAATGCCGCTGGAAGTGCGGCGGACGCACCCCCCCGTGATCCGGCCCCTGGTGGTGAACCACCCGGAAACCGGCCGCCCGGCGCTGCTGATTCCCGATTGCCACATCGAGTCCGTCACGGGCCTCGAAGAAGCGGAAACGAGGTCCCTGCTCGCCGAACTCCTGGCGCACGCCACCCGCCCCGACTTCGCCGTCTGCTGGCAGTGGCGCCCCGGTGACGTCGCCGTCTGGGACAACCGCTCGGCCATGCACGCGGGGTCGCCCTTCGACGAACTCGAGGCCCGGCTGATGTACCGCGTCACCTTCACCGGCCCGGACACCTACGACGGCACCCGGTAGCGTTACCGCCCAACGATCGCGATGATGACGAAACGGCTTGGAACGCCGGCCTCCGGCCGGCACCGCGGCGCGCAGCGCCGCGAAACACGCTCTCCAAAGGCGATCCACAGTCGAGCGCACCTTCGCTCCTCCCGCTCTGGCGGCCAAGACAGGTTCGACCTCACAAGCGAGTTGCGGTGTCAGGTGCCAGATGACCGTCTGATCACCGCTCCGGAGGGGTGAGCATCCACTCATAAGCCGGCCGGGCGACGACATCCGGCGGTGCGTTCGGCGGCAGCCCGTCGGCGGTGAGCGTCAGGAGCCGTTTCCCGGCTTCGGGGAACATCTCACCCGCTTCTTCAAGAGCGCGGAGTTCGCGCTCCTCGGTCACCGGGTCGGAAACGTCGGCGGCGACATGGATGAGTCCGGCCGACCCGTCGGCCTTCCGGGCGAGGGAATCCACTTCACGGCGCTTCGGAGTCCGCACGTAGCGGACGTCAAGGCCTGACGTCATGGTTCCGTCCTTGTTCTGAGGACAAGAACACATCAATTGGTCCCCGGTACACGGACGTATTTGGATGGGTGTATTCCGGCTCCGTTGTGAGTCGTTCCAATTACCCGTAAAATCGTTTTCTATGCAGACGAATTTACGGCGTTTTCGGTGGCTGGGCACCCGGACGCCGCCCAGCGACCGGCGGCGACTGGTCGTCATCACCGGGGCGCGCCAGACGGGGAAGACAACCCTCGCGCGCGAGCTGTACCCGGATCTCCGCTACGTCAACCTCGACGCCATCGAGGAGCGGGAGAGCGTCCGGAGCCTGCACACCTCCGCCTGGGGCAGGACGGTCGGGCCGGCGCTCATCGACGAGGCCCAGAAAGAGCCGGGGGTCTTCGACAAGGTGAAGTACGCCTACGACGAGAACGCCGTGCGCTTCTCGGTGCTGCTCGGTTCGTCCCGGGTGCTGCTGCTCCGCCAGGTGCGCGAGTCGCTGGCGGGGCGGGCCTTCGTGTACGAGCTGTGGCCCCTCACGCTCTCCGAGATCGGCGCACCGGCGGGAACGCCGCCTCCGCGGCCCCTGTTCGACCGCCTCATCACCGCTCCGGAGGACTTCGCCGAGATGCTGCTCGCCGAGCCGCCGCGGCTGCTCGGAGCGGAGGCGGCCGCGCGGGCCGAGGCCTTCGACCACCTTGCCGCCTGGGGCGGAATGCCGGAACTCCTGTCGCTCGATGACGAGGACCGGCGTGAGTGGCTACGTTCCTACCAGCAGACTTTCCTCGAGCGTGATCTGGCCGATCTCGGACGGATCTCCGATCTCCTTCCCTTCCGCAAGCTCCAGCGTCTCGCCATGCTGCGGACCTCGGGACTGCTGCACTACGCCGAGCTCGCGCGCGACGCCGGACTCGGCACGGCGACGGTACGGCGGTATCTGGAGTACCTGCGCCTCTCCTACCAGGTCATCCTGCTTCCGCCGTACAGCGCGAATCTCACCAGCGCCACGATCAAGACCCCGAAGATCCACTGGATGGACCTGGGGCTGCTTCGCCAGGAAACCGGCTATTCCGGGGAGCTGACCGGGCCGCTGTTCGAGTCGCTGGTGGTTTCGGAGGCGCGGAAATGGGTGGACACGCTGGCGCGCGACACGCCGCTCTCCTTCTACCGCACCCGGAACGGCAGGGAGATCGACCTGCTGGTGACCACCCCCCGCGGACTGATCGGGATCGAGGTGAAGAACCGCGGCAGAATCGTCCATCGCGACGCCTCCGCGCTCCGGGCGCTCGGGGCGGCGCTCGACGATCAGTGGGTGGGAGGCCTCGTGGTCCACCGGGGGGAGGACATCACGGACCTCGGAGGCGGTGTTTGGGCCGTGCCCGTCCATCGCCTGTTCGGATAGTCCCGATAAGGCCGGCAGCTCGGATGCGGGAAACTCTGCGGCTGACCATGCGCACCTCCGCCCTACTCACCCTTGTCCTGCTTTTTGGCGGCACCGCTTCGTCCGCCGCCGCGGGCCGCTTCGACGCTCTGCGCTGGCGTCACATCGGTCCCGTCGGGAACCGGGTGTCCGCCGTGTACGGCATCCCGGGAGACCCCAACACCTACTACTTCGGCGCGGCTTCCGGCGGCGTCTTCAAGACCACCGACGGCGGGGTTCACTGGACGCCGGTCTTCGACGACCAGCCGGTCCTCTCGGTCGGCGCCATTGCGGTCTCCACCGCGGACCCGAACGTGGTGTGGGCCGGCACCGGAGAGGCGCACATTCGCAGCAACGTCTCGCTCGGAAACGGGGTGTACCGGTCCACCGACGCCGGCGCGACCTGGACCCACACCGGACTCGAGCCGAGCGGCCGCATCTCCCGGATCGTCACCCACCCGACGGACCCCGAGACCGCCTGGGTGGCGGCGCTCGGCCACCTCTACGCCCCGCAGGAAGAACGCGGGATCTTCCGGACGACGGACGGCGGCGGGACCTGGGAACGGGTGCTCTTCGTGGACGAGAACACGGGCGCCTCGGAGATCGTCATCAGCCCGGCGAACCCGGCCCTGCTGTTCGCCGGGATGTGGCAGATGCGGATGTGGACCTGGGGCCGCGAGAGCGGCGGCCCCGGCAGCGGCATCTTCCGCAGCCGGGACGGCGGGGATACCTGGGAGCGGCTCGAGGGGAACGGGCTGCCCGCACGTCCCTGGGGCAAGGTCGCGCTGTCATTGACCGCGGCCGACCCGCGCCGCATCTACGCGCTCATCGAGACCAGTTCCAACGAGGCCTTCGCTCCGCTGGATGAACAGGACGGCGTGCTCTGGCGGTCGGACGACGGCGGGGGCACCTGGGAGCTGGCAAGCCGGGACCACACGCTGATGCAGCGGCCCCACTACTACACCCGGGTGGTGGCCGCCCCCGACGACGCCGACGAAGCGCACTTTCTCGCCACCCGCCACACGACCACGCTTGACGGCGGGCTCACCACCTTCCTGAACAACTCGGGCGGTGATCACCACGACATGTGGATCGCGCCCGACCAGCCGGACCGGATGATCGTGGGCCACGACGGCGGCGTGAGCATCTCCACAAACCGGGGGGAGACCTGGCAGCGCCCGCGCCTGCCGATCGCGCAGATGTACCACGTCTACACGGACAACGGGATTCCTTATCGCGTCATGGGGAACCGCCAGGACGGACCCTCCTCGCGCGGTCCGTCGAACAGCCTCACCGGCGGCGGGATCCCGATCGGCGCCTGGGCGCCGGTGGGGGGATGCGAATCCGGCTTCGCGATCCCGGACCCGAACGATCCGGGGGTCATCTGGTCCGGCTGCTACGAGGGCATCCTGGAACGCTACGAGGACCGCACCGGGCAGGCGCGCAACGTGAGCGTCTGGCCCGACAACCCCGAGGGCTGGGCCGCCGGCGAGTTGCGGGACCGTTTCCAGTGGACGTTCCCCATCCACATTTCCCCGCACGACTCCGACCGGGTGTACGCGGGCAGCCAGCGCGTCCACGTCACCACCGACGGCGGGCAGAGCTGGGAGACCATCAGCCCCGACCTGACGACCGACGACCCGGACCTCCAGCTCAAGACCGGCGGGCTCACCTACGACGACGTTAGCCCCACCTACGCGGCGGTGCTGTTCTCACTGGCGGAGTCGCCCCATACGGCCGGGGTGCTCTGGGCGGGCAGCAACGACGGGAAGATCCACGTCTCCCGAGACGCCGGGGAATCCTGGGACGACGTTTCCGGGAACCTCCCCGGGCTCCCGCCGCTCGGCACGTACTCCAACATCGAGCCCTCGCGCCGCGCCGCCGGCGCCGCCTACGTGACGGTGGACCTCCACCAGATCGGCGACACGAACACCTACGCCTTCAAGACCGAGGACTTCGGCGCGAGCTGGCGGCGGCTCGGGGAGGACATTCCGCAGCACACCCACAGCTACGCCCACACCATCCGCGAGGACCCGGTGCGTCCAGGGCTCCTGTTCCTCGGGACCGAAAACGCGGTCTACGTGTCCTTCGACGACGGCGAGACGTTCGAGTCGCTGCAGTCGAACCTGCCCCACGCCCCGGTCCACTGGCTGACGATCCAGGAACGGTTCTCGGACCTGGTGGCGGCCACTTACGGGCGCGGGTTCTGGATCCTCGACGACATCACGCCCCTCCGGGAGTTGACGGCCGCGGCGGCGGTCCCGGCCCATCTGTTCGCGCCCCGGGAGGCCTGGCGTTTCCGGATGCGCCCCACCCCCATGAGTCAGCCCGAGGACCCCGGCGCCGGCGAGAACCCGCCGTACGGGGCGACGGTCCACTACCGGCTGGCCGAGGACGAGCCGGACGGCGTATCCATCGAGATCGTGAACCAAAGCGGAGACGTCGTTCGCACTCTCGCAGGTGACGGCGACGCCGGACTCCACCGGGTGGTGTGGGACCTCCGGAACGAACCGACCCGGAGGCCGCGCCTCCGCACGCCGCCGCTCGACAGCCCGCACCAGGTCCTGCCGGCGCGCGGCTTCCGCTTGCTGACCGAATCGCGGCCGGTCGCCACCCTGCTCGCGCCGGGGGACTACACGGTGCGGCTGAACCTCGGCGAGGAGGCGCTGGAGCAACCGCTGACCGTCCACGCGGACCCCGAAGCGCCCCATGCGGGGGCCGAGATCCCCGGGCAGGTGGAGACGCTGCTGAGGATCCAGGAGATGGTCCGTGAAGTCGGCGTCATGATCGAGGAGATCGAATGGCTCCGGAAGCAGACGGCGGACCGGCGCGCCCTGGCCGGCGCGCTCGCCGCGACCGTGGACGTCGCCGCGGGCGAATACGACAGCGCCCTCATGGAACTCGAGGCGCGCTTCTTCGAACTACGGCTGACCGGCGGCAATGCCGGCCAGGACACCCTCCGCTGGCCGCGGCGGCTCCACGCCAAGCTGAGCAGCCTGCACGGCTACATCGGCGGAAGCGACCACCGGCCGACGGATCAGCACCTGGAAGTGCTCGCACTCTACGAAGAAGAACTCGCCGAGACGCGGGAGATGCTCGGTCAGCTCACCGGTGACGAACTCGACGCCTTCAACGATCAGCTCTCCGGAGCGGGCCTGCCGCCGGTGGCGCCGACGGGAGAAAGGGGGTCGCGGTAACGATCCGCGTTGCCGTGAGGCAGCGTCGGGTTGCGACGTGCGCGGCGCGGAGCACCGCGCGTGCCGGTCGGAGACCGGCGTTCCAAGCCGTTTCCGCCGCTAACCCGCGAGTTTCTCTTCGAGGAGGCCGCGCGCGATCATCGTGAAGTCGTGCTCGGTGACGATGCCCACCAGCCGGCCGTCCTCCACGACCGGAAGCGATCCCACGCCCTTTTCGTTCATCAGGCGGATCGCCGCCATCGACGGCGTCGAGGGCGGAATGCTGATCGGATCCGTCTTCATCACCTCGCGCACCGGCAGGAACTCGTCCTCGTCGAGACCGCTCTCCGCGACCAGCTTGATGATGGTCCGATAGGAGACGATCCCCACCAGCTTCTCGTCCTCCTCGACGGGGACGTGCCGGATCCGGCCCCAGTCCATGAGGATGGCGGCCCGGCGGACGGATTCGTCGGGGTGGACGGTGAGGATGTCCCGGGTCATGAACTGCTCGACCCGCAGGTAGTGGTGCTTCCAGCCGCCCGAATCGCTGAGCGTCGGAGGCTCCCAGCGCGCCACCGGAACGCCGGCCCCCTGCTGGCGGCGGGCCGCGCCGGTGATCGCGCTCAACCGCTCCGAAAGGGAGGCGTGCGGGCGGAGCGACTCATAGCCTTCGAGCATCCAGCGCGCTCCCGAACGACCGGTCCGCACCCTTTCCTCGACGATGCCGATGTAGTGGTCGATGTCCCGGGCGTCCACCTGCTTCCGTTCGAGGCCCTCGCGCGCCCTGGGGAGCAGTTCCTCGATCAGGAGATCCCGCACCGGCCAGTGCTTCCCGTGGAGCCACGTCAACTCCGCTTTCAGCCCCAGCCGGCTGGCGGCGAGGAAGTTCTCGGAGACGTCCGCGAAGGGCATGGCCTCGTGCGGCTCGACACCGTCGCCGGAGAGCGCGCTCATGAGGCCGAGCCACAACGCCATGTTCGCCACCTCGTCCGGAATGGTGGGTCCGGACGGCAGATAGCGGCTCTCGATGCGCAGGTGCGGCTTGCCGTCGGTAATGCCGTAGCAGGGGCGGTTCCAGCGCCAGACCGTGCCGTTATGGAGTTGGAGGGCCGACAACCGGGGCGGATCCTCGTCAACCTCGTCGTCACCGCCGGCGTCGAGCAGCACCGAGTGGTGGGTGATGTTCTCCCGCAGGATCTCGAGGACGCCCCCGCTCACCCAGTCGCGGCCGAAGGCGCCGCGCGCGTCGCGCTGGCGCTCGGTGGCGCGGGCGCCGCGGGTATCGAGACTCTGCTGGAAGAGGCCGATCCGGGTCTCCCGCCAGAGCCGGCGTCCGAAGAGCAGGGGTGAGTTGGGGGAACACGCGAGGATGGGGGCGGTCACGAGCTGCGCCAGGTTGTAGAGCCGGGTGAACTCGGAGGCGCCCACCTGCAGGTGAATCTGGAAGCTGGCGTTGCAGCCCTCGGGCATCACGTTGTCGTGGGTCGAGTGGATCTCGTCGGCCCCCGCCATGTGGAGGTGGTACGGCTCGTTTCCCCGGAGGCGGCTCAGCGCCTCGTTGAGAACGTGGTAGCGCGCCAGCGGCGTCATGTTGTCGAGCGTCATGTCCGAGAGCCGCAGGGTGGGGAGAATCCCGGTCAGGCAGACGTCCACCCCCACGCGGCGCGCCGCTTCCGCGGCGGCGGACATGACTTCCTCGAGACGCTTCTCCGTCCGCGACAGGAGGTCGCCGGACATCATCATCGGTTCGAGGTTCGCCTCGAGGTTGAAGCGGGCGATCTCGGTGGTGAACGAGGGGTCGTTCAGCTCCTTCAGGACCTCCATCGCCATCGGCGCGGGACGGTTCCCCTCCCCGATCAGGAACATCTCCTGTTCCACCCCGACCCGATAGACGCCCTCCTCGATCCTGCCCTCCCCGATCATCGCGCTGAGCTTGCGGAGATCGGTGAACAACCTTTTCTCGAAGCGGCGGAGCTCCTCGCCGGAAACCGCCCGTGCGTCGAGCCGACCCATAAGGTCCGGAATTCTACGGCCCGCGCGGGTGGACGTCGGGAAGCCCCCGGCCGGGCTCGGGTGGCCTAAGCCGGGTCCGGGACGATGCGGCCGTCGAAAAGATGGACGGTCCGGTCGGCTCGGCCGGCATAGCGCGGATCGTGGGTGACCATGCAGATGGTCGCCCCTCCCTGGTGGAGCGAGTCCAGCAGGTCCATCACCTCGGTGCCGTTCTTCGAATCGAGGTTGCCCGTCGGTTCGTCGGCGAGCAGGATCGAGGGTTCCCCGACGACCGCCCGGGCCACCGCCACCCGTTGCTGCTGGCCTCCCGAGAGCTGCGAAGGGAAGTGCTTCCGGCGGTGGGACATCCCGACGCGCTCGAGAGCCTCGAGCGTCCGCCGTTTCCGCTCGGCGCCGGGGGTTCCCCGGTACACGAGCGGCAGTTCCACGTTCTCGTAAACCGTCAGGTCTCCGATCAGGTTGAACGCCTGGAAGACGAACCCGACCTCCCGGTTCCGGATCCGGGCGCGTTCGGTCAGGCCCAGATTCGCCACCGAACGGCCGCCCAGCAGGTACTGGCCCGCGTTCGGGGTATCCAGAAGCCCGAGGATCGAGAGCAGCGTCGACTTGCCGCACCCGGAAGGACCGGCGATCGCCACGTAGTCGCCGGCGTCGAAACGGAGACTCACTTCGGAGAGCGCGTGCGTCTCGACCTCGTCGGTATAGAAGATCTTGCTGATGCCGCTCAACTGGATGACGGGGTCGGACACGGGCTCTCCTTTGTCGCTGCTAAACGTTCCCTACGCCGAAGGGTTCCCAATCGCTGTTTCGGACACCGCCATCAGCGCAGCCGGATCCGGTCGTGCCCCTCCCAGGCGGACGGGTCGGAGAGGATCACGGTGTCGCCCTCGCCCAGGCCCTCGCGGATCTCCACGGTGTTGACCGAGGCCTTGCCGAGCAGCACCCGCACCCGGACCGCGTCGTCGCCTGCCCCGGTCAGCCGGAAGAGCTCCACCTCGTCGCCTTCCTGTCCGAAGGCGGGCCGGCCGACGTGCAGCACGTCGTCGAGACGCTCGATCTCCACGAGGCCGTCCACGGACAGTTCGCTGCGGGCGCCGCGGGGGAGATCCTCGGTGAAGGCGACGTCCACCGTCACGGCGCCGTCACGGACCGCCGGCTCCACGCGGACGACGCGTCCGGACACGATTCCGTTCCGGGTGTCCACGCGGGCCGGCTGCCCCACCTCGATGTCCTTCGCCTGGACCTCGGCGATCCGCAGTTCCGCCTTCAGGCGAGCGGGCTCGGCGACCCGGGCCAGGTTGTCGCCCTCCGCCACCTGCTGGCCTGCCTCGGCGGACACCTCCTGGAGGACGCCCGCGATGCCCGCGCGCACCTCGAGCCGGGCAACGAGTTCGCGCTTCAGGTCGAAAACGGCCCGCAGCCGCGCCACCCGCGCCTCTTCAGCGGCGAGTTCCGCGTCCGCCACCGCTTCGGCGAGTTGAAGCCGTTCCGCTTCGTGCCGGGCTCGCGCCTCCAGTTCGCTGGCGGCGCCCTGACTGTCTTCGAGGGTGATCCTGCCGATGATCCCCTCGGCGTAGATCTGGGCGTCCGCCTCCGCGTCGAGGGCCGCCTGGCGGGCTTCGGCCTCGACCGAAGCGAGCACCGACCGCTGGTTCAGCACCTGGCGGCGCAACTGGACGCGGCGGTCGTCCAGGTCGGCTTCGGCAGCCGCGAGCTCGAGTTCCGCCGCCGTCAGCTCCTGGACGAGGCTGGGGTTCTCGAGCGTGAGGATCGCCGTGTCGGGCTCGACCCGGACTCCCGGGAGCGCGTGCACCCTGGCGACCCTCCCGGAACTCCCGGCCGCCACCCGCCGCACCTCCACCGGCACCAGCGTGCCGGGTCCCCGTACGCTCAACAGCATCTCCCCCCGCCGAACGGTGTCCACGAACACCGTGCCGCGGTCCACGCCCGGCGCGGCGGGCGCGAGCCGGAGGGCAAAGAGGACGAGCGCCGCCAGCCCGCCGCCACCGAGCGCGAACAGAACGAGGCGCCGGCGCCGGCGGCCTTCGGCGACTCCTTCGCGGGCTACGTCCATCCCGGTGTCCTCTTCCCGTCAATTAACGCTGCCGGCCGGGAGGGGTTCCTCCCGTCGGGCGCACGAGGGGAGCCCCGCCGAGCAGCGAGCGTCCCGGCAGCGTCGGATCGGCCGGCAATTCGAGCAGATCCAGGGCGGTCGGGACCACATCGAGAGCGCTGGCCCGCGGCCATTCCGACCCCGCGGGGATCCGCGGCCCCCAGCCGGCCAGCACCGCGAGCATGTCGCGGCGGGTCGGCGCGAAGCCGTGGTTTCCCGACGAGCGCGCCGGCATCACGATGTCCTCCGCCGGTCGGGCCGAGGTCAGGAATCCCGGCCGCAGCAGTGGGAAGAGGTCCCCCGTCGTCGCGCCGCCGGGCTGCACGCGGCCTCGGGTGACCGGCTCGAGGAATCCGGTGACGACGGGCTCATCGTCCGCGCGAATCCCGAGCAGGGCGGAGCGGACCGCCGCGAGCACCACCGCTTCCTGATCCGGGGGCACGATCCCCTCGGGACGCGACGCGCGGTTGATCCCCACGCTGCCGTCCGCCGTCGTCAGGAGCATCGCCTGCGTGCGGGAGAGGTCCACCGTCCCGTCGGCGTCGAAAGCGAGGAGCCCGGCCCGCTCGAGCGCCACGTTGAGGTGCAGGAGCCGATCGGTTCCGGACATGCCGTGGTCGCTCACCACCATGAGATGGGCCCCCGATGCTTCGGCCAACTGGAACAGCCGCCCCAGAACCCGGTCCACCTCGGCGAACGCTCCGGCCAGCGTCGGCCGGAGCGCTTCGGCCAGCGGGGGGTAGTGCGTGGGGAGCCGCTCGTCGAGCCGCCCGTAGAGGAGGTGACCCAGCTCGTCGGCCATCGGCAGATAGAGGGCGATGAGGTCCCACTCCGGGAGCGAGGCGGCGGCGTCGAGATGGGCGAGCGCGGAGTCCGCCACCGCACCGGCGATCTCGAGCAGCCGCGACTCGGCGAACCCTTCTCCGCCTTCGGCCCGGGTCGGACCGAGGCGGCCCGACGCGTACTCCGGAGCGCCGACGGTGCGCGGCCATTCGGGCGCGCCCAGCCGCTCGTTCCAGAACGCCTCCGGATGGGCCCCCATTTCGCTCGCGCCGCCGCGGAAGACGAGATAGCGTGCGGGCGACCCGGCAGCGGGGGCCGCCGCCGCAAACGCGCGCACCTGGAACTCCACCCGGCGGCCCTCCACTTCGGCGCTGACGGGCCCGGAAAACCCCGCGCCGGCCCCGATCCCGACGCGCGCCAGCCAGACGGGCGCCTCCGGTTCCGGTTCGCTCTCACCGGGGTCCTCCAGCACCCCGAAGGTGTCCCAGCCGCTCTCCGGATTCAGGGGATCGTCGAGGAAGACCCCGAGGAAGCCCGCGCCCCCGACGTCGAAACGGAAGAACCCGGGACTTCCACCAACCCGCCGGGATGCGCTCGCTCCGGCGAAAAACGCGGGAGGCTCGGCGAGCAGAGGATTCCGCATTTCATCAAGGGTCGCCGGTGGCAGCCGCACGTCCCCATAGCCGGTGAGGATGAAGAGCTCGCCCCGGCGCTCGGGGCCGAGCCGGTCCAGCGCCGCATCGAGCGGCCAGGTGTGGGTCGTGTGGAGCGCGACCGCCCGCCGGCCGGCGCGGGCCACCCGCGTCCACAGCGGATCGGCCCGGAGGAGGGCCGCCGAGAACCCGTCCCGCGTGTCCAGCAGGGTGTGGGCATCGGCCGGCAGCGCGAGGACCGAGTTGCCCGTGATCCCGGTTTCCCGCCCCGGAAGTCCCGTCCAGATCATGGCGAACGACGGGGCGGTCTTGGACGGAAACGCCGTCACCATCCCGTCCGAAAAGGCCCCTTCGGCGCGGAGCCGGGCGAAGTTGGGAAGAACACCGTCCCGGAGGAACTCCTGCACCAGTTCGTAGCCGCCCCCGTCCACCGCCAGCACCAGCAGACGGGGTTTCGGAGCCGGCGCGGCAACGGCGGAGGGGACCATGCAGAGCGCGGCGACCAATGCCGCGGACAGCCGCATCCAGCCCGAAAGAGTCCTCACCCGGCGAACCCTAGCGGCATGTTGGTGCGTGCTACGATCAAAACCGTGCGCCAGGAAGTCTTCACTTCTTCCGCGACGACCCGGGGGATTCGGGTGGACGTGGAGGCGCGTTTCGCGGACCGGCGCCCCGAGCCGGACCCGGCCTGGCTGTTCCAGTACGACATCGCAATCACCAATGAGTCCGAGGAACTGGTGCAGCTGTTGAGCCGCCACTGGGTCATCGAACACGGCGAAGGCCGGGTCGAAGAGGTCCGCGGACCCGGAGTGGTCGGCGCCCGTCCCTATCTGGTTCCGGGCGAGTCCTTTCACTACTCCTCCTGGTGTCCGCTGCGGGCCCCTTTCGGTTCGATGCGCGGGTCCTACCTGATGGAGATTCCGGGCGGGCAGCGCTTCAAGGTCGAGATCGCGCAGTTCACGCTGAGCGAACCGGTCACGCTGCACTGAGGAACTCACGGAGGTCCGGCGGCATGAGTCGGGGCCGAAGGCGGCGTCCGTCCATGGCCGACCGGGCGGACCGCTATCAGCTCTACCAGAACTCCGTGCAGGACGCTCCGGCCGACGCCGCTTTCCTGGACGACGAGTTTCACCGCCGCCGGGCCCGGCGGGCGCGCTCCCTGCGTGAGGACTTCTGCGGCACGGCGGCCCTATCCTGCGAGTTCGTCGCCCGCCATCCGGGCAGCCGGGCGATCGGGGTGGACCTCGACCCGGACCCCCTGGCGTGGGGGCGCGAGCACAACATCGCCAGCCTGAGCCGGACGGAACAGGAGCGGATCGAACTGGTCGAAAGCGACGTCCTGGAGATCGGCGAGCCCAGGGTGGACCTGATCGCGGCGATGAACTTCAGTTACTGGATCTTCGAGACGCGGGACCTGCTGCGGGAGTACTTCGAGCGCGTCCGGCGGGCCCTCAACCCTGACGGGCTCTTCTTCATCGACGCCTACGGGGGCTCCGACTGCCACGAGGAGAAGGAGTACGCGCGCGAGGAGGACGGGTTCGACTTCATCTGGGACCAGGTTGCCTTCGACCCGGTCAGCGGACGCATGCGCTGCGCGATCCACTACGAGTTCCCGGACGGCAGCAAGCTGAGAAACGCCTTTCGCTACCAGTGGCGATTCTGGTCGCTTCCCGAACTGCGCGAACTGCTCGCGGAGGCCGGGTTCTCGCGGACGGTGGTGCTGTGGGAAGGGGCCGACGAGAACGGCGACGGGAACGGCGAGTTCGAAGAGGTCACCGAAGGCACCGCCGACGAGACCTGGATCGCCTACCTGGTCAGCGAGCCCTGACGGCGGGGCACTTCCCTACTCCAACCGAGACGTGCCATGCCGCAGCGCCCCACCGCGGCCTTCCTCGTCATCGGCAACGAGATCCTCTCCGGCAAGGTCGCCGACACGAACACCGGCCTGCTGGCCCGGCTGCTCCGAAAGAAGGGCATCGCGCTCCAGAGAGTCGTCACCATCCCCGACGAACCGGAGGTGATCGCCGCGGAGGCGGCGCAGCTCTCAGCCTCTCACGACTTCGTGTTCACCTCCGGCGGAGTGGGCGCAACGCACGACGATGTCACCATGGAAGGGATCGCCCGCGCGTTCGGGACCGGCGTGATGCACCACCCCCGCTTTCTTCGGTCGCTCGAGGAACGCGGTCTTGCGGCCAGCCACCGCGACCTCGCCCGCGTCCCGGAAGGCGCCGAGCTTCGCGAAGGACGAAAGGAAACCTGGCCCGTTGTCGTAATGCGCAACGTCTGGATCCTCCCCGGGCTCCCGCCGGTCTTCGAGCGCAAGCTGGAGATCCTGGCCGAGTGCCTTCCGGAGGGGCCCCGGTACTTCGCCGATGAAGAACTGGTTCCCCGCCCGGAGGAGGAGCTGATCCCGCTCCTCGACCGGGTCGTGGGGGCCTACCCCGCGGTCCAGATCGGTTCCTATCCCGTGCCGGCGGGAACCCGCATCACGCTCGACGGCGATGACGGGGAGGCCGTCGCGAAAGCGTCCGCAGCCCTCCGGAAGAGTCTCGCCGAGTCGTAGGAACCCCGGTCCGCGGTTCCCTCCCTGGTGCGCCCTCCCCCGTTTCGGGTCAGAATGAACGGGACTCCATGAGCGTTGTGCCGGTCGCGCCGCCCCGTCCACGCGCCGCTCTGCTGGCGACCCTGGTCCTGGCCGTTCCCGGCTTCGCCGCCGCCCAGGACCTTTTTCCCCTCTCCGACGAGCACGAGAAGTGGCTCGAGGACGAGGTCCTCTACATCATCAGCGACCGGGAAAAAGACGCCTTCGAGAGACTCCAGTCGGAGGCCGAACGCGACGCCTTCATCGCCGCCTTCTGGTCGCGCCGCGACCCGGAACCGCTCACCCCGGAGAACGAGTTCCGGACGGAGCACTACCGGCGCATCGAGTACGCGAATACCCGCCTCGGCGGCGAAACGGCGATGCCCGGCTGGTTGACGGATCGGGGACGGATCTACATCCAGCTCGGAGAACCCGAAGAACGGGAAACCTTCGCGTCGGTCCCGGGGCTCTACCAGACCGAACTCTGGTTCTACCTGGCGCGGGAAGAACAGTTGCTGCCCCCCATCTACGTGCTGTTCTTCCGCGAATACAACGCGGGGCCCTTCATCCAGTTCAACCACGTGATCCACCAGCCGGAAGAACTGCTGCCGGCGCAGTCCTTCCCGGTAGGCGACTCCCGTCAGGAGGCCTACGTCATGCTCCAGGAGATCTCGCCCCAACTCGCCCACGCCAGCATCACCATGCGGGCGGACCGAGGGGTCACCGCCAGCCTGCTCCAGCCGGAGATGGAAATCCTTCAGACCCAGACGCTCATGTCGGACATCAACCGGGCGCCGTACCGGATGCTGGACACGAACTGGGTCAGCGGCGCCGAGGCCGGACGCGGGCTGGTCGAGAGCGAGTATCTCTTCAACTTCGTGCCCAGCGCCGGACTCGCGCGGGTGCTCCCCGCGGCCGAACCCGGTTCCTTCTTTGTTCACTATGCCATCGAGATCGAACCGCAGCACTTCACACTCGCCCGCGAGGAACGGGGAACCGACTATTTCACCCGGTTCGAGGTAACGGGTGAGGTCACGACTCCCGACGGCGACGTCGTTCACGACTTCGTCGTCTCGCCCTTCCTCCGGCTGACCGAGAGCCAGCTTCAGGACGTCGGCGCCCGGCCGTTCACCTACCGCGGCACGTTTCCCCTGATTCCGGGAGACTTCCGTTTCCGGCTGATCCTCAAGAACGACGCCCGCAACGAATACACGGTCTTCGAGGAAGATCTTCACGTTCCCCGTGGCGGCCGGTCGTTTTCCCGGCCGTGGCTCGTTCACGCCCCACCCCAATCCGTTCCGGAAGCGGGTGTGCGTGCGTGGCTCGCGGGCGTTTCCCAGCTCGTTCCCAACGGGCGCGCCGTCGTGGCGGTCGGGAACCCGATCCGGGCCATCGCGTCGGCCCCGCAACACGAGCGGCTCGTCTTCCGCGTGACCCCCTGGAGCGCCGCCGGGGACTCGGGACCGCCCCGGGCGCCTGTCCTCGAGGAGGAAGTGCCGGTCAGCGACGGGCTCGCTCTCTGGCAGCCGGGGACCACGGCGTGGGAGTCCGGCCGCTACGTGCTCTCGGTGGATGCGGGAGGGGAACCCCGCTCGATCATCTTCGACCTGAACGCGCGCGCCCGGGTCGCGGTCCCGTGGGGGCTCAGCGACTCTCCCGATGAGTCGCCCGGAGCCGTATCCGCGGCGCTCGGGGAGCAGTGGCTGCGGGCCGGGAACCTCCAGCGCGCCCGGACGAACTTCGAGTCGGCGCTCGCCGAGAACCCGAATCTCGGCCGGGTGCGCCTCGCCCTCGGTCGGTTCGCGCTCGACGACGGGGAACCCCGAAGCGCCGTTCGCCTGCTGGAGCCTGCGCTCGCCCAGTCACCCGAGGACGCCATGGTGCTGCGGGTCCTGGGCGACGCCCACCGCGAGTCGGGGAACCACCCGCGGGCAGTCGAACTCTACGAGCGTTCCCTGCCCCTCCAGGCCCCGGATCCGGCGCTCCTGAACGCGCTGTCCTGGTCCCTCGCGGCGGGCGGCGACGGCGCGCGCGCCATTCCGTACCTGGAACAGTCGCTGCGCCTGGACCCGGAGCAACCGGAAGTGCAGGAACTGCTTGCCACGGTGCGCGCCGGCGTGTCACCCGGGCGCCGCTGATCGCGGTTTTCCACCCTCCGGCTGTCGGGCCGGACGAACGCGGGAGGTCCGCGCATCCCGTGATCGTTCGCGATTCGCGGCACTCGCGGCGCGGGTCCGGCAACCGCGTCGCTGATGCGTTGCGCATCCGGGCGCGGCCGGTCTCCGTCGACGGCTCCGCGCCGTTTGCATCGGCGGCCGCCGGAGCGCGGCCGATTCGGGACCGACCGGCAACCGTCGACATCTCGAGATCGTTCAAGAATCAGCGGCATCATGTTCGTAACTTTGAACTTGACGCGGCGGGAACACTCTCCACAAAACCAAGTAACTCATTGAAACACAAGGTATTAGCATCGCATCTTCCTAACGCGTCGGAAGCATGGCATAATCGTTGCCTGTTTGTCGCGCTTGTACTTTCTACCGCGGAACCGGCGCCGTCGGGCCGCATCCCTGAAATCTCAGACACCTCAATAGAGGAGGAACCATGCGGAAGTCCACTTTCGCGCTGCTCCTTGCGGCGTCCCTCGTCCTTCCGGCCCTCGCGTTCGGACAGGGCGGAGACTCCAGCATCCGCGGCACGGTCACCGATGACTCGGGCGCCGTGCTTCCTGGAGTCACGATCACCGCCACGAGCCCGGCGCTCATCAGCCCCGCGACCGCCGTCACCGACGGCCAGGGCGGCTACCGGCTGCTCAACCTGCCGGCCGGCGAATTCGTCATCGAGGCGTCGCTGTCGGGCTTTGCGACCTATCGTCAGGAAGGCATCCTGGTGCGGGCCAGCACGAACATCGGGGTGGACCCGGTGATGTCGATCAGCAGCGTTCAGGAGACGGTCACGGTGACCGCCGAGACGCCGATGCTCGAGATCTCGCGTCCCGGCAACATCCTGACCATCGAGGGCGACCTCCAGCGCGACCTGCCCATCCAGGCCCGCGGCAACTGGAGCGACTTCCTCGAGATGACCCCCGGCGTGAACGCGCGTCCCTTCGACGACGGTTCCGGCCGGATGGTCTATTTCGGCCACGCCACCGAGCACTTCGCCCACGTGATCCAACTCGAGGGCATGGCGGCGGCCGGCTACACCGACGCGCAGGTCACCTACGTCGGGATGAACGCCGACATGATGGAAGACATGTCGGTGAAGACCGGCGGCGCCGAGGCCAAGGACCCGATGGGAACCGGCCTCATCATCAACGTGGTGACCCGGAGCGGCGGTAACGACCTCACCGCTTCGGCAGCGTACGACTACCAGGACTTCGACTGGGGAACCGGGGACGACGAAGGCCTCGGCGGCTTCTTTGGCGACAACGAGTTGCCGAGCGGCTTTGATCCGTTTGCCTCGGAGAAGTCCATGTTCCAGTCGCTTGGGGCATACAACCCGCCGGAGGGACGCCCGGCAGCAGCCGGCACTCCGACTGCGCACCTGGTGAACCAGGCGGACTTTTCTCTCGGCGGCCCGATCATGCAGGACCGGGCGTGGTTCTTCGCCTCCTACCGCTACGCCGACCTCGCCGCCCGGATCAGCCGGGGCGCCACCGACATCCAGCGGCTGAACGCCCTTTCCGGCCTGTCCCTCGGGACCACCGGCACGGCGCCGACCTACTCCGAGTTCAACAACACCACGAAGAGCCACCAGCCCTACGTGAAGATCAGCGCGCAGCTCAACCCGGGCCATGAGTTGAACCTCTACTACCAGGGCGACACCGTCGAGAACACCTCCAACCGCGAGTACGACCTCGCGGGACGCCTTACGGTGCAGACCGGCGGCAATCTGATCGGCGGCAAGCTGACTTCGGTGTTCGGTGATTCCACCACGGGTCAGTTCACCGCCTCCTACAACGACAAGGCATCGCAGGTTCCGCTGGACATCCAGAACCAGTTGGACAGCCTGCCGCTCTACGTGGAGATCCACGGTGGGTACTCGGTGAACGACAGTGGGACGATCGCGCGTGGCGGCCGGATCGCCGCCGCCGGGACCCCGAACGGCACCGATCGGCCGGCGCAACTGATCCTGTTGCGGGCCGACATGACCCGCTACGTGGACAACGCCGCAGGCTCGCACGAGATCGGCTTCGGCCTCTACGCCGCTCCGTGGAACACCTACCCGAGCACCACGGTGTACGCCACCCACGCCGGCTGGGGCACGGAGTACCACA